>DASZGB010000001.1:0-8368 GCA_035939185.1 Solirubrobacteraceae bacterium
GCCAACGATCGGCAGGATCGTGATGCCGTTGGCCTTAGCGGCCGCGACTGTCTGATCCCAGCGTGACCAGTCAAAGACGCCCCTCTGCGGCTCGATCGTTTCCCACGAAAGATCCTCACGCTCCCAATTCACACCCAGCGAATGCATCTCCGAGGCGATAATTGGAAGATTGGTGAGGCCCCAGCCGACAAGGTTGGCGTCGATGCCCTTGACAAAAGGCAGGCCAAAAGCGCCTGGAGGAGTATGCGGTGGTTCAGTGCCTGTTGGCGGTTCTTTAGGTGGCGGGTTCGTAGCGGGATAGGTGATCGACACCTCCTGCGCCCACGGCCCTTTCACGGGAGTGCGGGCCTTCAGTCCGTAGTTGACCGTCTGACCGGGCACAATCGGCGGCGTGAAGCTTGAGCTCGTCACTATGCGGTAGGTCGTGTTGCGTGTCGTGGTGGGGTTGTGCACGGTGGCGAATGTGTAGCTGGTAATGCCCGGGATGGCTTTCCAGGAGACGGTATTGCCATGCACGCTCAGCACCGGAGCCGGAACGCCCGGTGTCGTCGCTTCCGATCCTGGTGGTTCTGGCGCCGGTTCAGGTTCTGGCGCCGGTTCGGGTTCAGGAGTCGGTTCGGGTTCTGGCGACGGTTCGGGCTTGGCTGCGGTTACGGTGGCCTCTTGTTCGGACCAGGTGACTCCGTCGTCGGCGCTGATGCCTATGTATGCGGTTTCCCCGGGGTTGAGGTTGGGTGTGTAGGACTGTGTTTCGCCGGGTTCTCTGGGGATCGTTAGGTAGTGTGTGCTGCGGTCGCTGGTGCCGCGCGCGTCGTTGGAGATGGCGATCCCGTAGTGGTCCTCCAGCGCAATCGGACTCCAATGCACGACGCCTGCCGAGACGCTGAGCACCGGCGCCGCCACGCCGGCGGATAGCGGAGCCGCCACGCCGACGGAGGGCGGAGCCCCCGTGCCAACGGATAGCAGGGCCGGTTCTTCAGCAGCGGCGACGCCCGGTCCGCAGAGCACCGTAGCCAGAAGGCTGGCCAGAAGGAGCGCGAGGGGCGCGGAGTGCGAACGGACGCGCATGAACGCGGAGCGCGAAAGGGTGCGCATAAGTGAGGAGCGCGAACGGGTGCGCTGCAAAGAGCGCAAGCGCCGCCCTTCGGAGGCAGATCCCATCGCGTGAGGTCTACCGCGCCTGCCTATCGCGCGAGTCCTACCGCGCCTGCGTGATGGCGTTGCTGTCATTCGGTCCTCCACTCCTTCCCTGGTCTCTGAGTCTGGATGAGTGCGACAAAGCACTCGCGTGCCAAGCTCGGTATGCCCAGCTTGGCCGACGATCCATCCGACATCCCCCACAGATCGTGTAGAGGCTAGCCAGCCATCTTGGTTATGTCAACCTCGAAGTGTGTGCATCAATGCCGGCGAACCTTGACCGCGCCTCTGCCGCTGTCTCCTCGGGGCTCTGCCCGACCGTTGGCCAGGCTCGCTTGGGTATCTGGGCTGATAGCCCGCCATACAATGCCATCCGGCGGTGCGCTCAGCCGTACCTGCTCGACCTGCCGAGGAAAGATGTCAGACGATGGTGTCCCGAGAGCGCATAGCCGCATGCCTGATAGTGCAGGACGAGCAAGAGCGCCTGCCCGCGGCGCTCCAAAGCGTGGCCTTCTGCGATGAGATCGTTGTAGTCGACGGGGGATCCACCGATCGCACCGTGGAGATCGCCCGGGCAGCGGGGGCGAAGGTGATCGAGAACCCTTGGCCGGGCTATGCGATCCAGCGCAACGTCGCGCTCGACGCTGCCACCAGCGAGTGGGTCTTCGAGGTGGACGCCGACGAGCGCGTCTCTGCGCAGCTGCAGGCGAGCGTCCAGGCGTTCATTGCCTCGCCTCCGCCCGGTGTGGGGCTGGCGCTCTGCCCCTTGCGCCATCGCTTTCTCGGTCGCCCATTGGGGCCTTCGGCGAAGTATCCGGCGTACCGCTCCCGGATCCTGCGCCCCGACGTCTATCGCCACGACGAGAGCCGCGAGGTGCACGAGGGGGTCGGGTCGCGCGAGCGCCCGGCGGTCCTGCAGGGCGATCTCGAACACGAGTTGGCCAGCGGCCTGGGCGAAGCGCTGCGCGATATGTGGAGCTACGCGCGCCTGGACAGCCGGCACGTCTCGCCGCCCACGGCCCGCGGATATGTGACGGGCATCGTCGTGCGTCCGCTCGCGAAGCTCGTCTACCGAACGATTGTGGATCGCGGCTGGCGCGACGGCTGGCGGGGGATGTTGAAGATCTCCCTCGATGTGGCCTCCGACGCACTCGTGTGGGTGCTTGTGCTGGCACGCGCGAGACCTGACGCGCCGCTGGCCGTCAAGGAGGCTGTCGAGGATGGCGTCGCGGAGGAAGCGCTGGCAACGGAGCGCGAGGACATCACCCCCGGGCATTTCGGCCGGCGCCGCGTGGGTCAGCCAAAGATCCTTGCCCTCGCGGCGCGCGGGGGCTCAGCGCGGGCCGCGCGCGAGTGGCTGTCGGGGTTGCAGGCGCGGGGCATCGATGTGGTGCTGGTCACCGACGATGCAGCCATCGACGGCGACATTCCGCTGTGCTCCGTGACGCGCTTTCGCCCATTTGCGGTCATGCGCGCCGTCGACCTGGAGACCCAGGTACGCGAAATCGACGCCGTCCTTGCCTTCGGTCCTCGCGCGCGGATCCTACGGCGGCTGCTGCCATCGACTCTGCGCCCCGCGATACCGGGCCTGCACGCCGAAGCCGATCTCGAGCACAGCGTGGAACTGGCCCGGCGACAGGTCACTCCCTCAGTCACTCCCCCAGCAGGCGGCTGAGCGCCTGGATCGAGTAGTGCGCCTGCACCAGCTCTCGCCCACTGCGCCCCAACTCCGGCGCCCCTTCGCGCAGCACCTGCACGAGCGCCGCTGCGAAGGACGCGGCGTCGTCTGCCAGCAGGCAGTGCTCTCCTGCGTGTACCCGTAAGCCCGCCGCCGCGCGCGAGGTTGCGATCACCGGCAGGCCGTGGGCCAAGGCCTCGATCAACTTCAGTGGCGTGCCCCCGCCTTGCAGGAGCGGCACCACGGCGCAGCGGGCGTTGGCGTAGGCGCCGCCAAGGTCCTCGACGAAGCCAAGCGTTTCCACGCGTGGATCCGTGGCTGGGGCGTGGTCAAGGCCCCCTCCCACGAGCGCCAATCGCGCCTGCGGCAACTGTTGCCATACGCGCGGAAACACCTCATCCAAGAGGAAGCGCAGGGCGTTGCGGTTGGGCTCATAGCGGAAGCTGGCGACAAAGATCGCACGCGGCTGTGCGGTCAGCGGCGAGACGGGGGCGATCGCGGCCACGTCCACCACATTGGGCGCATAGCGCAGGCGGGCCGGCGGGCACAGAGCATGAGCACCGGCGATATCGGCCTCGCTCACCATCCACGACTCCGACGCCCGCTGCAGGAGCCGGCGCTCGAAGACGCGCAGCGCGACGTTGCGCAAGTGCTTGCCCATGCGGCGCGGCTCCAGTTCGTGGCGAAAGCCCGACTCAAAGTTGTGGGCGTTGTAGATCACCGGGCGCTGGCGCGACAGGCCGGCGAGGGCCGCCGCGGCGATCGGGCCATCGGCGATCACACGACCGCGCGGATGGGCGGGGTCTTGAGCTGCGGCCAAGCGCATCGCTTCCGCTGTGAGCTCCGGCGAGATGCCGCGCGCGAACTGCTCGGGCACGCCGCGCAGCAGAGCCAGGGCATAGTTCCGCAGCCGGCGCACTCCGCGAGAGGGCTCCACCGCATAGAGCTCGATCCCACGGATCGAGCGGAAAGCCTCGTCGGGGTGCTCGGCGCCGAAGCGCACGTACAGGAGATCGAGGCCTGCATGTGCGGCCAACGCTCGCGCCACGCCATAGGTGCGCATAGCCTGGCCGGAGCGCAGTACTGGGGTATACGTCGTTACGAGCAGATCCCTTGTGGAGGGGAGCCCTGGAGCAGGGAAAGGGGGACACATCGCCGCCATGATCCCAGGCCGCCGCGGGGTGTAGTCTCGCGGCGATGACAGACGTGGGGAGCGAACGGTGCGCAGAGGCGGGAGAGACCGGTACGGGGCGGCCTCGACTGCGAGGGGGCCGACTGCGTTGGCTGTGAGGGAGCGGACTGGGTTGGTGGCGAGGAGGCAGACTGGGTTGGTGGCGAGGGAGCGGACTTGAAGCGCGCGGTGATCCTCGCAGGTGGCGAAGGCACGCGCCTGCGCCCCTACACCACGGTGCTCCCCAAGCCGCTGATGCCGATCGGGGACCGGCCCGTGCTCGACATCGTCATGCGCCAGCTGCGTGCCCACGGCTTCGAGCGCGTCACGATCGCCACCGGCTACCTGGCCGAGTTGATCGAGGCCTTCTTCCGCGACGGCGCCGCCTACGACATCCCGATCGACTACTACCGCGAGCGCGAGCCGCTAGGCACCGTGGGCGCGCTCGCGCTGATCGACGACCTCGAGCAGGAAGACGTGCTGGTGATGAATGGCGATGTGCTAACCGACATCGACTATGGCGCCTTGCTGGAGCGTCACCGCTCCAGTGACGCTGCCGCGACGATCGCCACCAAAGTGCGCCACATCCAAGTCTCGCTCGGCGTGCTGCGATTCAACGACGACGGCGACGCCACGCGCCTGACGGGTTATGACGAGAAGCCGGCGATCGACTTCACCGCCAGCATGGGTGTCTACTGCTTCGCTCCGCGAGCTCTGGCCTACATCAAACCCGGCGAGCACCTGGACTTTCCCGATCTGGTGCTGCGTCTGATCGCCGCCGGCGAGGTCGTACGAGCATGGCAAAGCGAGGACTATTGGCTTGACATCGGGCGCCACGACGATTACGAGCAGGCGCAGGAGGAGTTCGAGAGCGTGCGCCATCGGCTCATTCCCTCCGATTGAAGACAGGCGGCGGAGCACGTGGAACAACACGACACAGGTAGGACAGGCGAGGGTAGGACAGGCGAGGAGCAACTGCGCAACGTGCGCCTGCTGTTCGATCCCGAGCTCAGCAGTGGCGCGCTGGCCGGTCCGCCGCTGCTTGACTCCGCGCTGCTTGAGGCCGTGCGCCCCCGCAGCGTTCCTTCCCGCCCCTTGCGTGTGGTTCAGCAGCTGCGCTACAAGTTGCGCGGCAAGCCGGGAGGTCTCGACTACGAACGGGCTGTAGCTGAGCCGTTGGCGGCTGTCCGCCGGTCGGTGTTGGGAGCGGCCGCAGCGGCGCCGCCGCGCTTTCTCGTGCGTGTCGACGAGTTCCCCAATGCTGCGGCGTGGGACGACGACGGTCCCTTTGGCACCTCTGCCTACCAGCGCTTTCACGAGATCATGGCCAGCGCCGGTGTGCCCTACCTGGTGGCGGTGCTGCCGCGGGTCAACCGCGATCCGCTGGCGCCTTCGGTCACCGAGTCGCGTGCCCTGAGTGAGGGCGAGCTGGCGATGCTGAGGCGGCTGGCACGCGAGCGCGTGTCCTTTGCCTTGCACGGTCTCGATCACAGCACGCGCTCTGCCTCGCCGCGCCGCCACTCCGAGTTGTGCGGTCTCGATCGGGCTCAGACCGAAGCCCTGCTCGAGCAGGGCATGACGGAGCTGGGCCGTCATGACATTCGCCCGGATGTCTTCGTGCCGCCCTACAACCGCTTCGACGCCGCGCAGTGGGCTTCGCTGGCGAGCCGCTTCAGCGTCGTCTGCGGAGGACCGGAGTCGATCGGGCTGATGGGGTTCCAAGGCACGCCGCAGTGGCGCGGCGACGCCGTTTACCTGCCTTCCTACATGCCCTTCTACGGTCGCGCCGGCGAGCTGCTCGAGCCCGTACAGCGGGCAATCGATCGCGCTCTGGGGCTGTGGGTGCCGCTGGTGCTGCACTGGGGCTGGGAGGCAGAGGCGCGCTGGCACGAGCTCGAGCGCCTGGCGGCCTTGCTGGCTCCCAGCGCCGCGTCCTGGGAGGACTTCCATGCAGCGGTGCAGCGCAGCCGCGCGCGGATGCCCGCGGACAGAGAGGAGGAGACGCGGACTGGGATGGGTCAGGAGGCGCAGGGCGCGGCAGGGCGCGAGGCGCAGGGCGGGACAGGTTGGCAATCACCTGTGCGATGATCGACGCGTGCTGCGTCGCGTTCCCGGAAGCCTGAGCGCAGCCGCGCTCGCGCTCCTGCTCGTCTTTGCTCTCGGCTGCGCGCAGGCGCACTCCAATGCGCAGCCCGGCGGATCGCTGGACGTGCAGGCCGCTGCCGCGCTGCCTCGTTCCAGCTCCTCGCACGTGCTCGTGCTGCTGATGGAGAACGAGGAGGACACAAGCGTCCTCGGCAATCCCGCCGCTCCCTACGCCAACGCCCTCGCCCATCGCTACGGACTGGCGACGCAGAGCTTCGCGGTCGCGCACCCCTCGCTTCCCAACTACCTCGCGCTAACGAGCGGATCGACGCAGGGGATCACCTCGGACTGCACCGAATGCCACGTGCAAGCCCGCAACATCGTCGATCAGCTCGAAGCCGCCCACATCTCCTGGAAGGCCTACATGGAGGACCAGCCGGCGCCCTGCTTCAAAGGCGGCGGCGCCGGCGGCTACGCCAAGAAGCACAATCCCTTCATCTACTACGACGACATCGCTGGCTCTCCCCGCCGCTGCGGAAAGATCGTCGGCTTCGGAGCGCTTGCCAGCGACCTGCGCCGCGGGCGACTGCCGACCTACGCGTGGATATCGCCCAACCTCTGCGATGACGGCCATGACTGTGGAGTCGCCGGCGGGGATCGCTTTCTGGCCCGCGCCGTACCGGCGCTGCTGCATGCGCTCGGGCCCCACGGCATGCTCGTGCTCACCTGGGATGAGGGTAGCTCCGAACGGGGATGTTGCGGCACTGGCGTGCAGGGTGGGCACATAGTCACGATCCTCGCAGGCCCCGATGTGCGCCACGGCGCCCGCGAGGCTCAGCCGATCGATCACTATGGAGTGCTTGGCACCATCGAGGAAGCGCTCGGCTTGCCGCCGCTGGGCGGTGCCACAGATCCGCGCAGTGGCAGACTTAGAGCGCTGTTTGCGCAGCCACCCCACATCGGTTGAGGGGATTCGCGGCGCATTCGTGACTTTATGGACGCGCTCTCGATACAACGCTCGGCACAGCCCGCCAGAAGCGAGCCTTCGCTCTTCTACCGAATTACCTGGCGATTGAACGTCCTTGTCTGGCGGGCGCCGCTGCCGCGGCGTGTCCTCGCCCGGGTGAGCACGACGGTCTACCGCAACCCACCCATGCCGGCTGAGGAGGTGCTTGCCATCCTCGTCGCCCTACAGGCCGCCGGCGTGAGCTGCTGGATCAGCGGCGGCTGGGGCGTGGACGCACTGGTTGGCAAGCGTACTCGAACCCATCGCGACCTCGACCTCGTGGTCGAGGATCGCGATATGCAGCGTGCAACTGAGGCCCTGGAGAGCCTTGGCTATCGCGAGTGGTATCGCACGGACTCCGAGGTGCCGCTGTTCTCGCGCATCGTCTTCCATGACAACCAGCTCGCGGGCCGGGCGGTGGACCTGCATCCGCTCCAGCTCTCCGGCACACAGGTGCAGTTCACCTCGGGCGAAATCGAAGGGCGATCGGTGCCCTGTCTATCGATGGACGTGCAGCTCAAGACGCACTCCAGCTATCGCAAGCGCTGGCGCGACCGGGCCGACCTTGCGCGGCTGCGCAAATTGCGCGAGGGTTCTGCCACCACCTTGATAGTGCCGGTCCCCGTCGCTGACGGGCTGCTGCAGAAGTCCGCGCGGGAGGCCGGCTTGCCCGCACACATCACCATCCTCTATCCCTTTCTCAACGCCCGCTCAATCGATGCGGAGACGGAGTCCACGCTGGCCTCGTTGTTCGCCCAGGTTCCCTCCTTTGACTTCACGCTGCCCGAGGTGGGGCGCTTTCCCGGCGTCGTCTACCTGTCTCCGGAGCCTGCTGCGGCCTTTGTTGCCTTAACGCAGGCGCTAGCTGAGCGCTGGCCTGATCACCAGCCATATAGCGGCAGCTTCCAGGAAATCATTCCGCATCTCACTGTCGCCTACGGCGCGCCGATCCCCAATGGTCTGGCCGAGCGACTGCCCTTGATGGCACGCGCCGAGGAAGTGTGGCTGATGAGCAGGAGCGCGGGTCGTTGGGTGCGGCGCAGGTCCTTCCCGTTTGCTCGATAGGCTGACCTACTGTGAGCGCCAGAACTGTGAGACGTTTGCGCTGCCGTGGTTGGTTGCGTATACGTTTTTGCCATCGGGGGTGATAGCGATGCCTTCGGGGTTGGTGGCGGTGGCGATGCTTGCTGGTGTTTGTGCGGTGAGTGTGCCGGTTTCGGTGTTGCGGGTGTATTGGCTGATGTTGTTGGTCACTTCGTTGGTTGCGTATACGCTCTTGCCGTCGGGGCTC
>DASZGB010000002.1:0-1758 GCA_035939185.1 Solirubrobacteraceae bacterium
TCGGCGTCGAGGACTTCGCCAGTGGGCAGCGTGTCGAGCCCCCCGAGGGTGAAGGAGGCGTAGAAGCAGTGATCGATGCGGCAGTCGAGCGCGACGAACGGCGGCTCCGTCAGGGGCTTCAGCCATTTCGCCGCCTTGTGAAACAGCGGGTCCACGCCCTGTGCCGCGTAATGGTTGTAGAGCCTGACGGTGGCGGTGAGCGAGTCCTGTGGCAGCTTCAGTTCCCGCTCGACTTCCTCCCAGGTCTCCCCGGCAGCGCCGATTTCGATCTTGGCAAGCTGCTGCATTTCCCCGCTGGCATAGGTCGCATGGTCCTCGAGCAGCCAGATGCGATCCCCACTCTGGCGCAGGATGTAGTTGGAGACGCGCCCGTGGTAGCAGTCCTCGTTGATGAAGCGCTGCCCCTGACTGTTGACGAATATGCCCTTTACCAGGGAACCCGGCGGGTACCAGGGGATGGTGGCGAAGCCCTCGCTCATATTCAGCATCGCGCCGCCGACGCTTGCGCCGAGCAGAATACCGGAGCCGTCGTCGACGGTTCCCAGGGGGAAGTGCGAGCGCAGCAAGAGCGGGGCGTGCTGCTTCACCATCTCCCGGTTCATGACAAAGCCCCCGGCGCACAGCACCACCGCACGCCGCGCACGCGCAGAGCGTGCTTCGCCGTCGATGCGCAGCATAAGGCCGTGCACGTCACGGCCGCCGTCGGCAACGAGTGCCAGGGCGCGTGCGTTATACAGAACCTGCACGCCAGCTTCGATGACGCGCTGCGCCAGCATGTCCATGACATAGCGCCCGCCGCCCATGCCGAGGAACTTCGGACAGTGCCCGCGCGGTGCCGGCCGCGCGCGCTCGACGAACGGCCACGCCTCCTCGCTTCCCGACCAGATCAGGCAGTCATCCGTCGAGGGCTCGATGCAGCGCTCGGCAATGTAGGAGTTCTTGTATTCGATGCCCTGTGCGGTCAGCCACTCGAAATGCTTGAGGGAGCCGTCCGCATAGCGCCGCGCCTTCGCAGCATCCGCATTTGGGCCACCGGCCATCAGCAGGTACTGATAAAGGTCCTCCGTCGCATCCGCAAAACCCGCGGCGCGCTGAATCGGTGTGCCCCCGCCGCCGCCGAGGTAGATCTCGCCGCCTGAAAGCGCCGAGGTGCCCCCGTTACCCCCGGCACTCTCCACCAGCAGCACGCTGGCCCCGCCGCGCGCGGCCTCGAGCGCGGCGCACGCGCCGGCGGCACCGAAGCCGATGACGATCACATCACTTTCGTAGTCCCAGTCGCCGACCTGTTGCAGCGGCGCCGGATGACTTAATGAATAGCGGAGCGACTGCGGCACGGGGGTTACTCTGTTTTGGCGATGTATCCGCCCAAGGATAAGGTAGATTCGGGGGCGAATGCAGCCTGTGCGGTCGAGTCTGACCGCGTCCGCAGTGGTATCAAGAGGGGGCCTGGCCATGGCACTACGTCTGGAAGACATCGAGCTCATCCGGCAGCTGAAGTACAAATACTTCCGCTCCATCGATATGGGAGATATCGCCACCCTGCGCGAGGTGTTGACCGAGGACGTCAAGGTCGACTACATCGGTGGCAGCTACCGCTGGCAGATGGCCGGACGCGACAAGATCCTCGAGTCGATCGCCGGCTCATTCAACGCCAACGCCGTGGGCTGTCACACCGGACATCACCCGGAGATCGACGTGCTCACCGACACGACCGCCACGGGTCTGTGGTACCTGACCGATGTGTTCATCAATCTTGCC
>DASZGB010000003.1:0-157520 GCA_035939185.1 Solirubrobacteraceae bacterium
CTTTGCAAGGCCAAGATAAAGGTAAGGTCAAATATGAAGGATGCACAATCGCTACTGAACCTGAAATCAAAGAATGTGAAGTAGCTAAAACCCTCGAAACGAACCAATTGAAATCTCATCTGGCGACAGCTACGGTGCAAAACAAAGAACAGATCGTAGATCTGTTCGAACCGACAGGGTCATCCCAAACAACCGCCAAGTCTTTTATAATTATCAAACTAACAAAATGTGGTGTCTTGAGCGGTGCATTTGAAGTTACTGGCTCTGTGGTTGGTCAGCTTATACCACAGGAAACGGAAAGCCAAAAAGGTATACTGAACTTCCCCGAACCTTCTATTACAGAAGTCACACACGAAGGGCAAAAACAAAAAGATAAACTCTCATTTGGAGGAAATGAAGCAACATTCACCGGTGTTTACCAGCAGGAACTGCAAGGGAAGACGCCCTTTGGCGTAAAAAAGACGTGAGTAGGATGGGTTGAATTGTAACCTGAGAACGCGTAGCGTGAGTTCTTAGCCTATCTGCGGGAAATTACTTACATGGAAAAAATGATTGGGATGGAGTAAGAAACAAACGTTGACCCAGGAGTTAGATAAGAATAGGCTAACCGTCAGATGAGCAATGTTATTATACTGTGCATAACTAACTAGGGTAATTGATGAGAATTATATCAGCGTCAGCGCGGGCATGGCGAGTACAATTAGACGGCATCTTCGCAATAGTATTTATCATCGTCCTGACGTCGGCGACCGCGGTTGCCAGCGGCGCAGTCCGATCGGTGTGCCCAAATGAAGGGTCTCCTGGATTTCGATCTTATCTGCTTGATTGCCGTGCGTATGAGATGGTGACCCCGCCATATAAGGGCGGGTTCGCGGCCGTTGTCGAAGGGATTTCCGGTGATGGATCGCAACTTGAACTGCGTTCATTAGGAATCTTTTCGCATCCTCAAGACACGAGCTCGATTGTGGGTGTGTACCAGACGACACGAACGGATCGTGGTTGGAAGTCGCTGCCATTCGATGCCCCGTTTACGCTGTTTTCGAATTTTAATGTAGAAACAGTCAGTCGCGATTTTACGAACAGTCTCTGGTCTGCTCGTTACTCAGCGCGCTCTTCGGTGCCTGGCCTCTACCTTGGTGCGCCACCTGTTGGTCCCTTTGAATACATAGGTCCCACTAGTCCACCCAACGCGGTAACGGCAGTGCTCAGGAGACTTGCGGGTACTTCACGTGACTTGACTCATAGCGTGTATCGTGTCGATGCCCCTATTCCAGGGGAAAGGAACAGTTTGTGGCCGGGCGATAAGACAGCTGACGCAGGACAGCCGTCGCTATATGAGTATAGTGGGCTGAACAATGCGGAACCTCGTCTTGTAGGGGTGAGCAATGTAGGGCCTACTGAAAGTATCGCGAAGTCAGATTTGATCAGCGAGTGTGGAACTTATTTTGGCGGGCCGGCTCCGTTTGGCAGCGGTTTGCCGCCAAGCGTCTATAATGCCGTATCCGAAAGTGGGACGGCCGTGTTTTTTACGGCGCTCGGCAGAGACTATCCGGGATGTGCTGAACTGGGGTCCGGCGTCGTCATGCCGGCCGTCAATGAGTTGTACGCTCGATTGGATGCGTCACGGTCGGATGCGCATACGGTGGCGATCTCCGAGCCCAGCGAAGCTGACTGCAAGAAGTGTGAACTTTCGGAAAGGGCAGATGCAATATTCGAGGGTGCCTCTTTCGATGGGTCGCGAGCCTTCTTTGCGACTACGCAGCACTTATTGCCGGGTTCTGGTTCGGGCATGGAACTGTATATGTATGATTTCAATGGCCCTGCGGGTGGGCGTGTGACGCTTGTGTCGGGTGGCGATCCGGTAGGCGCACGGGTGCAGCATGTAGTGCGTGTTTCGGATGATGGGTCCCACGTCTACTTCTTGGCGCAGGGAAAGCTGACGACCGTGCCCAACGCCTTTGGAAAGCATGCGGAAAGCGGCGCGGAAAATCTATACGTGTATGAGCATGACGGTGCGTTTCCGCAAGGGCACATCGCATTTATCGGACAGGGGGCTGTAAGCGTCGCACAGACGACCTCTGATGGCCGGTTCTTGATATTCACCAGTGCAGCGGACCTTACTCCGGATGAGGAAGAACGGGTCGAGGCTGGGCAGGTGTTCGAGTATGACACGCAGAGCGGAGTCCTCATAAGAGTTTCACGGGGCCAGAACGGCTATAACGAAGATGGTAACAGCGAAGTGTATCCCGCCATGATTCCGGATCGGACTTCCAGATTAGATTTGCCGATAGAAAAGTCCACCAGGCTGGCGATGTCGGCTGATGGAGCTTATGTGTTCTTCACGAGCGAAGATGCCCTCACGCCACAGGCTCTGAGCGGTGTGATGAATGTTTATGAGTATCACGCAGGGAGGTTGGGCCTCGTCTCGGATGGTCACGATCTAGTGAGCGTTTTTGGCCACCCCGCCGTCGAACTGCTGGGAACCGATGAATCGGGTCGCGACGTGTTCTTCGAGACTGCCGATCAGCTTGTGCCGCAGGACACCGATACCCAGCTCGACGTATATGATGCGCGTATTGAAGGTGGTTTTCCCGCGGCGGCGACAACCCCAGGTTGCTCAGGGGATTCGTGTCAGGGCCCGCTCGCGAGTGGTTTACCACTGACGGCGTCACCGACATCATCGTCGGGCGGCGAAAGCGCCGTACCACCGGTCTCGGGAAGAGCCCTTAAAGGCAAACGTACGTCCAAGCGGCTAACAAAGCATGTGAAGAAGCATCAGAAGGCGCATACGCACAGGGCGAAGAAGGCAGCCGGAGGGTGGAGGTAGACGATGCGGGTAAGCACCTCAGTCTCGACGCTTCTGTGTCTGCTGCTTGTGATGGTGGCTGGTGGCGCGGTGTCTTCGCGTGCGCTGGCCGTATCTCCAGGCGCTGGCTGGGTAGTTTCCTCAGTCGCTGAGCCGACCAATTTTTCGCTGGCTGACAACGCGAAGTGCGCGGTGGGCGAAGGCTATACATTTTGTGATCAGTATTTGATAACCGTGACGAACGTGGGCAGTGTCGGCGCAAAAGGCGAAAATGATCCGATTCATATCGTGGATACGTTGCCGCCAAGTCTGCAGCTTGTTGAAATGAGGGGTCAGAACGTTGAAAGCGGACAGGCCCTGGCATGCACGGGAGCGCAGACAACGTGTGAATACAAAGGCGAAGTTGCGCCCGGTGGGACCATCGCTGTTCTTGTCGAAGTCAAGGTCAAGGTTGGGTTTGTGGCCGGTCCGGTGACAAATGTCGTAAAAGTGGATGGTGGCGGGGCTCAGCCTGTAGCGAGCGGAGCTCCGTCGACACTGCCCAATACGGTTGGAGGCTCGCTGGCCGAATTTGGGATCGCCGACTTCGGCATGCAGGTGTCCAACAATGGTGGCGCGACGGATGACCAGGCGGCCAATCATCCCAATGATCTGACAGCGATCTTGAATTTCAACACGACATTGGAAACCCGTGCGGAAGGGCGTATACTTCCAGAGAGTGTGCAGAACTCGCGAGATGTGGTTGTCTCGCTGCCGCTGGGGCTCGTGGGTAATCCCCTGGTTGCGGCGAAGTGCACTGCGGTGCAGCTGCAGGCGGAAGGTGGAGACCAGACCAAGTGCCCGCCGGCGAGCCGGGTTGGAAGCACAATTCTGTTCCACGAAAATAGTGAGACCAGTAGCGTGATGCCTCATGGTTCTGGCCTATCGGCTCTCTATAACATGGTTCCAGAGAGTGGTTATCCCGCCGAGTTCGGATTCAAGGTGCTTGGTAGGACCATTTTCCTGTACCCGAGCGTGGTGCATACGAACTCCGGCTATGCCCTGCGCGTCAACAGTCCGAGCATTCCGCGCACGATTGGCTTCGAAGGGTTCGGGTTGATGTTCTTCGGCAACCCTAACGAAGCCAATGGCGAACCGAGTAATCCCCAGGCGTTCTTTACTAATCCCTCCAACTGTGGCTCGGTTCCCTTGACGGCAAAGCTCGAAGTGGACTCGTGGGCTGAACCGGGCCACTGGTTTTCCGCTGAATCCCCTGTCTATCCGCATCTCGTGGGCTGCGATCTGCTCCAGTTCGAACCGAGGGTCGAGATGCACCCTGAAGTGACGGAGGCGGAAGTCCCCTCGGGCTTTGAAATCAAGATCAGGGCCCCGCAGAATCCGAACCAGTTCCCGGTGTTGGCGACACCGGATCTGAAGAACCTCACGATGACGTTGCCGGAAGGGATGACCGTCGCCCCGGGTGCAGCGGATGGCTTGATCGGCTGCGCTGCCACTGGCCTGAGCGGGATCAATATGCCTGGCTCTCCTTTGCATCCTGACGAAATAGTGGGTGAAGGCGAAGAAATCGGCGCTGACGGGTTTTCGCATCTATCGCCCGGCCACTGTCCGCTGGCGTCTCAGATTGGCACTGCGGAGATCACGACTCCGCTATTGAAGGATCCGCTTGAGGGTCATGTGTATCTTGCGCAGCCGCTCTGCGGCGGCGAAGGGCCGGCGAGATGCACCAGCGCCGACGCGACCAATGGCCGTCTCTTCGGGCTCTACCTAGAAGCCGAAGGCTCTGGCGTGGTCATCAAGCTGGGTGGGCGGATCTCGGCCGATCCGGTAACGGGGCGGGTGACGGCCCGCTTCACCGAACTGCCGCAGCAGCCAGTCAGCGAAGTGACCGTACGCCTGAAGGGCGGGGTCAGAGCTCCGCTGGCGAATCCGCGCCAGTGTGGGCCGGCGGTTACGAATGCCGACTTCGCTGCGTGGGGGTCTCCGGCGGTACCGGACTCGTTTTCTCCGTCTTCCTATCTAGTCGACTGGGACGGCAACCGCGGGCCATGCCCAGCGGAATTGCCGTTCGCGCCGACGCTCACTGCCGGCTCCTCCAGCTTGTCCGCGGGCCACACCGCGCCGTTCTCGCTCACCGTGCAGCGTGCGGATCGCATGAAGGACATCTCCAAGCTGCAGGTCAAGCTGCCCGTAGGCCTGCTCGGGACGCTCTCCAGCGTCACGCTGTGCAAGGAGCCGCAGGCCAGCGAAGGCACCTGCCCTGAAGGGAGCGAAATCGGCCATGTGTCCGTTGCCGTGGGCTCCGGCAGCCATCCTTTCGTCGTCAACGGCGGGCATGTCTACCTGACCGAAAGCTACAAGGGCGCCCCGTTCGGGCTCACTGTGGTTGTGCCGGCTAAGGCCGGCCCGTTCGACCTGGGCAAAGTCGTCGTGCGCTCGGCCATCAGCGTCGACCCGGCCACGACGGCGATCACGATCACGAGCGATCCGCTGCCGCAGTTCCTCGACGGCGTGCCCCTGCGCATCCAGACGCTCACCGTGAACGTCGATCGCCCTGGATTCATGTTCAACCCCACGAATTGCAGCGTCCGCCACATAGCGGCGAGCTTCGAAGCTACGCAGGGCGGCACGGCCGAAGCGTCCTCGCCCTTCGCGGTCGAGGGCTGCAATTCTCTGCCCTTCAAGCCGACGTTCTCGGTCTCCACGCAGGCCAAGACATCCAAGAAGGAAGGCGCCAGTCTGAAGGTGAAGGTCGTCTCCGGTGCGGGACAGGACAACATCGGCAGCGTCGTCGCGACGCTGCCCAAGCAGCTGCCCGCGCGCCTTACGACGCTGCAGCAGGCCTGCCTGGCGGCGACGTTCGCGCAGAACCCCGCCCAGTGCCCGGTCGCGTCGAACGTAGGGACCGTCAAAGCCGTCACGCCTGTGCTCAGTGCACCGCTCACCGGCCCCGCCTACCTGGTCTCGCACGGCGGTGCCGCCTTCCCCGACCTCGTTGTGATCCTCCAGGGCCAGGGTATTCGCCTGGATCTCACGGGGAACACCAGCATCAAGAGGGGCATCACCACGAGTACGTTCGCGTCGGTACCCGACGCGCCGATCTCGAGCTTCGAATTGACGTTGCCCGAGGGCTCGCATTCGGCCCTCGCGACCAACCTGCCCGCGAAGGCCAAGGGCAACTTCTGCGGCACGAAGCTCGTGATGCCCACCACGCTCACGGCCCAGAACGGCGCGCAGATCAAGCAGAGCACGAGGATCGCCGTCAGCGGCTGCCCCAAGGCCCACAAATCCAAGGCCCGCAAACGCAAGAAGTAGTCGCTCTCGTCCCTATTTGTGCTTGTGCGAGCCTCCCTTGCCGTGCTTGCCCTTCTTGGAGGCGAGCGACGCGGCCCGGCAGCCGTGCGGGCGGCCGAGGTCGAAGGGACCTGAGATGGCCTGCGTGATGACTTTCTTTTCGTTCAGGTAGGCGTAGGTGACGGTCAGGTGCGGGTCCACGCGCGGCTTCCCACACAGTTTGGAGCCGATCGCGAACTGGCCCGTGATCGTCTCGAAGCCGGCCGTGGTGTTGCCGACGCAGTTGAAGCCGAAGCCCGGCAGTTCGCCGTTGCAGCTGAAGGAGTCGGTCGTGACCGCTTCGCCCTTCTCGTTGGTAACGAGCGGCGCGCTCTGAAAGCCCGTGGTTCGCACCGGCGCCTGCGTCTGGATGGCGTAGCCGCTGATTGGGCCGCTGCAGGCGATCGTGTAGCGCGCCTGCGTTTCGCTTGAGCCTTCTTCGGGCGTGCCCGCCACGATGTGGCCGGCGCACTGGTAGTTGTTGGGGTTGTCTTCGGCCTGGCTGTGCGCCGCGAGCAGCAGCATCAGCAGCGTGATTACGGAGGTCACGCGCGTCAGCTTCCGCGTGCCGCGGCGGAGGTGGGACTGGGGCTTGTGCAACGGGGTCTCCTTGCTTGTGGTGGGTGGTTGAGCTACGGGTTTCGGGGAGCTGCTTGGGCTTGGAGTCCCTGCGGGGACCAAGGGGGGCGAAGGGGGAGCGGACGCAGCAGGCGCTGGGGAGGCAGGGGCAACAGGTCCCGGGGAGGCGGGGACCGCGGGCGCCTCACTGCGTCGCGCCAGCAGCGAGGCGATCAGCGCCTGCGGGCGCAGTGCAGGCGCCGCCGGCGAGCTCTGCGGGGCCGGACCGATGGCGGCGCCCAGCGCGATGCCCAGCGCGAACAGCGCCGTGGCCAGCGCGCAGCGCACCCGCAATGAGGGCAGTCGCGGAGCTTTGGCGGTCTGGTTTGGGGGGGAGGGGTTGGGGTCGGTCATTGGCTTTCCAGCTGTTTGCGCCGGGGGAGAGTAGCGCAGTTCTTCACAAAGCTCCTAATCTGGATCTTCTTTATGAAGATTATGGTACTGTGCCTTGCTCGACGCTGTCAATACTCGGAATGGAGCCATGCCCATGAAGCGAATTCGCCGTCTCACAGCCGCCCTGACGTTCTCGGGCGTGCTCGGGATCGCGCTGCCTGCGCTCGCCGTGGCGGCGAGCGTGATCACGATCAGCGGTGCCACCGCATCCGCGCCGCTGGTGACGCTGCTCGCCCAGAAGTACGTGAAGGTCAAGCCCCACCAGGTCAAGTTCAAGATCGCCCAGGGTGGCGCCAATGTCGGCATCGCCGACGTCGCCGCCGGGCGCGTAACGATGGCCGATGTCTCCCGCGACCCCTTGCCCAGCGACCCCAGCGGTCTGGAATTTTACCCCATCGCCAAGTACTTCGTCTGCGTTGTCACCAACACTGCCAACCCGCTCGCCAACCTCACCCAGGCCCAGGCCCAGGCGATCTTCACCGGCAAGGTGCGCGACTGGAGTCAGGTGCCCGGCGCCAGCGCCCACGGCACCATCGATCTCATCAGCCGCACCTCATCGGCCGGAGTGCTTACGACTTTCCAGCAGCTCTTGCTGGGCAACAAGACTGTCTCCTCGATTGCCTCCCAGGAGCCCTCCGAGGGTCTCCTGCAGCAGAAGGTCAAGAGCGATCCCAATGCGATTGGCTTCCTCTCCGACTACTTCGCGCTGAAGGGCGTCAATCCGGTGGGCTACAACGGCGTCGGCTGCTCCGTGGCCAACGCCGTCTCCGGGCAGTATCCCGGCGTGGCGCACTTCTACGAGGTCACGCGCGGGCCTGCGACCGGCGCGAGCAAGGCCTTCATCAGCTGGATCAAGCACAGCGCCGCTGCCCGCAAGATCATCGCCAGCTCCTGGATCCCGCTGAACTGAGGATGCTCGAGCGCCTGCGTCACCCCTGGTCAGACCGCCGCGCCGAGCTCGTGCTCGGTGCGGCGGCTGCCTCTGTCTGCCTCGTCATCGGCCTGATGATCGCCTTTGTCGCCGTGCGCGCGTGGCCGACCTTCGCCCACAATGGCCTCTCCTGGCTGGGGCCCGGTGGCAACACCGAACACCAGATCGGCAAGATGCTCTACACCGGGCCTCACCCGCCCGCCTCGGCCTACCACCTGAGCGCATGGCCGCTCATCTACGGCACGCTCCTGACGTCCGGCTTGGCGCTCGTGTTCGGCATGACCTTCGCGTTGCTCGCGGCGATTTTCCTCGTCGAGTTCGCCCCACTCACCGTGCGCCGCGTGCTCGTGCCCGTCGTGCGCCTGCTCGCTGGCGTGCCCTCCGTCATCTACGGACTTGTCGGGATCCTCGTGCTGGCGCCCTTCGTCGGCAACCATGTGATCAGCCCCGCTCAGAAGCGCTCCGTCGAGTACGTCGTGCAGCTCGACGGTACGGGCTTGATCGTTGCCGTCGTGATCCTCACCTTGATGATCACACCGATCATGGTTGCCCTAATTGCTGATGCTCTGAGCACCGTTCCCACCGCCTGGCGTGAGGGTGCCGTGGCGCTCGGTGTAAATCCCCTGCGCGCGACTTTGGCGGTGTCGCTACGCGCGATCCGTCCGGCGATCGTGGCTGCCGGCGCCTTCGCCTGCGCTCGCGCCGTCGGCGAGGCCGTGATGATCGCGATGGTCTCCGGCGGCAATGCTTTCACCCCCAAGCCCTGGGACGGCGTCGTGTTTCTGTTCGAGCCGCTCCTAACGCTCGCGGCCTCGATCCTCAATAACGCCGATGCTCTCAGCGCGCCCGCCGTGGGCTCCACCATGAACGCCTTCGCGCTGCTGCTGCTCTTCTCGGCCTTCGTCCTCTCGCTGGGCTCCTATCTGGTGAAGCTGCCCTTGCGCCGCTACCACGCGGGGTTGCGATGACCTGCTGCCTGGCAGCACTCCCGTGGGGGTATGAGCTATGAGCGCCTCCACGACACAGGCGCTGCCGGCGCGTGCCCCACGGCCGCGGCGCTCCTCCCTGCGCTCGTGGCGCTGGAGCGATCGGCTGGTCTACCTGCTCGCGTGGCTCAGCGGTTTATCCCTGTGTCTCGTCGCCGCTGCGCTCATCCTCTACCTGGGGGTGCGCGGCATCGAGTACGTCAGCCCCAGTCTGCTCTTCAGCCGTCCCACCGCTGGCGTGGACCAGAGCCAGATCGGTGGCATCCTCGATCCGCTGCTGGGCACACTGCTGGTGGTGGCTATCGGCATCCTCCTCGCCACCCCCACTGGTGTCTGTAGCGCCGTGTGGATCGTCGAGTACGGTCGTCCGCGCTGGTTGGCGCGCGCGGTGGAGTCGAGCATCGAGATCGTCGCCGGCACCCCCGACATCGTCATCGCGCTATTCGCGCTGACCCTCTTCCAGCTTGGGGCCTTCGGCTTTCTCTCCTTCACCGCGCAGGGCGGTGGGGTCTACGGGCGTTCGTTCCTCACCGCCGGCGTGGCGGTCTCGCTGCTGGCCATCCCACCCGTCTTCCTTGCCACCCGCGATGGTCTGCAGGCGCTGCCCGGCCATCAGCGCGAGGGTGCCTTCGCGCTTGGCAAGACGCGCGTGGCGAGCATCCGCCGCGTGCTCCTGCCCGGCGTGCGCCCCAATATCGGCACCGGCGTGACGCTGGGGATGGGGCGCATCATCGGCGATACGGCCATCGTCTTCCTGTTGCTCGGCGTGGGCGCCTCCCAGCGCTTTGATTTCCAGGGCGGCACTCCTGGGCTGGGCGCGCTGCGCGGCACTGGCTCGACGCTCACGAGCTACATCTACACCACCTCCCCCGCGGGCGAGGGCAATGCTCCGCAGAAGGCCTACGCCGCGGCGTTCGTGCTGCTGCTGATGGTGCTTGCCCTCAACGCCTGTGCGGGCTTCGTCTCCGCTCGCGGCGCGGGGGGCAGGATGAGCTTTGGCGACCGCGTCAGGTTCGGAGCGTGGGCGTGATGGCCTACCCAGAGAGCGCACGGCAGACTTTCAGGCCTCAGCGCATGCACGATGCCCCGCAGGAGGTCCCCCCGGTCAAGCGGATCGTGCTCGACCGCACGCCCACGGCTGTGCCCCCGCCTGCCGTCGATGGCGACGGCGCGCCACGCCGCCGGCCCGCTGTGGCCGGCCCCGAGCGCCTGCGCCTGCAGGGCGTGAGCGTCAGCTACGCCGGCAAGGCCGCCGTCAAGGATGTCTCCCTGTCGGTGCGCCAGGGCGAGGTGCTGGCGCTCATCGGCCCTTCGGGCTGTGGCAAGACCACGCTGCTGCGCACCCTCAATCGCCTGACCGAGCTGACCCCCGGAGCGGCGCGCGAGGGCAGCGTATTGCTCGATGGCCACGAGGTACACGAACTGGCCGACACCGAGCTGCGCGCGCGTGTCTCGATGGTCTTTCAGCAGCCCAACCCCTTCCCGATGTCGGTCTTCGACAACGTCGCCTTCGCGCTGCGCGAGCAGTCGCGCAAGCGCCCGCGCCGTCGCGAGATCGAACCGCAGGTGATCGAGGCGCTGCGCCGTGCCGGCCTCTACGAGGAGGTCCGCGGAGAACTGCACTCCCCTGCGCTGCGCCTCTCCGGGGGCCAGCAGCAGCGCCTGTGCATCGCCCGCGCGATCGCCCTGCGCCCCGAGGTGCTGTTGATGGATGAGCCCTGCTCGGCGCTCGATCCCCGCTCCACGGAGACGATCGAGCAGCTCATCGGCGAGCTCAGCCGCGAGCTGGCGATCGTGATCGTCACCCACAACCTCCAGCAGGCGCACCGTGTGGCCGACCGTGTGGCCTTCATGTACCTCGGCGATCTCGTCGAGCACGGCGAGGTCGAGCAGGTCTTCCGCGCGCCCGTGGCCCCGCGCACGCGCGACTACGTGAAGGGTGTGTTCGGATGAGGCCGCTGTTGACGCTCGCCGCTTTGGGCGCCCTGGCCCTCACATTCAGCGCCTGCGCGAGCACTGAGAGCGAAAGCGCGAAGCTGGGCCGCGAAGGCGCCAAGCTGATCGCCGGCGCCGGCACCGTCGCCCTGGGCGGCGCCAACCGCGCCGTGCACGTCGGTCAGGTCGCGTTGGTGCAGGGTGCCGGGCGCACAGCCGCGGTGGTGCAGCTGACGAACACGGCCGCCAACGTGCAGTCAGACGTGCCGGTGCTGATCGACGTGCGCAGTCCCAAGGGCGCCTCGCTGTATCGCAACGACATCCAGGGCATCGAGCCCTCGCTACAGCAGATGCCCCTGCTGCGCCCACATGCCTCCGCGTGGTGGGTGGATGACCAGGTGCTCGCCGCGGGGAAGCCCGGCTCGGTGAGGGTGCGCGTGGGAGATGCCAAGGGCAGCTCAGCCAAGACCAGCCCTGCCAGCTCCTCTCTGGGAGTGCAGATCGGTGCCACAAGCCTCGGCAGCGATGTCGCCGGCCCCTACCTCGCGGGCAACGTCGTCAATCGCTCGGGCGTTGCCCAGCACAACATGCCGATCTTCGCCGTCGCCCTGCGCGGCGGGCACGTCGTGGCGGCCGGCCGCGCGCTCGTGCCCAACCTTCCTGCCGCTCACAGCAAGCCAACCGGCTTTCGCATCTACCTCGTGGGCGCACCGGCTGGCGCCCATATCGAATTGAACGCGGCTTTCACGGTGGGCGTATGACGGTATTGGTGGATGAGCCCTGCGCGAGCTGCGGCGCGCCGCTGGGCGCGGACCAGCGCTACTGCCTCTCCTGCGGCATTCCCCGTGCCGGCACGAGGCTGCCTTTTCTGGATGTTCTGCACCGCGAGGCCGCCTCGGCCGGTGTAATCGAGCGTGGATCGCAGCCTGCGGCGCTGCTGCGCATGCCCGCTCTGGGCGCCGGCAAGGGATTTGGGCTCCCACCCGGAGGCTGGTGGGACGGCGAGGGCGGCCTGGCCGCAAGGCTGCGCGAGAACAGCGGCCTGTTCGCGCTACTGGGAGTGCTGCTGCTGGCGCTCCTCATCGGCCTGCTGCTCGGGCACTGGGTGAGCAGCTCCGCGAAGAACATCGCTTCGGTCCCCGCCAAGCAGGTCATCGAAGTTAAGGGCCTGCCCGCCGCCGCCGCAGCGCCGGCGACGGGCGTGGCCGGATCCTCCACGAGTCCCGCCGCGGCTGAACCCACCACCTCATCCCCAGCGGGCGAATCCGCGCACGCCGCGCCTGCCAAGCACGCCTCCAACCCCACGGTCAGCTCACTGGCGCAGAGCACCGGCAAGGAACACGCCAAGGCCGTGGAAAAGGCGCTCAGCAACAGCAAAGAAGGCTCGCTCTCGACCGGTGGCGCGCCGCCGCCTAAGGAAACCAGCAAGTCCGGCGCGAGCAAGCCGATCGGTGGCGGCTCTGAAGTGACGAGCATCGAATGAGCACGGCGTTGATCGAAACACTTGACAATCTCCTGCCAAGGACGCGACCATGAGGACCTTGACCGAGCTGCGCCGCCCCACCGACGCCCACATCGCCGCCCTGGGCAGCTCCCTGCAGGAGCTCCGCCGCGATCGCCTCGAGCTAGCTGAAAAGGTCGCCGGCCTCACATGGGACCTGGGCGGTCTCACCTACGAGATGGCCGTGCGCGACCACTACCGCCTCGACGTCCTCGCCCGCCGCGCCGCCGAGCTCCAGGAGGCCGACGCCCAACTCGGCGAGGTCGAACGCGTCCTCGCCGCCGCCGAGGACGGCGTCCACGGCACCTGCCGCGCTTGCGGCTCTGTCCACTCTCGTGGCGCTGCCTTCTGCTGGCACTGCGGTGCCACCCTGCTGTCCGAGGGCCGGCCGTCGGTGCTGGCGGGGGAGTCCGTCGCGCAAGCCGCGGAGTAGCGCCTCGCGCTAGCATTGCCGCGTGCAAGCTCCAAGGGGGAGATGGACCTCCACCATCGTGGTCGTGGCAGTTCTCGTGGTCGCGGCGGTGACACCAGCGGGCGCTGGAGCCGTGACGTTCGGGGCCGATCTAAATCAGCCTGCCAACAATCCGATCACCTGCGCAGATGGTTGGCCCAACCAGGCTGCAATCGGCCTCCCGCCTGAACTCGGCATCCCACTCTTCTACGGCCCCTTCGGCAGTCAGTCATGCCTGTGGCTCTCAAGCGGGTTCTACGCACCCTCGGGGGGCACCGTCACGGCGGTGCGTGTAAAGGCCGCGGTGACCGTGAGGATGCGGATCGTGGTCGTGCGCTCGCTGTATGAGAACACCTCGACCCCTGGCAAGCCGCTGTATGCCTGCTGCATCATCCAGCAATACGGCCCTGAATTCACGGCGCAGGGAGGGGCAGTAACCACCGTGCCGACGGCGCTGCCGATGCAGGAGGACCCCACGCCGCCGCCACAGGACACGACCACGATCGCCGCCGGCGACCAACTGGCGCTTGAAGTCCTGTCCCCCAACGTGCCCGTACCCGCCTTCGCCACGCAGAACGGAGGACCCGACTACGGGGTCGTAGACCTGGTCTGGTTTCCCGGGCCTGCGCAGAATGGCACCCCGGCACCGAGTCCCAACGTGGTCACCCCACCGGCGGACTTCAGTGGTTTCCAGGTGTTGATGAGCGCCGATCTCAACACTGGCGGCGGCGGTGGAGGTGGCGGCGCCGGAGGTGCGCCCGTTACTGCTGCTCCTGGCGGTGGCGGTGCTGGTGCTCCACCCGCTCCCGTGGCGCTGCCGGCAATCGGCCTGCCAACGAAAGCGATTCCCGTCAAGGGCAACACAGCGACTGTGCCAGTCCAGTGCCTCGTGGTCGACTGCACTGGTCTGCTGTCTCTGCAAAGCGCACAGCAGGCCGGCCTGGCGCGCGTAGCGAGCCACTCCAAGCCCACCAAGCGCAAGCAGCCCAAGACCGTGATCTACGGCTCAGCCCGGTTCTCGGTCCCGGCTGGGAAGACGGCGAAGATCAAGGTCAAGCTCGGAGCCGACGGACGCAAGCTGCTCAAACGGCACCATTCGGTCAGGGTCTGGGCGAACGTGACGTTCACCGCTGGCGGTGGCAAGCCGTACAGCGTCCCTGTCACGCTCCGGAGCTGAATGGGCTAGGTACCACGGCATTGTTGCGGTGGTCCGCCAGTCGTTCATACGCGCATACGACTATACGTTTATACGATTGATCGTCTGATCGTCTACCGGGCTCCGGCGACCGAATCCGGCGTCTTCCCGCTGCGGAGTCCCCTGCGGCGCCTCCCTGCTGCGCTAATGCCCAAACGGGTTCTGCTGGGACTCGGGGGGAGTCACGGGAGCGGAGGCTGCATCCTGCGGAGCATGGCTCGCCACCGGCTGCGGTGCCTGCGGCGGCTGCTGCTGCTGAGGCTGCGCCGGCTGCTCGCCGGCGTTGAGCGTCGGGGCGTGGGACTTGGACTCGCCGGTGACGGACTCCTTGAACTCACGCATGCCGGAGCCGAGGGAGCGGCCGATCTCGGGCAGGCGACGGGCGCCGAAGACGAGCAGCAGGATCACCACCAGGAACGCGATGTGGAGCGGGTTGTCGAGTCCCATCAACTTCAGTCTAACGCGGTATCAGACTGCCTAAGCGCATTTCGCACGAGCTGCGCCGCGGCGAAGAGGATCAGCAGCGCGAAGCCGATGCGCAGGGCGGCGCCCGAGAGCAGGTTTGCCAGCGCCACGCCCCCCGCTGCACCGGCGAGCGAGAGCAGGCCCAGCAACAGCGCATCGGGACGACGAACGTTGCCGTAGCGATCCTGGTTGAAGGCGCCGACAAGGGCGACGGGGATGATCGCGAGCAGCGAGGTGGCCTCGGCCTGGTGCTGGTTCAGGCCCAGGAAGATGACGAGGCCGGGCACGAACAGGACGCCGCCGCCGACGCCGAGCAGGCCGGCGACCACCCCGGCTGCCACGCCGATGAGGATGGCGCCGATCATTGCAGCAGGAGCTCCACGGCGGTGGCCACGAGTAGAGCCGCGAACAGCAGGGCGATGATGCGATTGTCCAGGCGCTGCTGAAGCCAGGTGCCGAGCAGCACTCCGCCGACCGCGGGCACGCCGATTAACACGCCATCGAGCACGTGCACGTTGCCGTAGGCGCCCTGCACGGCGGCGGCGAAGGCGGCGATGAAGACGATCGCGGCCAGTGAGGTACCTGTGGCCTCGTGCTCGCTGTAGCCCAACCACAGCACCAGCAGGGGGACGATCACGGTGCCGCCGCCGACCCCGAAGAGGCCGCTGAAGAGACCCGCGGCAGTGCCGATCGCGGCCAGCTTCAGCGTGCGCGCGTTGCTGCTCGCTGGGAGGGGACGCTCGGCCATCATGTGTGCGAGGCCCCGGACCGTGACATCGCGCGCCATACTAGTGTCCGTGTCCCCGGCCGCCACCCTCGTGGAGGCGCTGGAGCCGCTGCGCTCCGATCCCTCCCACGCCGCAGTTCTGCTTGATATCGACGGCACGCTTGCGCCGATCGTCAGGCACGCTGACGACGCCCACGTGCCCGAGGCCACGCGTACCTTGTTGATCGAGATCTCCAAACGCTACGGGGTGGTGGGCTGCGTCAGCGGCCGCCGCGCGCAAGCGGCCCGACAAATCGTGGCGATCGGCAGCATCGCCTATATCGGCAACCACGGTGGCGAGCTACTGCGGCCCGCCGCCACCCAGGTGGAGTTGAATCCTGAAGTCGAGGCCTGGAGTGGGCGCGTACGTGCCTTCGCGCGCCACGCCTATACCAGCGAGCATCAACGCCTGCGGGTGCGCCCCGAGGACAAGCAGGCGATCGCCGCTTTTCACTGGCGCGGCGCGCCCGACGAGGAGGCCGCGGCCGCGGCCGTGCAAGGGATCGCGGCGCGCGCACAGGAGGAGGGGTTCGTGGTCCACTGGGGGCGCAAGGTGCTCGAGGTGCGTCCTCCCGTGGCGCTGCACAAGGGCATGGGCGTCACGGCGCTGCTCAGCGAGCCTGCGCAGGCTTCTGCCCCTACCGCGCCTGCACAAGCTTCTGTTCCCGCCGCGTCTGCGCAGGCCCCCGCCCCCGCTGCGCCCGCTGGGCATGGGCTCCCCGCGCACATCTTCACCGCGGCGCTGTACGTCGGCGATGACACCACCGACATCGACGCCTTCCGCGCCTTGCGCGAGCTTGAGCGCTCTGGGGTGCTGCGTGCCGCTGTGTGCGCCGCCGTCTGCTCGGAGGAGGCTCCGCCCGAGCTCGTGCGCGAGGCCGACCTGACGATCGACGGCACGAGCGGTGTACGTGGCTTGCTCGAGGCGCTGCTGTAGCCAGTGCGCTTCGTCGACTTCCTCAAGACCACCGTGCTGCTGAGCGCCGGCGCGGCCACCGCGCTGGCCACCATCACCGTGCTGGCCGCCAACCGGGAAGCGAACTCGCTGCTCGTACCGGTAGCGGTGGGCTGGTGGGTGCTGGCTGCGCTCATCGGCCTGCGCCTCGGCCGCCGCGCTGAGACCAGCCCGCCGATCGCGCGCTTGCTTGCTGGCGCGCGGGCCACCACCACCCTGCCCGAGCACCATCCCGGCGCTACGCTCGTCAACCGCCTGTGGCCGCTCATTCTCTCCACCGTGCTCGCCGGCGGCCTTGGTTTCCTCGCCCCCCAGATCCCCGGCATTGCCACCGGTTTCGGCATCATCTGGGCGCTCGCATGGCGTCGCCAGGACGCCGCCGTGGCCGCCATCGAGGAGCGTGACGGCGTGCGCTTCTACGTGCGCCGCACCTCTCCGGTGCGGCCCATGCAACTGGATCGCGCGCCTGGCTTTAAGGCATTGCGGCCGGAGCGCGTCGGCGGCGCCGCGACGTGAGCTGACATGGTCGATGTCCTGATCGTCTCGCTCGGGTCCACGAGCGGGCTGCGGGTGGCTGACGAGGAGCTGCGCGGGTCGCTTGAGCGGGCCGGGGCGAGCGTAGAGCTGGCTCGGGCCAAGGCGCCAGCCGGGGTGCGCACGCTGATGCTCACGGATTTGCGCTGGGCGCTGGCAGCGCGGCGCGCCGCCGCGGCGGCGCTGCGAGCCAATCCGGCGCGCGCGGTCATCTACTCCAGTACCACCGCTGCGCTGCTTTGGCCTGCGCAGGGTGCGGTCCGCTTCGATGCGCCTGCGGCCGGCAATCGTCCCGGACGTCATGGTCTGTGGCAGCGTCCCCTGGAGCGTTGGCGAATCGGTAGAGCTGCGCTGCTGTTGCCCTGGAGCGCGGGCGGACTCGCCGAGCTACACGTACGCTCAGGGCATGCACTTGTGCTGCCCGTGCCGGCCGAGCCCTCGGGCTCGCCGCCCGCTGAGCGAGACATCGCAGCAATCACCTACGCGGCCAATCCGCAGAAGAAGGGCCTTGATCGTGTGCTTGCGGCCTGGCGCCAAGCGCAGCGCCCGGGCGAGGAATTGGTGATCGCCGGAGTCGATGCACGCGACCTCACCAGGGCAGGGTCCGCACCCACAGATGACGGGGTGAGGGTGATGGGCCTGCTCGCGCCCGCTGAGTATCGGGCGTTATTGCGCCGCGCGCGCGTGTTCATAACGGCCCCGCGCCGCGAGGACTACGGGATGGCGCAGCTGGAGGCGCTTGCCGATGGCTGTGTGCTCGTCACGAGCCCGGCGCCCGGTCCCTACGCGGCGCTGCTCATCGCGCGCGAGCTCGACCCGCGACTGGTGAGCGAGGATCTGGGTGTGTCTTTGCGAGCGGCCCTGGATGGGCCGGCAGCCGACTATGCCGCACGTGCCCTGCTCGCGCTTGAGCCTTTCCGCCGTGAGACGATCGATCGCGTGGTGGCGCAGGAGCTGCTGCCGCGACTGCTCGCCGATGCCCGCTAGCGCTTTTGCCCTCCCCGCTTGCGTAGCTTTCTGAGCTGCGCCCACGGTCGCGTGTTGGCCACGTCGTCCTTGCTCAGCCATGCCCGCCGCGCGGTGGCGATGCCCCAGCGCATGTTGGCGAGCGTGGCGGTGCGGTGGGCATCGGAGTCGATCACGATGCGTACGCCTGCGCGCACGGCGGCGCGCGCGTTGATGTCGGAGAGGTCGCGACGATCGGGGTTGGCATTGATCTCCAGCAGCGTGCCCGTGCGGGCGGCGGCGGCGAAGACCGCCTCCAGGTCGACCGCATAGGGCTCGCGGCGCTCGATCAGGCGCCCGGTGGGGTGCCCGATGGCGTCCACAAGGGGGTGCTCGATGGCTGCGATCATGCGCTCGGTCATCGCCTGCTCGCTCATCCCGAAGGCTGTATGGACGCTGGCCACCACCCAGTCCAGCTGCGTTAGTAACTCGTCCTCGTAGTCCAGTGAGCCGTCGGGGAGGATGTTGACCTCGCTGCCCGCCAACAGCTCGATGCCCTCGATCGTCGCGTTGGCCTCATGCACGCGCGCGATCTGCCGCAAGAGCTCATCGGGGGAGACATCGTTGCCAAAGCCATGCGAGGCGGAGTGGTCGGTGATCGCCAGGTATTCATAGCCCCGCTCGCGCGCCGCCTTTGCCATCTCAGCGATCGTGTTGTGCCCATCCGAGGCCACGGTGTGGGTGTGCAGGTCACCGCGAATGTCCTGCTCGGCGATCAGCTGCGGCAGTCCAGTGGCCGAGGGATCAGACAGCGTCGCTGCCTGCAGCTCGCCGCGGTCCTCGCGCAGCTCGGGCTCGATCCAGGCCAGACCCAGCAGCTCGTACACCTCATGCTCTTGCGCGCATGTGCGCGTTACCCCGTCCGCATCGCTCAGCACCCCGTACTCGGACACGTGCAGCCCGCGGCGCACGGCGCCCTCGCGCAGCGCGGCGTTGTGTCGCCCAGAACCGGTGAAGTGCTGCAGCAGGTTGCCGTGCTGCGCGGGCGCGGCGATGCGCAGGTCCACGCTCATGCCCGAGTGCGTGCGCGCCCGCGCGCCGGCGGCCCCGGACGAGGAGACGCTCTCGATCTGCTCGAGCTCCGCAAGCAGTCCAGCGAGCGCCTCAGGTGCGGCGGTGGTGGCGACGATGTCGATGTCCTTGACGCTGTCGGCTCCTCGCCGCGCGCTGCCCGCCAGCTCGAGGCGAGCATCCTTGGGCGCGCCCTCGTGCAGGCCCGCGATCAGCGCCTCGCCGAGGTCGATCGCCCTGGGCAGCAGCAGGCGCGTGGCGGCGCGCCCCTCTGCGCCGTCCGCGAGCGCGGCGAGCACGTTGGCCTCGAACTTGGGGCCCAACCCGCGCACGTCGCGCAGCTTCTGCGCCAGCGCCGCCGCGCGCAGCTGCTCAAGATCCTCGATGCCAAGCTCGGAGTGCAGCAAGCGTGCGCGCTTGGGTCCCAGGCCCGGCAGACGCGTGATGGCGACCAGGCCAGCGGGGAACTTCGCCCGCAGCTTCAGGGCAGCGGGAATCGCCCCGGTTTCTGCCAGCGCCAGGATCTTTTCCTGCAGCGTGCCGCCGATGCCGGCGATCTGCGTGGCCTTGCCGGCGCGCGCCAACGCTGCCACCGATACCGAGGACTGGCGCACTGCGCGTGCGGCGGTGCGGTAGGCGAGCACGCGGTGCACGATCGCGCCGTCGAGCTCGTAGAGGTCGCCGAGCTCCTCGAGGGCCTCAGCGATGGCGGCGTTGGAAACGTCGGGCATGGAAGCTAAGAGTGCCGTACCGGCTACCGCTGCGCCGGCTCGGGAGGCGCGGGGCCTGGCTGTAGGCTGCACGGCCATGCGCGTTCTCGTCACCGGACACGCCGGCTACATCGGCGCCATCCTGGTTCCGCTGCTCACGCAGGCCGGACACGAGGTGGTTGGCCTGGATATGTATCTGTACGAGGGCTGTGGCTTTGGCGATGACGCGGCGCCGGTCGTACCCGAGATCCGTAAGGACATCCGCGACGTCACGGCTTTCGACCTCGATAGCTTCGACGCGGTCATCCATCTCGCGGCCCTCTCCAATGACCCGCTGGGTCACCTCAATCCCGACTGCACCTACGCCATCAACCACCGCAGTTCGGTCTCGCTTGCGCAGGCCGCCAAGCAGGCAGGGGTCAAGCGTTTTCTGTTCTCCTCCTCGTGCAGTCTCTACGGCGCCGCGGACCAGGCGTGGATCGATGAGACCGCAGCTTTCAACCCCGTGACGCCCTACGGGGAGTCGAAGGTCCTCTCCGAGCGGGACATCGGCCTGCTTGCCGACGATTCGTTCAGCCCCACGTTCCTGCGCAATGCCACAGCCCACGGACTCTCACCCCGCCACCGCGGCGACCTGGTCGTCAACAATCTCACCGCCTTCGCCTTCGCCACCGGTGAGGTCCTGATGCAGAGCGATGGCACGCCGTGGCGGCCGCTGGTGCACGTGCAGGACATCGCGCGCGCCTTCCTCGGCCTGCTGGCGGCGCCCCGGGAGCAGATACACGGCGAGGCTTTCAACATCGGCAGCGACGAGGAGAACTACCAGATCCGCGATGTCGCACGGATCGTCGAGGAAGTCGTCCCCGGGTCACGGATCGCGTTCGCGCAGGGCGCGGGTCCGGACAAGCGCAGCTACCGCGTGAGTTTCGCCAAGCTGGCACAGGCCTTCCCCGAGCTGCTCCCCTCCTGGACCGTGCGCGCGAGCGCCGAGGAGATGCTGAGCGCCTATCGCGACAACGACCTGCGCATCGAGGACTTCAGCGGGTCGCAGTTCACACGCATCGCCCGCCTGGAGGAGCTCATGGCCGCGGGACAGCTAGATGAGGAACTGCGCTGGAAAGAGCCGCTAGTTGCGGCAGCTCCCGCTCGTAGCACTGATACGTAGCTTCAAGGCCTCGCTGCAAGCTCCACGCCGGCGTCCAACCAAGCTGCTCGGAGATGGAGCTCGAGTCAAGCCACTGACGTGAGAGCTCACCGTGGGGGGTGCCGTGGCCGCGCACGTCCGGCTCGTCGTGCACGCCGGCGATATCCATCAGCGCTCTGACGAGCGCCAGCACGCTTACCGGGTGTCCGATGCTCGCGTTCCACGCGCGCCCAACCAGCTCGGGGCGGTCGAGCGAGCCAGCCACCGCCAGATACGCCGCGACCGCGTCCGGCGCGTAGAGGAAATCGCGTTGCATCAGCCCGTTCGAGCGAATCACGGGCCGCTCGCCTGCCAGCAGCGCCCTAACTGTGCCCGGGATCAGGCGCGAGAAGTTGAAGTCTCCCCCGCCGAACACGTTGCCGAAGCGCGTGACGGCGACCGGCAGCCCAAACGTGTGGGCGTAGGAGCGCGCGATCATGTCGGCGCACGCCTTCGAGGTGTCGTAGGGGTAGCGCGGCTGTAGCGCGTGATCCTCTCGGTAGGGCAACTGCTCGTGCGCCCCATAGGCCTTGTCGGTGGAGGCCACCACGATTCTCTGCGGCGCCTGGCTAGCGAGACGGCAGGCCTCGAGCAGGTTCCACGTGCCACGGACGTTGACCTCATAGGTGCTCAGGGGCGAGCTCGACGCAAAGCCCACGATTGCGCTTGCCGCGAGATGGAATACGGCCTGGACCTCGTGCTGTTCGAGCACGCGGCGCAGCGAGTCCACATCCAGCAACTCGGCTGACACCGGGATGCAGTGCTCGTGCAGGCCGTGCATACGAAAGCGCGAGAGCTCGGCGGGCGGGCGATCCAGCACCAGCACCTGCGCGCCCTCCTCGAGGAGCCGCTCGGCGACCCAGGAGCCGATGAAGCCCTGGGCTCCTGTGAAGAGCACGCGTGTGCCCGTCCATATGCTCACGACGCGTGTACCAGGCCTTCCACGGCGCGGCGAGCATAGCGCGCTCCGCGCCCGCCAGGCTCTAAGGTTTCCGTGCGTGTCCGGCGAGGCCTGGCTCATCCTTCCCACCTACAACGAGGCCGAGAACATCGAGGCGATCGTGCGCGCCGCCGGTGCGGTGCTGGCGCAGGCTGCCCCCGAGGGCTATCGCGTGTTGGTGGTTGATGATGGCTCGCCCGATGGCACCGGCGCTATCGCCGAGCGCCTGGCCGGCGAGCAGGAGTGGGTCAAGGTCCTGCATCGCAGCGAGAAGAACGGCATCGGCCCTGCGTACCTGGCGGGCTTTCGCCACGCGCTGGGGCACGGCGCGGGCTACGTGATGGAGATGGACTCGGACTTCTCCCACGACCCCGCCGACCTCGCCAGGCTGCTGGCGGCCGTGCACGAGGGCGCCGACCTGGCGCTCGGCTCGCGCTACGTGCCCGGCGGTGGGGTCAGCGATTGGGGCCTCCTACGGCGTTTCATCAGCGAGGGCGGCTCCACCTACGCGCGCATCGTGCTGGGGCTGAAGGTGCGCGACCTCACCGGCGGCTTCAAGTGCTTTCGCCGCGAGACGCTCGAAGTCATCCACTTCGACAGCGTGCGCTCGCAGGGCTATGCCTTTCAGGTCGAGCTCACCTATCGTGCGGTGCGCGCGGGCTTCAAGGTCGTGGAGGTGCCGATCGTCTTCCGCGACCGCCAGCTGGGCCAGAGCAAGATGTCCTGGCGCATCGCCGCCGAGGCGATGTGGCTGGTGCCGCGCCTGCGCTTCGGTCGCCAACCGCCCGCCCGCGTCGCCTCATCGCCCGCTGAGCGCCAAGCGTCGCTGCTCCAGTAGCGCTCGTGAGGCGCCGATCAGAGCGCGATGGACACCTCCGCCTACGCCCTTGCACACGGGCTGCGCCGTACGCGCTCGACGCTGCGTCTGTGGCAGCGCCAGCCCGGGCGCGTGCTCGGCCGCTGGACGCTTGGCTCGCTTGTAGCCGCCCTTGGGCTGCTGGCAGCGGTGCTGGCGATCGCCAACCTGTTTCGCGGCTACACGCAGATCATTACCCTCAGCCCGCCCTTTGCGGTGGGCGACACCCACGACGTGGTGGCGGTGCTGGGCCACAACCTGCTTGTCCTCGCCCTGCACGCTATGGCCTGCGTCGCCGGCTTCATCGCCGGCAGCTCGCTGCCGCTGCAGGCGCAGTCGCGCAGCGGACTCTCGCGTTGGGTGCACGAACACGGCGGGCGCCTGGCGATCGCGTTCGTCGTCTGCGCCACCACCTTCTCGCTGTCCGCCCAGGCCTACGTGCTTGGGCACACGCTCGCGGGAGTCGCCGACTTCCTGCAGGTCTCGCCGGCACTGCTCCTGCTGGGGCTGCTGCCCCACGCGCTGCCCGAGCTCGTCGCGCTGTTCCTGCCGCTGGCCGCCTGGATCATGGCCAGCCGCCGCGGGGAGTGGGAGCAGTTGCTGGCCGCCACGCTCGTGACGGTCGCAGCCGCAGTGCCGGTGCTTGTGATCGCGGCCTTTGTCGAGGTCTATGTCTCGCCCCATCTATTCGTCGCTCTCACCGGCATCCACCCGCCCATCACGAGGACTTGGTAACCCTTGCTTCATTTTGTATAGTGTGGGGTCCACGCCCAATCAAGGAGACACGATGGCAGGCAATCTGAGCGAAGTGACGGACGCAAACTTCGACGCCGAGGTGCTGGAGTCCACGACCCCCGTGCTGGTCGACTTCTGGGCGCCTTGGTGCGGTCCTTGCCGTGTGGTCGGTCCGGTGCTGGAGGAGATCGCCGGCGAACGCGAGGATCTGCGCATCGTCAAGCTCAATATCGACGACAACCAGCAGACGGCCGCGCGCTTCCAGGTGCTCTCGATTCCCACGATGATCCTCTTCAAGGCTGGGGAGCCGGTGAAGACCGTCATCGGGGCCTACCCCAAGCAGCGGCTGCAGGCCGAGCTCGAGCCGGCGCTGGCAGTCTAAACGCGCTCGGCGCGATGCAAGTCGATGTTCAGCGCCAGGCCGTCGATGACGGTCTGCTCGCGGTGATCCATCGCTGCGGGCGCATCGTCCTCGCCGAGGCGCAGATCGACGCTGAGAGTCTCGCCGCTGAGGTAGTCGCGGTGGGCCGCAGCGGCCTCGATCAGCGCGGCATCGCCTGAGAGGCCCAGCTCGATGCGGTCCTCCACCTGCAGGCCCGCGTTCTTGCGCGCATTCTGCACCGCATGCACGATCTCGCGCGCGCGGCCCTCGCGCTGCAGGTCCGCGTCGATCGCCAGATCGAGCGCGACCGCGTGGGCGCCCTCGCGCTCCACGCTGTAGCCCTCGGGAGCGCGCATGCTCAGGAGCAGATCCTCAGGGGCCAGTGTGTGGTCGTGGCCATTGACGTTGATGCCGAGCTCCCGGCCCTCACGCACAGCGCTTGCCACGTGCGCGGGATCGAGGCCCGCGATGGCGTCTGCTACGCGTGGCATGTCCTTGCCAAAGCGCGGGCCAAGGGTGCGGTAATTGGCCTTGACCTCATACTCTCCTAGCTCCTCCGCGCCGGCTACGAAGCGCACGCGGCGCACGTTGAGCTCCTCGCGCACGATGTCCGCCAGGCGCTCGATCGCCGCGCGCTCGCGGCCCGTCGCGACTACCACAGCCTCCGCGAGGGGCTGGCGCACCTTGATCTTCGCCTGCCCCCGCGCGGCCAAGCCCAGGCGCACGGTCTCGCGCGCGATCGCCATCGCCTCCTCCAGGCCGGGATCGCGCGACGGTAGCTGCGTGCCACTGGGGAAGTCGCACAGGTGAACGCTGGCAAGCGTTCCGTCGAGGTTGTCGTAGATCTCATCGGCAATGAACGGGCAGAAGGGCGCCAATAGCTTCGCGACCGTCAAGAGGCAGGTGCGCAGCGTCGTGAACGCTGCCTCCTCGCCATCCCAGAAGCGCCGCCGCGAGCGCCGTACGTACCAGTTGGATAGTTCATCTACGAGCTCCGCAAGCGCGCGGCCCGCTGTGGTGGCGTCGTAGGCATCGAGGCGCTCACCCACCAATTCCGCCACGGCCGCCGTGCGCGAGAGCGCCCACACATCGAGGTCCTCGCCGGCCTCTGCTGGGGCTGAGGCATCTGTCAACACATCAACGTTGGCCTTTGCGTACAGGCTGTAGAAGAAGTAAGTGCTCCACAGCTGCTTGAGGAACAGGCGCACGCCCTCGGCGATGGCCTCCTCGGAAAAGCGGTAACCGTCCCAGGGCTGCTTGGAGGTGAAAAAGTACCAGCGAAAGGCATCGGCGCCGTAGGCGTCGAGCACTGCCCACGGCTCCACCGTGTTGCCCTTGGACTTCGACATCTTCTGCCCTTCGGCGTCGAGGATCAAGCCGAGACACACGACGTTGCGATAGGGAGTGGTGTCCCACAAAAGCGTTGATATCGCCAGCAGCGAGTAGAACCAGCCGCGCGTCTGATCCTGCGCCTCGCACACGAAATCGGCGGGGAAGCGCTGCGGTTCATGCGCGAAGTCCGCACCGGGATCGGCGAAGGGGTGGTGGTGCTGGGCGAAGGGCATCGCGCCTGAGTCAAACCACACATCGATCACCTCGGGCACACGCGTCATCGGCTGCTCACACTCCGAACAGGGAAATGTCACATCATCAACGAAGGGGCGATGGGGGTCCTCGAGCTGCACACCCGATAAAGCGTGCAATTCGCTGAAGGAGCCAACAACGTGCACGTGCCCCGCGCCGCAGCGCCATACCGGCAGGGGCGTGCCCCAGTAGCGCTCGCGCGAGAGCGCCCAGTCGACGTTGTTCTTCAGCCAATCGCCGAAACGCCCGTGCTTGACGTGCTCAGGATGCCAGCCGACCGTGTCGTTCTCCGCGAGCATGCGCTCGCGCACGGCGGTTGTCTTGATGTACCAGCTCGCCTTGGCGTAGTAGATCAACGGCGTTCCACAGCGCCAACAGTGAGGGTAGGAATGCTCGTAATCATTTTTAAGGAAGAGTTGTTCGCGCTCTGCGAGATCGCTGATGAGTTCCTCCGTCAACTGTGGATCCTTGACGAAGCGGCCCGCGTATGAGCGCCCGCCGTGACTGCGCACGCGAGCGTCATAGGTGCCATCGGGATTCACTGGGTTAAACAGCGTCTTTGGGTCGTGCGGGTTAAACAGGCCATTGGCCTTCGCTGCCTCGTAGTCGTCCTCGCCGAAGGCCGGCGCGATGTGCACGAGGCCCGTGCCGTCATCGGTGGTGACGAAGTCGCCTGCGATGATCGGCAAGCCGCCCGCGGGGCCTGTGTTGAAGATCGGCCCCGCATAGCTCTGGCCGACCAGCGCGCTGCCGGGGAAGCGCTCGAGCACCTGTGCCTGCTCGCCCAGCACGGCGCGCACGCGATCCTCGGCCAGCACCACGATCTGCTCGCCTACGCGCGCACGTATATAGATGGCCTGCGGCGAGACCGCGACGGCCACATTGCCAGGGAGCGTCCAGGGCGTGGTCGTCCAGATCAGCAGCGCATCGCCCGGCGCCAGCGGGGCTGAAGGGTTGGCAACTGGCAGCCGCACATACACCGAGGGGTCCACGACATCGCGGTAGCCCAGCGCGACCTCGTGCGAGGACAGCGCCGTGCCACAGCGCGGGCAGTAGGGCACCACCTTGTGGCCCTCGTAGAGGAGGCCCTTTGCGTGGATCTGCGCCAGCGCCCACCACACCGACTCGATGTAGTCGGGATCGAGCGTGCGGTAGGCGTGCTCGAGGTCGATCCAGAAGCCGATGCGCTCGGTCAGGCGGTTCCACTCCTCCAGGTAGGCCCATACGGACTCACGGCAGCGGGCGTTGAACTTGGCGATTCCGTACTCCTCGATCTCGGCCTTGCTGCCGATCCCGAGCTCCTGCTCGACGCCGATCTCCACGGGCAAGCCGTGACAGTCCCAGCCGCCCTTGCGCTGCACGTGGAAGCCCCGCATCGTCTTGTAGCGCGGATAGATGTCCTTGAACACGCGCGAGAGCACGTGGTGGCTGCCGGGCGGCCCGTTGGCCGTGGGGGGACCCTCGTAGAAGACCCACGGCTGCGCCCCCTCGCGCAGGCGCAGCGACTCCGCGAATACCTGCCGCTCGCGCCAGCGCTCAAGCACCTGCTGCTCGAGCACGGGCAGCTCCTGGCGGGGATCCACGTCGCGGGCGGGCAGCAGCGAATGGCGCGGCGGAGCGGTCACGAATGGCCATTCTATGGGCGCGCGCCGAGTGCCCGGAGAGCGACAGAAACATCGGCCCCGATCTACTCGACTATCGGCGGAGTCCTGGTAGCTTGATCGCGATGAAGGTGCGGACACATACGCGCCGGCCGTGAAGGCCGTGATCCTCGCCGGCGGCCTGGGCTCGCGGCTGAGCGAGGAGACGACAGTCCGTCCCAAGCCCATGGTCGAGATCGGCGGCAAGCCGATCCTCTGGCACATCATGAAGATCTATGCCGCCCACGGCGTCGAGGACTTCGTTATCTGCCTCGGCTACAAGGGCTACCTGATCAAGGAGTACTTCGCTAACTACCAGATGCACACCTGCGACGTCTCTTTCGATCTCGCGCGCGGGGAGATGGAGATCCATCGTTCCGCCACCGAGCCCTGGAAAGTGATGCTCGTTGACACCGGCGAGGGCACGATGACGGGCGGACGCCTCAAGCGCGTGCTGCCGCATTTGGGTCAGGAGGACTTCTGCTTGACCTACGGCGACGGGCTCGCCGATGTCGATATCGCGGCGTTGATAGCGCAGCACCGCGCGCAGGGGAAGCTGGCGACCGTCACCGCGGTGCAGCCCCCCGGGCGCTTTGGCGCCGTGGAGATCGAGGGCGCGCGCGTGCGCAGCTTCGAGGAGAAGCCGCGCGGCGATGGCTCCTGGCTGAACGGCGGCTTCTTCGTGCTCTCGCCCGAGGTGGGCCGCTACATCGAGGGCGATGGCACCGTGTGGGAGCAGGAGCCCGTACGCGCCCTCGCCCGCCAGGGCCAGCTCGCGCCCTATCTGCACCGGGGCTTCTGGCAGGCGATGGATACGCTGCGCGACCGCAATCTGCTCGAGCAGCTGTGGGACTCCGGCGCGGCGCCCTGGCGGGTATGGTCGTGAGCGTCGCCTACTGCCGCTTCTGCCAGGCGCCTTTGGCCGCGCTCTTCGCCGACTTGGGCAGTTCGCCGCTCGCCAACGCTTATCTGCCTCCCGAGCGCATGGAGGCGGTGGAGCCCTTCTACCCGCTGCGCGTGCTGGTGTGCGAGCGCTGCTTCCTCGTCCAGCTACAGGAGTTCGAGCCTCCCCAGCGGATCTTCTCTGACTATGCCTACTTCTCTTCTTACTCCAAAAGCTGGCTCGAGCACTCGCGTGCCTACAGCGTGCAGATCACACGCCGGCTGGGGCTGGACGAGCACAGCCAGGTGGTGGAGCTCGCCTCCAACGACGGCTACCTGCTGCAGTACTTCCGCCAGCTCGGCATCCCGGTGCTCGGAGTGGAGCCAGCGGGGAATATCGCCGCGGTGGCCCGCCAGCGAGGGGTGCCGACGCTTGTCGAGTTCTTCGGCGCCACGACGGCGCGCAAACTGGCTCCCGAATCCGCCGCTGACCTGCTGATCGCCAACAACGTGCTCGCGCACGTGCCCGACATCAATGACTTCGTGGGAGGCGTGCAGATCCTGCTCAAGCCCGGTGGGGTGGTGAGCATGGAGTTCCCCCACCTGCTGCGCCTGATGGAGAGCAAAAGTTGGGACACCATCTACCACGAGCACTTCTCCTACCTGTCCTTCCTCACGGCCAGCCGTGTCTTCGCGGCGCACGGGTTGCGCCTGTTCGATGTCGAAGAGCTGCCCACGCATGGCGGCTCGCTGCGCGTCTACGGCGCCCACTACGACGATGCCTCCAAGCCTGAGAGCGAGCGTGCGCGGGAGCTGCGCGAGCGCGAGCGCGCGGCGGGCTATGAAGAGCTCACCACCTACACCAGCTATGCCGCAAACGTGGCCGCCGACAAGCGTCAGATCCTTGGCTTCCTGATCGCGCTGAAGAACCAGGGCCGGCGCATGGTCGGCTACGGCGCGCCCGCCAAGGGCAACACGCTCCTGAACTACTGCGGCCTGCGCGGCGATTTCCTGGACTACACCGTAGACGTGAGCCCCTACAAGCAGGGTCACTATCTGCCCGGCAGCCGCATCCCCATCCGCGCGCCGGAGGTATTGCGCGAGGACCGCCCCGACGTGGTCGTGATCCTGCCCTGGAACCTGCGCGAGGAGATCGCGCGCGAGCACGCCTATATCCACGAGTGGGGCGGGCGCTTCGCGGCGCGTACGGCCTCGCGCATGGAGCTGCTGTGATCGCCGGCCCGCCCGGTCCCGCGGGCGCGGTCGCCCGCCCGCTGGGGCTGGCGCCGTGATCGTCCACCCCACCGAGTTGCCGGGCGTCGCCGTGGTCGAGTTGGAGCCGCTGCGCGATGAGCGGGGATCCTTCGCGCGCACCTACGACGCTGAGCTGTTCGCCGCCCACGGCCTGGACGCGAGCGTGGTGCAGTGCAACACGTCCTTCAATGCGCGTGCCGGCACCTTGCGAGGATTGCACTATCAGGCGGCGCCCTACGGCGAGGGCAAGCTGGTGCGCTGCACGCGCGGGCGCATCTTCGACGTGGCCGTCGACCTGCGCCTGGGATCGCCCACCCATCGCCGCTGGTTGGGCCTTGAGCTCGACGCCGAAGGGACGCGCTCGCTGTTCATCCCCGCCGGCTGCGCGCACGGCTTTCAGACGCTTGTGGATGACAGCGAGGTCCACTATCAGATGACCTGTGCCTACGTGCCCGAGGCGGCTCGCGGCGTGCGCTTCGATGATCGGGCCTTCGCGATCGCCTGGCCCGCGCCGCCGAAGGGGCGCGAACGCTTGCTCTGCGAGCGCGATCGCACGTTCCCCGACTACGCTCCATGAGCCGCGTCCTGGTCACCGGTGCGCGCGGCTTCATTGGGCGGCACACGCTCTCGCCATTGCTGGCCGGAGGATTCGAGGTGCACGCCGTCACTTCGCGTCCGCGCTCGGCCGCCATGTCCCTGCAGACGCCGCCCGAGGTGCTCTGGCACCACGCCGACCTGTTGGCTCCCGGGACCGCCGCGGCCCTGCTGGAGGAAGTGAGGCCCAGTCACCTCCTGCACCTCGCCTGGTGCACCAAGCCGGGCTCCTTCTGGAGCACGCTCGAGAATCTCGACTGGATGGCGGCCAGCGTGGCGCTGCTGCGCGCCTTCGGCGCCGCCGGCGGCCGGCGCGCCGTGGTCGCGGGGACCTGTGCGGAGTACGCCTGGCAGCGTGAGACCCACTGCTCGGAGCAGCTGACGCCCGCCGAGCCGGCGACGCTCTACGGCGCCGCCAAGCACAGCCTGCACGTCGTGGCGCGGGCGTGGGCGCGCCAGACAGGCGTGGCTCTCGCCTGGGGGCGCGTCTTTCATCTCTATGGCCCCTACGAGCACCCCCAGCGCCTGGTGGGCGGCGTGGCTCGCGCTCTGGTGCGCGGTGAAGAAGCGCGCTGCACACATGGCCAGCAGGTGCGTGACTTCCTCTACGTCCCCGAGCTGGGCGATGCCTTCGCCGCGCTGCTGGCCAGCGATGTAAGCGGGCCGCTGAACATGGCCTCGGGCGAGCCCGTGCGGGTCGCCGACGTGGTGGCCGCCATCGCCACGGCGGCCGGCCACCCCGAGTTGGTGCGCCTCGGCGCGCTGCCCGCCAATCCCGACGAGCCCGAGCGCCTGACAGCCGACGTGCGGCGCCTGTCCGAGGAGGTCGGCTGGGCTCCTGCGCTTGATCTGCGCCAGGGGGCGGAGTGGACTGTGAGCTGGTGGCGACACGCGCTGGCAGAGGACCCTCGGGAGCCGGAGCGGCACGTGTTGGCAGCGGACTCCCCAGAGCCGGAGATCCAGCTTTGAGCGCTCCAGCCTCCAGCGGCGTCGATGTCGCGATCGTGGCCTACCGTGGCTGGGAGCTGACGCACAGCTGCCTGGAGCACCTGCGGGCCCAGACCATCCCCCACGGCATCGTCATCTGCGACAACGGCTGCGATGAAGGCACCTCCGCGCGCCTGGCACGTGCGTACCCCGAGGTCAGGGTGCTGCGGATGGAGCGCAACATGCCCTACGCCGTGGCCTGCAACGCCGCGGTGGCAGCCGGCCAGGCGGAGATCGTGGTGATGATGAACAACGACGTCGATGCCCCGCCCGACTTTCTCAAGCGCCTCACGGCCCCCTTTGCCGGGCGCCCGCGCCTGGGCTCGGTGGGCTCGCTGCTGCTGCGCCCAGGCGAACGCGAGATCGACAGCGCCGGGCTGGTGGCCGACCGCACCCTGGCCGGCTTCCCCCGCTTTCACGGTTTGCCGCCCTCGACGGCGTTGGACGGGCAAGGGCACTCAGGTGCCCTGCCCGGGCAGGGGCATGGGGAATCGCTGGCGTTCAATGCTTCGCCCGCCCTCCGGCTGGGCCTGGCCGGTCCCTCGGGTACGGCTGCCGCCTACCGGCGCGCGGCCTGGGAGCAGGTCGGAGGCTTGGACGAGGCGATCTTCGCCTACCTGGAGGATCTCGACCTGGCGCTGCGCTTGGGCGCGGCCGGGTGGGAAACGATGATGGCGCTCGATGCCGTGGCCGTGCACGTGGGCTCGGCCACCTTCGGCCACCGCTCGGCCGAGCAGCGGCGCAAGATCGGGCACGCGCGTGGCTACCTGCTGCGCCGCTACGGCATCCTGCGTTCGCGCGCCGCCGCGCGCGCGCTGGCCACCGAGGCGCTTGTGGTGGCCGGCGATGCCGTGCTTGCGCACGACCTGCAGGCGCTTGCGGGCCGGCTGGAGGGCTGGCGCGCTGCGGCGGGGCAGCCGGCCTTGCCTGGCCCGCCGGCGCGGGCCATCGATACGCGCATCGGCTTTCTGGAGTCGTTGCGCCTGCGCCGCGGGGTCTACATGGGTCGGCGAAGAAGCGTTGCCTGAGGCTCCTCAGCTGGGTTCCGAGGTCTGCGTGCCAGCCCCTCGGTGCAGATGATTCCCGGCTATGCGAAGCACTCCCACGCGGCTCGCTTTGCCGTGGGCCTGCTCAGCCTGGTGGCGTGAGGCGACGTTCGAGCACAACTTCGTGGGCGTGTCGCTCGCGCTCGTCGAACCCCGCACGCCGGAAGGCGGCCAGCGAAGCCTCGTTGCATGCCAGCACGCGCGCAAGGATGACGTTGGCGCACAGCTCGCGGTCGATTCGCTCGCTGGCCTGTGCGATCATCCTTGCAGCCAAACGCTGGCCCCTGGCTGCCGGAGCTACCGTGATGTGAATCTCTACCAGCTCGGGGCCGAGCACATCGGCGCGCACCTGGCCGACTGGCTCGCCATCGCTCTCGGCGATCCACAGGGCCCCGCTCGAATCATCCAGGCGTTGTGCCAACCACTCCATGTGACTCGCCCGCGAGACCTCCCCATGGTCGAAGGAGAAGCGACGGGTGACGGGGTCGTTGCGCCAGACCAGCAGGCGCTTGGCGTCATCCGCCCGCGCCGCTCGCAAGCACAGGCTCGCGTGGCCGGCTCGACGCGCCCGCGGCGATGGGCGGTCGAGCCCCCACCGCTGTTCGAGCGCGAGCGCTGCTCGCGCCGCCCCGCGCCCATCGAAGGCGGTTCGCCCCGCGCGGGACATGCGACTGCGTAGACACGCATCGCGCAGGCGCCTCAGGGCAGGGCCAAGGTCTGCGAGCGAGCCATCGAGCGCATCGATCCCGAGCGCCACTCCCGCGTGTTCGCAGGCGCGTGCGACGCGGCGCTGGTTCTCGGCCAGGGCCACGACCACTCCGGGGATCCCGGCGCAGGCGAGCTCGTAGGCCGTGAACCCGGCAGCCGATACGGCGATGTCGATGTTTGGCACGATGTCGATCAGCGAGCTCCGTGCGGGGCGCGGATCGACCCCGCCGCCTGCGAGCCGCACGAGCACCCCTGGGAAGGCGCGCTCGAGCTCGCCGATCAGCGCCGGCAGGAGCTCGCCCGCGCGCTGGGCGCCACCAACCGTCACGAGGGCGCTCGCAACCACCTCCCCGGGACTCCCCAGCGCGGCGAAGTGAGGATCGATCGGGGCGTAGCGGGGCCCGGCGAGCAGTCTCGCGGAGGATTCCTCGCCGGCGCGGTCGAGGTGGTAGTCGACCACGATGCCCACCCCGGGGCAGTGCCGGCTCTCGGCGATGCTCGCCGTCGGCAGGGAGTGCGCCAACTCACACAGCTGAGCAGCGGCGGCGTCGTAGAGGTCGAGCACCACAGCGCTCCAGTCCTCGCTGTGAAGCCCCAACGGCCCATCCTCGCGCGGGTGGAGGCTGTTGACCTGTGCGTCGCAGAGCAGCTGCGCCGCCAGGCCGTCGTAGCGCCCGACGAACGCGACCTGCCAGCCCCGCTCAGAGAAGGCTCGCGCGAGTGGCAGGCAACGCCCTACGTGCCCCGCCCCGATTAGGCGGCCGCCGTCGCACCTGAATGCTATCGGCCCTCTCGGCACATTCTAAGTATCACACTTCCTCCAGAGCTAAGCCCCAGACTGACAGTCCGACTGCATCCGCTATTCTGCGACGCCAGACGGCAATCGAAGCCAGACGGCGGCGGCTGGCGTGGCGATCCGCGTGCGGCACGCCGAGAACCCAGGCGAGCAAGTGGACGAGTTCCTACCCTACGGTCGGCAGAGTATCAGCGACGACGATGTCCTAGCGCTCGCCACTGCGCTGCGCGACCCACTGATCACCCAGGGGCCTCGTGTCGAGGAGTTCGAGCGGGCTTTTGCCGCGGTCCTCGGCGCTGGGCATGCGGTGGCGTTCGCCAACGGCACCGCAGGCCTGCACGGAGCGATGTTCGCCGCTGGAATCGGAGCAGGCGATCTGGTGCTCACGACGCCCATCAGCTTCGTTGCCTCATGTAACTGCGCGCTGTATGTCGGAGCGCGCCCACTGTTCGCCGACATCGACCCGGACACAGCCAACCTTGATCTGCCCAGCGCCGTGCGCTCGGGCAGGGCGGGGCGCGCACGAGCGTGCCTGGCCGTGTCCCTGGCGGGGCTCCCCATCGATCTCTCACCGCTGCAGGAGCTGCGCGAGCGCGGCATGGTCTTGATCGAGGACGGCTGCCATGCGCTTGGGGCCACCCGCGATGGCATCCCCGTAGGGGGCGATGGCCGCGCGGACATGACCGTCTTCTCGCTGCACCCGGTGAAGGCGATCACGGCAGGCGAGGGCGGCGTCGTGGTCACCCACAGCGAGGATCTCGCCGAGCGGCTGCGAAGGTTCCGCACGCACGGAATCGAGCGTCGCGAGGACGCGTCCGACCCACTGGTGGGGGCCTGGCACTACGATATCGACACGCTCGGCTTCAACTACCGGATCACCGATCTGCAGTGCGCCCTGGGCCTGAGCCAGCTTCGCCGGCTGGCCACGTTCATCGCGGAGCGCAACCGCGTCGCTCAGTGCTATCGCGAGCGGCTGGGCGAGCTCGAGGGCATCATCGCGCCGTCTGAGCCCGCGGCGGGCGATCGCCATGCCTACCACCTGTTCGTCGTGCGCTTCCCCGAAGGCGCCGTGCGCAGGCGCCAGGCGTTCGAGCACATGCGCGCTGCTGGGATCGGCTGCCAGCTGCACTACATCCCCATCTACCGCCACGGGCTCTACCGCTCGCTGGGTTTCGACGGCGAAGCCGCTCGTTGCCCCGAGGCTGAGGCGTACTACGCGCAGGCGCTCTCCCTGCCGATCTTCCCCGCGATGAGCGCTCGCGATGTGCAGCGGGTGGTTGACGAGCTGGCCCGCGCGCTTGCCGTCCCGCTGCCCCGGGCGAGCGCTGAGGGCAAGCTCGCGCCAGGCCCGTCTTGAGGGACTGGCCTCAGGCCAGGTCCTCCTCCCGGATCGGGGCGCCGGCTGCGATCTCCCGGCGTGCCCGCCGCCCATCGAGGAGCTCATACAGACGCGCTGGCGCCAGTCCCGGGTCCAACTCGCCGTTGCGCAGGATCGTCACGTCAGAGGACGCGAAGGACTCGCCCGCGCCGATGTCGCGCGTCGCGAAGAGGCTGCGTCGAGCGAAGCCGCGCAGCTCGTGCTCGACCGCGTGCACAACCTTCTCTCCGGCCCCCAGGGCCAGTTCGGCCTCGCGCACCTTTGCGACCATCAGCTTCAGCTCCGCTGGCTCCAGCGCAAAGGCATGATCTGGCCCCGGGAGGTCGTTGCCGAGTGTGAAGTGCTTCTCGATCACGTTGGCGCCCGCAGCAACCGCAGATACCGGCGCGAGCACGGGATCGCGAGAGTGATCGGACAGCCCGGTCGGAACCTCAAACCGAGACTTCAGGATCTGAATGGCCCGCACGTTCAGCGACTCCAGCGGGGCCGGGTAGGCCGCCGTGCACTGCATCAGCACAAGGCCTCCCGCGATCCCCGCCCGCTTCAGCTCGGCAACGGCCCAGGCGACCTCGCCGAGGTCGGCCGCACCTGTGGAGAGGATCATTGGCTTGCCCTTGCCTGCGATGTGGCGCAACAGCGGGAGCTGCGTCAGCTCATAGGAGGCCACCTTGTGCGCACTGACATACGCATCCACCGCATCGGCTGACTCCTCGTCGAACGCGCTCGCCAGCAGGCAGATGTCGCGCGCGGCGCAATGGCCAGCCAGTTCGGGCAGCCAGTCGAAGGGAAGCTCCAGTCCCGCGAGCACCTCGCGGATCGACGCGGGTGTCTCCAAGTAGGAGCTCACGCCCGCCCGCTCCGGGTAGAGGCGATCGATGCGGAACACCTGGAACTTCACGGCGTCCGCTCCGGCGGCGGCGGCGACATCGATCAGTGCCAGCGCCTGAGCGAGCTTGCCGTCGTGGTTGCTGCCGGCCTCGGCGATGATGAAACAGGGATGACCATCGCCGACAGCGCGGCCACCGATCAGGACGCTCATCTCGCTGCGGACATCGCGCCAGTGTGCATCGTGCCGTCTGTGTCACTCAATTTGATCATCAGATGCATTTCGGCTTTCAGTTGCCGTCGGTCGCTGACTCTAGGGCATACAGAGCCGCTCGGCCACCCCTTGGGTCGTTGTTGACACGGGTGTGAGACTCGTTAGACTGGCCCGTCCCAAATGATCTCAATTGACAAAACTACCGCGTTTACTCGTCGTGCTCATCGCGCGATCCCCGGTGGCTGTCACACCTACTCCAAGGGCGACGATCAGTTTCCTCTCAACGCTCCCAGCTTCATCGTCTCGGGCAAGGGCTGCATGGTGCGCGACCCAAGCGGCAGGGAGTTCTTGGACTGGACCATGGGCCTGCGCTCGGTCGTCCTGGGCCACGCCTACCCACGCGTGATCGAGGCCGTCTCCGAGGAGCTCGAGCGCGGCTCTAACTTCGGGCGCCCGTCGCCGCTTGAGACGCTGCTCGCCGAGGAGTTGATCGAGCTGATCCCATGCGCGGAGATGGTCAAGTTGGCCAAGAACGGCTCGAACGTCACAACCGCGGCAGTGCGCCTGGCCCGCGCCGCCACCGGACGAGATCTGGTTGTGTTCCCGCGCGAGCACCCCTTTCACTCCTTCGACGACTGGTTCATCGGCAGCACGCCCGTCGACGCAGGCATACCCAAGACCACCAAGCGCTTCTCCCAGACGTTTCCCTATGGCGACCTCGCCGCGCTGCAGGCCCTGTTCGACGAGCATCCCGGCGAGATCGCCGCCGTCATCCTGGAGCCCGCCACCGATAGGCCGCCGCCCAGCGGCTACCTGGAGGGCCTGCGGGAGCTGACACGCCGCGAGGGCGCCATCTTGATCTTCGACGAGATCGTCACCGGCTTTCGCTGGCACGAGGCGGGAGCCCAGACGTTCTACGGTGTCACGCCCGACATGGCCACATTCGGCAAGGCGATGGCCAATGGGTTCTCGGTCTCGGCGCTCGTGGGTAGGCGGGACATAATGGAGCTCGGGGGGCTCGAGCATGACCGGCCGCGGGTCTTCCTGCTGTCGAGTACCAATGGCGGCGAGACGCACTCGATCGCGGCTGCCCGCGCCACCATCGCCGAGATCCGCGACAGCGATGCCGTAAGTCACATTTGGAATGTCGGCGGCCAGCTTCAGCAGGGACTCAAAGGGGCGGCGGAGGCGGCCGGCGTTGCAGAGGTGGTCAATATCGGGGGCTATCCATGCAATCCGCTGTTCTCATTCGACGCCGGCGATCCGCTGTACAGCGCCGGATTGCGCACGCTGTTCCTCCAGGAGACCGTCGCTGAGGGCGTTCTGATCCCCTACATCGCCCCCAGCTTCAGCCATGGCGTGGAGGAGGTGGATCACACCAGCGAGGTTGCCGCGCGCGCGTTCGCGCAGGTTCGCGAGGTGCTTGAAGGGGCGCCCCTGGAGGAGCGGTTGCGGGGGCCCATCGTCAAGCCCGTCTTCCGCCGCTTCAACGCGGTGGATCTCGACACATGAAGATCCTCGTCGTCGGGCTTGGCTCGATGGGGCGCCGCCGCCTGCGCAATTTGCGCTATCTCGGGGTCAAGCAGCTAGCCGGCGTCGAGCCGGCGCCGGCACGACGCGCCGAGGTGGCCGGTGAATTCGGCATCCCGGCGTTCGCCACGCTGCCGGAAGGTCTTGCCTGGGAGCCGGAGGCGCTTGTCATCTCCACTCCTCCCGACCAGCACGTGGGATACGCCATCGAGGCTGCCCGGCGTGGCCTACCATTCTTCACCGAGGCCGGCACCGCTGTCGCGCGTATGGACGAGCTGATCGCCACCGTCCGCGACAGTCGCTCGCTTGGCGCCCCGTCGTGCACCCTGCGCTTCCATTCGGCTGTTCAGCTGATGCGCGCACGACTCGCTGAGGGCGCGATCGGCCGTCCGCTCTTCGTGACCAACGATGTCGGCCAGTATCTCCCCGATTGGCATCCCTGGGAGGACTACCGCAGCTACTACGTGGCGCAGCGCCACACCGGCGCCGCGCGCGAGATCATCCCCTTCGAGCTGAACTGGCTCACCTCGCTGTTCGGGCCACTGGCCGACTTCAGCTGCTTTCGCGACAAGCTTTCCCAGCTTGATGTCGATATCGATGACTACTACGCGGCGCTGCTGCGTTTCCAGAATGGTGTGCAGGGCACGCTGGTGGTGGATGTCATCAGTCGCCCCGCTCTGCGCAGAGCGCGCATCGTCGGGGAGGAAGGGACCTTGGAATGGGATTGGAATGGCAGGTGCATGCGTGAATGGCAGGTCGGGAATGGCAGCTGGATCGAGCACCCAGATCCGCAGCCGATCGCTGGTCCCGGTGGCGAGTGGGTGTCGGAGAACATGTATATCGAGGAGATGCGCGGATACCTGCGCGCCATCGACGGACGCGAGGCATGGCCGCTGTCTCTGGAGGACGACCTCGCCCTGGTGGAGACGCTCGACGCGTTTGATGCGGCTTCACAGCAGCCGCATCGCGCTGCTGTGAGCTGACTTATAGCGGCCAATTGGTTGGATCGATGAGCCGCGTGTCCGATGTGGCCAGCGCTTCCAGCTCGCCGACGAGGTCTGCCGGCAGGTCGGGACCGTTCGCGGCTTCCAGCAGCTCTTCGATCTGACCCGTGGACTCACACCCGACGACGATCATTGCTGGCTCCGTGCGCTCAATCACAAAGCGCAGTGCAGCGATCTGCGGCGCCACTTCGTGACGCGCGCAGAGCTCGTGCCAGAGAAACAGTGGGGCGGCGATTGGCTTCAGCCACTTCGGATAATCGGCCCGCTCCAGCGTCAACATACCCTGGAGGAGGACGCTGCGCAGCATGACGCGCACCCCCCGCGCCTGTGCGCGTACCAGCAGACCGGCCTGCTCCAAGCGCCGGTCGAGAACGCTGAAGGGCGCCTGCACAACATTGATATCCGTAAGCTCCAATGCGATTTCGAACTGTTCCGGGGTGTATACCGAGATCCCGATCGCTCCGACCCTTCCCTCCGCTCGGCAGGTCCGCAGGGTGTCGCCCACGGGTCCCTCCCAGTGCCCGAGCAGGCTCGCATCGTGGAGCAGCGCAACGCCCGGTGCTGCCCCTAGGCGCCGCTGGCTCGCGGCCAGGGCCACGCAGACTCCGGCTGGACCGCTGCCGTCCTCGATCCTGAGCTTGGTCACCACCGTCACCCCAGCGTTCTGCTCCCGCCCGCGTAGGTAGCGGCCGATCAGGCTCTCAGCGTCGCCATAGTCCGTCGCCGTGTCCAGATGACGGATACCCCCCAGCAGGGCCCTATCGAGGATCGCCGCAGCCTCGCCTGCGGAGGGCTGCCCGTGCCGGTTGGCCACCCCATAGGGCATGCCCAGCTGCGCTGTGCCCAGCACCAGGCGCCCAGCGGAAGCGCTCATGTCGGAAACACGATCGTCGCTCTCACGCTTGGAGCTTGCCCATTTCTTGGCCGGTGCTTTGAACCATCTGGAGGACTCGCCTAGTCTGGCGGCAGGGCACGAGTTCGACCCACACTATCGAACGCGATGAGATATATGACAACTGCAAAGACGACTCGCCGCTTCCACGCGATCCAGTTGCGTTCCGCAAACGCGGTTGCGTGAGCATGCCCCCAAATCCCTTCCTCCAGGACAAGGTCCTCCTCATAACCGGCGGCACGGGGTCTTTTGGGACCGCCTTCTTAAAGCAGGTGCTGGCCGAGCACGAACCCGCGGCAGTGCGGATCTACAGTCGTGACGAGCTCAAGCAGTACGACCTTCAGCGCGCCACTGCAAACGACGAGCGCGTGCGCTTTCTCATCGGCGACGTCCGTGACGCCAAGCGCCTGGAGATGGCGATGCGGGGCGTGGATGTCGCGATCCATGCCGCTGCCCTCAAGCAGGTGCCGGCATGTGAGTACAACCCCTTCGAGGCCGTCAAGACCAACATTCTTGGGGCCGAGAACGTCGTCACGGCGGCAATCGCCAATAACGTGCCGCGTACGTTGGCGCTGTCGACAGACAAGGCCGTCAACCCGGTTAACCTCTACGGCGCCACCAAGCTGGCGGCCGAGAAGATCATCACACAGGGCAACGCTTACGCCGGCGGATCCCCGGCGCGCTTCGCCACGATGCGCTACGGCAACGTCGTTGGTAGCCGCGGCAGCGTGATCCCGCTGTTCAAGGCGCAGGCCGACGAGGGGGAGCTGACGATTACCGATGAAGCGATGACGCGCTTCTGGATCACGCTCGAGCAGGCGGTGGAGTTCGTCGTCAGCTGTCTTGGATTGATGCGCGGCGGTGAGGTGTTCGTGCCGCGCATCCCCAGCATGAAAGTGCTGGAGATCGCGGAGGCGATCGCACCGCAGGCCACGCGCAGGATCATCGGCATTCGTCCGGGAGAGAAGGTGCACGAGGTGCTGCTCACCGAGGACGAGTCGCGCCGTGCGCGGGTGCTCGATGACCGCTTCGTCATCTACCCCCAGTTGCCCTCGTGGGCGATCGCCAACGAGCATCTTGGCGAGGAGCTTCCGCCGGGCTTTCGCTATTCCAGCGACAGCAATGACACCTGGCTGGACGCGCAGGACATCCGCACGATGGCAGAGCTGATTCCCACGGTGGCGTGAAGCTTCGGGTTCTATGAGCAGCAGCGAGGACTCGCCGCTCCTTGCGCCATCTGCTGGGCTCCGCGAGCTTCACGGGCGAGCCAAGCGACTGATCGTGGTCAGCCGAGTTGATGCCGCTGGGCGCTACGACTGGATTCCGCCGCCTCGGGTCGCGGACCTGACGGTCGCATTGGACGGCGTCGCCCACCGCGAGCTCGCGAGTCGCCGGCCGCTGCTGTTCGACGAGCTAGAAAGCTGGGAGGAGCGCAGCGCGGCTGTTCGCCGCAGCGCCGAGCTTATGGCTGCGATTAAGGAGCACCCTACGGTCGCCGATATCGAATGGCACGGGTATTCGCTGATCGACTTCATCGAGCCGCGTCTACGCACTGAGATCGTGCACCTGCTGCGTGGTTTCACGCTCGCAGCCGCCGCTGCCGGAGCGCGAGAGCTGATCTGCGATCCGGCAGCGCCGGCTGCACTGGTGATGGGTGTGCGCGCCGGTCTCGGCCTCGACGCCTCCGTGGTTCCCTATGCGCTACCGCCGGCGCTGCCCGGCTCGCGGCGCAAGCGCGCCGTGGCGCGGCAGCTGATGCGTGTCCTCGCCGCAGGCTCACGGCCCGAGCGTGTGCGCCTCGCCGCGGTCGTAGCGGGCAAGCTCTCGTTGGCGCTCGCCGCGCTCTCAGCTGACGAGCTGCGCGCATTGGGTGTCGGGGCGATGCCGTTCCCCGGTCTCGACCACGGCAACGGCGCGCTGCTCGCCCTGCGCCGCCGACTCCCGCTGCTCGCCACCAGCGGTCTGTCTCGTGCGGGTCCCGGTCCCGCTGCGCACCTGCCCGAGCGGCTCGATATCTGCGAGGCTGCGGCGCTAGATCGGGTCCTGGCACTGCTCCTGCGTCGGCTGCTGGCCGGGGCGGCGTCCGAGTTCGCGCAGGCCGTCGGCGCCCTCGCCGGACTGGAACGGGCGCGCTCGCTGCGAGCGCTCTTGCTGTCGAACACCGGCTACGGCGCCTCGCGGCTGCTGATCGCCTGGGCGCACGAACGTGGCCTACGGGTCGGCTCGATGCAGCATGGCATCTACTCAAGTCGGGAAGTTGACGATGGCGAACTGAGGGTGGATGTCCTCTTCGGCTGGGGGGAGGGCACCGTGGAGCAGACCCTCGGCTGGCCCGGCCAGCCGCCACAGGTGTTCCCCGTGGGGGTCCCTGGGATGGCTCTCCCGCCAGTCAGCGCAGCGGCTCGTCTACGCGTCGCCACCGTGGCTCGTCCGCCAGCCGCCGGCCTGAGCCGGGTGCTGATTGCAACCAGCAGTCCGGCCGATGCGCCGCTCGCGCCCGCGGCGATCTGTGAGACCTTCATCGATGTGATCGCTCCTGGTCTCAAGCGATTTGCCGCGGCCGGCGTGGAGCTCCAGCTGCGTCCCCATCCGATGGAGGATCCCGCACACTACCGGCGCTTGCTCGACGCACACGAGCTCGATATCGAGGTCGTGTGTGGCGGCCCGTTCTCGGCTGCGCTCGCCGGCATGGACATCCTGATCTCGGCTATCTCCTCGGTCGCTTTCGAGGCGGCAGGCACAGGGCTTCCGGTGCTGCTGTGGCTGACCGACGCTCCCAAGTGGGTGCGTAGCAAGCATATGGTGACTCCGTGGACGGAGAACGTGCCCGGGATGTTCGAGGGAGTCGCGGAGTTCACGGCGCTGGTCGACGGTCTCCTCGCGCGGCCGGCGCAGACGTTCGCGGTTGCTCACGAGCTCGCTCGTCGTCTGGCGCGCTTTGCGGAACCCTTTCGGGCGGATCGTTTCGCCGAAGGTCTCCGTGTGCTGGGAGCCTGAGCAAAGCGCGCCTGCTCAGCGTTCCCGGCGCGTAGCGCAAGCTCAGTCGATGGATCCGATGCTTCGCCAGCGTGCCCGCAGCATTGGTAGGAGCGCAAGCCAGAGCAACCCGAGGGAGATGGCGCAGAACACACTTAGGCCGAGTAGGCCGCTGGGACGTAGTACCCAATCGCCTGCCAGCACCGGGATGGTCCAGACCGCGATCGGCAGATAGCCGGGGATCAGCACTTCGCGCGCAAAGCAGACCTTCGAGATCCCGATCTGGCGGAGTGAGTAGTGCATCGTCAGCGGGAAGCCGAGCCAGGCGGGGATGACCGTGCCCAGGATCACGCCGATCGTGCCCAGGGCAGCCGTGAGTCCGATCGAGAGCCCCAGGGTGAGTACGGCACCGATCGTCGTGAGCCATACGAAGATGCGGATGCGCCCGATCCCGATGATCGCACCGCCGACCGGTGCGCCGCTTGCGTTGATGAGCCAGTAGGAGGCGAAGATCTGGACATAGGCCGCGTAGCGACCGTAACCGGAACCTATCCACGCTTCGAGGATGGGGCGTGCGAGCACGAGCGTGAGAACCACGAATGGCAGGGTCAGGACGATCCCGTAGAGCGATCCGACGAGCACAAGCCGGCGCAGCCGCTCGAAGCGATCCTGCGCCACGAGTCGCGAGCACGTCGAGACCAGAGCCCCTCCGATCAGCCCGTGGATCAGGCGCAATCCGCTGTGGGGGCGCAGTGCGACCTCATAGGCGACGACCGCGGCGGCTCCCACGAATGCCGCCACGACTATGCGGTCGCTCTCGTATATGGAGGTGTCGGCAAGACCCATCAGGAAGAGACCCGCGCTGAAACCCAGCGCCGGGCGCAGATGAGCGCCCCGCCAGTTCCCCACACCCCGTCGCAGGCCGAGGTGAGGCCATGCCAGTGCGCCCGCGCATAGACCTTCGAACACGAGCATCGCGCAGAAGATCCCTGTCAGCAGTGCAACCGAGTGGGTCCGTTCCGTCGCCGCGTAGATGAGGGCGAACGTGACCATCGCCGAACAGGCCTGGACGATTGCATTGAGGTCGTAGCGCTCGAGGCCTTCCAGCGCGGCGGTGCCCAGACGTGAGGGCCAGTAGAACAGCGCGGTCACGGCGGCCACCAGCAGCGTCGGCACCGCTTCCTTGCCGGTCGCGGTGGTCCCGAAGAGGGCGCTCCCGCCGAGCACGGCCAGCAGCGCCAGCGCCGTCGCGACAAGGACCCCGATCCCGAGCATCAGCACCAGCGCGGCGCGCAGGACCGAGCCGAGCTGCTCGGCATCTCCGGCCGCGCGATGCTCGGCGACATACTTGGTCACGCCGATGCCCAAGCCGTATTCGACTGAGTTGAAGTAGCCCGTAAGCGTTGTTGCCACTATGAAGAGCCCGGTGGCCGCACTGCCGATGCGATGAATGAGCAGCGGCAGCATGGCAAAGGCGATGATCCCGCGAATGACCGTGCGTCCCGCCGCCAGGGTTGTGTTGACCGGAATGGCCCCGGCACGCCACTCACCGGCGCGGGCGCGCCGGAGCGCTCGGCGCGGGCGTTTGGAAAGCGATGGGCCAGGCATGGTCTCTAGACAGTACGGATGGTTGCAGTATTCGGCGCGTGTCAATGAGGCAGCTCAACGCGCCTCAAGCGCGCCGGCGCGTGTCAAACGAGGAACGCCCAAGCGGCATCGACGGGGCCGGATTTCGTGTAAGTGGGAAACAACGCTGGCGAAATGAACGCTGCGCAACCGTTGCGGCGAAGCCGGCGTCTACGTCGTCAGTGGGGGCCGAGGCATACTGCCTCGCGATGATCACCGCGGCACGATTGCCCCCGCCTTCTGGAATCAGGGCGATCTTCGACCGTGCCGAGAAGCTCGAGCGTGCGGGACGGCCAGTCCTGCACCTGGATGTGGGCCGACCCGATTGGGCCTTGGCCCCCGGTGCCGCAGATGCAGCGATGGAGGCATTGCGGCGCGGCGAGGTTCACTACATCGCCAACCGGGGCATACGCGATCTCCGCGAGGCGCTGGCCAAGGACGTGGCCAGCGAGACGGGCCGAAGCTTCGATCCCGATCGGGAGTTGATCGTTACGACCGGCGCGAGCGAGGCGCTCAGCATGGCCGCGCTCGCGCTCCTCGAACGTGGTCAGGAGGTCGTGATCCCTGAGCCTGCTTGGAACCACTACGCGGCGGCCGTCGAGCTTGCGGGAGGATCTCCGGTGCCGCTGGCTCTGCTCCAGTCCGATGGCTGGAGGATCGATCCTGACCGGCTCTCGACGGTCATCACGCCGCGCACCCGCATGATCGTCCTCAACAGTCCGAGCAACCCTACCGGCGCGGTACAGACGCCGGAGGTGCTCAAGGCCGTAGCCGATATCGCGCTGGCCAACAACATCTACGTGTTCGCGGACGAGATCTATCGCCATTTCGTGTATCGAGGGGAGCACCTCTCAATCGCACGCTATCTGGGAGAGTCAGACCTGCTCCTGTATGTGAATTCGGCGTCCAAGAGCTTTGGCATGAGCGGTTGGCGCGTGGGCTGGGTTGCCGCGGCCGCGCGCGTGTCAGACGCACTCAATCGAGTCCACCAGTACCTCACCGTCTGCGGTGTCCCCTTCGCTCAGCGGGGACTGCTTGCGAGTCTGACCGACACTCGCCTGCCCGCCTATCTGCGCGACATGCGGGCGGAGTTTCACGCTCGGGCAGAGGTCTGGACGCGGGCGCTCGCAAGTGTGGGCGGCGTCGAGCTGGTAAATCCAGCCGGCGCGTTCTATCTATTCCCGCGCATTCGATTTCGGGGCCTTGCCGATCATGCACTGTGTGCGCATATGCTCGAGGAGCACGGTCTGGCGATGGTGCCGGGCAGTGTCTTCGGCGCAGGCTGCTCGGGGCATGTGCGCATCTCCTATGGCCTGAGCATGCAGGTCCAGCGAGCGGCGGCGACACGGCTGGCCGAGGTCCTTCGTGCGGGCTGAGGAGGGTGGCGCGTGCCACCTTGTACGCCACTGTGCTGACGTGCGTCCCGGCGAGCACGCGCTGCTCGTGTGTGACCACACGACCCGCGCCGTGGCGGAGACGATCGCCGTTGCAGTGCGGGCCACGGGCGCACAGGCTGAGCTGGCCGAGATTGCGCCTTTTGCAATCCACGGCCAGGAGCCGCCGCAAGCGGTGGCTGATGCGATGTCTGTTGTGGATGTCGTCTTTGGTCTCACGACCATGTCGATGGCCCACACGGAGGCGCGCCGGCGGGCTGGCTCGCGCGGGACTCGCTATCTATCGCTGCCCGACTACAGTCACGAGGTCCTGGCTGGGCAGGCGTTGCGAGCAGACTTCCGAGCTCTGACCGGGGCCGCTCAGGGACTGGCTGAGAGGTTCACGGCAGGTCGATCGATGCGGCTGACCTCACGCGCTGGGACAGACATCGCGCTCGACATCAGCGGCCGCACCGGCAACGCCGCGCCAGGCTGGTGCGATGGCAGCGGCACGTTGGCCTCGCCGCCAGACGCCGAGGCCAACGTTGCGCTCATCGAGGACGCTGCCAAGGGAGTGCTCGTGGTCGATGGCAGCGTTCCATGTGCTGAGTTGGGCTTGCTCTCCGCGCCGCTGACGCTGCATGTTGCGGAGGGACAGATTCAGTCGGCTGAGGGAGAGGCCGCTGCCATTTTTGCTGAGGTGATTGGGCGCATTGGGGATTTCGCCAGCTGTGTTGTGGCTGAGCTGGGAGTCGGCTTGAACCCACACGCCCGCGTAATCGGGTCGATGCTCGAGGATGAGGGAGCGCTTGGCACAGTTCACGTGGGCATCGGGGCCAACACCGCCCTCGGCGGGCAGAACCGCGTGCCTTTCCACCTCGACCACGTGCTCCGTGCGCCAACGCTCGCGATCGATGGCCGCACCATCATCTCCGACGGATGCCTGCTGGCTTGATCTCACCGATTGGCTTGGATCTACCTGTGAACGCGATAGATCATCTGCTCGAGATACCCGCCCGCCACGGCGAGCGCCCGTTTATGATCGATGCACGCAGCGGCGAAACGGTCACCTTTGGGTGCCTGCACGACGATGCCCGCCGCGTAGCGGCCGATCTGCGCCGGCGCGGGTTGCGCCGCGGCGACAGGCTCGCGCTGGTGCTCAACAACTCGACAGCCTTGGCTCGACTGTACCTTGGATGTCTGTACGCCGGTGTCGTGACTGTCCCCGTCAATCCAGCGCTGGCGGCGCCGGAGATCGAATTCATCCTGCGCCACAGCGGGGCCCGGATGCTCGTGCTTTCGGGGGAGACCGAGAGGTGCGCGCCGGGCCTGCGCTCGCCTCCGATGGAGCCGTCGATGAAGCCGGCGGCGGAGCTATCGACACTCCTACTCGCAGATGGACGCGCAGCCCTACCTGCGGGCAGCGAGCCGTGGGATCCGTGTGCGCTCGAGGCTGACGGCACGCTCCCGCTGGATAGCGCCTCGCCCGAGGACACGATGACAATCGTCTATACCTCTGGCACGACGGGCCGACCCTCCGGCGTTGTGCATCGCATCGGCGATCTGATTGACAACGGCAGGCTCTTTGGCGCGATCGTCGGAGTGCAGCCGCACCACCGCTTTTACGGCGTGCTGGCAATGACCTATCTGGGCGGCTACTACAACCTCATGATGCTTCCCTATGTGAACTGTGCAAGCGTCGTGCTTACAGACGCGTTCGACGCACGCGCGGCCCTGGACTTCTTCTCACCCGCGGCCCGCCACGGCGTGAACGCGCTGTGGCTGGTGCCCGCAATCATGTCGATCCTGCTGGAGATGGACCGTGGCAGCGTAGGCGAGGATCTCTGCCGCAACGCGATCGATTTGGCGTTGGTGGGCACCGCTCCCCTGCCTCCGAGCCTGCGGCGCGCATTCGAACAGCGCTACGGCGTGCGCCTGCTCGAGAACTACGGTCTCTCGGAGACGCTGTTCCTCACCACCAACGTGCGGCAGGGCGAGACGATCGACGGTTCGGTGGGTCGAGTGCTGCCCGGCGTGAAGGTGCGCGTGGATGAAGGGGAGCTGCTCGTGCGCACCCCCTATCTGATGGAGGGCTACTACGACGCCCAGCGTGAAGGCCCCGCGCGGCTGGATCCAGGCGTCTGGTTCCCTACGGGCGATGTCGGCCACATCGACAGCGAGGGTAACGTCTTCATCACGGGGCGGCGTAAGGACCTGATCATCCGCGGAGGCGTCAACGTCAGCCCGGCGGCGGCGGAGGACGTGCTGTTGGAGCACCCCAGCGTGGCGGAGTGCGCGGTCATCGGCGTTCCTCATCCGCTGTACGGCGAGGACAGCGCGGCGGTGGTGCGCCTGCTCGCCGGGGCTGATGAGGCGCAGACCCGCCGCGAGTTGCTCGCAGCCTGCCGCGAGCGCCTTGGCGCAACCAACCGGCCAGCGCGAATCGTGTTTTTGAAGGAGCTGCCTCATTCCTCTTCTGGCAAGGTCCAGAAGAGTCGCCTGCGCGAACTGCTGAGCAGCGAAGCTGCGGCGGTGCGGACGTGAGCAACGACAAGCAGGTCCGCGGCGTCGCGCCAATGATCCCCGGACGCATCCGCCAGGCGATCGAGCGCCCCGATGCAGATGTGCTCGCTGCGCTGGCGCGCTTTCCAGCGAGCCTGATCTCGGACTGCCAGAACCGCATGGGCGCGATGGACGGGCTCATTCGTCCGCTGCTGCCCGGGCGCGGCTTCTGCGGCCCAGCGATCACCGTCGAGGAGGCCGAGGGTGGGAACCTGATGAGCCACGCCGCGCTCGAGCTGGTCCAGCCCGGCGACGTCCTCGTGATCGACGCCAAGGGCATCACGACGAGGGCGTGTTGGGGCGCCGTCCAGACGCTGGCAGCGCGACGGCTCGGCGTGGCCGCGGTGGTCCTCAATGGCGTCGTGCGCGACTGTGCCGACATCACGACGCACACGCTGCCGATCTACGCGCTCGGGACCTCGCCCGGCGGTCCGCTGAAGGGCTGGGGCGGAAACGTCAATCTGCCGATTGCATGCGGGGGCGTCGCCGTCTGCCCAGGCGATGTCGTCGTCGGCGACGACGACGGCGTGGTGGTGGTCTCGCGCGAGCTCGCCGGCGAGCTCTCAGAGCTGTGCGGCGCGCGCCAGATGCTGGAGGAGGGATGGACCCAGCAGGTCGAAGGTGGAGCGAGCACGGTCGCTGCCGTCGGTCTGCGCGATGCGCTCGATCGTCAGGGAGTCAGATACGAATGACAACGATGGATCGTGAAGTCAAGCAGGCGGTGCTCGACTTCTTCGCAGAGCGAGCGCCGCTGCCCGGCGAGAGCGAGGGCGAGCAGCTGGCGGTTGCGTATCTCGATGCTGGCCTGATTTCCTCGATGGCGATCGTCGAGCTGGTGGTCACGCTCGAGGATCGCTTTGGCGTGCGCTTCGAGCCCGAGGACATGCAGTCTGAAGACTTCCGAACGGTTGGTGGCCTGATCGAGGTCGTCTCGCGATTGCGGGCCCCGTGAGCCGCATTCCCGGCGATGTGATCGTGTTGCCCGAGCCGGCTGGTCGTTGGCGGCTGCACAATGTCTTCACGCGCACGTCGCTTGTCCTCGATGTAAGTGGCCTGCGGCTGGCCCGCGCCGTCGAGGCTGACTCGCCGAATCTCGATGCGAGCCTCGCCGCGGCGACTTTTCCGGTCTGGGAGGTGCAGTGCTTCTCCAACGAGAACGGCCTGATGGCCGATCCCAGCAACTTCTTGCGCGACCCCCAGCAGTGGGGCGAGCCCGAGCTGCTCGACGCCGAGGAGCTCTTACGCCGGCTTCGTCGCCGCTGGTTGCTGGTCGACGACGAGGCCGGCTACCGCGCTCGTTTCGCGCCCCGCCGCGATGTCCTCGATCACGAGCACTTCCCTAACTTCCACCAGGAACTCGGCACCCACCTGATGTTGAAGCTGCGCCGCGACCCCGAAGCATGGTGGATCGATCAGAAGTTCACGCAGGACATGCGCGACGTGCGCGAGAACCTCTATGGCGCGATTCAGCACAGCTTCTTGAAGCGTTACTTCGCCGAACGGCTCTCCCCCGGCCAGGAGGTGGTGGACGTGGGCTGCGGTCCCGGCTTCTACACGAACCTGATGGCGCGCACCGGCGCGAAAGTGCTTGGCGTCGATCCCAGCATTTCCTTCATCGAGGTGGCACGTCGGCACGCCGAGCCGGCCGCTCGCTTTGAGCTGTTGAAAGTCTCGGAGGCTGGAGCAATGGATGAGATACCCACGGCCAGCGCCGATGTCGTGTTCATGAGCGATGCGCTGCTTTTCTATTTCGTCCCGGCCACCTCTGAACAGGTGGCCGACCTCGACGTGCTGCTGGGGGACATACATCGCATTCTCAAGCCCGAGGGGCGCTTCATCTCGATGGAGCCGCACTACATCTTCTGGCTGCGCCCCTGGCTGGGCGATGTCGATCGTCCATTTACCGTCCTAAGCGAGTACCTGCATAAGACTTTCGGTGTCACCCCGAGCATTTCAGAGCTCATACGAGCTTATGCCTCGGGAGGGTTTGCGGTGCTCGACATGCGCGAGCTGACGCCGGATCCGGCTTTCGAGTCGCTCGACGCGCGGGCGTATCGCTTCGCCTCCCAGTTTCCCCTCTGGCAGCTGTTCGAGCTGATGCGGCTGCCTTGAACAGGTGCGTCAGCTATGACCGCGCGACGTTGGTATGCGCCTTGCGCGAGGTTGGGTTAGGTGCGGGCGACACGGTCTTCTCACACGTCAGCGCAGGCATGCTCGGCTATCCCAGGGAGGGGCGTGCGGAGGAGACGGCATGGCGAGTGATCGTCGAAGCGTTCCTAACGGTGCTCGGCGAGTCGGGGACCTGGCTGCTGCCAACCTACTCCTATACATACACTAAGCCAGGAGAGGTCTACGAGCCGGCGTACACGCCATCGGAGGTGGGCGCCTTCACGGAGTACTTCCGTACTCTGCGCAGGGCGCGACGCAGCCTTGACCCGATTTTCTCCGTCGCTGCCCTTGGGCCGCGCTGCAAAGAGCTGATCGGCGATCTTCCCCACGACTGCTTTGGCGGGGATTGCGTGTATGCGCGCCTTACGCGCGTGGGCGCCAAGCTGTGCAACTTGGGCGTCGGCTTCCGGTATGCAACATACATCCACCATGCCGAGCAGATGCTGGGAGTGCCATACCGTTTCCCTAAGTACTTCACGGGCGTGAGCAGAGCCGATGGTCAGGAGCGCAAAGAGACCTGGCTCTACAACGTGCGGGCGCTTGAGGACGAGGCCGGCCTTCCCGATCTGCGCAGGCTCGAGACCGAGGTCAGGTCCAGAGGGCTCCTCAGCGTTGCCCGTGTGGGTATCGGGCAGGTGACGTGCATCGACCTGCCCGACCTCTATGCACTGTGCTCAGAGTGCGTACGCCGCGATCCGTGGTTCATGGCGCGCGGCGGAGCGACCGACTACAGTGGCGATCGCATCGATCAGAGCGGACGTGTGGAGTTCAGCCCCGCGCTGGGGCCAAGCAGTGGTCGATGACCAGTTCAGCTTCGTGCCGGCGCCAGGCCAAAGCGGTCGATGACCAGTTCGCGCAGAGCCTGGGTGCGGACCTTGCCGCTGGGTGTGAGTGGCAGCTCATCGATCTGAACGTAAAGTCCCGGCTGCTGAGCGGGATCCAGGCACTGCTGGGCGGTTTTGCGCAGGTCGTCCTCGACATCCGCGAGCGTGACGCCCGGCTCACACGTCACCACGACCGCGGTGTCCTCGCCGAGGATCGGGTGTGGCACTCCGACAACAGCGAGGCGCTCGACGCCCACACGCCCGGCCAACGCCTCTTCCACCGCCAGCGCCGAGATATTGAGGCCCCCGCGGACGATCACCTCCTTCACGCGGCCGGTTATGCGCAGCTGCCCGTCCGCGCCCAGGATTCCCAGATCTCCCGTGTCCAGCCAGCGCCCGTCGCGCAGCCGCTGCTCGAAGCCACTGCCTGTGGCATCGAGGTAACCGGCCATCATGTCCGGAGTCGCGACCTCGATCACGCCGGGATCCAAGGCGGGCAGCTCATCCCCATGCTCGTCCACGACGCGCAGCCGCACGTCCTCGAGGACGCTCCCGCATGCTCCCGCCTCAGGCGGCCGATCCTGGGTGGCCGATACCGCAAGCAACGTCTCCGCCAGGCCATAGTTCTCAAGCACAGGGACGCCATAGACCTCTTCGAACTGCTCACGCATGCGCGTATTGAGCGGTCCCATGCCTGCTGCGACGAGACGCACGTGCTCGCGGCAATAACGAGCACCGCGCTCATCGCGGTCCATGCGCAGGAGCATCGCCATGATCGTGGGCACCAGCCACAGTACGGTGACACGCCGGCGTATCGGGACCTCCCAGAAGTCAAGCGCCATGCGACCGTCGAACGGTCGATCGATCACGACGCTGGCGCCAAGCGCCAGCGGCAGCAGCAAGAGGTTGTAGTAGCCCCCCAGATATGTCATCGGCAGAGTTGCGTGAAAGCGCGATTCGGGACCGACCCCAGTGGCCCGCGCGAGCCGCCGGGCGTTCCCCAGAAAGTCGGCCAGGCGGTGACCGACACCTCGGGGCGCTCCGGTCGTGCCGGAGGTGAAGTGGATCGCCACGACGTCGTCGGGGCTTGAATGCGCGAACGGGATGATCTCGCGGCGCGCGGATCGATCTGCTTCGGTGTCAGCAGCGGACCAGTCACCCACACAGACGAGCTCGATCCCAGCCTCGCGAGCGAGGTCCACGGCACGAGTGAAGCTGCCGGGGACGTACAGCATCCAGCGAGCGCGGCTGCGGGCGAGGATCGAGCGCAGCTCGCGGACGCCGAATCCCGGGCCCAGCGGGATCACAGTCAGACCGCTGTACAGGGCGGCAAGGTAGAGCAGGGCCAGCTCCACGCCGTTGGGCAGCGACACGAGCACGCGGCTTCCCGGCTCCAGGTCTCGCGCTGCCAGCTTGCCTGCGAGTCTGCAGGCGCGATCGTGCGCCTGGCGATAGCTCAGCGTGCGCCCGTCGTGCGCATCGATTAGAAAGGGGTCTGCGCCTCGCTCCTGGATGACAGCCAGCAACTGGTCAGTGGCGCCGGCGTCGCTCACGTGGATGCTCCGGTCGTCTGTCTGGCAACCGCTGACGTGCGCGCCGCGGCAAGCCACTCGGGCGCCCTGTTGCGGTAAGCGTCGGCGGCAGTCAGCAGGATCGCGTTGGGAGCCCATCCCGGAGCCGGCCCGGGACCCATTCCTAGGACTACAGGCCAGATTGTGGTCTGCGCCTCTGGCCTTGCGGAGATCACTGGACCCGCCACGACGCACAGCGCAGAGGGCTCCTCTTCCAGGGTGTCCTGTGTCCTGCGCAGCGGCACGATCTGGGCGAGGCGCTCGGCCAAAGCGTCCATGTCCTCAATCGCCAGCCATCCCGGATCCACCAGCGTCATTCGTGTCGGCGCCAGTCTGCCGATGAGCGCGAGCGCCACATCGCCAAGCAGCCTTGTGATCAGATCGCCGGAGCGGTAGACGACTACGTTCGCCCTTGACACGCGCTCAAGCGCCCGCACAACCTCAGGCACCTGATCCGCACCGATGCCCTCGGCGTCCAACAGCAAGAGCTCCGCACGTGACTCCTGTGGCTCGAGCTCGGTGGCGAGTGCGCCGACCGATCCCGCGCGGATGCGCCCGAGCGCGGCGAAGTTGTCTTCCAGCAGGAACTCAGCGGTCACCGACTGCTCATCCAGGGCGGATGAAAGTGTGAGATCGAGCACCACCTTCAGGTGACGCTTGGCGGCCACCACGTCGAGGTCGTCGAGCAACTCTACGACCGCTCCGGGTCGGTTTCCGATGCGCCTGGGTCCAAAGCGGTCGTCGCGGAAGATGGCCAGGTCATCGCGGTGGCTGGGCCGTGGCGTGCCGCGCAGCTGCTCCACGGTCTCGTGCAGCAGCCTCTCCGGCAGGCGCATTGTGTCGCGCTGTCCCAGCGCGACGATCAGTCGCAGCGGATCTATCTGCGCCTCCTCAGCGGCCTGCAGCGCGCGGGGCAGGTAGGAGGAGTGGAAGCGTCCGTAGCCGAGCGCCACCGCGATCATGTCGTGCGGGTGCAGGTTCTCGGCGAGCGGGCGCAGATAGGACTCCGCCAGCCCCATGATCTTCTGCGGATCGAGCCCGGATTCGACGCCCAGCCGCTCCAGCACGACGGCCATAACCTCGGTCGGCACGTTGCCGGAGGAGCGGCCGATGCCATACACGCTTGTGTCGATGAACGAGGCTCCCGCCTCGATCGCGGCGAGCGCATTGGCCACTGCGAGATGCAGATTGGAGTGACCGTGAAAGCCGATTGGAATCGTCGTGCACTCGCGCGCGGCGCGCACGTATTCGGCCACCTCACCGGGCAGCATGCCCCCGGCAGAATCGACCACGTAGACACCGGCCGCGCCTCGCCGCTCGGCCTCCACGGCGATCTCGGCGAATCTGCGCGGCGGGATGCCATAGGTCTTCATGAGGTTGACGAAGCTCTCCAGCCCCGCCGAGCGGGCGGTCTGCAGCGACGGCCATGCGGCCTCCATCTCGTCGGCGTTGTTTCCCACTCGTACGAAATCCAGCCCCGCCGCCGCCGCTTCGCGCAGGTCGCGCTGATTGCCAATGCTCGGGATGAAGAAGGCGCCAAGGCGCGCCTGCCGCGTGCGCTCGCGACTGCGCTGGATCACCTCTAAGTCAGAGCACGGAGCAGCCTGCTTGCCGACCCTGCTGGCTCCAAGACCCAGGCCGTGGCCGATCTCCACATAGGGCAGGCCCGCGTCGTCGAGCAAGCCGACCACGAGCGCGGTGTCAGCCGCTGTGAACTTGAAGTCAATCGCGTAGGAGCCGTCGCGGATTGTGCAGTCCATGATCACGGGTCGCGTACTGCCGTGGGTGGGTGATCGGGTTGTCACGGTCGCTAGAGCTTAGGGTCTATAGCCTGGCTGCTTCCAGTTGTTGGTATGGGCGAGGACCGGGATCGGGCCATGTTCGATCTGTCACGTCGCCCGCGTGGCCCGGGATCGTGTCTTGCCGGAGCTGTCACGTCGCCCGCGGCGTCGGCAGCGCCTCGATGAGACCCTGCCTGCGAAAACGCTCTACGTAATCGAGCACCTCGTGATAGGCCAGCCCCAGTTCTTCGGCGATGTCGTACACCGTTCGATCGCCTTCGAGCCGCAGCATGATCTTCTCGATCGCGTGGTTGAGCGCCGGATTGACGCGCCAGTCGACCCACAGGTCGTGCCCGGAGAGGAAGACTGGACCCCGGAACGTCCGCCTCGGCACATAGTTCGTGGCATAGGTTCTGACGATCTCCTCGACGACGTCCGCGGCCTCGGTAAGGCGCTCCTCGGTCAGGATCGCCGGCGAGTCATCCGAAGTGTGGTACTCGGGATAGGGCCAGCGTGTGATGCTCACGCAGGGCACGCCCACGCCAGGGCCGTTGATCACCAGCTCGTCGTTGCCCACCACCTCGCGAAATGCGCCTTCGCGCACTGGTTCGTGGCGGGCGGCCAGGGTCGCCCGGGCGATACGGTCGAGCACGTGATCGCCCTGGCGGCTGCGCTGCAGCGCAAGCCCCATGTCGTTGCCGGTCATCTCGCAGAACACCGCCCCGCTGAGGCGTTCGATGAGATCCTCGTGGTGACTCAGGTAGCACACGCTGCCGATCGTCTCCGGGCACAGCAGCAGACGAACACCGAGCGCGTAATCCGGCAATGGTTCGGCGGCCAGCCGGCGCATGACCTCGACGGCGCTGGCAACGCCCGCCAAGTCGTCGTTGGCCTGCAGCGGATGACAGATGTGAGCGCAGATGAGAAACTCCTGGCCGCCTGTCGGACCGACAGTGGCCACACCGACCGCCAGCCCGTCCTGTGGGCCATCGCGCTGCTCCGCGCGGATCACTGCTCGATAGGTCGCATCGCGTGGCAGCTCCTCGCGCCGATCGGCGCTCAGACAGAAACCCCAGCCGGGTTCGTAGTAGCAGCGGAACTCCCAGGGGATCGCGTGTCGCCGGGCAGTGGACACGTGCAGATGAGGAGCCAGCTCCTCCCACCTCAGCGTTGCGTCGATGGAGTCTGAGTAGGAGACAAGATGCAGTGGGTTCTGGGCGAAGTCGACGACTCGTTCTCCACCCTCGATCTCCAGATATGCCTCGTGCACGACCCAGCGCTTGGGCACGCGCCACGTCCACGCGCTCTCGCCGGGCACAAACCGCTCGATGTCGTAGCGGATGTTCGGGCCGAGGTGCGCGCGCACTCTTGCAAGCGCCTCGTCGGTGCCGTCGGAGACCAGCGTGCGGTGCAGCGGATAGAGCTCACGCACCAGGTCCAGCAGAGGTTCTCTCATCGCTCGGTGAGCTCCGTCAGCACTCTGGCCGCCCGCACAGCCCGGGCAGCTCCACCACGAGCTCGTCCAAGGCTGGGTCGAGGATGTCGATCTCGTGGAATGCGAAACGTTTGTGAGCAGGTGCTCCGGTTACGACTGCGGGCTCAATCGGCACGGGTGGAACGATACGGACCAATAGGTAGCCTGAACCACTCAGGATGTCCGCATCGGATCGATCAGTCCAGCCCCAGCCGACCCTGCCGCCTGCCGCTGCGTTGAGTGCCGCCGCGATCAACGCCATCCGTGCCCGCGGCTCCAGTGGCAGGGGATTGTTTCCGACCGCGGGCTGCACGTGAGCCGGCGCCCGCGGGCCGCCGCACATTTGCGGAAGCCACCGCGGCCGCATCCAGAACCCCCCGATCCCGAGGCTCAGCCCAAATCCCCGCGTGAGCGTGCGCGGGCCGCTGCGCTGATCGTGCGCGACGCAATAGACCGCCCCGCCTCGGCCGCCATGCGGCGCGGTCTGCCATTGGGATCGTTTCTGGGCGCCACATGGTGTCTGAAGACACTCGCACACCCACAGTGGCTGACCACGCTCGACACCGCGATCCCCAGGCGCGAAATGACATTCACCCAGCCCGCTGCGTTCAGCGACGCGCGGTTGCGGCTCTGCGAGCGCATCGCGCGTGCCTATCGGACTGCGCGCGAGGACCCGATGGATCTCTCGCCAATCTGGAAGGGCAAGGTGAGCCGCTACTACGGAGCGCTCGAACGAGCGCTCACGTCAGGCGATCCACGGATGCTGGACGAACAGCTGCGCTGGCTGTTCCGCCGGCCGTTCTTGGCCGGCATCTCGACCCCGATCGACTACGAGGATCCGGCAGCTGCTCGTTATTGGTCGCTCTTCACCTACGACAAGCTGACCTCACTCGCGGAGGCGATGGGCACGGTCCGCACGGAGTGTCCCGAGCAGGGGACTGCGGGGCGGGTATTTCTGGAGGGCATCGACGGTCTACCCGCGCGGATCGAGGCGACACTCGAGATCTCACTTGACTTCCCCCGCGTGGGCGCGCCCTACGGTACCCTCATCGGCGGGCGGCTGATCACCCGGGAGACGGGGATGCACCTGCATGCGGCGGTATGCCTGCGCGAGGCGATTGACACCCATCTACGGCGCCCGCCTGGGGAGGATGTGCATATAGCCGAGATCGGCCCCGGCTTTGCCGGGGCTGCGATGTGGTATTTGCGCTTGCCAAGGCGGCACAAAGGCAGATACACGCTCATCGACCTGCCCTTGATGAACGCCTTCCAGGCCTACTTCCTAGGTGAGGTCTATGGCGCCGAGGCACTCCAGCTCTGCGGCGAGCAGGACGCCGGCGCGCCGATCCGAATCCTGCCGCCGCAGGCGCTCGGGGGACGGGAACCGATCGTTGCCGATGTCGTCTTCAACCAGGACAGCATGCCGGAGCTGACTGAGAAGACCGCACGCGAGTATCTGGAGTGGATGCAGGCGCACGTCAGCGGTTTGTTTTTGAGCTTCAATCAGGAGGCTGCCACTCCGGTCAATGGCGCCGCGCAGCTTGTCGTCGCGGAGCTTGTCGACGAGCTTGGCGGGTTGACGCGCATCGCGCGACGGCCGTCGTGGGTGCGTCGCGGCTACGTTGAAGAGGTATATCGCTGCGGCGCAGGCTGACATGCGCCTGTGCGCTCGCGTTCACCGAGTCCGATGAGACGCGACGGGGAGCGCTTCCTCGCGATCCCGCGCATCCGCAGCGCCTGTGCTGCCTGCGCTTGCGCACCGAGCACACACCTCGCGCAGCGCTTGTGCCGCCGCCTGCGGCTGGCTACCCAGGCGGGTGACTGTACTGGCGCCGGTGTCGGGCAGCGCGCCGCGATAGTCCAGCACCTGCACGCCTGCGCGGCTCTGCCTCACGGCGTACACCAGTCGCCCCAGCGCATCCAGCGATGCGCCCGCTCCTCCCAGCACCACTGCCTGTGGATGCAGAGCTCGCAGTGCGCCGCTCAGCCTGGCGGCCTGCAGCTCCACGGGCAACGTCAGCACGCGCAGACCAGTCCGTCGCAAGAACAGCTCCAGCGCCTGCACATACAGCGCGTCCACATCCAGCGGACGGCTGGCGTCGAAGATGACCACTCCCTGCTCGCTCGTGGCCGCAGGCGCCACCCGCTGCGTCGCGGCCAGCCAGCCGCTGGCGTAACGCCAGGCGAAGCAATACTCGGGGGATGGGGAGGGGTTGTGCGGCTCGGCGTCCTCGCCTCTGAGCGACTGCACCGCCGGCAGCAGCGTCGCTTGCACGGTGCGCTCCACCGAGCGCACCGCCAGACTCTCCTCGAGCAGCCGGTCGCAGCGTTCGTGGTCGAACGCCTCCAATGCTTCGCGCAGGCCGCCGAGCGAGCCCAGACCCGCGCCGCGTTCACGGGCGATTGAGATCGCCGAGGAGATGTTGTGGGTCTCCGCGAAGGCCTGTCGCAGGGCCTCGATCTCGGCCAGCTCGAACTGACGGTGACCCCCCTCGCTGCGGCGCGGAGAGGGATAGCTGAAGCGTCGCTCCCAGCTGCGCAGGGTATTGGGGCTGACGCCCAGCATCGCCGCGGCGGCATTGGTGCGAATTACGCTCACGCGTCAATACTCAGGTTTGCCTCGTGTTCGCGCAAGGCGCGCAACGACCCCTGCACGGTGACAGCGACCGTGCACGCGCAGGACTGCCCTGCGAGCCCGCGACGCACCGTGACGGGGCGCCGCGCACGGCGGAACTGGGGTCTGGCGAGGCGCCACGTTGTGGCGAGAACCCGATCGGCGCTTGCAACCGGCAGGTGCCTACGCTACCGGCAGGCGCCTACGATTGGACTGCATATGAAGCTGCGCCTCTACCACCACCACGACGGCGCCCGCGTGGCCTACCGCGAACTTGGCACCGGACCGCCGCTGGCGCTGTTGCACTCGGCGATGCTCTCCCACCAGGAGTTTCAGCCGCTCGTCGCCCAGCTCTGCGACCGCTTTCGCGTGGTGCTCCCCGACCTGCCTCTGCATGGGGACTCCGAGGACCGCCCCCGTCACCCCTACACGATCGACTGGTTCGCCGATGTCCTCAGTGGCTTTGCCGCCGACGTGCTCGGCCCGCGCCCGCTCATCGGCGGGCACGACGCGGGAGCGGACATCCTGCTGCACGCGCTCGCCACTGGGCGCCTTGAGCCCGCGCGGCTCGTGCTGATGCCAAACCGCCTGCACTTCGCGCCCACTCGCCCCGCGCTGCGCGCGGCCTGGCGTACTGTGGCGCGCGCCGGGGCCATCCCCGGAGTGGACCGTCTACTGAGCTACGGTACGCGCGCCGTCTTCACGCCGGATTTGGGGATGCGCCTGTCGGCACGGCGCGATCCCGCCGCGCGCGATCTCATCAGGCAGGCCTTCGCCGACGTGCCCGGCAACTCCAACCTCGCCCGCTCGTGGGCCAAGTGCGCGCGGCGCTGGCCTGCTGGGGAGTCCTGGCAGCAGGAGCTGCTCGAACAGGCCTACCCGCGTTTACGCATGCCGGTGCTGCTGCTGTGGGCCGACAACGATCACCTGCATCCCCTTGCGCAGGCCGAAGAGACGCTGCGGCTGCTCGCAAGCGCGCAGTTGCGCGTGCTCTCGGGGACGGGCTTCCTGATGGCCTACGACGATCCCGTAGGTGTCGCGAGGGAGCTCGCCGCCTTCTGTGGGTAGGATGCCCCCGCGATGAGCGACCAGCAGCTGTGGGGCGGGGAGACCGCCAAGGCCGTGGAAAACTTCCCCATCTCCGGGGAGACCGTGCCGGTATCCGTTGTGCGCTGGCTCGCGCGCCTGAAGGGAGCTGCCGCCGCCGTCAACGGCGAACTGGGGCTGCTCGATAAGCGCCGCGCAGGGCGCATCGAGAAGGGCGCTGCGGAGATCGCCGCTGGCAAGCACGACGCGCAGTTCCCGATCGACGTCTTTCAGACCGGCTCGGGGACCTCGACCAACATGAACGCCAATGAGGTCATCGCCACGCTGGCAGGCTCAGGCGTGCACGCCAACGACCACGTCAACATGGGGCAGTCTTCCAACGATGTCTTCCCCTCGGCCGTACACCTCGCTGCATTGGATGTCGCCAGCAATGAGCTGCTGCCTGCCTTGAAGCAGCTGGAGCGGGCTTTCGCGAAGAAGGCCAAGAGCTTTGAGAACGTCGTCAAGGCCGGGCGCACGCATCTGATGGACGCCGTGCCCGTCACGCTCGGGCAGGAGTTCGCGGGCTACGCCGCGCAGATGGCGCTCGGGCAGGAGCGTGTGCAGGCTGCGCTCGTACACGTCGGGCAGATCCCGCTGGGTGGCACCGCTACCGGGACGGGCCTCAATACGCATCCGCGCTTTGCCCAGAAGGTGCGTGCGCGCCTGAAGAAAGACTCAGGGCTCAAGCAGATCGCGCCGCCGCTCGATCCCTTCGAGGCGCAGGCCAATCGCGATGCGCTGGTTGAGCTCTCGGGGGCTTTGAAGGTCGTGGCTGTGTCTCTGACGAAGATCGCCGGCGACCTGGCGCTGATGGGCTCCGGCCCGCGCGCGGGCATCGGCGAGCTCTTCCTACCTGAGCTGCAGAAGGGGTCCTCGATCATGCCCGGCAAGGTAAATCCCGTGATACCCGAGGTGGTGTTGCAGGTGTGCGCTCAGGTCATCGGCAACGACACCGCCATCACCGTCGCGGGCATGCAGGGGCAGTTTGAGCTCAACGTGCGCATTCCCCTGATCGCGCGCAACCTCTTGCAGTCGCTGCAGCTGCTCGCAAGTGCCTCGCGCGCACTCGCCGAGAAGTGCGTGGAGGGTCTGCGCGCCAATCGCGCTGGCACCGACGCCTCGGCTGGGGCAACTCTGGCCGTGGCCACCGCGCTGAACGGGGCTATCGGCTACGACAAGGCCGCAGCCATCGTCAAGAAGGCCACCGACGATGGGCGGCCATTGCGCGAAGTGGCCCTGGAGGAGGGTGTCGACGCGAAACTCTACGACGAGACGGTTGACCTGCGCAGGATCGCACGGGGCATGCCCCGTGCGTCGCGGTAGAGCAGCGACTCGCCCTCGATCAGCGCCGCGCTGCGGCGCTGGTACTCCGCGGAGAGGGAGCTGTTGATCGCTACCAGCTCCGGCCGGCGCCGCAGGAGGCTCACGATGTCTCCCACGCCGAAGAGCACGCCGGGGCGATAGAGCTCCGCGAACAGCGCACGGAAGAACTCCAGATCGCTCGGATAATCGAGCGTGATGCGCGCCGTGTCGTGTATGTGCTCGGCGCTGACCGGGCCTACCGCGGCGGTCGTGCACAGCCCGGAGTTGGTGAAGTAGAGCATCCCGCCCGTGCCGTTGGGACCTGGCAGGTAATGTGCGGCGACGCGCTTGATCGCCGAGGTGCGCAGAGCCTTGCTGGCGATCCCCAGCGGCAGCCCTTCGGCCAGGGCAACATCCACAGAGTCATCGTCGATCAGCATCTGCACGCAGAGATCCATGTACAGCGGATCCACGCACACGTCATCGCCGTCCACCTGAATGACGATGTCGAAAGGATGCTTGTGCACCGCACCACTGATGCGGGCGATCAGATCCTCGCTGCTGCCTCTAAAGACCTGTGCCCCGGTGGCCTCGATCAGCGGCGGGAGCGGGTCGTCGCTGGGCTCATCGGTTATGCACACGATCACATCCTCACGCCGGCGCACGTAGTGAGACGCGAACATACGATCGAGGATGTGCGCGAACACCGGCCGCTCAGCGATCGGCATCAGGGCCTTATTGGGAAGTCGCTCCGAGAGGAGCCGCATACGCAGCAGGGCGCCCACCTTTGGCTGCCCGTCCACCCTGTGGGCGCCCGTGATCTTGGTGGAGTCAGATGCGGCCATCGGCATCGGCTTGGACCATCGCAGGCATTGCCTGTCAGTTCAAACGAGCGGCATGACCGTGGATTTCTGCTCCAGCAGCATCTCCTCGAGCATCATTCCCGCGCCGGCCTTCGACAGCGGTTCGTTGAGGTTGCCGCACTTGGGTGACTGCACGCACGAGGGGCAGCCGCCGGGGTTGGTGCAGGGACACTCGCTGATCAGACGATGCGCGTCGTCGCACAGCTCCTCAAAGCGCGCGAAGGCTGTGCGCGTGATGCCGACGCCGCCGGGGTGACCGTCGTAGATGAAGATCGTCGGCCCCTGTGTCTGGGGATGTAGGTTGGTGGAGAGCCCGCCGATGTCCCAGCGGTCGCACATCGCCAGCAGCGGCAGCACGGCGATCTGCGCGTGCTCGGCAGCGTGCAGGGTGCCCAGCAGTTTCTCCATCGGGACGAGCTCGGCCAGCTCCTGCGTATCGAGCTCATACCACAGCGCCTGCGTGGTGAAGCTCGTCTGGGGGAGATCGAGCGTGACGAGGTCCACCTGCGTGTGGTCGCTCACGCGTACGCGCTGGTAGGCGAGCACGGTCTCGGTGACACTCACCTGGCCGAAGGACAGCTTCACGCCCAGGGCCTCGCGGCGCTCGAGCAGGCGCTCAATGGTCGTGTCCGTCTCGCGCTTGGGGCGGGTGTACCAGTCGCCCTCGAAGGGCTTCACCAGCGCCTGGCGGCGCTCGACGTCGAGCGCCTGCACCTCATAGGAGCGGCCCTGGTGGTGGTAGACCGCGCCTTGGTGCACCGTGGAGTGGGCGCGTGCGGCCTCGGTGGTGCCGAGCAGCTCGCCGCTGGCGATGTTCACGATCGCGAAGCTGTCGGGGGAGGCCGAACGCAGCGAGACGCGTGCCGGAGGGTAGTCGCCGGGGTTGCGTGGGACATAGATGTCGCCGCTGCGCTTACGCAGCTCGCCGGCGCTGACGAGCGCCTGCGCATAGCCCTCCCAACGGGGTCCAAGGATATCGGCGTCCTCGCTACAGAGCGGCGCCTCAAAGGAAGCGCACAGCAGGTGGGCCAGGTGGATCTCTGCGCTCTCATGATCGAGGATCGCGGTCTCCACGGGCCGTTCGAGGAAGTCCTCCGGGTGCCGGCAGAAGAACTGATCGAGGGCGTCATCGCCGGCCACATACATCGCCAGGCCTCGCCCGCGGCGCCCAGCGCGGCCCCACATCTGACGCAGCGAGGCGACGGTGCCGGGGAAGGTCACGACCACGGCAGCATCGAGCTCGCCGATGTCGATGCCGAGCTCGAGCGCGTCGGTGGTGATGATTGCGCGCAGCTCCCCGCGCGTCAGCCGGCCCTCGAGCTCGCGGCGCTGCTGGGGGGTGTAGCCGGCGCGGTAGGGCTCCACGAGCTCCGCCAGCTCGGGGTGGGAGTCGCGCAGCTCGTCCTGCACGAGGCGGCTGAGCAGCTCCACCCCCTTGCGCGACTTCATGAAGCAGATCGCCCGCGCCCCGCCGCGCACGAGCGCGGCCAGCAGCTCGCCGGCCTCCCCCAGCGCGGAGCGGCGCGTGCCGAGCTGCTCGTCGGTCAGCGGCGGGTTCCACACCGCGATGCGCCGCTTCGGCGCGGGCGAGCCATCCGCGTCGATCAGCTGGATGTCCTGTAGTCCCGTGAGACGCTCGGCCAGCTCAACCGGGTTGGCGATCGTCGCGGAGGTAAGCAGGAAGCGCGGCTCGGTGCCGTAGCCTGAGGCGATGCGGCGCAGGCGGCGCAACACGTTGGCCACGTGCGAGCCGAACACGCCGCGATAGACGTGAGCCTCATCGATTACCACCACAGCCAGGTTCGCCCACAGCTCAGCCCACGCCTGGTGATGGGGGAGGATGCCGACGTGCAGCATGTCGGGGTTGGTGAGCACGACGTTGGCGAGGCGGCGGATGTCCTTGCGCGACTCCCGCGGCGTGTCACCGTCGTAGATCGCCGGGCGCACCCGCTCGGACAGCCCGAACGCGTTCAGGGCCCGCGCCTGGTCCTGCGCGAGCGCCTTCGTCGGATAGAGGTAGAGCGCGCGCGCCTTGGGATCACGGCAGAGCACGTCGAGCGTGGGCAGGTTGAAGCACAGCGACTTGCCCGAAGCCGTGCCCGTGGTCACGATCGTGGGCCCTGCCCAGGCGGCGTGCAATGCCTGCGCCTGGTGGGAGTAGAGCTGCTCGATGCCCACGTGCTCCAGGGCTCCCCGCACCTGCGGATGCAGCTCCTGCGGCAGCTCCACGAGCGTCGCCTCGCTCGGGCCCTCACGCGCCTCGCGCACGAGCCTGCCGTCCTGGCTGCCGCCGTCGAGTAGTGCGCTCCAGGGCTCCTGCGTTCGCTCGATCGCCATCGATTGCGATAGTAGAGGCCATGTCCGCTACGGCTGCCGAGCGTTGGGCGAAAGCCCGCACCTTCCACCATTCCGCCTATCCCCCCGAGCGCCTCGCGCGCGAGCGCGGCGAGCAGACGGTGTCCGTGTGCCTGCCTGCCCGCGAGTGCGCGCAGACGGTCGCGGGGGTCGTACGCGCGCTCGTGCCCCTACAGCGGGCCGGGGCGATCGATGAGATCGTCGTGATCGATGCGGGCTCGCGCGATGGCACGGCTGAGCTGGCCGAGCGCGCTGGGGCGGTCGTGTACCAGGAGGCTGAGCTCCTGAGCGAGTTCGGTCCCGTACAGGGCAAGGGCGATGCGATGTGGCGCGCGCTCAGCGTGCTCGCGGGCGAGCTCGTGTGCTTCCTCGACGCCGACACCCATGATTTCTCCGCGCACTTCGCCAGCGGCGTGCTGGGGCCGCTGGTGTGCGAGCCGCAGGTTGCGTTCGTCAAGGGCTTCTACCGGCGGCCCTTTGCGCACGAGGGCGTGTCGTTGCCCGAGGGCGGCGGGCGCGTCAACCACCTCCTCGCCCGCCCCGCGCTGGCCGTCTTTTACCCCGAACTGGCGGGCGTGCGCCAGCCGCTGGCGGGGGAGGTCGCCGCGCGCCGCGAGCTGCTCGAAAAGCTTCCGTTCACAACTGGCTATGGCGTGGAGATGGGCATGCTCTTGGATGCCTGGCATTTGTTGGGAGGGGTTGGGGTCGCGCAGGTCGATTTGGAGGTGCATCGGAACACACATCAGCCGCTGTCCTCGCTCACCTCAATGGCGCAGACCGTCCTTGCCACAGTCGCCGTGCGCCTGCAGCGCGAAGGGCGCCTCACGCCGGAGGGGTCGGCGCTCCCGCCGCTTTTGGAACGTCCGCCGCTTGCGAGCGTGCTGGCGCGATGAGCATGCGCTGTCTGTATCTCGATCTCGACGGCACCCTCCTGGGCCGCGGCGCCTCGCTGCTGCACGACGGCGAGGGCGGGGTCTCGATCGACGGGGTGCGCGCCGTGCAGGCCTGTCTGCGGGCGGACGTCGAGGTCGTGCTGATGTCCGGTCGGCGTCGTATCCAAATAGCCGAGGACGCGCGTCTGCTCGGCCAGAGCGCCTACATCTACGAGGCCGGCGCGTGCGTGGTCATGGAGGGCGAGGAGTACTGGCTGACAGGCGAGCTGCTGCCGGGCGAGTTGACGATCGCCCAGCAGATCGAGCACTCGGGCGCTCCCGCGCTGTTGCTGGAGCGCTACGCGGGGCGCCTGGAGTACCACGAGCCGTGGCACACCGAGCGCGAAGTCTCCCACCTCTTCCGCGGGCTGGTCGATGCGGCGGAGGTTGACAGCGTGCTGGCCGAACACGGCCACGGCAACCTGCGGCTGGTGGATAACGGCGTGGTCAACCGCCGCTCGCAGGCGCTTGCGCAGCTCGATCACGTGCGCGGCTATCACCTCGTGCCCGCGCTCGCCTCCAAGGCGAGCGCGGTGGCCTTCCATCGCCAAGCCCGCGGCTTGGCGCGCGAGGAGACCTTTGCGGTGGGCGACTCCCGCGAGGATCTCGCCTGCGCCGAGCACGTGCACGAGTTCTGGCTGGTGGCCAACGCGGTCCAGCGCGATCCCAGTATCCGCGCGGCGCTCGCGGGTCGTGAGAACGTCCGCATCGCGCAGGCCGGCCACGGGGCTGGGGTCTACGAGGCGGTCGTGCAGACGCTCATGAGCGCTTGAGGCCTCGCCACAGCCGACGCCAGAACCCCGGCTGCGGACGGCGCCAGCGGGCCGGGGGCGGGACGGTGGCACGCACCAACGCCACCCATTCTTGCAGCGGCAACTCGCCGGAGATGAGTCGCCCCAGGGCACTGGTCACCGGCGCCTGCACACCTGCGCCTTGCAGCGCCCGCGCAAGCAGTGGCACTGTCTGCAGCGCCTCCACCGCCTGGCCGATATGGGTCGAAATCTCGGCTGCCGCCACGCCCGCCGCAAGCAGCTCGCCCGCGCGGCGGTTGCGGCTCTCGCGGGCCAGCGCGGTGGCCACGAGGTCGCCCGCCCCCGCGAGGCCGATCATCGACTCCGGCCGCGCGCCGAGTTGCTCGGCATAGCGCCATACCTCGGCGAAGATGTGCCCCGCAGCGGCGCCCGCGGCGTTGAGGCCCTGCGCCTCCGTGGCTCCCGCGGCGAGCGCCGCGGCGTTCTTGGCCGCGCCTGCCAGCTCCACGCCGATCGGGTCGTTGGATTGCTCGCACACCACGCCGGCGCGCGTGAACATCTGCGCGAGCGCGCCCGCTAGTTGCTCATCGCTTGAAGCCGCCACGAGGGCCGCCCCAGCGTGCACCATCTCCTGTGCGTGTGCCGGCCCGCCCAGACAGGCCACGCGGGTGGCGCCAAAGGTGGCGCTGAGCATCGCGGTCGGGGGGGTGCCCTGCGGAGAAACCAGCCCCTTGGCCACCGACACCACCGCCGCGCGCGGCCCCAGGCCAGAGCCTTGCAGGCCGGTGATGACAGCATCCAGCCCGTGCGAAGGCACGGCGAGGAAGACATAGTCCGCGCGCGCCACCCCGGCCGAGGTCGGCTCGATGCGCAGCTGCGCTGGCAGCTCCACGCCGGGCAGGTAGGAGCCGTTCTCGCGCTCGCTCTGCAGCCGTTGTGCCTGCTCGGGCGTACGCGCTTGCAGCGTGGTGCGCAGACCGCTCCGCGCCAATAGAACTGCCAGCGCGGTGCCGAAGGAACCGGCGCCAATCACCGTGGCCCGGCGCGCGCCTGGAGTGGGCAACGAGCGCGCGCGCCCTATCCGTCCCGCGGGCGGAGCCGCCAGCTCGGCTGCTGGCGCATGCTCGGGACGCGCTGTAGGCTCGGACTCGGTCATTTGCGATGAGCGAGCCTAGCGACAGGAATTCAAGCGCGCTGTGGCGTAACTGGGCCGGCGATGAGAGCTGCCTGCCGGTTGCGATCGAGCGTCCCTCCTCGACCGCAGAGCTGGCGGACGTGGTGGTGCGCGCCGGTCAGGCCGGCCGGCGGGTGCGGGTGGCGGGGGCCGGGCACTCCTTCAGCGACATCGCCTGCACCGATGGGGTGCTCGTGCGCTTGGACCGCATGGCGGAGGTGCTCGACGTCGATCGCTCCTCGGGCCTCGTGCGCGTGCAGGCCGGCATCACGATTCACGCGCTCAACCAGCACCTGGCCGCGCACGGCTTGGCGCTGGAGAACCTGGGCGACATCGACGTGCAGAGCATCGCGGGGGCGATCTCGACGGCCACGCACGGTACTGGTGCGCGGTTGCGCAACATTCCCTCGCAGGTGGTGGCGTTGACGTTTGTGCTGGCCGACGGCACCAGCTTGGAGTGCTCCGCTGAGCGCGATCCCGAGGTCTTCCGCGCGGCGCGCGTGGGGCTCGGCGCGCTGGGCGTGCTGGTGGAGGTGACGCTGCGCTGCGTGCCCGCCTTCGTGCTCGAGGGCCTCGATCGCCCGGCGCCACTGCAGCAGACGCTGGAGCGCTTCGAGGAGTTGGCGCTGGGCAACGACCATTTTGAGTTCTTCGTCTTTCCTCACACCGAGACGGCGCTGACGCGCACCAACAACCGCACCGCGGAGCCAGCGCGACCGCGTGGTCGCGTCAAGGCATACGCCAACGACGTCCTGCTCACCAACTACGCCTTCGGGGTCTTCTGCGCCTTGGGGCGCCTGCTGCCCGCGCAGATCCCACACATCAACCGTGCAGTGACGAGCCTTGCGAGCAGCAGCAGGCGTGTGGAGCGCTCCGACCATATCTTCGCCTCGCCGCGCCTGGTCAAGTTCACCGAGATGGAGTATTCGCTGCCGCGCGAGCGCACGCCCGAGGCGGTGCGGCGCGTGCTGCAGCTGATCAAGGATCGCGGCTTCGCCGTACCCTTCCCCGTGGAGGTGCGCAGCGTCGCCGCCGACGACGCCTTTCTCTCCACTGCCAATGGGCGCGACAGTGGCTTCGTGGCCGTGCATATGTACAGGGGCATGGAGTGGGAGTCCTACTTCCGCGCCGTCGAGGCCGTGATGGACGACCTCGGGGGTAGGCCCCACTGGGGCAAGCGCCACTTCCAGACCGCCGCCACGTTGCGCAAGCGCTACCCCGAGTGGGATCGCTTCCAGGAGGTACGGCGCCGGCTCGATCCGCAGGGGCGCTTTGGAAATGCGTGGACGGACAGGGTTTTAGGACCCCTGTGAGCTCGGCCGAGGATCTGCGCCGCCTCGAGCGGGCCACCGCCGAGCTGCAGCCGCCCTTCGCGCTGGTCGATCTCGATGCCTTCTGGGCCAACGCGGCGGACATGGAAGCGCGCGCCGCGCCCAAGCCGATCCGCCTTGCGAGCAAGTCGTTGCGCTGCCGCGCGCTGCAGGAACGGGTGCTCGCGCGCCCCGGCTTTTCCGGGACGATGGCCTTCACGCTGCCCGAGGCGCTGTGGCTGGCAGAGCACGGAGCACAGGACCTGCTCGTCGCCTACCCCAGCGTTGACCGCCCATCGCTGCGGGCGCTGGCGACGCTCACAGCGCAGCGCCCCGAGACGAGGGTGAGCGTGATGGTCGACTGCATCGAGCACCTCGAGCTGATCGACGCCGCCATCGACCCAGCACAGGACGATCGGTTGATGGTCGACGCCGCCATCGACCGGGCGCGGGGCGAGCGGGTGAGCGTGCCTATCCGGCTGTGCCTGGAGCTTGACGCCGGCTTTCCTCTGCCGCGCGCGCGTGGGCGCGTGGGCGCCAAGCGCTCGCCCATCCACACGCCCGAGCAGGCTGCGGCGCTGGCGCGCGCCATCGTTGCGCGCGCGGGCTTTGAGCTCGTGGGGATGATGGCCTACGAGTCCCAGATCGCCGGACTCGGCGACGCGCCGCCGGGAAAGCCGCTGCGGGCAGCGGCCATCCGCTTGCTGCAGCTGGCCTCCGCACGTGAGCTCGCTCGCCGGCGGGCGGCGGCCGTGCAGGCCGTGCGTGCGCTTGCGCCTTTGCAGTTCGTCAATGGCGGCGGCACCGGGAGCCTCGCGGGCAGCGCGCGCGAGGCGGCCGTCACCGAGCTGGCCGCCGGCTCGGGGCTGTATGGACCGACGCTCTTCGACGCCTACCGTTCCTTTCATGTGCGCCCCGCCGCGATGTTTGCGCTGCCAGTCGTGCGCCGTCCTGGCCCCGGCGTCGTGACCGTGCTCGGAGGCGGCTATCTGGCCTCAGGTCCGGCCGATTCTTCGCGCCTGCCCCGCCCGCATCTACCTGCGGGATTGCGCCTGGATGGCCAGGAGGGCGCTGGGGAGGTGCAGACGCCACTGCTCGGAGAGACAGCGGACGCGCTGGGGGTGGGCGATCGCGTGTACTTCCGCCACGCCAAGGCCGGCGAGCTGTGCGAGCGCTTCGATCGGCTCTACCTGGTCGAGGGCGAGCGCGTGGTCGAGGAGGTGCCCACCTACCGCGGGGAGGGCAAGTGCTTCCTGTGAGCTACACCATGCTCGCGAGTTGCCTGCCGGCGCTCCTCAGCGCTTGCTCGCCATCGACCTCAAGCACAACCTGCAGATCGAGGATACGGGCCTCGAAGAGATCGAGCCCATCGCTGCCTGTCACTGCGTAGCACGGCACGCCCGTTTGGCGCGCGCGTGTGGCAATCTCCGCTACAGCATCTCTCCGCAGCAACGTCTCGTGATCCAGATGCGCGGCGGCAATGACCACGGCGCGCGCCCTGCGCATGCGCGTATCGATGTCCTTCGGTAGGTCCCTCGCAAGAGCGCCGAGCGGGCAAAGGTCGGTCTCCAGGTCCGTGCTGCGAGCCCGCAAACCGCGCTCAATCGCCCGGGCTGTTCTGTTGGCATCGAGCTTCCCGCCCAGGGCCTCCGCGACAATGAGCACGGTAGATGAGGTCACGGTCGGGCATCCTTACAGGATGCCCCCCAAAGGCGAGCACGTGACGATCGAGCTGTGCGGCCAGGAGCTGCGTGTCTCGAGCCCGTCCAAGCTTTACTTCCCTGAGGCCGGTTTTACCAAGCTTGACCTCGTGAACTACTACATCGAGTGCGAGCAGGCGGTCGTGCGCCACCTGCGCGAGCGCCCCACCGTGATGAAGCGCTGGGTGGAGGGTGTGCAGGGCGAGCCTTTCTTTCAGAAGCGCGTGCCCGAGAGCGCGCCACAGTGGTTGCAGACCGCTGTTGTCACCTTCCCCAGCGGCCGCCACGCGCGTGAGCTTGTGCCCAATGATGCGGCGCATCTGGTGTGGGGGGCCAATCTCGGTGTGATCGACTGGAACCCCTGGCCCGTGCGCCGCGCTGATCTCGATCATCCCGATGAGCTGCGCATCGATCTGGATCCGCAGCCCGATATCGCCTTCGCGCAGGTGCGCCAGGTGACGCTGTGCGTCAGGGATGTGCTGCAGGAGCACGGTCTGCGCGGCTACCCCAAGACCTCTGGCTCGCGCGGCATGCACGTGTTCGTGCGCGTGCTCCCGGAGCAGCCCTTCAAGGAAGTGCGCCGCGCCGCGCTGGCGCTGGCGCGCGAGGTCGAGCGGCGCATGCCCGAGCAGGCCACCACGCGCTGGTGGAAGGAGCAGCGCAAAGGCGTCTTTCTTGACTACAACCAGAACGCCCGCGACCGCACTGTCGCCTCCGCCTACTCCGTGCGGGCCGTCGCGGATGCGCGCGTCTCCTGTCCCTTGGAGTGGGATGAGGTCGCCGCTGTCGAGCCCGCCGAGCTGCGCCTTGACACGGTTCCCGCGCGCCTGCGCGAGCGCGGCGATCCCTCGGCGGATATGGACGAGCACGCCGGCTCGCTCACGGCGCTGCTCGAGCTGGCCGCTCGCGATGAGCGCGAGGGTCTTGGCGATGCTCCCTGGCCGCCGCACTTTCGCAAGCAGAAGGGTGAGCCGCGGCGCGTGCAGCCCAGCCGGGCGCGAGGAAAATGAACCTTCCGCTTAAAACTCCGCTCGCACCCCAGCTGGCGCTCTCGCGCAAGGCGCTGCCGGAGGGTGAGGAGTACGTGTATGAGATCAAGCTCGACGGCTTTCGCTGCCTGGCGTTCGTTGATGGGGAGGAGGTGTTCTTGCAGTCGCGCGGCAGTCGTCCACTCGGGCGCTACTTCCCCGAGCTCAAGCTCCCGCCCGGGCGCTACGTGCTCGACGGCGAGATCGTCGTGCGTGGAGATGATGGGCGCGAGGACTTCGACGCGCTGCAGCAGCGCTTGCACCCGGCTGACTCGCGTGTGCAGCGCCTCGCTAAGGAGACACCCGCGCTATATGTGGTGTTCGATCTGCTTGCGCTGAAAGACGAGTCGTTGCTCGAGCGACCCTTCAGCGAGCGCAGGGCAGCGCTGGAGCAGCTGCTGGCGGGGCCGGCGTGGGCGCAGGCTCCCGTCGAACTGATGCAGACGACGGACTCCGCCGAGCAGGCCAAACGCTGGCTGGCGGGGGCAGAGGGCGCAATAGCCAAGGAGCGCACGGCCATATACGAGCCAGGCAAGCGCCGGGGGATGGCCAAGGTCAAGCGCGTACGCACGATCGACGCGGTCGTCGTCGGCTGGCGCCCCGGTAAAGAGCCAGGCACCGTCGGCGCTCTGATCCTTGGCCTCTACGACGGCGAGCAGTTACGCGTAGTGGGGCACTGCTCCGGCTTGAGCGCCTCCGAGAAGCGCCGGCTGGTCGACTTCCTCGCGCCCTACGCCACGGGCGAGCGCGGCTCCGCGGACCCCAGCCGCTGGACCGCTGGGCGGGACCTCGAGTGGGTGGGGCTGCGCCCCGAGCTCGTGGTGGAGATCGACTTTGACCACGTCAGCGCCGAACGCATCCGCCACGGGGCCAAGCTGCGGCGCTGGCGCGAGGACAAGCCTGCGCGCGAGTGCACGTTCGACCAGCTCTACCTCTGAGTGCCCGTCAGGCCCACGCCCGCGATCCTCCTCTAGCATCAGCTTGAGATGACCAGCGAGACAGCAACTGTCGCCGAGGAGGAGTACCTGCAGATCCTCTTCTGGCTCAAGGAGGCCGGGCTGCCGATGACCGGCGCCAACGTGGCGCGTGCCATGCAGCTCTCACCGCCCACGGTGCACGAGATGGTCGGTCGCCTGGAGCGCGATGGCTACGTCACGCGCGGCGAGGACAAAGCGATTGTGTTCACCGTGCAGGGCGCGGAGCAGGCCGAAGGCATCGTGCGCCGTCACCGTCTGATCGAGCGCTTCCTCACCGACGTGCTGGGCGTGCCTTGGGACGAGGTCCACGAGGAGGCAGAGCGCCTCGAGCACGCCATGTCACCGGTCCTGGAGGAACGCATGCTGGCGGCCATCGGCGACGCCAAGACGTGTCCCCACGGACACCCCATCGTCGCCGGCGTTCGTCTCGCCGGTGTGCCGCTCGCCGATGTGGAGGTTGGCGCCAAGGTGCGCGTCTTGCGCTTCGAGAACGAGGCCGAGGATCTCCTGCACTACCTCATGAGCTCGGGTCTTGAGCCGGGCCTTGAGGGCACACTCGCCGCCCACACTGAGGAGGAGGTCGTCGTGCAGGTCGCCGACGGGCGCCGCTATGCGATCACGCCGAGCGTGGCCGAAACCGTCTCGGTGATGGCCGATCCCTCGCCGCCGGCACGCACGGCGCTGCCGGAGCAGCTCGTATTGGGCCAGCGCTACGGCCGCTGATGGTTGGCCGCTATCGGCCGTCAGAGCGAGCGATAGGCCTCGGCGAGGCGTTTGACACCCTCATCAACTTCCGCGGGTGTGACGCCCGAGTAGGCGAGGCGCAGGGTGTTCTCCCCGCCCTCCATGAGGAAGTCGCTGCCCTTTACGAACGCCACGTCGCGCTCAGCGGCGGCCTTGAAAAGGGCGCTCACGTCGGTTCCCTCAGGCAGGGTGACCCACATGAAGTAGCCGCCTTCTGGTGCCACGAACTGGGCCTCGGGCAGCTCGCGCCGCAACGCCACCTCCAGCGTGCGCAGGCGCTTGGTGAGGGCCGTCTTGACGGTCTCGATCGAACGCTCCAGCGCCCCAGAGGCGCAGAACTCATACACGATCGACTGCGAGACCATGTTGGGGGAGATGTAGGTGCCCGTGGCCAGCTTTGCAATAGGTGCTATCTGCTCGGTGGGGCCGACGAGGTAGCCCACGCGGATGCCCGGGCACACGGTCTTGGAGAACGAGGACGCATACACCACGCGCTCGGGGTCCATCGAGAGCATCGTCTCCAGACGCTCTCCGCTGAAGCGCAGCTCCACATAGGGGTCGTCCTCGAACACCACGAAGTCGTGCTCGCGCGCCAGCTCCAGCAGCGCTTCGCGCTTGGCAGCGGAGAGGGTGTAACCGGCGGGGTTCTGGAAGTTGGGGATGATGTGGGCGAGCTTCGGCTTGGCGCCCTCGCTTAGCCGCGCGGCCAAGGCCCCGGTGTCGATTCCGTCGGGCTGGAGCTCCACCGCGTGCACCCGTGCTCCCCGCGCGCGCAGCGAAAGCAGGGTACGGTCGTAGGTGGGACGCTCCACCACCACCTCATCGCCCGCACCGATGAGGTGCTCGAACAGGAAGGCGTCGGCCTGCATCGAGCCATTTGTCACCAGGACCCGCTCGGGCTCCACGCCGTGGCGCTCGGCGATCCAGGCACGCAGGCGTGGGTAGCCCACCGAGGTGCCATACGCCGTCGTGCCCGCGGGGTCGTTGGCGAATGCGCGCGCAGCGGCCTCGCGCAGCCCCTGCACATCGATGATGTCCAGCGAGGGAGCGCCGCGGGCGAAGGAGATCGTCGAGCTTGCCACGGCGGCGAAGCTTATAGAGCAGGGGCTCAGGCCTACTCGCACGGCGGCGGAGGGTCAGCCCTCGCGGAAGCTCAGCCCTCGTCGAAGCTCAGCGCGATGCGTCCGGCGGCCACCTGGCGCACGTCAAAGTCTGTGTCCAGCACGCGCCGCAGTTCGCTGAGCAGCGCCACGGGAGCGCTCAGGCGCAGGTCTACGACGGCGTGGCTGGCCTCAAAGCGCCGCACCGACACTTCCGTGACGTTGGGTACGCTCGCCACCTGCTGTTCGAAGGCGCTGAGCGAGCCGATGTCATAGAACGGGCCCACTCCCAGCTCCACGCGGCCCTCAAATAGCGGCTCCTGACTGACGGCCGCAGGCGCCGCGGGCTCCAGAGGCTCAGGAGCATCAGGCATCGGGCGCCCGGAAAGCCCGGCCATCACGCGCGTGAGCATCGCATCGTAGTCCGCTGTCAGCTCTGTGGCAAAGCGCTCCAGGCGCTCGCGGAAGCGCCGCAGCTCGGCGAGCGTGGCCAGTTGCGCTGCGCTCGGGCGGGGGCGCTCGTCCGTTGCTTCGCTCGCCGGCGGCGGCTGCGCCGGCAGGGGCGCTCGTGTGGACGACTGCACTCGCTCATCCACCAAGCGGCCAGTGGGCGAACCCGCGTGTCCATGACCCGTCTGCTCGTCCATTCCGGCTCTGGCGGCGGACGCAGCGAAGGTGTCAACGGCTTGCTCTGGTCGCACCCTGCGGCGGCCGATCGAGGTCAGCTCGCGCTCCAGCTCGCGCAGCTTGCGCTCGAGCTCCGCCAGCGTCGTGGTGACGTCGCCGGTCGACTCGCCGGCGACCTGTCCGGCGCCGGGGGGCGTGCTGAATCCGCTTGGGAACGTATCGGTCATGAGCATCCACCCAGAGCCTGGGCATTCATCCTACTCGGGCATGCTCCCACAGCGCATGAGCCCTGGTCGGACTATTGCGGCGTTGGGGGTGAGATGCTCAGTGCGTATAGAACCGTGGTTTGTGCGACGGGCAGTAATCCTTGGCGCCCGCTGCGAAGGGGTTGCCCCGGCGTATCCACACGGCCGTGCCGTCCGGGAGCTTCACACAGGGGGGCACCGGTTCCTTGCCGAGGATCTCGTGGTCGAAGACAGCGACTCCTGGCCCCAAGCCGCTGGCGGTCTTGAACTGCTCAGCTTCGAGGTTCGCGATTGTCGTCAGCGATACCAGGCCTTCGATGTAGGGGCCGTCGTTGGGCGCTTCAGAAGGCAGCCACAGGACGATCTTTACCCCGTCCTGCTTCAACGCCTTCAGGGTCGCCAGCATGTCGCCGCCGCGATAGGGCGCAGCTGGCACAAGGTACCCTTCGTTGGAGTAGATCGTGGCAAAGTTTGGCTGTATGGATTCTCTCTGCAGCGCATGGGGCAGCGTGACATGCTGGATTCCGCCCACGCCGAAGGTGCTTGTGAGGGTGTTGGCGATCGCGATCAACGTCAGCGCCAGCATGCCCGCGATGCGCCCCGGGCGTGGTAGACGCACGATCCAGAAGCTTCCGAATACCGCTGCGTAGAGGAGCAGCGACATGCCGTAGCGGTTGTCGTGCACGAAGGTCTGCGTCAGGCCAAACCACGCTACGAACGCGCCAAGCGCAAGCTCTGGGGCCAAGGGGCTGACCCAGCGCTTGCGTATGAATCCGACGAGCGTCCATACCCAGCCCACCACGGCGAGCAGGAACAGCGGTAGGAAGAGTTGGTTTCCGAGCAGGCTCCAGGCGTACCACTGGAGGTTGTCGCTGGAGAAACGTGGCGGGGCGAGGGGGGTCTTGCCGATCGTTCCTGAGTTGGCGGCGCCCGTGCCGATGGCCTGCACCTGCGAGTAGTCGTTGATGTACCAGGGACCCGCGACGATGAACAGCACGACGCCGAAAACCAACAGGCCCTGCCAATTACGCCAGCCACCGCGAATGATGGTGACCGCGAGCGGCCCGATCACGAACAGCGCCAATGACTCCTTGGTCAGCATGCCAAGAGCGACAGCTAGGCCTGCCACGGCGCAGACGCCCGGCCGTTTGAAGTAGTCGGTGGCGAGAATCAGCCACACCCCGACGGCCGCCATCGCTGCCTGGGGGCCGTCGAGCAAGGCGAGATGGAACAGCCCGATCAACAGCGGCGAGCTCAGCGCGAAGAGCACCGCCAGCAGCCCGGCCTGGCGCCCGAACGCGAGGCGACCTATCTGATAGCTGCCGAGCGCCAGCAACGGCACGAAGAAGAGGTTCTCGGCCATGAGCACGGAGGGAATGCTCAGGCCGCCGATGTAGACGCCGACGGCGTTCACCAGATACATGAACGGCGGGTACTGGAGATGGGGTTCCAGCGCCTGCGAGAGATGCCCTGCCTGCAGGTCTCTGAAGACTTCGACTGAGACTTGCAGATGAAAGCCCGCGTCGGCGACGGGCATGCCCTGGTTGCGCGTCACCCACCACCATGAGAGGCCCAGGAACAGCGTGGTGATCCCGATCGCTCCCCACGCCTCCGCTGGCCACCGCGGCAGAGCCCAACCCGATGGGGAGATCGCGCTCTGCCGGGCGGCTCCGGCTCGGCTCCTGCGGACATCGGTGGCCACGGGGCAAAGGTAGCCCGAAAGGCAGGGGAGGGCAAACAGTCAGAACCCTTCGTTTCCGTAGCCGGCTCAGCCGCGCAGTATCTGTACAGCCAGCTCAGCCACCTCGGTGGGTGTGCGCCCGACGCGCACGCCCTGGGCTTCAAGCGCATCCGCCTTCGCGGCAGCTGTACCGGCGGAGCCCGAAACGATTGCCCCGGCATGGCCCATCTGCTTGCCCGCGGGGGCTGTGAAGCCCGCTATATAGGCCACGACGGGCTTGCTGACGTGTGCGGCAATGTACTCCGCAGCCTCCTCCTCAGCGCTGCCGCCGATCTCGCCTGAGAGCACAATCAGCTCCGTCTGGGGGTCGTCCTGGAAGAGCTCCAGCACATCGACGAAGGAGGAGCCGGGCACGGGGTCTCCGCCAATGCCCACGATCGAGCTGCAGCCGAAGCCCGCCTGGGCGATCTCGTTGCCGATCTGGTAGGTCAAGGTGCCCGAGCGTGAAACCACGCCAACGTTTCCGTCTTTGAAGAAAGCAGCCGGGATGATCCCCACGTTGGCCTTGCCCGGCGAGAGGATGCCAGGGCAGTTGGGGCCGATTAGGCGCGTGCCCGACCCAGCCGTTCCGGCTGTGTGCCCGTCGCGCTTCAGCGTGTTGTAGACGCGCAGCTCATCGTGCGCGGGAATGCCCTCGGTGATTGCGATCACTAACTTCACCCCGGCGGCTGCGGCCTCCAGGATGGCATCGGCGGCGAAGCGGGGCGGCACAAAGATCATCGCGGTGTTGGGCTGTGCCTCGGCCATCGCCTGCGCCCAGTCGTCAAAGACGGGGATACCCTCGACATCCTGCCCGCCCTTGCCGGGTGTCACGCCGCCCACCACATTGGTGCCATAGGTGCGGTTGTTGAGCGTGTGGAAGCTGCCCTCGCGCCCGGTGATGCCGGCCACGGCCAGGCGCGTGTCGCTGTCGACGAGGACTGCCATCAGGCCCCTGCCCCTACGCCCTGCTCGGCGGCCAGGTTCACGACCATCTCGGCCGCCTCGTTCATGGTTCTGGCGGCATGGACGTTGGGTAGAGCCGCCTGCGCCAGCAGCTCGCGTCCCGCGACATCGTTGGTGCCGTCCAGCCTGACCACGAATGGAACCTCAGGCTGGATCTCCGCAAACGCCGCGATCAGACCCTTGGCGACCTCGTCGCAGCGAGTGATGCCCCCGAAGATGTTGAACAGCACGGCCTTCACCGCGGGGTTCTCGAGGATCAGCTCCACCGCCTGCTTGATCTTGGCGGCATCCGAGCCGCCGCCCGCATCGAGGAAGTTGGCCGGCCTGCCCCCAGCCTGCGCGACCACGTCGAGCGTGCTCATCACGAGGCCCGCGCCGTTGCCGAGGATGCCGATGTCGCCGTCGAGCTTGACGTACTGCACCCCCTGCTCCTTGGCCCTGCGCTCGATCGGGTCTTCATTCTCGGCGTCCGAGAGGCCCTGGTTCTCGGGATGGCGGTAGAGCGCGTTGCCATCCAGCGAGACCTTGGAGTCGAGCGCCTTGACTTCGCGCTCCGGCGTGACGATCAGCGGGTTGATCTCCGCCAGCGTCGCATCCTCTTGCCACCACACCTCATACAGCGCCACGAGGGCGTCGGCGACACCCTCGATCACGTCCGCATCGGCCTTGCCCTCGGTTGCAATTCGCACAGCCTCCTCGCGCGAGAGGCCCTGCAGCGCGTCCACGTGGTGGCGAATCAACTTCTCGGGCGTGCGCTCGGCCACCTCTTCGATGTCGACGCCGCCCTCGATGCTGAACATCACCAGCGGCGCCTTGGCCGAGCGGTCCAGCAACACCGATGCGTAGTACTCAGTTGCGATATCGCTGGCGTGCTCGATCCACAGCGTGCGCACCGTGTGGCCGTGGATGTCCATGCCAAGGATGTTGCCCGCGTGCGCGCGCAGCTCTTGCTCGTTGGCGGCCAGCTTGACGCCGCCTGCCTTGCCGCGCCCTCCAATCAGCACCTGCGCCTTGACGACCACCGGATAGCCGACCCTGCTGGCCGCCGCAGCGGCGTCCGCGACGCTCTTCACAGCCTCGCCCGAGGACACCTTCAGGCCGTGGCGGGCGAAAAGCTGCTTGCCCTGATACTCCAACAGGTCCATAGCGGCGCGGGACTCTAGCGCAAGCAGCCGCACTGCGTCCGAAGGCACCAGGAGGGCATAATGCCCACCTCATGGCCCTTCCCAAAAACGTCACCTTCGTCACCTTCGACGTCTACGGCACCCTGATCGACTGGGAGTCCGGCATCCTCGAAGCCTTCACCAAGGAGGCCGCACGCGAGGGTTTCGAGTTGGACTCAAGCGTCGTGCTGCCGCTTTTCCACGAGATATCACGCGAAGTGGAGAGTGGCTCTTATGAGCTCTACGCCGAGGTGCTGCGGCGCACCGCGGTTGAGATCGCACGTCGCATCGAGTGGCCCCTGGAACCCTCCAGGGCGAGCTTCCTGCCCGATTCGGTGCAGCGCTGGATGCCCTTCAAGGAAACCACCACGCAGCTGCCCAAGCTCGCCAAGAAGTATTCGCTGGGGCTGCTTTCGAACATCGATGACAAGCTGCTTGGTCAGACCCGCCGCCACATTCCCATCGACTTCGACCTCGTCGTCACCGCCCAGCAGGTGCGTTCCTACAAGCCCGATCCCGCGCACTTCACCGAGTGTGCGCGGCGCATGGGTACCAAGAAGGGCTGGGTGCACGTCGCCTCCAGCTACTACCACGACGTGGCGCCCTGCATCAAGGCGCGCGTGCCGGTGATCTGGGTCAACCGCCACAAGGAGGTCCTCGACTCCAGCCAGAAGAAGCCGACCGTCGAGGTCGCCACGCTGCGCGAGGCGGCCAAGCTGCTCGGCGTCGCCTGAGGCGGGGCACCGTGGTGAGAGCGGTGAGGCTGTGAGGGCCGTCACGCTGCATCCCGATGTCATCCTCATCACGAGCCAGGTCTGGCAGACCAACTGCACGATCGTCCGCGGCGGCGAGGAGTGCTTTCTGATCGACTCGCCAGTCCTGCCCGAGGAGTTGCAGGCGCTGCCGGCGGTGCTCGAGCAGGCAGGCATAGAGGGTGGCGCAGTCGGCCGCAGGCCGACGAGCCGGGCCCCTCTTTACCAGTCACGCCTGAGCGGCCTGCTCGTCACGCACGGCGACTGGGATCACCTGTTGGGACGCCTCGCCTTTCCCAATGCCTCTCTGGGCTGTGCGCAGAGCACCTACAAGCGCCTCTTGGCCGCGCCGGGGGAGCCTCAGCGTGAGCTGCGCGCTTTCGACGAGGAGTACTACCTAGAGCGCCCGCCGCTTATGCTCGGGCAGCTGCAGGAATTGCCCGTCCCAGGGCGGCTGTCAATCGGCCCGCGCTCCCTCGAGCTGCATCCTGCGCAGGGCCATACCTGCGATGGCATGGCGATCTGGGTTCCGTGGGCCAAGGTGTTGGTGGCCGGCGACTATCTATCGGCCATCGAGATTCCCTTCTTCGGCGAAGGCTACGGGACGCTGGAGGCCTATATGGCCACGCTCCAGCGCTTGCGGGCGCTGGTGGAAGTCTCCGACCGCGTTGTACCCGGCCATGGTCCCGCGCTCGATGGCCCCGACGCGCTTGCTGTGCTGGAGGAGGATCTCGCCTACCTGCGTGCGCTCCAGGCACATGGCGCCGATGCGCAACTGCCTCCCGGGCGGCGCACCAAGGCCCAGCGCCGTCTTCATCAGGAAAACCTCACCACGGGTGGTAGTAACGCGAGACCTCCAGCATCTGGCTGAGCACGTCGTGGCTGAGGAACAGCATCACGATCCCCGCTCCCACCACCGGGCCCCAGCGTTTCCCAGCGCCGCGTGCTGCCAGTGCCAGCAGCGCGCCGCCGAGGGCGAGCATTGGCAGGAAGTAACGGGGCTCGGAGTCCGCGAGCGCGAGGGTCGGGTAGGAGTCAAACGAGGCGGCCGCCAGCAGCCCCATCAGTCCCACCAGCATCAGCGCGTAGGTGGCCAGCTCTGCCACGCGGCGCCGCAGCAGCTCGCGCGAGACGTACAACTCGCGGGCACACAGTCCAGCGATCGCGGCGGTGGGGATCAGGGCGAGCTTGTAGACCCATCCTGGGAAAACCGTCTCCAGCCAGTTGTAGCGCCCAATGGCTCCCTTGAACCATGTGTTCCACGCGGGGATGAGACCCGGGAAGTCGTGGGGCATCCCGGGTAGCCGCGGCAGGTAGAACTGCCAGATGTAAGCGAGCTCGGCCGGGATGTCGTGGTTTTCGGTTGTCTTGATGGAGCCCGAGACGATGCCCAGCAGTTCTTTGTGCCCGGCGAGATTGATCAGGGCGTAGATGAATACCGGGCCAAGTGCGATTCCGCTTGCGATCGCCAGCGACCGATACGCCTCGCGTCGCGACACTCGCGCTGCGCGAATGCTCAGCAGTATCAGCCCTATGGCCACGCCGCCCAGCAGTGCCACGAAGTTGACCTTGGTAAGGAAACCGACTGCCACGACACCGCCCAACGCGCTCGCCATCCGCGCCGTAAAGCCGCGCCTGAATGCCCGCGCGAAGCAGTAGAACAGCGACGCGCACACCACGAACAGCAGTGCGTCGGGGTCCAGCGAGCCACCGACGAACCCGAGCAGCGGGGATAGCGCGGCGCACAGCGCGCCGACCGTCCATGCCCAGGGCGCCGCCGGCAGCGCCTCCCGGATGAAGAGGAACACGAACAGCACTGTGAGGCCGCTCAGCAGCGCCGAGAGCAGCCGCATCAGCTCCAGTCGCGTGAGCAGTGTGCTGCTCGACCCGAGCTCGTAGGGGATGGTCTGCAGCGCGTAGTACAGGGGAGGCTCGGAGGCCGCGACGCCAACGCTGCCGTCCCCTTTGCGCGACAGTGTCTGGGATAGGTCATGTTCCAGCTTGGTGCGCATCGCGCGCGTACGCAGCGAAGGAGTACCGGGGTCGAGGATCACTTCCCCGAATCCCAGGTCGTTCATCGCGGTCTGCTCCTCGGGCGAGAAGTTTTCTTCCGAGGAGCCGCTTGGCATTTTCCCGTTCTCTGCGAGCTGCTGCACATAGGCCAAGTGCGCCTGCTCATCGGGCCCCTGTAGCGGCGGGATCAGGATCGACCAGCAGACGGAGTTGAGGATCGCGACCAGTGCGCACACCCAAGCCGTGGTGGGAATCCCCCGGATCGCCTTCCACGCGCGGTTCGGGCGCGCCCCTGAGGCCGAACCAGCCCGTCCGTATCGCCCGCGTGGAGGCGTGCGCGGCGGCTTGCGCGGGGCTGCCTCGGTGCGACCGTTAGCGGGCGAGCGCCCGCGCCGGCCCGGGATCTTGGGCGCGGTCGATGGCTTAGGTGTCGTGGCAACCTTGGCTGCTGTGGGCGCCGTCGCGCCCTTGGACGCCTTGGCTGCTGTAGGCGCCTTGGCCGCTGTGGACGCTTTGGAGGCTGTGGACGACGTCTTGGCGGCTATGGATGCCTTGGAGGTCTTCTCTGTGGATCCCTTGGGCGCCGTGGACGTCTTGGGCGCTCTCGTGCCGGCGCGCTTGCTCATCGCAGATCCCTCACGAGCAGCCATGAGGAGAGGGCTGCGGCGCTCAGCAGCAGCAGCAGGGGGAGCAATACGATGCCGGCGCCGCCGCCAATGTTCAGCCCGATGCGGCGCGCCGTTGGCAGTGCCAGCGCCAGCCATGACTTGTCATTGGGGTGCATGTAGTCAAAGCGCATGCGGCCCGTCAGCACCTGTTTTCCTCCCATCACCGCGGGCGCGAACTTCGTGTTTGCCCCCCGCAGGTTCACCAATTGCCGGCGCTTTGCCAACGACACGCAGATCGTCGTGTGCGGGTGGGTGCCCGCAACGCGCGCCACTGGGATTGAGACGATCGAGCCGGTCCAGCCGTAGCCGAGTTCGCCGCTCGTCACCACCTGCCCCTGCGAGCGGGCGAGGAGTTTGAGCCGTGGTCCCATCAGCGACAGCATCGAAACGCGGATCGCCGTGGTGCCCGCCGGCACCGTCTCTTCGCCCTGGCAGACGGTGGTGGGCGCCGGGGTGGCGCCGACTTCAGTGGGCAGCGGGGTTCCGTCGGTTCCCGCCCGTACCAGCGGCTTGCGCGCGAGGGCCACGCCCACGGCAACGACCGTGAGCGCCAGCCCGATGGCGATCGTGATGCGGATGCGCACTAGCGCCGCCGCAGTCCGAGGATGCTGAGCAGAAACGAGGTGAAGGCGATTTGCATGCCCAGCACCACCAGCGTCGCGGCGGCGATCGCCACCCGCTCCTGCACGAGGCTGCCAAAGCCGCTCTGGATCCATTCGAGCATCACCACTGCCACCATCGCGATCCCCAGCAGCGCCACCGCTCCGCCCAACATCAGGCCCTGCTCGAGTCGGTAGCGGCGGCTCATTCGCTCGAACCACGGATCGTGCTCGCCCATGAAATAGGTGGCGTATGCCAGCGCGCACAGTCCCAGGCTCACGATCTGCGCGCCCACGATCAACAGCAGCGAGCCGGCGATCAGCGTGTGCACCGCCCACTGACGGCCCAGCACGTCGATGTGGGCCGCCACCATCACGCAGATCAATGCCCCCAGCGCCGCGATCGCCGCGCCCGGCAGGATGAAGAGGTGTTTGGGGGAGTGCAGCAGCAGGAAGCGTAGGTGCCTCCAGCCGTCGCGGAAGCTCGAGAGCTTCGATTCCCCACCGCGTGCGTGGTATTCGATCGGCAACTGACGGATGTCGAGCTTGGCCTTGGCCGCTCGCACCACCATCTCCGAGGCGAACTCCATGCCGGTCGTGCGCAGATCCAGGCGCTCTAGATGTTCGCGGCGGAAGGCCCGCATGCCACAGTGCGCGTCGCTTACGCCGGTGTGGAACAGCAAGTTCAGGAAGCTCGAGAGCAGCGGGTTGCCGATGTAGCGGTGGTGCCAGGGCATCGCCCCGGGATGGATGTTGCCCATGCGGTCGCCGATCACCATGTCCCCGCCCGCTTCCAGTTCCGCCAGAAAACGGGGAATCTCGTTGAAGTCGTACGTCAGATCGGCGTCTGCCATGACGATGTAGCGTCCGCGCGCCGCGGCGAAGCCGGCAAGGTAGGCACTGCCGTAGCCACGTAGCGGCTCGTGTACGACGCGCGCGCCCGCGGCTTCTGCCAGTTCCGCGCTGCCATCTTCAGAGCCGTTGTCGGCCACCACCACCTCGCCGAGGATGCCCGCCCGCGCCATCGTCCTGCGTGCTATCTCCACGCACTGCTCGATGTTCTCGGCCTCGTTCAGGCATGGGATCACCACCGAGACCAGGCATGTCGCTTCAGGTGGGTCTTCGACGGCGAGTGAGCTCTGAGTGTGTGTGGGCAAGGGCGATCGGGCCTGTCAGTGGAGGCAACGCGTCCGAATACTGGGACGTCCTCCAACTGTGCCGGATCGCGGTCGGGCCGTCAAGTAAATAGAAACATTCCGGACCTACCGTCCGGCGGGAGACCTACTCTGACGCGCTCTTGATCGTCGCAATCGGGGCGCCCGCGGCAATCGGCGCACCCTCGGCGATCGGCAACTCGGCGATGAGGCCCGCCTTGTGGGCGGTAATCTCGTTCTCCATCTTCATTGCCTCGATGATGCACAGCAGCTGACCCTCTTGCACCATATCTCCCTGCTTGACCAGCACCTTCCACACGTTTCCCTGTAGCGGCGAGGGCAGGGTGTCGGACCCACCTCCCCCCGAAGATGGCTTGCTGGCCGATCTGCGATCGGTGCCGCGCTTGGGCGCCTTGCGCCCTGCCGTCGGCGCCGTGCCGTTCATGCCGGCGTACTGCGCCGCGCTGCTCGGCGCCTCGCCCACCACGCGCACGTCAAAGCGTCTGCCCGAAACCTCCACCATGTAGCTCTGCTCGACCTTCTCAGCCTCCTGTTCATCCACCTGCGGGGCTGGCGCAGCGAAGGCCAACGTCTTTAGCCACTGCCTGTCCTCCAGCAGATCGCGGCACGTCTCCCCGCGCTCCCACTGGTCGGTGCTCAGCAGCGCTTCATGGAAAGGGATCAGGGTCTTTAGACCCTCGATTTCGTATTCCCGTAGCGCTCTGCGCATGCGCTTGGTGGCCTGCGCGCGATCGGTGTCCCACACGATCAGCTTCGCCACCATGGGGTCGTACATCGGCGATACTTCTCCGCCTGCGCCCACGCCCGAGTCCACGCGCACGCCTGGGCCGCTGGGCTCCTTGTAGGCGCCGATCTTTCCCGGCGCCGGCGCGAAATTCTTGGAGGCGTCCTCGGCATTGATGCGGCACTCGATCGCGTGGCCCCGCAGCTCTATGTCCTGCTGCTTGTAGGACAGGGCCTTGCCCGCTGCCGCGCGGATGCCCTCCTTGACGATGTCAACGCCCGTCGTCATCTCGGTCACGCAGTGCTCGACCTGCACGCGCGTGTTCATCTCCAGGAAGAAATACTCGGCCGCTCCCCCGTCGTGCGAGGCGAGGAGGCCCTCGATTGTGCCCGCCCCCACGTAGTCCACCGCGCGCGCCGCCTCGACGCCGATCTCGCCGATGCGCGCTCGCAGTTCAGGACTCACGATCCACTCCGGCGCCGGGCTCTCCTCGATCACCTTCTGATGGCGGCGCTGGATCGAGCAGTCGCGCTCCCCCAGGTGAATCACGTTGCCGTGGCGGTCCGCCAGCACCTGCACCTCTACGTGGCGCGGGTCGGGCAGGTAGCGCTCCAGGTACACCGTCGGGTCGCTGAAGAACTTCTCGCCCTCGCGGCTCGCGCCCTCGAAGGCGCCCTCGAGCTCCTCCTCGCTCAGCGCCACCCTGAAGCCCTTGCCGCCGCCGCCGCCCGCGGCCTTCACGGCCACCGGGAAGCCGATGTCTCTTAGTGTGATCTCCAGCGCGTCCGCCACGGTGGCCACCGGCTCGGTCGTGCCCGGCACGATCGGCACCCCTGCCGCCGCCATCAGCTCGCGCGCACGGGTCTTCGAACCCATCGCTTCGATCGCGCTCGCCGGTGGGCCGATGAAGACGATTCCCGCCTCCTCGCACGCCTGCGCGAAGGGCGCGTTCTCCGCCAGGAAGCCATAGCCGGGGTGGATCGCCTCAGCACCGCTGCGGCTGGCCACGTCGAGGATCTTCTCGATGCTCAGATAGTTCTCCGCCGCCGGCCCCTCGCCGAGGTTGTAGGCCTCATCGCCACGCTTTGCGTGCAGGGCATCACGATCGAGCTCGGAGTACACCGCCACCGAGGCGATCCCCATCTCCTCCAGAGCGCGCATGATGCGAACGGCGATCTCGCCGCGGTTGGCTACCAGGACCTTCGTGAACATCTAGGAGCGGCAGCCTAAAGCTTCGCGGCCCCCCCGTGCGTCGCCGGTGGCAGGCACGCTCGCGTCCGGGGTAAGCGCTCCACAAACCCCGGACGCGAGCTTGGGACACTGCCCTGGCACGCTTTCGCGTTCAGTGCCCCATGCCTGCCTGGGTGGACGACACTGGGGGGTCGTCACACCAGTCAAGCTTCGCGCCGCCCCACTGGCCGAGCGGTTCTGTCTTTTCGAATACCGCTAAGAAGTACAGGACTTTCGCGGCCACGTCAATGTGCATCTGCACGAATTTTCGAAAGATTTCGTGCACCTGCACGAACGGTCAACGGATTTGGCTCTGCAATCGTATTCCCGTACCTGGCTGCGCAAGCAAAGATTTCGTAAAGAAGTGCTCGCTAGCGGGTCTGTTCGGCCAGTTGGCTCCGGACGTCTCTGATTTTGCGGCCTGTCTTGGGCTATTGAGCGCCGCCGGCAGGCCTCAGATCGGCTTCAGCCCTCAGGCGCTGCTGGAGGCCGCTGGACGAGCGGCCGTCGGAGATCCTCAGGCGCTGCTGGAGGCCACCAGGCCGGCGCCGACCGTCTCGTTGCTTGCTTCATCGATCAGGATGAAGCTGCCCGTGCGGCGGTTGCTCGTGTAAGGATCGAAGCTCAGTGGCGCGCTCGTGCGCAGTCGCACGCGGCCGATGTCGTTCAGCGCCAGCTCCGCTGGCGCGCCTATGCGCTCCAGCGTGTGCACGTCCACGCAATCGCGCAACTCCTCCACAACCGCGCTCGCGCTGCGCGAGGTGTGCTTGATCACATAACGCCCCCCTGCTCGCAGGGGCCTTTCGTTCAGCCAGCACACGTCAGCCTCGAGCTCCCGCGCCACCCTCGGCGCCTCGCTGGGGCGGCAGATCAGCTCTCCGCGCGAGACGTCCAGCTCGTCCTCCAGGAGCAGCGTCAGCGACATCGGCGCCACCGCCTCCTCGAGCTCGCCGTCGTAGGTGTCGATCGTCTTGATCTTCGTGCGACCGCCGCCGGGGAGTACCACGACCTCCTCGCCTTTGTGCAGCGCGCCGCTTGCCAGCTGGCCTGCGTAGCCGCGGTAGTCCGCCGATGTCGCCGGGCGGATCACCCACTGCACTGGGAAGCGTGCGGGCGTGTCGTAGGGGTGGTCGTAGGCTACCTCCACGCTCTCCAGCAGCTCCAGCAGCGTGGGGCCCTCATACCAGGGCATCTGCTCGGAGCGGTCCACCACGTTGTCGCCCTCGAGCGCCGACATCGGGATGTACGTCAGCTCCGCTCCGCTGTCGAGCTTTGCCGCGAACTCAGCGAACTCCAGCGCCAGCTCGTCAAAGCGCGCCTGCGAATACTCCGCCAGGTCCATCTTGTTCACCGCTACCACAACGTGCGGTATGCCCAGCAGCGCGCTGATGAACGCATGACGCTTCGACTGCTCCAGCACGCCCTTGCGCGCATCCAACAGGATCACCGACAGGTCCGCCGTCGAGGCGCCCGTCACCATGTTGCGCGTGTACTGCTGGTGGCCCGGGCAGTCGGCGATGATAAAACGGCGCTTCCTCGTCGCGAAGTAGCGGTAGGCGACATCGATGGTGATGCCCTGCTCGCGCTCCGCCCGTAGGCCATCGGTCAGCAGCGCCAGATCCAGAACGCCCGAGCCGCCGCGGCGCTCGCTCGCCTGCGCCACGTGTTCCAGCTGATCCTCGAACACCTGCTTGGTGTCGTACAGCAGGCGCCCGATCAGCGTGCTCTTGCCGTCGTCCACCGATCCGGCCGTCGTGAAGCGCAGTAGGTCCAACGTCATCAGAAGTACCCCGTCTTCTTGCGGTCCTCCATCGCGGCCTCACTCACGCGGTCATCCGCGCGCGTCTCGCCGCGCTCGGTGATGCGCGTCGCCGCGATCTCCACCACCACTTCCTCGAGCGTCGCTGCCTGCGAGCGCACGCCGCCTGTGCAGCTCATGTCGCCCACCGTGCGGTAACGCACTGTCTCGTTGAAGACCGTCTCGCCGTCGATCAGCTCGGTGCCCTCGCGCCAGGCATAGAGCATGCCGTCGCGCGCGAACACCTCGCGCTCGTGCGCGAAGTAGATCGAAGGCACCTCCAACGTCTCGGCGTCGATGTACTCCCATACGTCGAGCTCCGTCCAGTTCGACAGCGGGAAGACGCGTACGTGCTCGCCCTTTTTGATGCGCCCGTTGTAGAGGTTCCACAGCTCCGGTCTCTGGTTCTTGGGGTCCCACTGGCCGAAGTCATCGCGAAAGGAGAACACGCGCTCCTTTGCGCGCGCCCGCTCCTCATCACGGCGTGCGCCGCCGAAGGCCGCGTCGAAGCCGTGCTCGGCGATCGCGTCCAGCAGCGTCACCGTCTGCAGGCGGTTGCGTGAAGCTCTTGGCCCGGTCTCCTCGACCGCGCGACCCTTATCGATCGACTCCTGCACGCTCGCCACGATCAGCCGCTCGCCCAGCTCGGCCACGCGGCGATCGCGGAACTCAATCACCTCCGGGAAGTTGTGGCCCGTGTCCACGTGCATCAGCGGGAACGGGAAGGGAGCTGGGCGGAACGCCTTCTCCGCCAGGCGCAGCAACACGATCGAGTCCTTGCCCCCGCTGAACAGCAGCACCGGGCGCTCCAGTTCCGCGGCCACCTCGCGCATCACATGGATCGCCTCGCTCTCCAGCGCGCGCAGGTGGCTCAGCTGCATTCGCGTTGTCGCGCTCATCGCCGCTCTGGGGCGTTGAGCTGCGTCTGTATCGCTGCGCTCATGGTCGCTCCGGGGCGCTCAACGCAGCTTTGCCCGAGACCGCGGCCTTACCGCCGCCAAGCCATGCCGGACGAGCGCCGCTCAGCAGCCACCCCACCACGCCCACCGCCACCGGCACGCCGAAGATGACACCCACCGGCATGTGCCCGCCCGCGTTCTTGACCATCGCTAGGGCGCTGCCCAGCAGCACCGCGCCCAGCGTCACGCGCAGCGCATGTGTGGGCACCCGGTCGATGAAGTGCGTCCCGATCCATACGCCTGGGATTGAGCCGATCAGGATGTTGCCCATCAGGCCATAGTCCACGTGGCCGCTGATCACATTCGCCGTCCCCGCCACCCACAGCAGTAGCGCCGCGTGGAACACGTCCGTGCCCACGACCCGCTTGGGTGTCAGGCGGAAGAGCACGATCAGCGCCACGCCGATCAGCGCGCCGCTGCCCACCGACGTCAGGCCCAGGATCGTGCCCAGCACGAAGCCCAGCACGATCGCCGCTGCCTTTGTGCGGGTGGTGAACGTGAACGTCTCGCGCTCGCCGGCGGCTAGGTGTCTCAGCAGGAAAGTCCGCACCAGCACGACCGTGGCCACCATCAAGAGCGCTGCCGCCACGCAGCCCAGCAGCACCTGGTCGAATTCCTTGGCGTACGCTTTGTGTAGGCGGTCGACCAGCAGCACTCCCAATAGCGCCCCCGGAACGCTGCCGAAGGCCAGCCACTTGGAGACCGTCAGATCGACCGTGCCCTTGCGCAGATGCCTGTAACCGCCCAGCGTCTTGGTGATCGCCCCATACATCAGGTCCGTGCCGATCGCCACCACCGGCTGCACGCCCAGCACGATGATCAACAGCGGTGTCATCAGCGAGCCGCCGCCGATCCCCGTCAGGCCGATGAGGATGCCCACGCCGAGGCCGAACAGCACTATCTCGGGACTGATGCCTAGCATCGCGTCATGCGGCGTCCCTGCCGCTTACGACGGTCTGACCGCTCGCGGCACTCCGGTTTGCCGCCACGCCGCTCGCCCGCAGGTCTTCGACGTGCAAGCCGCACTCGGTCTTCTCGCTGCCTGCCCAGCGCCCCTCGCGGCCCGCGCCTGGCAAGGTGCAGGGCTCGCAGCCGATCGATGCGTAGCCCTGGTCGTGTAAGGGGTTGTATGGAAGCCCGTGCTCGTGGATGCGCCGCCACAGGTCCTTCTCGCTCCACAGCGCCAGCGGGTTGTACTTCTGAATGCCGCGGACCGTGTCGCGTTCGATCAGCTCCGTGTCCTCGCGTGTGGGGCCCTGCTCGCGGCGGATGCCCGTTATCCATGCCTCGGCGCCCTCCAAAGCACGCTCCAGGGCAGCCACCTTCGCGATCGAGCAGCAGTCCTCCGGGCCGCTCCATGGTGCTCCGGCGCGACTTGCGTCCTGAACCTCAATGCTCACCCCGAAGCGCTCCTCGAACTGGCGCCAGGTGTCGAGTGTCTCCGGAAAGAGGACCCCGGTGTCGATCGTCACGATCCTCACAGGCGTGCGCCCGTCACCGATACGCAGTAGCTCGTCAAGCAGCACCGACTCCTCCTTCTGGAAGGAGCACAGCAGGACAGCACGCTCGCCGTGGCGCTCCGCGGCCTCGCGTAGGGTTGACTCTAAACCGCGCACTCGCCCTCGCCACGGATCACCTGGAAGGGTGCGTTGCGCTTCCAGTCGATGAACTGGCCCATGTTCTCCAAGCTGAACTCCACCGGCAGCGAGAGCTCCTTCACGAGGGCTTCCAGCTCGGGCGTGCCCACGCGCGCGATGAAGTCGTTCCACGTCTCGCCCTCGTTGCGGCTGGCCTCGTAGTGGCGCAGCCAGCGCTCGATCGCGTCGGGCACGCGCTTGGCCGGCAGGCGCAGCTTCAGGCGCGTGCCGAAGACCACGTCACCGCCTTCGTACACGCCGCCCACGTGCGGGATATACGCGGGGATCGTATGCTCGCCCACCTTGATCGAGGCCCCATAGAAGCCGATCGAGCCAACGTGGTGCTGGCTGCAACCATTCGGGCAGCCACTCATCTTGATGTGGATCTGCTTCGTCAAAGGATCGGTGATGCCCATCGCTTCGATGCGCTCCTGCACCGCCTCGTTGAGGCCCATCGAGCTGGTGATGCCCAGCTTGCATGAGTCGGTGCCGGGGCACGAGACCACGTCGTTGATCTCGCGCGAGCCCGCGTCGCCCAGATCCAGCTCGCAGAGCGCGCGCCACACGTCGTACACGCTCTCCTCGCGCACCCAGCGCAGCACCAGGTTCTGCTGCACCGTCGAGCGCGCATAGCCGCCCGAGTGCTCGCGCATGATCGTGGCCAGGCCGCGGAACTGTTCCGGGGTGAGGTCGCCGCGCACGATCTTCACCTCGACCGTCACGAAGCCCTTCTGGCGCTGCTCCTGCACGTTTGCTGTGCGGAAGCGGTCGAACTCTGACAAGTCTCCGTTGGGGCTGCCGTAGCTGACCGGCTTGGCCGGCGCGCTCAGCTCCTCGTCGTCCAGGAACAGGCGGTGCTCCACGCGGAAGTCGCGTTCATTGACCCAACTGCCCTTGAGCTCCTCCTCGACCTGATTACGCAGCTCATCGATGCCGAACTTGTCCACGAACACCTTGATGCGCGCCCGCGCGCGGTTCACGCGCAGCCACTCCTGACGGTCGAAGATACGGAAGACCGCCTCGCTGATCTTCAGGTACTCGCCGTTGTCGAGCTCCACGAACTCGTACAGCACCGGCGCTACGCGCGGCATGATCGACGTGCCTCCGCCGACCAGCATCTGCGCGCCGCGAACGGTTCCTCGGCCCTCGATCTCCTGCTCGCGCGCCCTGAAGGCGATGTCGTGGATGCCGCTGATCGCCCGATCCATGGGGCCGCCGTCGAAGGCCGTCTTGATCTTGCGCGGCATCGCCTGCGTCGTGGGGTGGCGCACGAAGTAGCGCACATACGCGCCCGCGTAGGGAGTGAGATCGAAGAGCTCGTCCTTGGCCACGCCCGCCCAGGGATCGCCCGTAACGTTGCGCACCGTATTGCCGCAGCCCTCGCGGCTGGAGAGGCCCGCTTCGCCCAACTCGCTGATCGCCTGCTCGATTTCTGGCAGCGGGATGTGGTGCATCTGGATGTTCTGCCGCGTCGTCACATGGCCCTTACCCAGCGGCGCGTACTTTTCGACCACATCCGCAAACTTCTCCATCTGCTCCGGCGTGATGCCGCCGAAGGGCAGCTTCGTACGGATCATCTGCACGTCCGGCTGGCGCTGCCCATATACGCCCTGGCGCAGGCGGAACTTGATGAACTCATCTTCGGGCGTCTGCCCCTCTAAAAACTTCCCGGCTTCCGTCTTGAAGTCCTCGAACTCCTGCTGCAGGATCGGGATCACGTGGCCGGGGACGTTCTCGTAGACCTCCGGGTCGGCCAGTGTGCCCCTGCCGTTGCTGGCGCCGTTGCTCTGCGCTGTCGCGTCGGTGGTCGGCTCTTCGATCTGGGTGCTTATGGAACCGGGCTCCATGGGCTAACGGTCTCCTTGCGGGTTCGTTCTCAACTCAAGGACAATATACATAAAGACAGGTGCCTTTCAGGTATTTTCGGCCCAAGAGGTCAGCCCCTCGGGCTCGTGGTTCGCGCCTTCCAGTAAAGCGCCCCGGCGCCAGGGGTCAGGAGGGGCTGCCTGTGGCGCCAACGGCGGCGCCGTATCGCGCATGAAGCGCTCCAATGCGGCGACGATCGCTGCTGCCTCCTGCGGCGAGGCATTGGGCGCGATGAGTTCCAGCTGGGGACGACGGTTGGGCATCGCCATAGTTTGACGCAGCTTAGAAGCCTCTTGGATAAGCCCTTAGACTCGAAGTGTGGATAGGGGGCTGGATGAGTTCATCGCGGCGACCCCGCAGCCGCAGCGCACGGGGCTGCAGCTGGTGTTCGCGTTGGCGCGCCGCCCCCGCGGAGCTGCGCTCCTGAGCCGTTTTCCCCCGCTGGCCCAGGTGGGCCGTGCACTTGTTGGGATGAGTCGCTACGAGGACCCCGTAGTGGCTCGCGCGCTCGGCTGGGACGCCGAGGCGGTCGTCGCCCGCGGGCGCGCGCTGCGACGCACCGAGGGGCGCCCGTGAGCTTGCGCGCCGAAGGGCCGCCGTGGAGCACGCCGGGGGGCGGCCGTGAGCGGATATGAGGCCGACGTCTGCGTGATCGGCGCCGGCGCCGGCGGGGCCGTCGTGGCAGCCGAGCTGGCCGAGGGCGGCGCGCGGGTGGTCGTATTGGAGCAGGGACCCTGGCACGATCCTGACGAATTCACAGCGCGACCGCCGCAGATGCTTGCCCGGCTCTACCGCGAAGCTGGGCAGACGCTCACTGTCGGCACGCCGCCGATTGTGCTGCCGCTGGGCAGCGGCCTGGGCGGCACCACGCTCGTCAACTCCGGCACCTGCTTTCGCACGCCGCCCCATGTGCTTGAGCATTGGCGCCGGGACTTCGGGCTGGAGCTCGATTCAGAAACGCTTGATCGCTGTTTTGCGCGCGTCGAGGAGGCGCTGTCAGTGAGCGAGGTCACGCCTGAGCTCGCGGGTCGCAACGCCGCGGTGTCGCTGCGCGGCGCCGAGCGGCTGGGGTGGTCCCACGGCTACCTGCGCCGCAACGCGCGCGGCTGCGTCGGCTCCGGGGTCTGCGCATTTGGGTGCCCCACCTCTGCCAAGCAGCACACCGGCATCACCTACGTGCCGCGGGCTGAAAAAGCAGGCGCGCAGATTCTCACCGGGGCGACAGTGCACAAGCTCGAGGTGCGCGGCGGGAGGGTGCGCAGCGTGGGCGCCCGCATGGCCGATGGTGGTCCTATCGAGGTGCAGGCTCCCCGCGTCGTCGTAGCCGCCGGGACCATCCACACCCCGCTGCTCTTCGCTGCCAATGGCATCGGCGGCGAGTCCGGTCAGCTGGGCGCGAACCTCTCGATGCACCCCGCCACCGCCGGTTTTGCCCTGATGGACGAGGTCGTGGACATGGCCAAGGGGGTTCCTCAGAGCTTCTACGTAGACGAGTGGGCGCAGGAGGGGATCATGTTCGAGGGCATCGCCGGTCCGCCTTCCTACGCGGCCGCTTCGCTGCCCTTGCAGGGCGAGCGCCATGCACGGGCGATGCGCTCCTACCGCCACCTCGCGCAGGTCGGTCTGATGGTCAGCGACTCCTCGCGTGGGCGCGTGCGCAGGATGATGGGTTACCCACCCACCCGGCCGTGGATTACCTACGACCTCGACGCGCGCGACCTCGGCCGCTTCCGCAGTGGCATACGGCGTATGCGCGAGCTCTTCGACAGCGCCGGTGCGCGCGAGGTCTACCTGCCGCTGCCCGAAGGCACCCAGCCCGAGCAGGTGCGCGCCAAGGACCTGCGCCTGATGGCCTTCCACCCACTGGGCACCGCGCGCGCCGACGCCGATCCTGGGCGCGGCGTAGTCGACGCCAACCTCCAGGTGCACGGCATCGAGGGACTGTACGTGGCTGACGGCAGCGTCGTCCCCAGCTCGCTCGGCGTGAACCCCCAGATTACGATTATGGCGCTGGCCACCCGCTTGGCCTACCATCTGCTGCAGCGCCCATGTCCTTCCTGATCGATCCCCCCTGGCTGTATGCCACCGGCCGCGCCTACGGGCGCCTCATGCCCGACGAGCAGGCCCCCGCCGCGCGCGTCGTGCATACCGCCACCGCCGCCGCCTTCCTGGCTACCAGCATCTCCCTGTATCTCAACCTGCCCTGGACCAAGCGCATCTGGGAGGCCTGCCGCGCCCAGGACGGCCGCGACTGGATGCTCAATTCTGGCATCTTTCGCTTCGACTTCCGCCACGCTGGGCGCCGCACGCACGCGCTCTCCGCGCTGCTTTTCCTGACCTACCCGTGGTGGCTGCGCGCCGGCGAAAAGCGCAGTCGTCGAGTCTGAATAAAGAGGGGCCCGGCTCGTCGGCCTCCGGCCGACTGCGCCACCTCTAAAGCGGGATGTTGCCGTGCTTGCGCTTGGGTCCCGGCTCGCGCTTGGTCTGCAGCGTCTGTAGCGCTGTGATCAGCCGCGGGCGCGTCTCGTGCGGGACGATCACGTCATCGATATAGCCGCGCTCCGCTGCCGTGTAGGGGTTGGCGAAGCGCGCCTTGTAGTCGTCCATCAGCGTCTGGCGGCGCTCATCGGGCGTGGGCGAGGCGGCTAGGTCGCGGCGGTAGATGATGTTCACCGCGCCCTCCGGGCCCATCACCGCGACCTCGCTTGTCGGCCACGCGAAGTTGAAATCCGCCCCCAGGTGCTTTGAAGACATCACGTCGTACGCGCCACCATAGGCCTTGCGCGTGATGATCGTCACCTTCGGCACCGTCGCCTCCGCGAAGGCGTACAACAGCTTTGCGCCGTGGCGGATGATGCCGCCCCACTCCTGCGCCGTTCCCGGGAGGAAGCCCGGCACGTCGCAGAACGTCAGCAAGGGGATGTTGAAGGCGTCGCACGTGCGCACGAAGCGCGCCGCCTTCGCCGAGGCGTCGATATCGAGCACGCCCGCCAGCTGGCTGGGCTGATTGCCCACGATGCCCACCGTGTAGCCATCCAAGCGCGCGAAGCCGCAGATGATGTTCTTCGCGTGGTGCTCGTGCACCTCGTAGAACTCGCCATCGTCGACAATCAGGCGCACCACGTCGCGCATGTCATAGGGCTTGTTGGGGTTGTCCGGGACGACGTGGTCGAGCTCGGGATCCATGCGCAGCGGGTCATCCGTGGGCTGCACGCGGGGCGTCACCTGCAGGTTGTTCGACGGCAGGAAGCTCAGCAGGTAGCGGCAGTCCTCCAGGCACGCATCCTCATCCTCGCTCGCGAACTGCGCGACACCCGACTTGGTGTTGTGCGACATCGCCCCACCCAGCTCCTCAAAGCCCACCTCCTCGCCGGTGACCGTTCGGATCACGTCGGGGCCCGTGATGAACATATGAGAGGTCTCTTTCACCATGAAGATGAAGTCCGTGATCGCCGGCGAGTACACGGCGCCGCCCGCACACGGTCCCATCACGAGGCTTATCTGCGGGATCACTCCCGAGCAGCGAACGTTGCGCAGGAACACGTCGCCGTAGCTGCCCAGCGACACCACGCCCTCCTGGATGCGCGCCCCGCCGCTGTCGTTGATGCCGATCACTGGACAGCCAATCTTTGCCGCCAGGTCCATGATCTTGCACATCTTCTCGCCCATCACCTCGCCCAACGAGCCGCCGAAGACGGTGAAATCCTGGCTGAACACGCACACCGTGCGGCCATCAATCGTGCCGTGACCGGTCACGACCGCGTCGCCCCAGGGGCGGTTCTTCTGCATTTCGAACTCATACGTGCGGTGGCGCACGAATGTGTCGAGCTCCTGGAAGCTGCCCGGGTCGAGCAGCTTTTCCACGCGCTCGCGCGCCGTGTACTTGCCCCGTGCATGCTGCTTCTCCTCCGCCTCCGGCGCGCTGTGCACCGCGGCCTCGCGCAGCTGCTGCAGCTGGGCCAGCTTCTCCTCGTAGGTCTCCGGTGCCTTCTCGCGCATCGCGGCGCTGATGTTATCCAGCGCGGATGTTTCTAGGCGCGCTGGAGGAGCGCTCTAGGAGCGCTTTAGGCGCGGGAGAACGGCCGGTGGTGTGCGGCGCCCAGCCTGTCCAAGACGGCCGTGAGCACAGCGGTTGTCTCCGCCGCCGCCGACTCTTCCAGCGCCAGTAGTTCGGCGGCGATGTCCGGCTGCTGCTCTTCCTCCTGCACCTCGGGCTCGGACTCAAGCTCCGGCTCAGGCAGTGGGTCCACCTTGGGGCGACGACGGAAAATGCGAGCAAAGAATCCAGGTTTTGGCTCTGGCTCTGGCTCAGCGGGTTGGGGCTCAGGTTCAGGTTCGGGTTCGATAACCGGCTCGGGTTGAGCTGATGTGGGCGGCTCAGGCAGGACGCGCATGGCGGTGAGGGTGACCTTGGTGCCCCAGCCGGAGGGCTCGAGCTGCACGGTGCCGGTGATCTCCCCGCCCTCCCACTCCACGAGGCTCTCCGGTTCGCTGCGCAGGATGCGGATCTTGCCGAACTCGCTGAGATGGCGCGCGAGCGAATCAGGGTCGCTGAGCTCCGTCCACAGCTCCGGCGGGGATTTGACCAGCGTGCGCTTCACCTCCGAGGAGATCATCGCTCACGAGTTCGCGCGATCCTCCGGGACTCCTTCTCTCTTATGCGGCCCCTGTCTACTTTCCCGCTCTGGGATGGGAGAGTAGATAGAGAGTAGATGCTAGGAGCAGAAACGCAGCCCCCTAAACGGCAGTCCGCGCATCGCGGGGGGCGATGAGGCCGCGCGCATCGAGCAGCTCCGCGATCTGCACGGCGTTGGTGGCGGCTCCCTTGCGCAGATTATCGGCGACGATCCAGAGGTCGAGCGCCTGTTCGTGGCCGGGATCGCGGCGGATACGCCCCACCAGCACCTCGTCGCGTTCGGCAGCCTCGATCGCCAGCGGATAGCGCGCGGCGGGAGGATCGTCGATGACCATCACGCCCGGGGCCTCCGCGAGCAGCTGCCGCGCCCGCGCGGGTGTGAGCGGCGTGCGGGTCTGTACGTTCACTGCCTCGGAGTGACCGTTGAGCACGGGCACCCGTACGCATGTGGCGCTCACCTTGATCGACGGGTCTTCGAGGATCTTGCGCGTCTCGTTGATGAGCTTGCGCTCCTCGTCGGTGTGGTCGTCGCCCGCGGCGAAGCTGCCCGCGTGGGGGAGGGCATTGAAGGCGATCTGGTGGGCGTATGAATGGGGTGGTGGGATCTCTCGGCCGTGCAGCAGCGCGTGGGTCTGTTCTAAGAGCTCCTCCACGGCGCGGCGGCCCGTGCCGGAGACGGCCTGGTAGGTGGAGATCACCAGGCGCTCGATCCCCGCCGCGTCCTGGATCGGTTTGAGTGCCACGACCATCTGCATCGTCGAGCAGTTGGGGTTGGCGACGATCCCCTTGTGGTCGTCGAGCGCATGGGGGTTCACCTCGCTTACCACCAGCGGCACGTCCTTGTCCATGCGCCAGCGCGAGGAGTTGTCGATTACGATCGCCCCGGCTTGCGCAAAGCGAGGAGCCCACTGCTCGGAGGTCGCGCCGCCCGCGGAGAAGAGCGCTATGTCAAAGCCCTCGATGCTGTCCTTACTCAGCATCTGCACGGCGCCGAAGTCCCCCAGCTCGCGCCCGGCCGAGCGCTCGGAGGCGAAGGGCACGATCTCTCGTGCCGGGAAGGTGCGCTCCACCAGCAGACGCAACATCAGCGTCCCCACCTGTCCGGTGGCGCCGACGACGGCGATGCGATATCCGTTATTCATCCTGATTAAGGGTATCGTGGGGACTCAGAACAGAAGGTTGGAACACAGCAAACCCGTGAGATTGTTTCTAGGGGATGGGACCGTACGCCCCCGCCAGTATTAGGCGCCGGTGTGCGTGGTCATGAAGTAGATCGTCACCAGCACTAGCAGGCTGGCGAGCGACCCCACGACGATCAGGCGCTTGAAGAGGGCCTGGTACTCAGGGCTCATTGTGACATCGCCATCCCCGGCTGCGGCCACGTCGCGCTCTGCCAACGCGATCAGCTTGCGTGCAGTTGGAGTAAAGAAGAGGCCTCCGAGGCCGCCAAGCACGATCACGGCGCCCATGCCCCACTGGATATAGAAGCTGCTCCAGACTTCGAGCTTGCTGGCCAGGTAGATGCCAGCGGCGAGCACGACGACCAGGCCGGGCTGGATCAGGCGCTGTCCCACCGCCAGCTCCGCCCTGTGCAGCGCCGCGAGCGCGCGCGGGTCCTGGCGCGAGATGACCGTGAAGATGATCGGGTAGGCGAAGGTCACCCCAAAGGCCATCACGACGGCAGCGATATGCAGCGCGAGCACGACTTCGTAGAGGAGGAGGGCTGTGGGCATGGTCGCAATCGTACTGTGGGGTCTTTAGAACGTAGGCGCGTACTTGCCAAAGACGTCCTGCATCGCCCCGCACACCTCGCCCAGCGAGCAGCGGTCCTTGAGCGCCTGGCGGATAGCGGGCAGCAGATTCTCGTTGCCCCGTGCGACGGCACGGAGCTCTTCTAGGCGCTGCTCCACCAGCTCATGGTCGCGGTTGGCCTTGAACTCGGTCAGTCGCGCCACCTGTTCGCGCTCTGACTCGGGGTCCACGCGCAGCAGGTCGGGGACTTCGATGTCCTCCTCCTCGTACTTGTTCACGCCCACCACGATGTCCTGGCCGATGCGGTAGCGCTCCTGATAGCCCCAGGCCGACTCGTCGATCTCGCCGGTGATGAACTCGATCGCGTTGACCGAGCCGCCGAGCACATCGACCTTGCCGATCAGCTCATTGGCCCTCGTTTCGATCTCATCGGTGAGCGCCTCGACAAAGTAGGAGCCCGCAAACGGATCGACGGTGTCGGCGGCGCCCGACTCGTACGCCAGGATCTGCTGCGTGCGCAGCGCGATCTTGGCGGCGCGCTCGGTGGGCAGCGCCAGCGCCTCATCGAAGCCATTGGTGTGCAGCGACTGCGTGCCGCCGCAGACCGCCGCGAAGCCCTGCAGGGCCACGCGCACGATGTTGTTCTCCGGCTGCTGCGCCGTCAGCGTCACGCCGCCGGTCTGCGTGTGGAAGCGCAGCATCGTGGCCTTGGGGTTCCTGGCGCCGAAGCGCTCGCGCATGATGTGCGCCCACATGCGCCGCGCTGCGCGGAACTTGGCGACCTCCTGAAAGACGTTGTTGTGCCCGTTGAAAAAGAACGCCAGGCGCGGGGCGAAGTCGTCCACGTCGAGGCCCTTCTCGATCGCCGCCTGCACGTAGGCGATGCCCGAGCAGAGCGTGAAGGCCACCTCCTGCACCGCGCTCGCGCCCTTCTCGCGGAAGTGGTAGCCGGAGATCGAGATCGTGTTCCAGCGCGGCACCCGTTCGTGGCAGTACTGGAAGAGGTCTGTCGTCAGGCGCATCGTCGGCTGCGGCGGGTAGATGTAGTTGCCGCGTGCGATGTACTCCTTGAGCACATCGTTCTGGGTGGTGCCGCGCAGCTTCTCGCTGGGCACCCCCTGCTCCTCGCCCACCAGCTCGTACAGCAGCAGCAGGCAGGCCGCGGGGGCATTGATCGTCATCGAAGTGGAGACCTGATCGAGCGGGATGCCCGCGAAGGCCGTGCGCATGTCATCGATCGTGTCGATCGCCACGCCCGTGCGCCCCACCTCGCCCAGACAGCGGGGGTTGTCGGAGTCGAGGCCCAACTGCGTGGGCAGGTCAAAGGCCATCGAGAGACCCGTGGAGCCCTTGGAGAGCAGGTAGCGGTAGCGCTCGTTTGACTCCTTCGCCGAGGCATAACCCGCGTACTGGCGCATCGTCCACGTCTGCCGGCGATACATATCGCGGTGCACCCCGCGCGTGTAGGGGAAGTCCCCCGGCTCCCCCAGTTCCAGCTGCTCGGGGAGGTCGGCCTCGCTGTAGAGGGGGGCGATCTCAATGCCCGAGTCGGTGAAGTGGCGCGGATCGTCGGGGCCGACGATGGGGGCGACGGTGAGGTGGTCTTGTGTCTCGGTCATTGCTTGCAGGGTATCCTCCGCGCGTGGCTACCTGTCTGGTGACCGGCGGCGCCGGGTTCCTCGGCTCGCACCTGTGCGACGAGCTGCTGCGCTGCGAACACCGCGTGATCTGCGTGGACAACCTCGAGACCGGCTCGCTCGCGAACATCGAGCACATCCGCGATCCCGCGCGCTTTGAGCACTACAACTGCGACATCATCGAGCCCTACTCTGTGGAGGAGCCGGTGGACTACGTCTACCACCTCGCCTCCCCCGCATCGCCGATCGACTACCTGCGCCTGCCGCTGCACACGCTCAAGGTGGGCTCCTACGGCACCCACCACACGCTCGGCCTGGCCAAGGCTAAGCGCGCGCGTTTCCTGCTGGCCTCCACCAGTGAGGTCTACGGGGATCCCCAGCAGCACCCCCAGCCTGAGAGCTACTGGGGGCACGTCAACCCGATCGGCCCCCGCGGCGTCTACGACGAGGCCAAGCGCTATGCCGAGGCGTTGACGATGGCCTACCACCGCCAGCAGGGCGTCGACACCGCGATCGTGCGCATCTTCAACACTTACGGCAGCCGTATGCGCCCGCACGATGGCCGTGCGATCCCCACGTTCTTGCGCCAGGCGCTCGCCGACCGGCCGATTACGGTCTTCGGCGACGGCGGTCAGACGCGCAGCTTCTGCTACGTCAGCGATCTCATTCGTGGCATCATCGCGCTCGCCGAATCCGGCTACCACGACCCCGTCAACGTGGGCAACCCCGATGAATTCACGCTGCTTGAGCTGGCCGAGATCGTGCGCGAGCTGACGGGGTCGGCCTCGGAGATCGTGTATGAGGCGCTGCCTGTGGACGATCCCCAGCAGCGCCGGCCCGATATCTCGCTCGCGCGCGAGCTCTTGGGCTGGGCGCCCGAGGTAGCGCTGCGCGAGGGCCTCAAGCGCACCATCGAGGAGTCCGGCGTGGAGATGCTGCTCGGACGCTCAGGCCGTTGAGGGTCGGACGCTTGGGGCCGTTGAGGTTGGGAGACTCGGGCCGGTGAGGTCGGACGCTTGGGGCCGTGAGGTTGGGAGACTCGGGCCGGTGAGGTCGGACGCTTGGGCCATTGAGCTCGGACGCTCGGGCCGGTGAGCCGGTTGCGCGACCGCGACATCTGCGAACCTGAACGGTTGTGAACGGCGAGATGGGACTTCCCTCGCCGGCAAGGTCCGCAGCCCCCGCCCCCTCCCCGGACCCTCTGCCGGTGGAGATACCGGTGCTGTCCGAGTCGACCCTGCGCCTGCAGCCCTCCGAGCGCGACACCGACATGCGCCGCAAGCGGCCGCCCGCGATCTCCTTCCTGCTGCGCATGGAGACGGTCAGGCGGGCGATACGCGTGCTCTCGCTGCTGGCGCTCGATCTCATCGGCGTGGCGCTGGCGATCTTCACCGCACTGGCGAGCAAGGAAGTGGTCGTGCACGGCCAACTCGACGTGACGCGGGCCTTCGAAGACATGCGCCAGTCCTTCGCCTTCGCCTACCTCGTGACAGCGCTACTGTTCGCGCGCTCGCGCCTCTACGCCGAACGCGCCCAGCGTCCTGGTTCCACAGGGATCGTGGCCTCGCTCTTCCAGGTCGCCTTCGTCGCGCTCGTGTTCGCGCTCGTCAGCGGCGAGCACTTCCAGAGCTACTACATCTTCTGGGGTTCTTTGGCGTTTGCGCTGGTGTACATCTCGCTGCTGCGCGCCGGCTACGACCGCGCCACGGGTCTGCTGCTGCGGGCCGCTGGCCGCCAGCGCCGGGCGGTGCTCGTGGGCACAGGGCAGCACATCGGCGACGTCGCCCGTGCGCTGCGTGACATCCCTCATGCGCCAATCGCGGTGGTGGGGTTCATCTCGCTGCAGACGCTCCCCGCCAACGGCCTGCGCTCGCTGGGCGCGCTCGCCGACATCGAGCGCGTGCTCGAGCAGGAGCGCATCGACGAGGTCATCATCGCCGACCCCGACTTTCCTCAGGTCGAGGCCGTCGAGCTCGTCGACCGCTGCCACGTGCGCGGGGTGCGTGTGCGTGTGGCGCCTTCCACGATGGAGATCCTGATTCACCGCGCCGAGTTCGTGCCGGGAGAGTCGGTGCCGCTCTTCGAGCTCAAACCGCCTGTCTTCGAAGGCATCGACTACCTCTTGAAGCGGAGCTTCGACGTGGGCGGATCCGTCGTCTTGCTGGTGCTCCTGAGCCCGCTGCTCGCGGGCATCTGGCTGGCCGTGCGTCTTAGCTCGCGTGGCCCCGCTGTCTACCGCTCCAAGCGTCCCGGCATCGGCCAGCGGCCCTTCGACTGCCTGAAGTTCCGCACCATGCACACCGACGCCGAGCAGCGCCAGGCCGACCTCGAAGCGCTCAACGAGGCCTCCGGGCCACTCTTCAAGATCCGCGACGATCCGCGTATGACCCCCGTTGGGCGTCTGTTGCGGCGCTTCTCGCTGGACGAGCTCCCGCAGCTCGTGAACGTGTTGCGCGGCGAGATGTCACTCGTGGGGCCGCGCCCGCTGCCCGAGCGCGACTTCGAGATGCTCGAGGAGTGGCACCGCAAGCGCTATCTCGTCCTGCCCGGGATCACCGGGCTGTGGCAGGTCTCCGGGCGCTCCGAGCTCGACTTCGATGACCTCGTGCATCTGGACTTCCTCTACCTCGAGCACTGGTCGCTTGCCCTTGATCTCACCATTCTCTTCAAGACCATCCCCGCCGTGTTCTCGCGACGGGGGGCGTACTGAGAAGCAGTTATCGAGGCGATCTTTAACTCAATTGCGCTGCATATTGCCAGTGTCGTTCCTGAGTGATTACTACGAAAGCCGATGGGAGAGGATGCCCGCTGGGCTCGAGCCCCAGGACTTTCAGGCGCGACTGGCGTTTCTGCTCGCGCACGTGCACTCAGGTGAGCGTGTCGTGGATGTGGGTTGCGGCGAAGGGCATTTTACGGCAGCTCTGCTCCACGCAGGTACAGATGTCGTGGGAATCGACGTGGCCGAGGAGCCCCTACGCCGCGCGCGCACGACGCATCCCGAGCTCGACCTGCGGGTGATCCCAGCGCAGGGGCCGTGGCAGTTGCGGGACGCGAGCTTCGATGCGGTATGGGCGGGCGAGGTCATCGAGCACGTGGCGGATACCGCCGGGTGGCTGTCGCAGGCGCGGCGTGTATTGCGGCCAGGGGGCCTGTTGCTGCTGAGCACCCCCGCGCACGGCCCGCTAACGCTGCTGCGCGTGGCGCTCTCGCGCCGCGCCTTCGCCGCGCGCTTCGATCCGCACTCAGATCACCTGCGCTTCTACTCGCGCACGACGCTTGCTGAACTGCTGGGGGAGTTCGGCTTCGCAGAGATCGCGATACGTGGCTTGGGTGGCGTCCCTGGAGCGCGCCGAACGCTGCTCGCGGTGGCGCGCAGGACCCGTTGGTGATCCGTAGTTCGCCGCAGACGACTACTGAGGAAATCGGGAAATTGCAGGGAAAAAGACTGCAGCTGGAGACGAATTCTCCGGATATAAGAAACATTCCTTGAGACCCTGCAAGTCGATCCGTAGCCTCGTTCCCGTAGGTCGATCTGTACTCAAAGCGAATCGAGGAGCAGTATGACCAGAGATGGTTTGAATCGATTGACGGGTCTGCGTCGTTGTGCGCTGGCCGTGGGAGCGGCGCTGACGATTGCGCTGGTCGGTGCGGTTCCAGCCCTGGCGTCAGGTCCCACGGGCGATTTTGCGGTGTTCGCGCAGTGCCCCACGAATAATCCGGCGGTGAACCTCTGCATCTATGCGGTGAGCTCCGGCGGCGAATTCAAGGTTGGCACGACGACGGTGCCGATCAACAAGCCGATCACCCTCCAGGGTGGAAGCATCCTCAATGAAGAAACGGGCGCGGAAACATTCGTGGCCGCGAAGAACGGTGAAACGCTGTCGAAGACCCCGCTGACGGTTCCCGGCGGTCTGCTTGGGATCATCGCCCCATCGGGTTGGCCACAGTGGCTGCAGAACCTCTTCAACGAATTCATCAACAACGGCATCACCGGTGTCACGGCCACGACCGAACTCGTGGCTAACCCCGGCATCAGCAGGACCAACCTGCTGTTCCAGGAAGGCACTGCGCTGGAACTGCCTGTCCGTGTGAAGCTGAGCAACCCGTTCCTGGGCAACAGCTGCTATATCGGATCGGCGGCGCACCCGATCGTCCAGCACCTGACGACCGGCACCACCAGCCCGCCCCCGCCGAACACGCCCATCAGCGGCGCCGTCGGCGAACTTGAATTCAAGGATGAATTCCAGCTGGTCATCATCAAGAACAACTCGCTGGTCGACAACGCGTACGCTGCTCCCGGAGCCGAAGGCTGCGGTGGCTTCTTCTCGTTCCTCATCGATCCGGCGGTCAACGCCAAGCTCGGTCTGCCCTCCGCGGCCGGCCACAACACCACGCGCCTGAACGGCACGTTGCAGAATGCCACTGCTACAGCTGTGAAGAACAGCGAATAGGTAGAGGCCCCAGGTTATGCCAGGAGGCCCCGCTTCGGCGGGGCCTCCTTTTTAACCTCTGCCTGTTTCGCGCAGTGCCAGCAGGTAGGCATTGCGCACGCCGAGCAAGCCGGCGTTCTCTGCAATCGTCGCTTCGGGAGCGATCGTCTGCGGGTTGAGGTAAATCGCCGCGCGCAGCTCGTTGAGGGCGTCTGCTGGATCGTGTGACTGCAAGTCATATTCGCCAAGCGCCACCCACGTCTGCGGGTTGGAGGGCTGAAGACGCACTGCCTTCTGTAGCGTGGCGCGTGCCTGTGCGCTTTCACCGTTGTTCTGCTGCACGGTGGCGAGGGTGATTAGGGCCTGCGCCGAAAGCGGGTCGCGGGCAACCGCCTGCAGTGCCGCTTTGCGTGCGCCCTGGGGGTCGTGCGAGAGCAGCGCCGAGGCCTCGTTGGCAGCGTCGAAGGAGCGCAGCGGCTGCCACTGTGCCCATGCTGCCAGCAGCGAGGCGAGCAACACCGCGCCCGCAAGGCCCGTACGCGGCGACGGGCGGCGCCACCACGGCATGGTGGGATGCCGAGACCCGCTCACCCGCTCACCCGCGCGCTGGCGGCTAAGCGGCCCGCGCCCAGCCAGCCAGCCAGCGCATAGCAACGCTACGCAGGCGTCGCCGGGGAAATACCAGGTCCAGTCCACGAGCGAATGCACGCCGAAGATGACGACCAGGCAGAGCATGCTAAGCAGAGCGATGCGCTCCGCCGTGTAGGGCGCTTGGATGCGCCGCCAGCGCCAGTTTTGCCAGCGGCGGTTGCAAGGGTGGGTAGCGCGACCGGCCGCAGCCAGCCAGGCGGCTAACAGCGCGAGCACCAACGCCATGCCGACTAGGCCCAGATCGGCAAGCGTCTGCACAACGAAGCCATGGGCATGGTGCACGTCCAGCGGCGCCGTGCGGTGGCGCAGGCGCGCGGTCGCATATCCATCTGCGCCCGCGCCCAGGGCCGGATGTTCGGCGAAGACTTCCAGAGCCTCGTTCCAGTAACGCGCACGTACGCTGCCCACCGAGGTGAGGCGCCCCGGCGTGTTCAGCGGCACCGGCGCGTTGGGGTCGGTGAGGGCGCTCACGTCGTGCGAGATGCTGCCCGTGAGGCCACGGTGACTGTGCGCCAGCAGGCCCAAGATGCCCAGCAGCGCGATGACGGGCACGCTCAGCAGGATCGCGCCCAAGCGTCTGCGTGTCAGCGGCCGGGGCGCGTGGCGGCCCGCGGCAAAGCCGATCGCCACGCCTGCCGCTGTCAGCGCCACGAGCATCGCCGCCAACGCCACGCCGAACTGGGCGCCGGCGTCCACGCGCTGTGCCAGTGCCACCTTGTCGCTGCTGAGCGCATGCTGGGAGAAGTTCCACGCCACGACCACCGCCGCGGCCAAACCTCCGCTCAAAAGCACCGCGGCGCCACGCAGGCGCAGTGGGACTACGCAGAACCACAAGGTCACACCCACTGCAACAGCCACCAGCGATCCGCGCGAGTAGGCCAGCATCAGCGTCACCAGCAGCAGCCCCATCGCCGGGTAGGAGAGCGCGCTCAGCAGCGCGTGCCCCGCGCGGCGCGCGCCCAACCACATGCAGGCCACGACGCCCATCGCCGCGGTCAGGCCAATGGCGTTCCAGTAGCCATAAGGCGCGCGTAGGCGCGCATAGACATCGCTTGAGTCCAGCTTGTCCGGCAGCACCTTGGTCAAGAGTGCGTATCCGCACACCACCACCGCAGCCAGCAGCACTCCGCCGAGCAGTGCGGGCCAGCGTGTGGGCGCGGCGCGGGCGAGCGCTACAGCAGCGGCGAACAAAGCACTGTAAGCCAGCATCTGGCTTGCGTTCTGCCAGCTTTCATCGGGCTGGACCGACCATACGACCGATAGCGCGCAAAGTGCCGCGAAGGCCAGCAGCAGTCCTGCAGGCCATAGTCCGTAGGTGGTCCTGGTGGCGGGCGTGAGGGCTACCACGCCCGCCACTGCCAAGCCGCCAGCCAGTGTGAGCGTCATCTCTAGCGTCGTCATCGGTCCGGGGTTCACCGAATCGGGCCCGCCCTTGGCGTAGAACACGATCAGGCACAGCAACCCGGCCACGCCCAGCGTGATCGCCGGTGTGGCGAAGGCGCTTGCCGCGCGCACGAGCGCTGGGTGCGCCTTCCACTCTTCCAACCCACTCCCCGGTCCGCTCGCGTATTCCCCGGTCCCCGCATCCGGACCCGCGGCGATGGTCTCAGTTGTTGCGGTGCGTGCCGACACGTTCGCGAATGGCTCGCGCGAGGATGGACAGGGCTCCCGCGAGGAGGAAGACCAACAGCGCCAACAGCGGGGTTGGCAGCGAGCTGACGGCGGAGGCGATATTGGCGTGCACTACGCCTGGCGCCACCGTATTGCCGCCCACCTTCACCGGCGTGGCCCCGCTGCTGTGAGCGGCCTGCAGCGCTCGCTGCTCGGCCGGTGTGGGCGGTGCGACATTGGCAGTCAGCCCGCCTCCCCCGCCGCCGCCTCCTCCGCCGCCACCAACGCCATGACCGGCCGCGGCCAACTGGGCCTTGTGGATCAATTCGATGCAATCGGAGTACTCGTTGACTTCCGCTGTGGTCTCTTCCAGCGCGCGGCGGTAGTCCTGCTGGGAGAAGCCTGAGATTGACTGATGGTGCGTGCAGCGTTCGATGATCTTTGTGCCCACGTCGGCATTCGCGCGCGGGGCCGCGAGCCACGCCACCAGCGCGAGCGCCAGCAGCAGCGTAAGGAGGGTCTTGCGCAGGGCCAAGCAGGGCACGCTAGCAACCGTCCCGGGAGACGTGGGCGCTTGCCAGGGCTGCGGAAAAGCCGGCCGCCCAAGCCTCGTAGTTGTATGCCCGCACATCGCTCGCGCCGGCCCGTCCCAGGCGCTCGCGCAGGGCACGGTCCTCGGCCAGGCGCCGGATCGCGCCGGCCAGCGCGCTGGAATCTCCGGCAGGCACCACCAATCCGTTGCGCTCATTGCGCAGGAGTCCTCCCGCTGTTGCCCCCACAGCATCACTGACGATCACCGGCAACTGTCTGTTCATGGCCTCATTGACCACCAACCCCCATGGCTCGCGAAAGCTGCGGGTCGGGAGCGAAGGCAGTACCGCAGCATTGCTTGCCGCATAGCAGTTGCGCAGCTGCACGGAGTTCAGCGGACCCATACAGATAATGCCCTCATTCGCAAGCTGCACCGCGCCGCCGGCGGGGATCCAAGGGGGGCAGGACCCCACGCCGACGAGGACGAGCGCGGCGGCAGGTGCACGAAGGCCCGATGCACGCCAGGCCTCTATCAGCACCCCTATGCCCTTTTCCCGCACCACGCGGCCGGCAAACATCAAAATAAACGTTGCCTGCACCGGCCACCTTGGCTCAGCGGGCGCCGCCACATCGGGATCGCTCCAAAAGTCGTTGTCCACCGCCTGCGGTGCGATGTACACGTTGCGAGCGCCGCGTGCGCTTACATAGGCGCTGACGTGCGGTCCATATGTGACCACCGCGTCGGCCTTGCGGTAGCAGCGGCGCAGCAGGTGGTAGCTGAGGAAGTGTGCAGGGGTGCGCGGATGCGCCCACAGCGAGGCCCATAGGATGACTGGTACACGGGCGCGCCGTGCCCCGGCCCAGGCCGCGGGGAGTGCCACGCGCCCGCCCGTGGAGACCACTACCGCCCGGAACCTTCCGCTTGAAGCCAGCCTGAACAGCTCACGCTGGCGCACGCGCCGGTGCGGAACCGGCGGCGGCTCGGGATCCGCGTCTGCGCCCGCTCCATGCTGCATGCGGCCGCCGAAGAGCGCCAGCTCAATTTCCTCGCGCGCGTGCAACGCCGCGAATGCACCGATCCGATCCGGTGGCGCATGGCCGGTCACAAACAACACAGGTTTCATGGGCGCAGCGAGCACTGGTTCATGCGCAGCGAGCACTGGTTCATGGGCGCAGCGCATCTTCGTAGGCCGCCCGCGTTTGCGCGCCGCAGAGCTCCCACGTGAAGTTCGCCGCCACCGTTGCCCGCGCGCGGCGCCCGGCCTCGCGTAGGCGGTCGGGATCGGATAGCAACTCGTCTATGCGCTGGCTCAGGCGCTCGATATCTCCTGGGGGCACCAGCACAAAGCCATCTCCCGCCTTGGCGATCTCCTCAGGGCCTGGCTCGCCGCGACAACCGATCGCCGGCAGTCCCGCTGCCATCGCCTCGATGTAGGCCACGCCGAAGGCCTCCTCCGTGGAGGGCATCGCAAACAGTGTGCAGCTACGCATGCGCGCCAATGCCGCGGCGGGCTCGAGCTGGCCGCACAGCTCCACGCGCTCGGACACTCCCAGCCGGGCGGCCAGCGATTCCAGCGCGGGACGCTCAGGACCTGCGCCGACGATCACATAGCGCAGGGTGGGATGGCGGTCAGTCAGCACCGCCAGCGCTCGCATCACATCGGCATGACGCTTGCGTGCGACGAGATGGCCCACGGTCACCAGTGCAGGCGCGCGCGTCAATGGCTCAAGGCCAGGCGGTCCGCCAGGAGTGTGGGGGAGGGGGTGGGTCGGTGACTGGGCGCCCAACCTGACGACCCTCGACTGGGTCGCCCCCAGGCCGCGTGCGAGAACCTCGATGCCGCGGCTGTTGGCCAGCACCAGGCGTGCCTTGGCCAAGGTGCGCGACACCGCCTCGCGTCCCCCGCGCACACGCGAGGCCGTAAACAGCACATCGCCGCCGTGCACGGAGACCACCAACGGGACCCCCGGGCGCGCTTTGAACGCCGCGTCGCCGGCGGGCACCGCGTTGTGGGCGTGGATCAGCTCGAATGCGAACCCCTCGCGCCGCAGACGGCGCAGCGCCAGCGCCAGCGCCGGCGCTGCCCACGCGCCCCAGCGCGCATAGGAGCGGGGCCGCGGCGGCGAAACGTAGCGGACGTAGGTGACTTGCACTCCGTCGCGCGTTTCATGCAGTGGCTGGCGCAGCAGCGCTGTCAGAGCGCTCAACGCGTAACGCAGACCGCCGGAGAGGGCCGCGCGTGCAGGCACGAGACGGTGTAGTACCAGCACGCGCAACTCCACGCCCGCGGCCTGCGCGGCGAGCGCCTGGCGGTGTGCCCACACGCCCAGCACCGGATCGTCGCGGCGAGGGTAGAACTCTGTGACCACGACCACTTTAGGGGCCACGGATGTGGGGGCGTGCACGGCCATCCTTCACCACTTTCGGTGAGTTGCCATTGTGACCTGCGCTTCCTTGGCTGTCAGGTAGGGGCGCTCGGCGAGAAATGCGCGCGCCTCCTGCACTGCCTCCGTGCGGGGGTAGGCGCTTGCGGCGGGGGCCAAGGCGTGGGTAATCGCCACCGCATCAAGCACGCCCAGGCGCCATCCGCGTGTGCGCGCGAGAGCGGCCCAATGCAGATCCAGACCCCAGCCCATGCGCAGCGATGGAAAGGGCAGCAGCGTCTGGAATGTGCTCGAGGCGAACAGCGTGACGGGGCCGATCTCCACGAATCGCGTCTCGCGCGCGACGGCGCCGGGATGGCGGCGCGTCACCTGCCACGCCGCGTGGGAGCGCAAGCGATGAGCGGGTTGGGCCAGATCGAGCGCCAGGCGCTCGGCGAGAAACAGCAGGCGGTCGAGAAAGCCGCGCGGGAGAGTCACATCGTCATCGATCGTAAGCAGCCAGTCACAGCCATGCGCTGACGGGGGGTAGGCGGCGAGCAGGCGATTGAGGTTCTCGAAGCGACCCTCCTCGCCAGCGGGGCAGGTGTGTAGCTCGACCTCGTGGCGGCTGCGCAGCAGCTCCCGGTGGGTAGCTGCTGCCGTGGCCTCGTGCTCGGGGCGCTCCACTCCCAATACGAGCACCCGCCGCGTGGGTGGCTCGCGGCGGGCCGCCCTTGCGAGGCGCAGGCGCCGGCCGCTGGCAAGTTCGCGGGCGTCGAGCGCCCTGTCCGCGAGCCCCCTGCGGATGGCATTCATGCCGCCGACGGTGCCACTGGCGCCGGAGAGGAAGTCATCCACGGCGCTCACGCAGGGCTCGAGTTCGGCGTCTGCGCAGATCTTTCATCCGCGGCGTTCAAGATCTTTATCCACGGCGTTCACGTAGGCCTTGCTCGAGGCGCCCGAGGCTGTGCGCGGCCATCGTTAGCCCTGCGGGACAGCGGTAGCGCACGACGTGGCCGAGGCAGCCCAGCAGTGTGTACAGCTCGTGCAGGAGACTCGGTGTGTGGTCGCGCTGCGCATCCATGCGCCGGCCGGCCCGCCCGCGGGCATGGGCAGTGCGTACCAGCGAGCGCAGACGTGCGTCGTTGCCCGCCCGGCGGTGGTCCACGGCGGCGGCGGCCACGTAGACGATGCGCCTGGCGGTCTGGTCCGCGTTGAGCCTGCCGATCTGGTTTGGATCGGCCCCTTCGGTCCGGCCAGACCCGGCTCCTCCGACTGGGCCTAGGGGTGCGGGGCGTGTCTGTGCGAGCAGGCGTTCCTGCCACTCCTGCTCATCGCCGCCATGCTCGATGGTTGTATCGAAGGGACCCACGCGCTCCAGCGCTGTGCGGCGTATGGCCATGTTGGCGCCCCACGCGAAAGGGATGTCGCGAGTGTCCTGCGCACCCAAGTTCAGGGTGGTGATCGGCGGCTGCTCGCGCCCACAAGTACGCGGAGCTGGACCCTCCAAGCGGGGCCGGATGGGGCCGGCGAAGACGTCGGCATCTGGGTAGCGTCTGGCCGCTTGCAGGAGGGCCTGCAGCCAGCCGGGAGACGCCTCGATGTCGTCATCCACGAACACCACGAGTTCCCCGCTCGAGCGCTGCACGCCGGTGTTGCGTGCCACGTTCAGGCCCAGCGGCGCAGGGTGGGGCTCATAGCGTGCGCCATGGCGCTCCGCCAGGGCTTGCACTGCTGGCGAGGCTCCAGCGTCATCGACCACCACCACCTCCGCGCCCTCAGCCTCCGCCTGAGGAGCGATGGAGGCCAGCGCTACCGTTAGGTAATCGGGGCGCGCGCGTGTGGGGATGACGATCGAGGCTGGGTTGGAAGAGTCGGGTAGGTGGGAGTCAGCGATGAAGACAGGATGACGGGTGGGTCGGGCGACCGTCGCGGGGATGGGTGCTCGCCTCGCCAGCCACACTTGCGCGAGGCTGTGGCTGTTCCTCCTCGGTTGGCCAACCGAGGAGGAAACAGACCAATCGGTTGAAGTCAATTCGGAAGGGGGATCTGAGTGTCATACGGTGGTGGCCCCGAAATCGGAGCACAGGCGTCCGTGGATTCGCGGCAGGTGGTTTTCCAGTTGACTTTTAGCTGAGAACGTTTCTAACTTTCCCCGTTTTTGAACCAAAAAACCCACTATACACAGGGCCTTTTGTTAGACCTTTCTCGCTGTTTATGTTTTCAACACCATTTGGGGTTGACGCGGCGAGGTAGGCCGCCATACTCAATCTGCCTTGACGATCGGTCCGGCCGGCAGTCGTCAGGAGCGGGACATAGACATCTGCCAGTGAGCCCTTGACATGGTTCACAGACGATGACGCTGCATTGGAGAAATCAAGCCAGCCGATTCCGGCCATGTCCGGGAGAAGGAAGCCAAACCATAATGTTCAAAATGAGAGTCGCCTTGTTGGGCGTGCGGCTTGATCTGACGGGCAACACCAACATCGTCAAGGGTATAACCACAAGCACTTTCGCCACCGTGCCCGACGCACCTGTGGGGAGCTTCGAGCTGAAGCTCCCCACAGGGCCGCACTCCGCCCTAACCGCGCTCCTGTCGCCCAAAGCGCAGGGCAGCATGTGCGCCATCAAGCTCGCCATCCCCACGACCATCGCCGGGCAGAACGGCGCACAGATCGAACAGAGCACCAAGATCGGCATTACAGGATGCCCGAAGGCCAAGAAGGTGAAAAGGCATAAGAAGAAGGCGTAGAGCCGTCGCAAAGAGAAGGAGGCGTAGGGCCTTCGCAAAGAGAAGAAGGCGGAGCGCCTGCGCAAAGCACTAGGCTGGCCTCATCGATGGTCCTGTTCCTGCACAGCCGCTACCGCGTGACAGGAGGGGAGGAGCGAGTGGTGGGGGATATGGCGTGGCTCGTGCGTGAGCATCTGCGCGAGCCGGTAGAGCTGATGATGCGCGATTCTGCCGCATTGGGTCGGGGGCGCGCGGCAAGTGGATTGCTGTGGGGAGGGCTTGAGCCCGAGCAGGTGGCGGCGCGGGTGCGCGCGAGCGGCGCGCGCATTGTGCACGCGCACAACCTGAACCCAACCTTGGGGTGGCGCGCGCTGAAGGCCGCGCGCAACGCCGGCGCGGCAGTGGTGCTACATCTTCATCAGTACCGTCTCGTCTGCGCGAACGGAGTGTGTTTCACAGGCGGCGAGCAGTGCACGCGCTGCCACGGGCGCAACACGCTGCCGGGGGTGCTGCGCAATTGCCGCAACAGCCGCATGGAGGCGCTGACCTACGGTGCTGGTCTCGCGCTGTGGCAGGCCAAGCTCGTGGAGCAGGCCCACGCCGTGGTGGTGCCGAGCGAATTTGCGCGCGAGCGTCTACGCGAGCTGGGTGCGCCATTGCCGTGGCAGCGTGTGCACGTGTTGTCGCCGCCGCTGCGTGCCTTTGCGGAGACCTCCCGCGCCATCAACGGCAAGCACGCGCTGGTGGTGTCGCGCCTGGCGCCGGAGAAGGGTGTGGACGTGGCGATCGAGGCGTGCCGCGAGGTGGGCAAGCCGCTGGTGGTCGCCGGGGATGGCCCCGAGTTGCCAAGGCTTCGCGCGCTCGCCGCGGACGGCGATGTCACATTTACCGGCCATGTGCAAGATGAGCGTCTGGCGCAGCTGCGTGGTGAGGCCGCGGTTGCGCTGATCCCCTCGCGCTCGGCGGAGACCTTTGGCATGGCCGCCGCGGAGGCGATGGCTGCAGGCATTCCTGTCGTCGCGAGCGCTGTTGGAGGACTGACAGAGTTGCTTGGAGGGCAAGGGGCCGCGCCTCCTGGCGACGTAGCGCAGTTTGCGCATGCCGTTGCGCGGCTCTGGGCTGATGCTGAGGCCGGCCAGCGTGGGCTTGAGCGCGTGCGGGGTCTGTGTGCGCCGGCCGTGGTGGCGGAGGGGCTGGAGCAGGTGTATGCGCAGGCGGCGAGCGTATCGCCGCGGTGAGGTCGTGGCCCGCGGGCCGACGCTGTTTCTCGGGCATCCGTTACAGGCGCTGAAACCGTAAGCTGCGCCGGTGAGTGTGCAGCGGTCCAGCAGCCCCATGGAGCCTGTGGCCCGCGATGCACAGATGGAAGCGGAGGAGCGGCTGCAGGAGCGCTATGAGACGCGCGTCCTCGAGCCCTCGCCGCCAACGGTTACGCAGGGGCCGTGGTTCGCGGATGATCCCATCGCACTTGGCGATGGCTCACTCTCCCGACCGGTGGTCTCGCCGGCGAGCAATGGGAACCTGCTGTGGGACGACCTGGCGCGCGATGACGGGGAGCTGGCGCGGTGGTGTGCCTCTCGCTGGCTGGGTGCATGGCGGCGTCTGCAGGCGCCGCCTGAGCATCTGGCGAGGACGAAAGATGCGCTGCACAAGGTGGCCGAGCATGTGATGTCTCCTACGCGCAAGCGCGCCAACGGCAAGATCGGCCTGAGCTACACCTGGGGCGGCTTTGGCACGCCCTTCTTTGGCAAGGATGTGCAGATCAGGGTCGTGGGGGACGCCTTGATCGTGCAGATGGGCGGGCGTGTGCAGCACGGCCGCCTGACGACGCTTGAGGATGCCGCGGAGTTCATCGGCTTCGACCTAACGCGCTACGACTTGGCAGGCGCCGATGAGCCGCTGGATGTGGATATCGAGGCATCGCTGTGGCTGGGTGAGTGGTTTGGCTTCGCAGCCTCGGTGCTGGCGCAGTTGCGCGTAGAGTCACCGGAGGAACTCGAGGTCAACCGCGTGCAGCTGTGGCCCGAGCACTTCGACATGGCTGTGGAACTCGGCAGCGAGCAGCACGGCAGGCGCGCCACCTACGGCCTCTCACCGGGCGATGAGCAACACGAGGAGCCATATGTATATGTGTCGCCATGGGAGGGGGTGCCCGATGACGCGAAGCTTTGGAACGCTCGGGGGTTTCGCGGCGCGCAGTTGGGGCTCGGTGAGCTGCTGGCGGCCGAGAACCAACGCGAGCGGGCGCTGGACTTCATGCGCACGCGCCGCGACGCACTGGCAGCCAGCCGCGGGCCGCAATGAGAGAGCCTGAGCGCAAGCGCTACGCGAGGGCGGATGTGGGGGAGCGGGAGAGCAGCAGGCAGCACGGTGGCATGGAGCACAAAAGGGCACTCCTTACCGGAGTGAGCGGTCAGGACGGCTCCTTCCTGGCGGAGCTACTGCTGGAGAAGGGCTATGCGGTGAGCGGCATGGTGCACGGCCCGCCCGAGCAGAATCTCGGCTGCTCGGAGCACCTGCGCGAGCGTCTCACATTGGTGCAGGGTGAGCTGCTCGACCCGCAAAGCCTACGCGCGGCGGTGGCGCAGACGGAGCCGCAGGAGATCTACCATTTGGCCGCGCCATCATTCGTGCCCGACTCCTGGCGGCATCCGGAGCAGACGATGCGGGCGATCGCCGGCGCCACGGGGGCGCTCTTGGAGGCCGTGCGCGAGCTGAGCCCAGCGGCGCGGGTGTGGGTTGCGGGGACTGGCGCGATGTACGGTGACGTGGGCGTGTGGCCGCAGCGCGAGGACACTCCCTGCCGCCCAAGCACGCCGTACGCGGTGGCCAAGCTGGCAGGCCACCAGCTGGTGGGGGCGCTGCGCGCTCACGATGGATTGTGGGCGTGCTCGGGGATCGTCTTCAATCACGAGTCCGAGCGCCGGCCGGAGCGGTTCGTGACACGCAAGATCGCTCGTGGCGCGGCGGAAGTCGCGTTGGGCAAGCGCAGCGAGCTGAAGGTGGGGGACCTGGACGCCGTGCGTGACTGGTCGTTTGCCGGCGATGTCATGCAGGGCGCCTGGTTGATGCTTCAGCAGGAGCAGCCCGAGGACTATGTGCTGGCAAGCGGTGTCGCCCGCACCGTAAGAGAGTTCGCGAGGACTGCCTTTGCCTGTGTGGGACTACAGGCCGAGCCATATCTGCGAGTCGACAGCGAGCTGGTGCGAGCCGCGGAGGGAACGCTGAGCGTGGGGGATCCGCACTTGGCGAATCTGCGCCTTGGCTGGCAGCCGCAGGTCTCCTTCGAGGAGCTTGTAGAGCGGATGGTGCGAGCAGATCTAAACGCGCTGGGCCGCGAGTAGACTGCCAGCCGTGAGACCCGATTCGCGCGCGCCCGGTCTGCTGCTCGGCGAGGGGGTACGCATCGGCGCCGATGTCCTTTTCGGCTCGCATGTGGTCGTACACGACGGCACCACCATCGAGGATGGCTGCACGATCGAGGACCACGTCGTTCTGGGCAAGCGCCCGCGACTGGCCAGGGGCTCTTCAGCACATGGCGAGGTGCACGGGCTCGAGCTGGCCGCCGGCGCGATTGTGTGTGCGGGCGCGATCGTATTTGCGGGTGCGCACGTCGGCGAGGGAGCGATCCTCGGCGATCAGTCCTTTGTGCGCGAGCGCTCCCAAATCGGCTCTGGCTCGGTGATCGGGCGCGGCAGCGTGGTGGATAACGACGTGCGTGTGGGCACGCGCGTGAAAGTGCAGACCGGTGTCTACCTGACGGCATTTACGCTTGTCGAGGACGACGTATTCCTCGGCCCTGGTGCGACGACGACCAACGATGACACGATGGCCCGCCACGGCCCACAGACCCCGCTCCGAGGAGCGACCCTACGGCGCGCTTGCCGCGTGGGTGGTGGCACAGTGCTGACCCCCGGTGTGGAGATCGGCGAGGAGGCCTTTGTTGCCGCGGGCGCCGTGGTCACACGTGACGTGCCTGCCCGTGCGGTCGTGATGGGAGTGCCGGCGCGCGTTGTGCGCGAGGTCGGCGAGCAGGACCTGTTGGCGTACTGGCGCTAGCTCTCTCTTCGTCTACGCTAGGCGTCGGACTCACGTGTGTCGGAAACATTTTTGGCCGACGCAGAAGAAACCAGTGCCTAGACTCTACCAGGTCTGACTATCAGGGTACCCACAAATATTCGGAAACATTCCTTGTGGATTGGCAGTCCGCCACGTACTCTCGATTGTGCAGTTATTTCCGTACAACAAAATGAGGAGCGAAATGATCACAGATCATTTGCGGCGCCTGGCGGGCCTGCGCAGTGCAGTGCTCGGCATGGGGGCCGCATCCCTGTTGGTGCTGGCCGTAGCGGCACCTGCGATGGCGACACCTAAAGGCGACTTTGCGGTGTTCGCGCAGTGTCCGCTGAGCAATCCTTCCGTGAACCTGTGCGTGTTTGTGCAGAGCAGCGGTGGGGAATTCATCATCGGCAATAAGACAGTGCCGGTAAATAAAACGATCACGCTACAGGGCGGGTCGATCCTAAATGAAGAAACCGGCGCGGAAACATTCGTTGCCGCGGCCAATGGCGAAACGCTGTCGAAAACTCCGCTGACGGTTCCCGGCGGCCTGCTCGGCATCAAAGCGCCTACGTGGTGGCCAAAAGAATGGCAGGAATGGTTCAATAAACAGATCAATGAAGGCTTCACGGGTGTCACGGCGACCGCTGAACTGGTTGGCAATCCCGGCATCAGCCGGACGAACTTGCTCTTCCAGGAAGGCGTCGCTCTGTCGTTGCCAGTGCGCCTACACCTGAACAACCAGATCCTTGGCAGCAGCTGCTACCTGGGCTCGAAATCCAACCCGGTGACGTTCAATCTGACGACGGGCACGACGAACCCGCCGAAACCCAACACGCCGATCAAAGGCGCAGTTGGGGAACTTGAATTCAAGGATGAATTCCAGCTCGTGATCATCAAAGGCAACAAGGTGGTCGACAACGCATTTTCGGCGCCTGGCACCGAAGGCTGCGGTGGGTTCTTGTCGTTCTTCATCAACCCGCTCGTAGAAAAAATCCTCGGCGTGCCCTCGGCCGCCGGCCACAACACCGCGATCCTCGAAGGCAGCCTGCAGAACGCCACAGCGGCAGCGGTCAAAGCCAGCGAATAATAGTACTCGCTGAGTAGGTAGCAGTACAGATCGGCTTGGGCCCCGCCTTCAAAGTTGAAGGCGGGGCCTCAGTCTTGAAGTCGGGCCGGAGCCCTGTCCTTTGAAGTTGGAGGCGGGGCTTCAGCCTCGGCAAAGTCGGAAACATCTTCGGCGGCCGCGGGAGCGGAGAATGTTGTCCCACCAAGCCTAACTGTTCGGGTTCCTGCGGGTATCGGAAACATCCCTTGTGAGTCGCCGGCTACGCACATACCCTCGAGATGCAGTCTTCCGTAGACAACCGAATGGAGGAGCGAAATGATCCGAGATCATTTGCGGCGCCTGGCAGGCTTGCGTAATACAGTGCTAGGTATGGCGGCCGCATCCCTGTTAGTCCTGGCCATAGCGGCGCCAGCAATGGCGGTGCCGAAAGGCGACTTTGCGGTGTTCACGAAGTGCCCAGTCAACAACCCCGAAGTCACTTTCTGCTTCTATGGGCTCACATCGACTGGAGAATTCCAGATTAAGTCCACCAAAGTACCCATCAAAAACCCAATCACCCTGCAGGCAGGATCGATCCTGAACGAAGAAAGCGGCGCGGAAACGTTCGTGGAAGCTACCAACAACGAAACGCTGTCGAAATCGCCACAGCAGGTGCCCGGTGGTCTGCTGGGCGTCGTCGCGCCCGAATCCCTGCCGAAATTCCTGCAGGAAATCATCAACAAACTCGTCAGCGAAGGGCTGGACGAAGTCACGGCCACGGCGGAACTGGTGGCGACCCCCACCATCAACCGCGTTAACCTGCTCTTCCAGGAAGGCGTAGCGCTTTCGCTGCCGGTCCGGATCCATCTCAGCAATACGTTCCTGGGCAACTCCTGCTACATCGGCTCCAAATCGAGCCCGGTGACGTTCAACCTAACGACGGGCACGACCAGCCCGGAAAAACCCAACAAACCGATCACCGGAGTTGTCGGTGAACTTGAATTCAAGGACGAATTCCAGCTCGTAGTCATTAAAGGCAACAAGCTGGTCGACAACGCGTACTCGGTGCCGACCGCCAACGGATGTGGCGGGCTCCTCTCGCTTCTGATCAACCCAGCGGTGAATTTGAAGCTCGGTTTGCCCTCCGCAGACGGCAACAACGCCGCGATCCTCGGAAGCACCCTGGAGAACGCCACCGCCGCGGCGGTGAAAGCCAGCGAATAGAATTCGCTGAGCGGCTAGCAGTTAGCATTGCCGGCCCCCGCCTCCGAAAGGGAGGTGGGGGCCGGTGCTTTAAGCTGTCAGCCGTGCTCAAGAGGTTACGCTGCGTGCGATTGTCGCTGTGACCTCCTGCGCCTGCTCGGCGCTCAGCACAGGGCTCATCGGGATCGCCAGGTGCCTGGCGGCGGCCTGCTCGGTGGCCGGCAGCTTCACTCTACTTCCCCACTCCCGCATCGCCTGCTGGCGGTGCACGGGAGTGCGGTAGTAGCCGCGGCAACCCACCCCGGCGGCGTTCAGGGCGCCCTCCAGGCGGGCTGCTTCGCTGTGGGCAATCACATATAGGTGCCACGCCGGCGTGGCGGCGGCGGTGGGCATGGGAAGCGCAACCCCCTCAACCTCTCCCAAGCCTGCGCCTCTGTAGTGCTCGGCAGCCTGCATGCGCCCACGCGCCCAAGCATCGAGGTGGGGCAACTGCACGCGCAGTACGGCCGCCTGCAGCTCGTCCAGACGCGAGTTGTAGCCCACCGCCTCATAGCTCACCTTGTCGTGGGAGCCATGAAAGCGCAGTACGCGCATGCGCTCGGCCAGCTCGGGATCGGAGGTTGTGATCGCCCCGCCGTCGCCAAAGCAGCCCAGGTTCTTGGAGGGGAAGAAGGAGAACGTCGCCGCCGTGCCCAGCGCGCCGGGGCGGCCCGCTGCGCTGTTCGAACCCGCAGCCTGCGCCGCGTCCTCCAGCACTGGCACACCCAGCGCCTCGATCTCCTTTACCGGGGCCACATTGCCGAAGAGATGCACCACGATCACCGCCTTCGTGCGCGGAGTGAGGGCGGCCTTCACCGTCTCTGCCGTGACGCAATAGGTGCTGGGGTCGATGTCGCAGAACACTGGGCTTGCTCCCGTGGGCGGGACCGCCTCCGCGGAGGCGTAGAAGGTGAAGGAGGGCACCACCACCTCATCGCCCGGTCCCACGCCCATCGCGCGCAGCGCGATAGTGATCGCCTCCGTGCCATTGGCCACGCCTACCGCATGCCTCGCGCCGCAGTAGGCTGCGAACTCGCGCTCGAAGGCCTCCACCTCGGGGCCCAGGATGTAGCGCTCGCTGTCCAGCACCCGCGCGACCGCTGCGCGCAGCTGCACCCGCAGTGGCGCCAGCGCGGTGGAGGTATCAAACAGGGGGACGCTCACGCGAGCCCCTCGGCGAGTCCGCCTTTGACGGGAGCGAGCGGCGGATGCGCGCTGCAGCGGATGGGAGACGGCCGCCACACCGTGGCGCTCAATGCGGCTTCAGCAGCTCGAGGTCGGCCCGCGTCATCAGACGGATCAGCTCCTCAAAGCTCGTCTGCGGCTTCCAGCCCAAGTCCTTTTGCGCCTTCGCTGGGCTGCCGATCAGATGATCCACCTCCGCCGGGCGCACAAACGACTGATCGATCTTCACGTAGCGCTCGAAGTCCCCCAAGCCGGCCTCGTCGAAGGCCACCTCGCAGCATTCCTTCACAGAGTGCGCCGCGCCTGTGGCGATCACGTAGTCCTCGGGCTGCTCCTGCTGGAGCATCAGCCACATCGCCTCCACGTAATCCTTCGCGTAGCCCCAGTCGCGTTCGGCGTCGAGGTTGCCCAGGCGCAGCTCCTCGGTCAGGCCGTGGCGAATCGCGGCGGCGTGCCAGGTGATCTTGCGTGTCACGAACTCCAGGCCCCTGCGTGGGGACTCGTGGTTGAAGAGGATCCCCGAGGTGGCGTGCAGGTCGTAGCTCTCGCGGTAGTTCACTGTGATGAAGTGCCCATACGCCTTGGCTACCCCGTAGGGGGAGCGGGGGTAGAAGGGGGTGGTCTCCGTCTGGGGAATCTCCAGCACCTTGCCGAACATCTCGCTGCTTGAGGCCTGGTAGAAGCGCGCCTGCGGGCACACTTCGCGCATCGCCTCCAACATGCGCGTTACGCCCGTGCCGGTGAACTCCGCCGTCAGCGTTGGCTGGATCCAGGACACGGCCACGAAGGACATCGCCGCCAGGTTGTAGATCTCCGCTGGCTTTGCCGCGCGCAAGGCGTCCACCAGCGAGCGCTGGTCCAACAGGTCGCCTTGATGCAGCGTTATGCGCTCACGCAGATGCTCGATGCGCTCGAACTTCTCCGTCGATGCGCGGCGCACCATGCCGTGCACCTCATAGCCCTTCTCCAGCAGCAGCTCTGCCAGGTAGGAGCCGTCCTGGCCGGTGATTCCGGTGATGAGTGCCGAGCGCTTGTCAGTCATGAGCGGGGGTGGACGGGAGGGTTGGGGGTGGGTGGGCGGGAAACCTTATCTCTTCGCGCTCGCGCAGCCACTGGACGGTTGCCGCGATGCCTTCCTCCACGCCGATCTGCGCCTCCCATCCCAGTAGTTCCTTGGCCTTCGCCACCGACGGCCAACGGCGCACAACATCCACTGTGAAGCTCGGCAGATGCTTGAGTGCGAACTGCTCGGGGTCCTCTCCGCAGGCCTTCCACACGATGCGCGCGATCTCCGCCACCGTCAGCTCCTCAGAGGCTGAGATGTTGAAGTCCTGGTTGAGCCCCGCTGAAGAGCCCATCGCCGTGACGATCCCGTCGGCGATGTCGTCCACGTGGGTCAGTGTGCGCGTCTGCTCGCCCGAGCCGAAGATCTGCAAGGGGCGCTGGCCGCCGAGCACCTTCTTGATCAGGTCGGGCACCGCGTGCGCGATGCCCGGCTCGCTGTCTGGCACCTCGCCCGGCCCATACGCATTGAAGGGACGGCAGATGGTGAAGGGCAGACCATGCTCCTCGTGCGCCGCGCGGCAGTACACCTCGCCCGTCAGCTTCGAGAAGCCATACGCCGACTGCGGCGTGGGGCAGGAGGGCAGGTGTGCCTCGGTGGTGGGGAACTCCGTGGCACGCTCGAACACCATCGAGGAGGACACGTAGGTGAAGCGCTCCACCTCCTCCTCTAAGGCGGCGCGGATTACGGCGTTGTACAGCGCGTTGTTAACCTCCGTCAGCGTATGCGGCAGGCGGTGGAAGTTCGCGATCCCGCCCACGATCGCCGCCAGGTGGATCACATGCGTGCAGCCACGCGTCGCCGCGCTCGCCTGCCCGAGCTCGCGCAGGTCGCCCGTGTGCACCTCGCAGCCCTCGCGCATCCACTGCGGTGCCGCGCGCTGGTCGGAGACCCGCACCTCCCAGGCTGGGTCCGCCAGCAGACGTCGCACCACCGCCGCGCCGATCGTGCCGGCGCCGCCTGTCACCAGCACACGGCTCATGCGTTGGTGCCGAGGGCTGCCAGCTCGGAGGCGTAGGCGAAAACCTGGCCCGCGCCCCAGCAGTTCCAGGGGTCCACCACGAGGCAGTCTGCCTGCGCCCGACGTGCGATCGCGCTCAGCGCATTGGGATCGCGGAACTCGGCATGGTCTGTAGCCACGACCACCACATCGGCAGCCGTGATCGCATCCGTGAACGAGGCCGTGGGCGTGGGTACGTGCGGGTCGTGCGCCACCACATCCGCCAGCTCGCGCTCCAGCAGGCGGATCAGCTTGTGCGCCAGCGAATCGCGCTCATCGTCGGTACCCGCCTTGAAGGCCAGGCCCAGCACAGCCACGCGCCGATCCGACAGGGCTCCCAGCCGGCGTTTGATGCCCTCCACCAGGAACAGCGGCACCGACTCGTTCACGCGCGAGACCGCCAGCAGCATGCCGGGCGCGTTGGAGCGCTCCTCGGAGAAGGCGAAGTCCTTGCGCAGGCACGTGCCTGCGGTCAACCCCGGTTTCGCGATACCCCCGCGGGGATAGTCGCGGTTGATTAGATCGATCACCTCGAACACGTTCGCCCCGTAGCGCTCGCAGTCCATCATCAGCAGGTTGGGCAGCGCGAAGTTCGTGTAGCGCAAGATGTTTGCCCAGATCTTCGCCAGCTCCGCCTGCACCGGCGTGCTCTGCACGATCGGCGCTCCGAACACCCCGAACAGCTCTGCCACTACCTCACCGGAGCGAGCCCCCACGCCGCCGATGATGCACGGCAGCGTGTCGATCTCCTCCAGGAAGCGCCCCGCCGCGATGCGCTCGGGGGCGTGCGCCACGAACACCTCCTCACCGATCGCAAAGCCGCGGTGCTTGGCCAGGTACCCCGCCACGAACTCCGTCGTCCCTGGCGCCACCGTCGAGCGCAATGTCAGTGCGTGTCCCGCCTGCAGCACCCCCAGCAGGTCATCGAGTGCCGAGCGGATGTCGCGCATGTCGATCTCGATGTGCGAGAAGGACGGCGTGCCCAGCGTCAGCACGATCTGCCGTGCCCGCGCGGCGTCCGCCACACGCTCACTTAGCTGCAGGCGTCCCGCGCTCTGCACCCGCTTCAGCAGCTCCTGCGCCCCGGTCTCCTGGAAGGGCATCGAGCCTTCGCGCACGGCGCCCAGGCGCGTGGGGTCGTTGTCGACGCCAATCGTCGATAGGCCGCGGTCGGCGAAGGACAGCGCCAGCGGCAGGCCCACGCGGCCGAGGCCCACGACGGCTACGTCGGCGGTGCTCTGGAGAGCGCTCATAGAGTTGGAGATTATCAACAGGCCAGGCTCGGGGCCGCACGTTCAGGCGGCCCCGGATACCTGTCATTCGGTCAAACGACGCCGTTTTCTAGCTTTCAAAGACGGCGATTTCTTGCGAGGCGACTTCCGCTTTGCTTTCACCTCCGACTCTCGCCGGTTCTTTGCCGAGCATCAGCGATGTGTTGGCGCCGATGAACGATTTGCCGTTCCAGAAGTGTATTGCTTCACTGCTTTCCGCCAGCGTGATGGCAATCGATTTGCTCCATTCGCCCAAATTGGACGGGCTTGTTTTTATGGTCTCGCTGCCTTTCGCTGTGTATTTGCCGATCAGGACGCCACAGGCCGTGCCCGAGAACGTGATGGTCGTGAATTCCGTGCTCGGCAGTTCGGTGGCTCCTTCGCTCAATTCGCTGCCAAGACCCACGCCTGTGGGCCCTTGGTGCAGTGGAGCCGATTCTTCCAGCTGTGTTTTTGTGCCGTCCCATTTCCAGGCCAGATGCCCGACAACGCTGCTCGCGTTGTTTTTCCCGAATTTCACTTCGCAGCCGGGCAGATTTGGCTTGGTCAACGTTACTTCATGGAACTTGAGGTCCATTTTCAGTTGGCCTTGGAGGCTGTTGTTGTAGATGATGCCTTTGATTTGCACGCTCTTTGCCACGCCTTCGACTTCCATGCCCGAGATTTTGCTGGCAGCTTTCTGTTGGCCACCTTCGCCTTGGAACGGTTCCGGCGATTTTTCTGGAATCTTCACGCCATTGCCTTTTTCTCCTATCGCGCGGTGGTATGCAAACGGGCCGGCTGCCGCCAGCGCCGGCGCCGCCACGAATGCGCTGGCCAGCAGCGACGTCAAGCCGCAGAGTAATGCCGATCTGGCTCTCGATCTCAGCATCAGGCTCCTCCTTTCGCCTCGGTGAGCCGAGGCAGGTTTGTTGGGAGACGTCATGATGCTGCTGGCCACATATATGTCAAATCGTTCTAGAAAATAGTCACGACATCCAGCTATACGCCCACATCCGCGCTCGCGTGGCTGTCTCTGACCGGGCTACCCGGTTACTCACGTGCATACTGGGCTACCGCCGGCGCTCGCGCGCGTACTGCCGCGCGAAGGCTGCCACGAAGCGCGGGTTGTAGCGTGCGTAGCGTCGCCACAGCCTGCGCGGCTCGCGCGCCAGGCGGTAGACCCACTCCAAGCCATTGCGCTGCATCCAACGTGGCGCCTGTGGCACGAGACCCGCGTGGAAGTCGAAGGCCGCGCCGACCCCCACCAGCAGCGGAGTCCTCAGGCGCGGGCGCATTTCGTGCATCCAGCGCTCCTGCTTGGGCTGGCCCGTGCCAACCCACACCACCTGTGCGCCCGAGGTCTCGATGTCGGCCACCACCTGCTCTTCCTCGGCCGCCGTCAACGCGCGGAAAGGCGGCGAGTAGCCGCCTGCGATCTCGAGCTCTGGGAAGCGCGCGCGCAGGCGTGCCTTCAGCAGCTCCAGCGCCGCGTTATCGCGCCCGCCATACAGATACATGGGGATCCCCTCGGCCGCGGCCCGCGCGCAGAAACGAAGCATCAAGTCCGGTCCATACACGCGCGTGGCGCGCTTGTGCCCGAGCGCTCGCAGCGCCCATACCAGCGGCATCCCGTCGGGAACCGCCAGCGTGGCTCCCAGCACCGCCGCCATTGTCCGTGGCTCCTCCCGCGCGCTCATTACGAGGTTTACCGCCGCTGCCGTCACGTAGCCGCGCGCGCCCGCCTCGATCACTGCTTGCATCCACGCCACCACCTCCTCGTAGTCTGAGACCGCGAGCGGGACGCCCACGACCGCGGCGCGCGGCGGTGGCGTGGGAATACTCGGGGATGGGATGGGAAGGGGATCCAAAGCAGAGGCGATTGCGTGAAGATATCGGCGCGGCAAAAACATGCGTTGAGTGCCTTTCGATTAGATCGCAGAATTCCTCTAAGGCGTCGTACCCTTTTGGGCCGTGAGCCCCCCGATGCTCAGACGCTACCGAGCCGAGCGCCTGCTGCGCCGCGACTTCGAGGCGCTGCGCGAGCGGGTGCTCGCCAGCGTGCGCGCCAACCTCGGCGCGCGCCGAATCGTCCTCGATCACGGCGATCTCGAAGCCTGCTACTCGATGGCCTGGCAGGGCTTGTACACGGTGCTCGCCGAAGGTCAAGAGATCGACAACCCCGTGGCGTGGCTTACGACGGTGTGCTGCCGCCGCGCCATCGACGAATATCGCCGGTATCAAAGCGATCAGCGGCGCCTACTGGATAACGCCATCGAACTCGAGGGTCGCGTGGAACCCGACGTCGCGGGCACGCTTGACGATCGCCTGAAGCTGCGTCACACCTTCGAGGCCCTGCGCCAACGCCTCGATGAGCGAGAGCAGCAGGCTGCCAGCCTCTGCTACCTGCAGGGCCTCTCGCGCGCGCAGGCCGCCGAGCGCATGGGCATCAGCGCGGCCCGCATGCGCAAGCTCATGGAGGGCCGTGGCCCTGGGCGCCCCGGGGTGGCCGCGAAGGTCGACGGCCTCCTGCGCACGATCGAGGGCGGCGGCTGGTGCGAGCAACAGGCTTCGCTCATGCGCGGCCTCGCTTTCGGCGTGCACGACCCCGACGGCGAGCGCTACCGCCTGGCTCAACTGCACTGTCGCGAGTGTCCCGCCTGTCGTGCCTACGTCCTCTCGCTGCGCGGCCTCGCCGCGGTACTGCCCCCGTTCGCGCTGCCGTGGGCGCCTGGCATAGCCGGTCTCGGCAGCGCGCTTGGCGGCGGCGCCGGCTCGAGTGTGGCCGGTGCTGGCGGGGTCGCCGGTGGAGGTGCTGCCGGCGGTTGGTTGCCGTGGGGTGGCTCGCTGAGCGTCAAATTCGCCACCGGTTGCCTGCTGGCCGCGGGAGTTGGCGGCGGCTGTGTGGCGCTCATCGCGGGCCCCGGTCATGCAAAGCGTGCCATCCATAGTCACGATCTCGCTCGCGGCCCGAGTGGTCCTGCAGTTGGTCCTACGGCTGGCGCTCCGCTTGTCCCGCCAGTATCGCCATCGCTTCAGCCGGCGTCGCGACCGGCTCGGCTTATCCATCAGAGGCCCTCAGGGCATGTCGTCGCTTCTGTGCGTTCTGCACGCTCCACGGCTGCCGCACCTACCGTTGGCGCCGCCCAGCGCGAGCTTGGCTTCGAGCGGACACCCAGGCCACAAACACGCGCAGCTCCACAGCGGGGCGCCGCCAGCGAGTTCGCACCGGGCTAGTCGCAACGTCGCACCGGACTAGTCGCAACGTGTGAGACTGCCTGCTATGTCGAGCGCGCGGGCGATAAAAGTGGCGGTCGTGGGTCACGTCGAGTGGGTCGAGTTCGCACGCGTGGCGCGGATGCCGCGGCCCGGGGAGATCGTCGAGACCCACGAGCTGTTCGCGGAGCCCGCCGGGGGTGGGGCTGTCGCCGCGGTGCAGCTCGCGCGCCTGTGCGGGGAGGCCACGCTTTTCACGGCCCTTGGCGATGATGAGCTCGCGCGAGCCGCCTGCGCTCGACTGGAGGAACTCGGCGTGCAGGTGCTTGCCGCCCCCCGTGCTGCGCCCACGCGCAGGGCGCTTACCCTGGTCGATGACCGCGAGCACGAGCGCACCATCATCACCCTCGGCGAGCGCCTGGAGCCCTCCGCGGAGGATCGCGAGCTGCCCTGGGGGGATCTGGCAGAGATGGACGCCATCTACTTCACCGCCGGCGACGTTGGCGCCCTGCGCGCCGCCCGGCTGGCATCTGTGCTCGTGGCCAGCCCTCGTGCCTGGCACGCGCTCGGACGCGGCGTCCCCCTCGATGCTCTCGTGCTCAGCCGCGCCGATGCCGCCGAGCGGGCGGACGCTCTGCATGTGCGCCAGGACGCCAGGCTGATTGTGCGCACCGAAGGCTCGCGTGGCGGCAGCTGGTTTGAAGGCGAGCGCCAGCTGGGGGAATGGCGCGCGGCCGAGCCCCCCGGGCCGCTCGTCGACACCTATGGCTGCGGCGACTCCTTCGCCGCCGGCCTCACCTGTGGGCTTGCCCGGGGCTTGGAGTTGCCTGCCGCGTTGAATCTAGCTGCGCGCTGCGGCGCCTATTGCCTCACGGCGCGTGGACCCTATGGACGCCAGCTCACCGCCGCCGAGCTTGGCTCCCAGTGGAACGCCCAACGCGTGAAAGGCGCTGCGTGAAAGGCGCGCTCTCAGCCGCGCGGGAACACCTTCATGAGTCCTCGCAACGCCAGCGGGTTGCCGCGTGGACGCATCCTGCCGGTGGCGACCGCCCGTATCGGGTTCAGACGATCGCCGATGATGTCCACGAAGTCCTGGTAGCCCACGCGAAAGCGCAGGTCCGGGTTGGCGGCCTCGCCCTGTACGGCCTTGCTCGAACCGTTGTTGACCGTCAGGTGCCATGTGGGCACGTCGGGGTCGGTGAACTCCCACTGAAAAGTCGTGGGCCTGCGCAGGCCGTGCTGGGGGTTGACCGCACGCACCATCTGGTCGAAAAGCAGCTCGAGCGTCTCGGGGTCGCGCTTGGAAGGCCCCTCGCGCACGCCGATGATGCCGGCCATCGCCAGCTGGCGCCCGACTCTTGAGATCTCCACGGGAGACAGTCCCGGTGGGATTACCGGAGGGCCGGGCAGCTGCTCGTGGGGCAGTCCCGCCGAGCGTAGCTTGGTCTGAAGCGATGTCACACCTTCGCCGCCGATCTTCTCAAAGGTGTAGCCGAAGCAGGTCAAATAGCGTTCATCCCACCCGGGCGGCTGCAACACCTGGCCGGTGAAGGGGAGCACTTCGCGCAGCAGTTTCGCGACCGCCCCCGCGACCCGCGGATCTTCGCGGTTCAGATCGCATAGGAGCTTCACGCCGAAGCCGATGTGGCGCTGCTCATCGAGCGCCACGTTCTCCATGCCCTGGCGGAAGGCCGGCAGCAGGTTGCGCTCCTCCAGGTAGCTTGTGATCATGTGCTGGCCCGTCTGCGCCAAGCTGGCCTCGATCACGAAGTGATACAGCGCCACCGCCGCCCCCAGCTTGGGACGCGAGCGGTCCGCGCGCAGCTCCACCGCCATGCTGTCCAGACGGTCGAAGATCTTGCGAAAGCCCGGCGTCAGTTCGTGCTCGATCGCGTTCAGGCCGCCGGACATCGAGCCGTCGCCGAGGCCGCAAACCTCCTGCATGAAGCGCTTGAAGAAAACCGCGTGGCGCGCCTCGTCCACCTGCTGCGTGGCCAGGAAATACTTCTGCTCCTCGCGCGGCGCCGCGTCGATGTAGGGAGACAGATTGTCCGCCACTGCATCCTCGCCCCAAAAGAACAGCGAATAGTTCCACAGCGCCGCCTTGCGCTCGAAGTCGCTGAACTCCTCGCGCCACTGGCGCGCGTCCTCGCTGAAGTCAAGCTCCGTTGCGCTCCAGTTGCCTCGCTCCCAGCGTGCATACAGATCCTCGTAGGAGATCGCGTCCGCTGGCAGGCTTGCGACGCCGGCGGAGGCCTGTGGGCCACGCAGTGTGCTTGGGCCGGCGGGTGTGGTGGTGGTGGCCATGTCTTCTCTAGCTCCTCTTCGCTGGGATTTTCGGCGAGGTTTGGCTGCCTGGCCAGTCTGAAGACTAGCGTACGGGAGAGCGGCCGTCTATGCGGTGCACAGACAGGTGTAGTGCACTGTGAACAGACCTCTGGCCAATCCCGGGGCGAGGCCGTGAAGGCCGGCACGTGCGGCCCACTTCAGGTTCGCTGTCGCTCGCGCGCTGGGGGTGCAGGCAAAGAAGCGATGCACCGCCAGAGGCAGCGGATCCTCCAACTCGCCCGCGACCTTCAATCCCGCGCGTGCCACAATCGCGCGCATCGCCTGGCGACTTAGGCGCTGTAGGTGGCCCACCTCACTCGCGTGCTCGCGCTTGACCCTGCGCCGGGCCGAGAGGTTGGCCTCCAGCGGCACCTCCACCACCACTGCCTCGCATACGCGTGCCACCTGTGCTAGGAGCTTCGCCGGATCGTGCACATGCTCCAGCACGTGCGAGAGGATCCCCAGCGCAAACGTCCCATCTTGCAGCGGCAGGTGCTCACCGTCGTAAAGCTCCACCGCATCGATCTCGTCTCGCTCGCGTGCGATCGTGACTGCGGCCGGCGCGATCTCAAGGCCCTCCAGGCGCCCGCCGAAGCCGCGCTGGCGTAGCTCGCACAGCAGCGCGCCATCGCCGCAGCCCACCTCCAGGATGCTGCGCGGTGCCAATGAGGCCCGTGCGCACAGCGTCAACACGTGCTCGGCCTTGCCGACGGCGCTGAGCGCGCGCCAGCGCGCATAGAGCATGCCCGCGCTTGGGTCGTTTGGGGTGTATGCCTCTTCATAGAAGCCAGCCAGCTGCGCAGCGTCCGCCATCGCCCGATTATCGGCGATCGGGAGAAGATTGGACGCTCAGCAGAAGACCTCAGCAGGAGACAGGTGTTTCATTTGCGCCTTCTGCGCGCTATAAGCCACCTGATGCGCATGCCGTTGCTTACGGTATGGCTCTTCTTCGGTCTGGCGGCGTGCGCACTGGCGAGAAGTGCCCCCGCTGCCCTCGCCACGGAAGGGGCCTGTCCCAACGAAGCGCTGCGCCTGGAACAGGCTTCCGGGCGACTGCCCGATTGCCGTGCCTATGAGCTCGTTACGCCCCCTTACAAGGAGGGATCGCCCGTTAAGGGTTTGCAGGACGAGTTCGCTCTCTCTGGCGATGGCAACCGGCTGATCGCCACCAGTCTCGGCGTCTTCGCGGGCGCTGAAGAAGGCGGGCTTAATCCCTCTTCGCGCCTATACGGAACCGCCTATGAGCTCTCGCGCACAGCGACAGGCTGGCAGCCCCTGGCGCTGGGGCCACCCGCGTCGCGCTACGTAGATGCCGGCATGTACGACGCCAGCGCCGATCTAAGCAGCACGCTGTGGGGGCTCGGCACGCTCGCGCAGCCCGAAGGACTCAGCGACTTCTACCTCGAGCGCCCGCGCGGGACCTTCGTGGAAATAGGTCCGCCAACGCCGCCCGCCTCACCCAGTCCGTCCCCGTCTGCGCCCGAACCTCCCAATGCTGGCAAGTACAGTTATCTGGGGGCTGCCGCCGACCTCTCTCACGTTCTCTTCTCAACCCAGCCCGGCTATCGCTGGCCCTTCGATGCGACCAGCGAAACGGCGAGCACGTTGTACGAGTACGTCGGCACCGGCAACTCCACGCCCGCGCTCGTGGGCGTCAGCGGCGGGGCGGGCAGCACCGAACTGGTCAGCCGCTGCGGCACGCTGCTGGGCTCCGGCGGCGCGGGCTCCGTTGGCGGCTCGATGTACAACGCCGTGTCTGCCACCGGCAATCGTGTGTTCTTCACTGCGATAGGCGCTGATGACCAGGCATGTGGCGCGCAGCAGCCCCCGGTTGACGAGTTGCTCGCACGCGAAGAGGCGCCGGGAGGACAGCTGCGCACCGTGGTGCTCTCTGAGCCTTCGCTCGGCCACTGCGCCGCCAACCCCGTGCCGGCCTGTACCGACGCGCACTTCGAGGGCGCCTCCCAGGATGGGTCGAAGGTGCTCTTCAGCAGCGCCCAGCAGCTGCTGCCCGCAGCTGACGAAGGGACGGCGAACCTCTACGAGTACGACTTCCAGGCTCCGGCCGGCGAAAACCTGGTGCTTGCCTCCGCGGGCGGCGCTCACGCGGAAGTGCAGGGCCTGGCGCGTCTCTCCGAGGATGGATCGCACCTGTACTTCGTCGCTAAGGGCGTGTTGAGCGCCGCTGCCAACAGCGCTGGCGCGGCGGCCGTGGCCGGCGCCCAGAACCTCTACCTCTACGAGCGCGATGCCCAGTTCCCAGGCGGGCGCACGGTGTTCATCGCCACGCTCTCCCCGGGTGATGAAGCGGACTGGGCGCGCGCGGATAAGCGTCCCGTGCTTGCCTCCCAGAACGGTCGTTACCTTGTCTTCCTAAGCAGGGGTGACCTGCTGGGCGAAGGTCTCGCTGCGGGCGTGGCGCAGGTGTTCCAGTACGACGCCCAGACAGGCATTCTCGCGCGCGTCTCAAGCGGTGAAGCTGGCTTCAACGAAGACGGCAGGAAGCCTCTCCATGACGCCACCCTGGCAGCCCAGCAGGCAGACACCTTCGATTCGCCCACTGCCGCCGTCGGCATGTCGGCGCCAGAAAACGGGGCGGTGTTCTTCGCCAGTCCAACCGCGCTGACACCCCAGGCGCTGAACGAGCAGATAAACGCGTTCGGCGCGCCTGTTCCCAACATCTATGAGTACCGCGCCGGCAGCGTTCAGCTGATCTCAAGTGGGCACGATGTCTCGACTCTCAACGGCAGTCCGGGCGTGCAACTGCTCGGCTCCGATCCTTCGGGCGCCGATGTCTTCTTCACCACCGTCGACTCGCTCGTGGCGCAGGACACAGACACCCAGCAGGACATCTACGACGCCCGCTCCGTAGGCGGCTTCCCGGCGACCATGCCCATAGGAAGCTGCATCGGCGAAGCCTGCCAAGGACCGCCGAGTCCTTCACAGCCCTCCACACAGTTCGGAATCACGCACTTCGCTACGCGCGCCCTCGACGCTGGCGAAGCCCCTGACACCACGGCCGGGGGACATCCCCACAGCCTCACGACGAGTTTTGACTTCACTCTCGCCGAACCGGTCGCAGGCGCAACCGGCCTGCGTCCGAGCGAGAACGTCAAGGACGTCTTACTCGATCTGCCCCAGGGCTTTGCAATCAATGCCCTCGCCGCTCCAAGGTGTCAGCTGCATCAGTTGCAAGCGAGCGGCGTCGAACAGAATGAATGCCCAGCCGCCAGCAGGATCGGCACGCTCGGCCTGCGGCTCTCAGGTGAAGCGCCCGGCCAGTTGGAAGCCGCAACCACAGGTCTCTACAACATGGTGCCCGAGGCCGGCTATCCATTCGAGTTCGGCGCGGTTTACTTCGGGCATCCGATCCACATCTACGGCAGCCTGGTACGGACAGGCTCCGGCTATGAGCTGCGGCTCACAGTGCCCGGCGTATCTGGACCGGGTCTCATCGGCGCGTCGCTGACACTGTTTGGCGATCCGAGCACGCGCGCTGGGAACCCAGGGGAAGCCGAACCCTTCCTCATCAATCCCGTCGATTGCGCCGCTGCTCCGCTGCCGGCGAGGCTTGAAGTGGATACGTGGCAGCACCCCGGGCAGTACAAGGCGGCTGAAGCTGTGACCTATGAAGCGCTGAGGGAATGTGACGCGCTGAAGTTCGAACCGACGCTCACGGTCACCCCTGAAGTCAGCCAGGCGGATGAGCCCTCGGGCTACCTGATGCAGATCCTGGCGCCACAGGTGGAAAACCCGCGCTTGCCGGCGACTCCGCCCTTGAAGAATGCGACAGTCACATTGCCCGTGGGTGTATCGCTCGCGCCACCGGCCGCCGATGGTCTCGTGGGCTGTCCCGCCACAGGCGCACAGGGGATCAACCTCGGCAGCGGGGAAGTCAGCCCGCAGGGCCAGGATCTTGGCGACCCTGAAGCAAGCGAACTGGGTCCCGATGGGCTCTACCGCACCGCTCCCGGCCACTGCCCCCCTGCCGCCACAGTGGGGACCGTGGAGATCGATACACCGCTGCTGGCAGTTCCGCTGGAGGGCCATGTGTATCTGGCGCAGCCACAGTGCGGAGGCGAAGCCCAGCTTCCCTGCAGCCAGGCCGATGCACCCGCTGGAAGGCTTTTCGGCGTGTATCTGGAAGCCGCCGGCTCAGGGGTGCTGCTCAAGCTCGCTGGGCGCCTGGCCGCCGATCTCGCGACCGGTCAGCTGACGCTGAGCTTGCAGGACCTTCCGCAGCTGCCGATCAGCAGGATGAGGCTGTGGCTCAAGGGCGGGCCGCATGCGCTGCTGGCCAATCCGCAGCTCTGTGGCGTGGCGGGTGCGAGCAGTGACCTCTCGCCATGGAGCTGGCCCGCGACAGCAGACGCGTTGCCCTCCTCGGCGTTCTCCATCTACTGGACTGGGACTGGTGGAGCCTGTCCGGGGACGCTGCCGTTTGGGCCTTCGATGAGCGCGAACGAGACCTCGTCCGGGGCCGCGAGCTTCACTGCGCTTACGCTGAGCATCGCCAGAGCAGATCGCGAACAGGACCTCGCGCGCATCGGCGTGCAGCTCCCACCGGGGCTGACGTGGCAGTTCTCGCACGTTCCCCTGTGCTCGGAACCGCAGGCGGCAGCGGGAACCTGTTTTGACGCAAGCGATATCGGCGCCACGCGGATATCGCTGGGCGCTGGCGCGCAGCCCTACTGGCTCAGTGGCCGGGTCTACCTGAGCGGTTCCTACCGGGGTGCGGCCTATGGCCTGAGCATCGTGGTGAAGATGCTGGCCGGGCCATTCAACCTCGGCACAGTGATCGTCAGGGCTGCGGTTGCAGTGGACCCGAGCACAGGCGCGCTGAAGATCACAACGGATCCCCTGCCGCAGATCATCGCTGGAGTGGCGTTGCGCATCGGGACCATCGATCTAACCATCGATCGCCCCGAATTCGTACTGAACCCCACCTACTGCGCTGCGCGGCAGATCAGCGCAAGCATCGAAGGTCTCCAAGGCGCAAATGCGGAATTGTCTGATCCCTTCGTGACCCCAGGTTGCCAGAACCCGCCTACCCCAACCGGCCAGGCAAGTTTGGGGCCATCTCAGGGCGCCGTCGGCGGCTCGAGCTCGGCCACGGTCCCTAAGCCGAAGAAGGCCGTCAAGGCCAAACACGGGCACAGGAGGCACAAGCGCAAGCGCAGCAAGCGTAAGCACAAGCCCGGCAATCGTAAGCACAAGTACGGCAAGGCGGTCCACGGGAGCGCGGGAAAGAGGAGCGCCAAGCACGGGCGCTGAAGCGCACGCGCCGCGCGCAAGCGCAGGTGCTGAACGCGCCCCCCTGGCCAAAGCGCAAGTGCTGGGCGCAATGCGGGTCATGCGCTCTGACGCGATCGGTAGCCTCGGCGCCGATGTCGACCGCGGACAGATCGACGAACAGCGCGCCGCTGCGCCTCGTCGAGAGCTTGCGCCAGGCTCCCACCACGGTCCCGGCGCTGGTGGCGGTGGCGGGGATGGTGGTATGGGCGAGCGATCAGGCGGGCTATCCGCTGACCCACTGGGCGCCCGGAGGCCTCCTGGCCCTCGCGCTGCTGGGGATCGCGGCGGCGGCCGTGCCGCTGCGCTTCGCGGAGATGCCGGGCGCGGTGCGGGTCGCGCTGCTGTGCCTGGCGGGCTATGTGGCGCTGAGCTACCTCTCGATCCTGTGGGCGGGGGTGCCGGGGGATGCGTGGGAAGGGGCCAATCGCACCTTGCTGTACCTGCTGGTGTTCATGCTCTTTGCCCTCTGGCGCCAGCGAGGTGCCAGCGCCGCGCTGTTGCTGGGAGCGTGGACGCTGGCGCTGATCGCACTGGCGGCCTTCGCGGCGCTGCACGTCGATCATGGCTCAATCGCCAGCCTGCTGCCGGATGGGCGCCTGGTGTATCCCACGGGCTATCCCAACGCCAACGCGGCGCAGTGGCTGATGGCCTTCTGGCCCGCTGTGCTGCTGGCGCGCGGCGAGCAGCTTTGGTGGGGGCTGCGCGGAGTGCTGGCTGGTGGCGCCGTGCTGTTGGCGGGGATGGCGCTGTTGAGCCAGAGCCGCGGTTCGCTGTTTGCGATGCCGATCGTGGCGGTGCTGGTGTTCGTGCTGCTGCCCGGGCGCGTGCGCACCTTCGCTTTGCTCGTTCCCGTGGCGTTGGGGGTGGGCGCAATCGCGCCCATCGTGCTGCGAGTGGGCAACCGCCTGCACGCCGGCCACAGCGCCACGGGCGCCCTACACGAAGCCACCACTGCGATGTTCGCAGCTGCGCTGGCCGTCGGTGTGGTGGTGGCGGTGGGCGCGCTGGTGGAGAGTCGCCACACGCTCTCGCCCACCGCAGGCAGTCGTCTACGGCAAGGTGCGCAGGCACTCGCGGTATTGACGCTGGTGGCGGTGCTCGCGGGCGGCTGGGCAGCGGCAGGCAATCCCGTGACGCGCCTGGAAGACGGCTGGCACAGCTTCAAGGGCGGCTATAGCTCGGGCAATCACAGCGGCAGTCGCCTGGTGAGCGGGCTGGGGAGCAATCGCTACGACTTCTACCGCGTGGCGCTGAACGAATTCAAGGCCCACCCGCTGCTGGGCATCGGCGCGGACAACTATGCCCAGCAGTACCTGCGCCACGGACGCAGCCGTGAGACCCCCCACTATCCCCATAGCGTCGAGCTGCGCACGCTCGCGCAGACGGGGGTCGTGGGCGGCGTACTGGCGCTGGTGGGCCTGGCGGCGGCGCTGCTGGCTGCGCTGAGCGCCGTAGGGAAGGGCTCTGACCCGCTGGGGCGCTATGTGGCAGCCGCAGCCCTGGCGGGCTTCGGCTACTGGGCGGTGCACGGCTCGGTGGATTGGTTTTGGGAGTTCGCGGGCCTCGGCGCGCCGGCGTGGGCGCTGCTGGGTTTAGCCTGCGCCTTGGCTCCCCGGCGGCGCTCCGAAGGGCAGACGCTGAGCGCGCACGGCGGGCGGCCGCCACAAGCTCCACCTGCGAGGCGGCGGGGAGTGGGCGGGCGGCCGTGGCAAGCTCCACCTGCGGGGCGGCGCCGGGGAATGATCGCCGTGGTGCTTGCGCTAGCCCTGTTGGCCGCTGTCTCGTTCGCCGCCCCTTGGCTGAGTCAGCTGGAGGTGCAGAGCGCTGCGCGCGTGTGGCCGGTGTCCCCGGAGAAGGCATACTCGCGTCTGCACGACGCCGCGGCACTGAACCCGCTCAGCGATGCTCCCTACTTGGTGGCGGGCAGCATCGCGCTGCGTCTGGGTGAAACCAGACGCGCTGACGAAGAGTTCGCACGCGCTTTGCGGCGTGTGCCCGACGACGCCTACGCGACCCTCGAGCGCGGGGCGATCGCCTCCACTGCGGGACGGCGCGGGCAGGCATTGGTGCTGCTTCAGCGAGCCGCCGAGCTCAATCCCCGGGACGCTCTCACGCGCCAAGCGCTGGCGCTGGCACGAGCAGGGCAGCGTGTCGATGTCGCAGAACTAAACCGCTCAATCCTCCACGAAGCTCAGCAACTCTCCTAACGGGCATGCGGCGATTCTTCCAACGGCGGCAGGTTCGCGGCTTTGTACCTATACAGTGGGACAAATCTTCGCTAGCTTGTGCAAAGAAGACCTGGCTGAATCGCTGGTCCCGGCAGCGGGATCCCCACATAGGACAACGGCGGCGATGACGGGGCACATGGCACGGAGAGTGGTCCGGGTAGCGCTGCTCAAGCCGATTCGAAACCCAAGGTAGGGAAATGACAAGCCATCGTTCCAGCTTCATGCTCTTGGTGTCCTTGCTGTCGCTCATGCTTGCCTTAGTTCTTGCCGTGGCGCCTTCTGGCGCGCTGGCGGGGTCGCTGCTAAGCGGCTATGGAGGCCCAGGTAGCGGTACCCAGGCGTTGCTGGGCTCGACGCTGATTGGGACCCATCCTCCCGGCGGTGGCGGCACGCCAACCAGCTCCGCCGGCAGCAACGGACCGGCTGCTGCGAACGGTCAGGGTGCGGGCGCGGGCGGCGACACGAATGGCGCTTCAGCGACAGGTGGGACGCAAAAGACCGGTAGGGGGAGCGTCGGGACGGGTAGTACAGCAGCTCACGGCAAAAGCACACATGGCGCGGGCACGACAGGCATCCCTGGCGCATCCGCTGGAGGCTCTGCTGCGTACACACCTTCTGGAGGTTCGCGGCCCGCGGCAGGGGCAGTGACCGCAAAGAATGCGGACTCCGCCGGTCCGCTCGGTCTCACCGGCGCCGACGTGCTGTTGCTTGTGTTCGTGCTAGGTGTGTTGGCCATCACGATGGGCTGCACGCGAGCACTGGCAAAGACGCAGTACAACACCTAAAGCTCAAGCACAGGCAAGCAAGCCACGATCAGGGATAAGGATGCCCGCACCCCCACCATCACCTACAGACTCCCCGATGCGAATCACTCAGCAGAGCACTACCAGCATTCCGCTCAGCGGCACGCTGACCCATCCACGCGATGCTCCCCGCTACGAGCCCAGTAGCTGGGATACCTTCCGCGGGCCGCTGCAGTGGCTGCTGGAGGGACCCGGCTGGGATGTGCTGCGCCCGAGCATAGATTTTGTGCTGCTGTGCGTCGCCGTGGTCCTGGCGTTGGGCGGTTGGCAGGCCACGCTGCACGTCCCCGCCGTGCAGGCGCCGCTGCTGGCGATGCCGCCGCTGGTGCTGGGACTGTTGTATCTGCGCGGGCTCTACCGCACGCGCCTGCGGGCGCTCGTGCTCGATGGGGTGGTGCCGGTGATGAGCGCCGTGTCGGTGGCGGCGATGGCGGTGGCGATGATCGGCATCTTCCTCAACGACAGCATCCCCAGCCAGGGCGACTGGGTGCGCGGCTGGGCGCTCGCGCTGGTGGCTGTGGGCTTTGGCCGCGTCACGTTGGCGCTCGCGCAGCGCTGGGCGCGCAGCAGCCGCCGCGTGGGCAAGCCGGTACTGATCATGGGCGCCGGGCTGGTGGGTTCGCAGGTGGCGCGCCGCCTCGACAGCCATCCCGAGTATGGCCTGTGTCCGGTGGGCTTTCTCGACGACGATCCACGCTCGATCGCCGAGGTGGGTGGCCGCGACGTGCCCGTGTTGGGCACGGTGGAGGATCTCGATGAGATCGTCTTGCACACCGGGGTGGGGCATTTGATCGTCGCTTTCTCCTCGGTAGCCGATGCGCGCGTGAGCCGCCTCATCCAGCGCTGTCAAGAGCTGGGCATCGAGGTCTCGGTGGTGCCGCGCATGTTCGACACCATCAATAACCGCGTGGGCTACGACACGGTGGGCGGCCTGCCGCTGATGTCTTTCTCGAGCGTCAACCCCAAAGGCATCCAGTTCGCCACCAAGCACGCCTTCGACCGCATCTTCGCGGTGCTGCTGCTGCTTGTACTCGCGCCGGTGATCGCGCTGACGGCGCTCGTCGTGCGGCTTACCTCACCCGGTCCGGTGCTCTTCCGCCAGCGCCGCGTGGGCCGCGATGGGACGGTCTTTGACCTCTACAAGTTCCGCTCCATGCGCAGTGAGGCGGTCGCTGTGCCTGCGGCCGCCATGGCTGCTGGGCTTGGCTTCCTGCCGGGCGCCGACACCGCGCCGGGTGGGGTAGAGGGCAAGGATCGCCGTACGCCCGCGGGGCGCTTTCTGCGCCGTACCTCGCTGGATGAGCTGCCGCAGCTCTTCAACGTGCTCAAGGGCGAGATGAGCATCATCGGGCCGCGCCCCGAGCGCCCTGAGTTCGTAGAACTCTTCGGCCGCGACATCGCCCGCTACGGCGATCGCCACCGGGTGAAGTCGGGCATCACCGGCTGGGCGCAGGTGCATGGCCTGCGCGGACAGACCTCGTTGGCCGAGCGTGTGGAGTGGGATAACTACTACATCGCCCACTGGTCGCTGGGCTTGGACATGAAGATCATGGCGCTGACGGTCATTGCGCTGTTCCGCAACGCGGAGTAGCTCAAATGCTGCGCTGGGCGCCGTGGTTGACGCCAGCCCAGTATTGAAAGACGCGCACACGCAGTCCATGCGTGCCCAGCACCCTGGGCAGCGTCAGCGCGTAGCGATTGAAGCGATCGAGGGTGAAAAGCGCGCGATAGCGCAGCGTGGCGCCCTGGAAGGCTTCGAGACCCATATAGTCGCCCACTGGGCCCGAGCCGCTGGCCGTGACCCGGCTATGGCGGGCGCGCAGGCTGAGAGTGATGGGGCTGAGCCTGCCCGTCGTGGGGGCCGCCAGCACCTGTGCGAGCGGGGCAAAGGCGGGCTTGCGCGCGCCGTTTTCATCGAGCACCCCGAAGTCTTCGCGCAGGCCTCCCTGCAGCTTGTAGACCGCCTCGGCGGCGACGTAGGGAGTGCGTGCAAGCGAGCGCAGGACGTCGGCGAGATCGGTCCCCTGCATACGGGCCGTCACGCAGCCCTGTTCCTGCTGGGTGCGCTGGCGTGGCCAGCAGGAGCTCCAGCCGAACTCATCCAGCCACAGCGGCTTGCTGTCGCCGTTTGCGCTCTGCACCGCGTGGATCGAGCGCACCGAGCCCAGGACGAGGTTGTAGAAATGCACCGCCAGACCGTCGTAGTAACCCTTGATGCCCGCCGCGTAGAGCGCGCGCAGGAAAGCGCCGTTGGAGCCCACGAGCGAACCTGCCAACACTGGGATGCCGGGGTTGGCCTGTTTGATCGCCGGATACGCCTGGTGCAATATGGCCGCATAGTGCTGGGGCTTTTCGGGTCCCGCCAGGTACTGCTGGTTGGCCTGGTCGGGCTCGTTCCAGACCTCGATCGCAGCCAGCTTGGTGCCGTAGCGCTGCGCGAGGAAGCCGGTGAGAGTCCCATAGGGCGCGGGGTCGCGGGGGGGCCAGGCATTGGCCTGGGTGGGCCTTGCGGGGCTGCAGGTGCGCAGCAGCGCCGCCGGGGCTGAGGAGTCCCAGCAGGGAGTGCTGTCAACGGTCGCAATCACGCCTATGCCCGCGGCTGCGGCATCATTCACGAGACGATCGACCAGCGCCAAAGCACGAGGATCGATCGCGCCCTGTGCGCGCGGTTCGAGCGTGGACCACAATAGCTCCGCGCGTACGATCTTGGCGTGCAGCGCCTTGGCGGAGCCGATCGCGCTGTCGATCCTTGCCGCGCTCGTGTTGGGCCCGATGCCCAGCACGTTGACGCCTCCCAGGGGGGCTGCCGTGGCACTCGCTGCGCTGATGGCGGCGGCGAAGCTCAGTACGAGCGCTGTAATCAGACGTTGGCGCATTCCCTAACAGTAGGCGCTCTGCAAGTCGATGGGCCCCACCATCTATGCTGGTGAGGCCCTATGTCCCCCACTTGGATCTGGATGCAGGCGGCGATCGTGGTGTTTGTGCTCATCGGAATGGTGATCGCCATCGTGAAGCTCGCTTGAGCGGCACTGCCACGTTGGGTCGCTGCGGGATGGGCCCGCCGTCGAGGATCGCCGCGGGCACTTCGCCGGTCAGCCACTCACTCAATTCGCCCAAGCCGGCCTGCTCGAGCTCGGCAGCCATGCCGGGCGCCCGGCGCTCGGGGTCATGTGTGTCGGAGGCCACGTTGTGCACCAGTTCGTCGCGCATGAGTTGCATGGCAAAGCGCTGCACCACGCCACCGAAGCGCCCCACGAGCGAGCCGGCGGTGATCGATGTGAGCACCCCGCCATATGCCAGCATCTCCAGCGGCCGGCGGTCGCGGTGAAAGGCCGGGCAGCGCTCGGGGTGGGCCAGCACCACCCGGTGTCCGCGGCGCTGCAAATCGAGCACGAGCGCATCCATGCCGGCGGCCACGGGCGTGAAGGGGCACTCCACCAGTAACCACTCGCCGCCGCCCAGCGTCATGCGCGCGAGCTCGGCGGCATCGAGCTCGGCGGCGCGCGTCATCGCGATCTCCGCGCCGGGGCGGATTTCCAGGGGAATCCCCTCCGCCTGCACCTGCGCGCCCAGTTGATCCACCAGTGCCGTGATCGTGCTCGACTCGTTGGGGTAGTGCCAGCTCACGTGGGGGGTGGCCACGAGCGTGCGCGTACCGCTGTGCGCTGCCGCGCGCGCCAGCTCCAGCGAGCCCTCGATCGTTGCTGGACCATCGTCGATGCCGGGCAGCACATGAGAATGCAGATCGATCACAGGCCCTGACACGATAGGGAGAGCCGGGTATGATCGTCGCGGCTGGCCGCCTGGCCTGCCCTTCAGACCAAGCGCGCTAGGAGGGACGATGTTCAGATCGATCGTGGTGGGCACCGATGGTTCGGACACCGCCACCCAGGCTGTGCGTCAAGCAGTGGATCTCGCCGCCGCAGTGGGGGCGACCCTGGAGATCGTCAGCGCTTACGAGCCCGTGCCGGCGCAACGCCTGCGCGAAGAGCGCCGCGATACCCCCGAGGAATTGGAATGGGCCATCAATCCGCGCGAGGACGTCGACACGACGCTTGAAACGGCAGCCGAGTTGGCACGCGGGGCAGGCGTGGGCGTCAACATCTACTCCCGTCAGGGCGACCCGGCCGATGCCATCCTCGATGTGGCCGAAGAGCGCGAGGCCGACCTGATCGTGGTCGGCAACAAGGGCATGACCGGCGCCAAGCGCTTCCTGCTGGGCTCCGTGCCCAACAAGGTTTCCCACCACGCGCCCTGCTCGGTGCTGATCATCCGCACGACCTGAGCTCAGGCGGTCAAGCAAGCCCTCGAAATTTCGAGCGCCCCGTATCCCGGGCAATCGAATGTAGAAGTGCACACGCGAATTGCCGTCGGGTAGAATGTGGCTTCCGTGCCGCGCGATCGCATCGTTTCGCTTCAGACGACGACCGAGCGCGGGGGCGCCGAGTACGCCAATGTTGACCTGCTGGCGGCGCTGGTCGCCAGGGGCCACGATGTCGTGCTCCTGACCAACCTGCCGGACCTGGCCGCTAATACCGACGTGCCGGTGCGTCTGATTAAGCTTGGCCCCAAGCTCAGCCGCCGCAGTTTCCTGCGGGTCATCCTGGGGGCTCCCTTGATTCTGCTGCGCCTGGTGCGCGTGCTGCGAAACGAGCGCACCATCGCGGTCCTGCTGCTGCACTTCAAAAAAGAGCAACTGCTCTGCTCGCTGTTGCCGCGGCGCCTTACCGGCGAGATCGTATGGGCCGAGTGGGGACCGGTGCCCAGACAGATGCGCAGAGGGCCTGGGCGCTGGCTGTACGCTCTGGCGGCGCGCAGGGCACAGAGGATCATCGCCATCTCCCAGGGCACCAAAGAGACCGTCGTGCGGGCCGGCGTGCCCGCCGAGAAAGTCGAGGTGGTCCCCAACTTGGTCGACGTCGAGTCGGTTGGCTTCGGTCATCTGAATCGTGCCGAGTTGCGGCGGGCATGGGGCGTGGAGGAGGACACGCTTGTGCTCGGCTGCATCTCGCGCTTTCATCCCCGCAAGCGCAACGACGTCGTAATCGACGCGATGGCCTACCTGGACGGCGATGTGTGGCTTGTCATGGCCGGTGAGGGCGAGCAGGAGGAGGCTCTGCGTGAACGCGCCGCGCCGTATGGCGAGCGCGTGCGCTTCGTTCCCAATGTACGTGGCCAGGTGGAGGCGTTCCTGTCCGCCTGCGATCTGCTCGTGTTCGCCCCGAGTCCGACCGAGGGCGAGCCGCGCGTGATCGTAATGGCCCAGCTCGTCGGAGTGCCGGTGGTTGCAACTGGCGCTGAGGGCGCCCGCGGGCTGATCTCTCCCGGAGCAGGCACGATCGTCTCGCCCTCCCACGACGCGCATGCCCTCGCCGATGCCGTTGCCTCCTACCGCGACGATCCGGAGCGGCGCCGCTGCGAGGGTGAGACAGCGCGCAAGGCGACCCTGAAGAGCCACGACACCGAGCGCACGCTGCGCTCGGTCGAGCGCGCGCTGGGCCTGCGTCAGGTGCCTTGAGCCCCCGGCGCGGGCGCGCTGGGCCTGCGTCAGGCGCCTTCTTGAGCCCCCGGCGCGGGCGCTCTGCCCGTGTGTCAGGCGCCTTGAGCCCCGGCGCCGGCTGCCCGCCACATGCGCTCGATCCGCTCGGCCACGACGCGGGCATCGTAGGTGTCCACCGCCTGCCGGCGCGCGCGGGCGCCCTCGCGTGCGACACGTGCGGGATCCTCCAGATAGGGCCTCACGGCCTCGGCCAGGGCCTGCGGATCGTTCTCAGGCTCTGTGATGGCTCCAATCCCAGGGAAGATCATGTCTGCCACGCCCTCCGCACCCGTCGCCAGACAGGGGCGTTCCGCGAGCATCCCCAGGATCACCGCACGCGGAGCACCCTCGGTTGGGCTGGGACAGAAGACCGACACGTCGAAGGCCGAGAGCACCTCGTCGACGTTCGCGCCGGGGGTGGGCAGGAAGTGCGCGCGTCCGTTCAGCGGTTGCGCGAGGCGTCGCAACTCGCTCTCCGTTTCGCCATCGCCGGCGAGCACCAGGTGCACGCGCTCGTCGAGCAGCTTCACGGCCTCCACCACGACGTCGTTGCGCTTCTTGCGGTGAAAGCGCGAGATGCAGCCCACCACGAAGGCGTGATCGGGCACACCCAGTTCGGCGCGCACCCGCGCGCGACCCTCCGCTGAGGGCGCGATCTCATCGGTGCGCAGCGCGTTGGGCACTACCTCGATCCGCTCCGCCGGCACGCCGACAGCGCTGACCGAGTCCTTCGTGCCTGCCGAGACAGCCATGATCGCCGCTGCATCCTGCGCGGCGCGCAGGTACATGCGCCGCGGCAGTCCTCGACGCAGGGGGAAGGGGATCGGCCCCCACTCGGCCCATACCAGCGTCGCACGCAGGTGTTGGGGCAGCCAGCGCACCATCAGCTGCTCCTTCTTGTAGTGCACCAGCAGCACGTCATAGGGCCACTCGCGCTCCAGCGCCTCCTGCAGGCGGCGCATATAGACGAGCCACATGACGGCCAGTCGCGGGTAGCTCGCTTTGGAGAGCTTGGCGCCGATCTTCACGGGTCGTACCTGCACGCGCGTATTGCGTCCGATCAGCGGCTGATCGGTCAGCATCACCGTCTCGTGGCCACGGTCCACGAGCGCATCGAGCATCTCCACAGCGGCGAACTCGGCGCCGCCGCGCGAGGAGGTCGTCATGACGCTCACGACCTTCATTTGGCTCTGCGCTCCACAGGCGAAACGTAGCGAACTTGAACGAGGGATCCGCTCAGTCGCCGCCGTGCGCTGCGACGCCTGCTCACGGTAGGCGATTCACGCCCTGAGCGAAGGGCAACGCCGCGCGCGTATCCGAAGCGAAGAAGTAGAGATTGCGGCGCAGAGCATCGGGCGTCTCGAGCACGGCGACATGCGCAAACACCTGTTCCAGCAGCTTTGCGAGCTCCTCGGGGGATGCGAAACGCATGCGCGTATAGGCGTACTCGGCGTGGGGCTCGATGATGGTGTAGCCGGAGAGAACCCCGGCTGGGCGAAGCCGCGCCCGCGCCGAGGCGAGGATGGCGTTTGTCTCGGGGGCGGAGAAGTGGTGGATGGCCGAGTCCCAGACGATATTGTCAAATGATCCCTGTGGGAGTTCGCTGCGGATGTCGCATTGTCGATACTCGACATTCGCCCGATGGTGATAACGCCGCGCGTGTCGCAGCGCTTGCGCGTTGTAATCCACGGCAAGCACGCGCGAGCCACGGCCGGCATAGAAGCGATGGGCGTTGAAACCGTCTCCGCAGCACAGCTCGAGGATCTCAGCTCCCGGTGCCATGGCCAGCGTGTTGAGCACGCCGCGCTCGAGGAACATCGAGCGCTGCTTGGCCACCCACTGCCAGTGAACGTCGATCTCATGATCAAACCACTCTGCGGAGGGGCGCAGAAAACCCTCGACCTTGTACTGAAAGTGGTGAAAGAAAGCCGTGAGGGCGCGCAGCGAAGCATTGAACATGCGCAGCGGGGCTACAAGCAAGCGATGGGCGCCGGACAGGATGGTCGCGACGGCCGGACGAGCGCGGAGCCCGGCGGCTCCCGCCTGGGCTGTGTCTGGCGTGCTGTCTGCCGTGCCCACCGCGGGTAGACTACCGCAAGGCATCGCAGTGCTCCTCGAGCCCTGTTCGTGCCTGCGCTGGCGCAGGCGCTGTCCTCCAACAGAAGATAAGACTGCCTTGATCAAGTCGCAGCTCAGAGAGCTTCCACCGCACTGGCAGGACCGCCTTCGTCGCTTCAGCCGCTTACGGTGGCTGGAGAAGTCACGCATCGTGCGAAGCTACGGCGTCTCCTTTCGTGCGCAACCACTGCTGGTGGCGCGCTATGTCTTGTTAGATCCGGATGTGGGCGACTTCAACTACGAGCTTGACAACGAACACGAATTGGTTGATTTCTTGGCGGGGCCGCTTGGTGTGAGTCGTGAGACAATCGCCGGCTACCTGGCGGAGATCGGCGCGGACGCCGAGCTGGGCCGCGGGCTTGCCAGGCGCGCACGTTGGCGTATCGACATGAAGCGGCGAATCCATTTTGGTCACCGCGTGGGTTGGTATGCAATAACGCGTGCCTTGAAACCACGGCTCGTTGTGGAGACGGGCATCAAGCATGGGCTGGGCTCGCTGATATTGCTTGCAGCGCTGAAGCGCAACGCCGGCGAAGGTAGTCCTGGACGGCTTATCTCTTTTGATACCGACCCTTTCAGTGGCTGGGCGGTAGCCGAGCCCCTGCGCGAGAGCTGGCAACCTATTTTCGCCTCTACCTTCGATGTGCTCGATTTGAGTCTCGCGGGAAAAGAGGTCGATCTCTTTATCTGCGACACGCCACCCAGCTATGAAATTGAGTCATTTGAGATGCGTACCGCGATGCAGCACGCTTCAAGCGACATCACTTTGATAGCTGCCAATGGCGACAGCACGACCGTGTTACCTGAGCTTGCGCTTGAGCTGAACAGTGAATATCACCACTTTGTGGAGCGCCCTCGTCGCCATATTTATCCCGGCTCTGGCTTTGGGCTACTCGCGCATGTGCAGCGATAAGACCGATGGCTGGGCCGCTACACGCGGCTGACGCACGCGAGCACCGCCTCCACCACGACTTCGATGTCCTGCTCGTCCATGGTTGCGCTGAGCGGCAGCATGCAATGGCGCTCGGAGACTTCCAGCGCCCGCGCCAGCCCCTCGGCCGACGCGGCAGCGCGGTACTCGCTGAAGGTCTGAAGCGCTGGATACCACGTGGTCTGCACGCCCTGGGCCCTGAGCTCCTCGCGGAAGCGATCGCGCTTCTCGCGATCTGCGAGCAGCACCGGAAAAGCGAAGTGCGTACCCAACTCCACCGCCCGCTCGTCCCAGGGTAGCTGTAGGCCAGGCATATCCGCCAGGCGCTCGCGGTAGGCGCGCACGACCGCCCGCCGCGCCGCGATGTGCTGCTCCAGCCGCTGCATACGGCTCAGCCCAAGCGCAGCACGGGGCTCGTCGATGCGGAAGTTAAAGCCGATGTCCACGATGTCATAGGCGGGGTCATGACCGCGGTGGCGGTCCCAAGTCCCGCTCGTAAGGGCGTGCGAGCGCAGCAGACGCACTCGCTTGGCCAGCTCATCGTCGGCCGTGGAGACCATCCCCCCCTCGCCCACGCACAGCTGGTTCTTGGAGAAGAAGCTAAAGGCTCCCAGCTCGCCAACCGTCCCGACCTGCCTGCCGCTCTCCTCCACACGCGCACCGATCGCCTCCGCGCAATCCTCGAGCAGAATCAGCCCATGCTCGTCGCACAGCTCCCTCAGTGCCAGCACGTCGGCGGGGTAGCCGCAGAAATGCACCGCCATCACGGCTCGGGTGCGTGGGGTGATGCGGCGGGCCACGTCCTGCACGTCGATGTTCAGATCGTGCGGGCCAAGGATGTCACAGAGCACGGGCGTGGCGCCCACGAAGCGCGCGGCGCTGGCGCTCGCGACGAAGGTAAAGGCGGGCACGATCATCTCATCGCCAGGCCCCAGGCCGGCGGCCTGGCATGCCAGGTGCAGGGCTGCGGTGCCGCTTGACACCGTCACCGCATGGGACGTGCCAATGCTGGCCGCGAGCTCCTGCTCGAAGCGCTGCGTGCGTGGTCCCATCGTCAGCCAGCCCTCCTGCAGGCACTCCAGTACCGCCTGCACGTCATCCTCGCTCACCTCGATGTCGGTGAGCGGCACGCGCCAGTCGTTCATTGGGCGCCCGCCACGGCCTCGGCCAGCGCCGCAACCACGCGCTCCTGGTCGGAATCGCTCATATGCCCAAACAGCGGCAGCGTCAGCTCGGTCTGCGAAGCCAGCTCGCTGATCGGCAGCGTCAGCTCGGGAAAGCGTTCGCGGTAGGCGCTGAAGCGGTGCACGGCGGGATAGAAGATGCTGGTCTGCACCCCCCGTTCGCGCATGCGGCGAGCAACCTCCCCCTGGGTCCCCACGCGCTTAAGCATCACGGGCATTACGTAGCAGGAGGACTTCGCCACATCGCCCTCGGCGAAGGGCACGATCAGTCCCGGAACCTGCGCCAGCAGGTCGCGATAACGCAGCGTCAGCTCGCGCCGGCGTTCGATGTCCGCCTCCAGCCGCGCCAGGCGCGAGAGCAGCAGCGCCGCGCGGGGCTCGTCCAGGCGGTAGTTGTAGCCAAGGCCGACCACGTCGTAGGTGTCGGTGCGCCCGCGGTGACGGTCCCAAGTACCACTGGTCATCGCGTGCGAGCGCCGCGAGCGCGCCAGCGCGGCCACCTCGTCGCTGTCGGTGCACAAGAGGCCGCCCTCCCCCACCGAGAGGATCTTGTTGGAGAAGAAGCTAAAGGCGCCCGCCAGACCCCAGGTGCCCAGCTTACGGCCCTCCAGCGTCGCGCTGGGGGCGTGTGCGACATCCTCGATCAGCGCCAATCCGCGCCCGTCGCAGAGCTCCTTCAGGCGATCCACCGCAGCGGGGTAGCCCGCATAGTGGACCACGCATACCGCCTTCGTTCTGGAGGTAATACGCCGCGCCACGTCCTCGGGGTCAAGATAGGGCTGCTCGCGCGAGACGATCTCGGCGAACACCGGCGTGGCCCCGCAGTAGAGCACCGCGTTGGCGGTGGCGGCGAAGGTGAAGGAGGGCACGATCACCTCATCGCCTGCCCCCACGCCGGCCGCCAGGTAGGCGAGGTGCAGCGCCGCCGTGCAGCTGGAGAGTGCCACTGCATGGCGTGCCCCGAGCTGCGCCGCGAACGCCTCCTCGAAGGCCGCCGTGCGTGGCCCCATCGTCAGCCAGCCCGAACGCAGCGTCTGCGCCACTGCCTGCAGGTCAGAGGGCTCCAGGCGCAGGTCGAAGAGAGGAAGCTCGGGAAAGGTTTCGGTGACGGACACCGCGCACAGGTTATCTTTGGGCCTCCCCGAGCGAGGAGCGACGCGCCCAATGCCCTCCGCTGCAAGTCAAGCCACCCGGCAACGCGCCGCCCACGACGTCTTCATCCAGATCTTCGCGCGCGTGCTCAACCTCGCGCTCGGGGTGCTCGTCACCGCGCTGCTGGCAAGGACATTGGGCGGCGCTCGCTACGGGCAATGGTCGACGATCCTGGTCGTCCTCAGCCTGGTCAGCAGCCTCATGAACTTTGGCATGGAAGGCGTGGTCGTACGTGAAGCCTCGCGCGAGCCCGAGCGCGAGCTGGAGTGGCTCGGCTCGATGCTCACACTGCGGCTGCTGCTGCTCGTGCCGGTGGTATTGATCGCAGCCGGCGCGATCGTGCTGCTGCACTCAAGCCAGCAGATGCTCCTCGCGGGGTTGATCCTGCTGACCACAATGCCTTTCAGCGGGGTCAGCGTGCTGGGCATGGTCTTCCAGCTGCGTGTGCGCAACATCGTGCCGATGCTCGTGCTGACCCTCAGAAGCGTGCTGTGGGGCACGGCGGTCGTGATCGTCTACTTCAACGGCGGCAGCCTGGTCGAGCTGGCGATTGCGATGGCGCTTACCAACGCCGTCGGTTCGCTCGTGCAGATGTACGCCGGTCGTAGGTTGGTGGGGCAGTGGCTGCGACCCACGCGCCAGCACATCGGGACGCTTCTGCGCGTAGGCGTTCCGCTCGGCCTCTCCGGCGTGCTGGTCATCTTCTATGCGCGCATCGATCAGGTGATCGTCTACGTGATCGCTGGCTCGCGCTCGGCCGGCCTGTATGGAGCCGTATATGGCGTGCTTGACCAGTCGCACTTCGTCCCCGTCTCGGTGCTGACGACGCTTGCGCCGATCATCGCCGCCGCGTGGCCAGCCGACCGCGAGCGGCTGCTGCGCACCGTGCGCCTGGCGGCTGAGTTCATGGCGATTGCCTCGCTGGGGGCGCTGGCCTTCGCCTGTGTCGCCTCGACCCAGATCGTGCGCCTCATCTTCGGAGCCGACTTCCTCGCAGCCGCCCCCGCGTTGCCGGTGCTGGGCGGCGCCTTCGTTTTCATCTGCTTCGGCTATCTCAACGGCAACCTGCTGGTGGTCATGGGTATGCAGCAGCGCCTCTTGCGCATCAGCCTGATTGCGCTCCTCGTCAATCTCATTGGCAACTTCATCCTCGTGCCGATCATGGGCTTCATGGGGGCCGCCTGGATGACGCTGGTCACCGAGGTGGTTGTGTTTGGGGCCAGCCTCAGGCTCATCGATGGCGCGCTCGGGTTGCGCAGTCTGGGCCTCGCGCGGATCGCGCGCACCGTCCTCGCCGCGGCCCTGCTGGGCGCGGTGTTGGGTGGCTTGGAGCTCGCCGGCGCCTCGCTCGCGGTACTGATCGTGGCTGCCTGCCTGTGCTATCCAGCACTGCTGTTCGGTCTGCGCGCGCTGGAGCTCGATGACGTGCGCGTGCTGCTCAAGCGCAAGGCGCTGGCCTGATCAGCTAGGTGCGCTGCCACCCCCGCCAGGCTTGCGTCAGGTGCTTGGTCAAGCTTGCGAACTGCCGCCTTGCGTCGTAGTGCGCCTCGCAGCGACCTCGGGCTGCGTCGCTCAATGCCGCGCGTCGCTGCGGATCGCCCAGCAGCGCACGTAGTGCCTCGCGCAGGGCGCCGCGGTCGCCGTGGGGGACGAGTACCCCTGCGCGTCCGTCAGCGAGCATGTCGGGGATGCCGCCGATGCGTGTGGACACGATCGGGGTGCCGCAGGCCATGGCCTCCAGCACCGCCCACGGCGCCGCATCGCCGTGCGTGGGCAGGCAGAAGAGGTCCGCCTGCTGCTGCAAGTCGAGCAGCTCTGGGTCGGATGGGCTCAGCCGGTGCACCCTCACTCCTGGCCTTGGATCCACCTCGGCCGGCGTGACGAGGTCGAGCTCGACTTCGCTTCCCAGCATCTCGCCGAGCGCCTGCAGCAGATCCTCGCCGCCCTTCTCCACGAAGCGCCCACCGACGAACAGCACGCGGGGGCGGCTGCGCTCGCGGCGCGGCGCGGGACGGTAGCGGTCGAGATCGATGCCGGGGTGATGCTCCACAACGTGCGCGCTGGGAGCGCTCTGCTGTACGGCTTTGCACGCCCATCTGGTCCACGCCAGCACGAGCGCTGCGCGCTGAAAAGCACGTCGCTCGAGCGCCCGGCTTGGGGCGATGGTGAGCGGCGCATAGAACTGGGCAGGGCGCCAGGCCGGCATTGCCCACCAATCGCCCACGGTGACATCGACCGACAGCACCGTCGGCACGGTTCGCATCGTCCCCGCCAAGGCCAGTGCGATCGAGTGGCTGTGCACGTGCACTACATCGGCTGGCCAGGCACGCAGCTCACGTTGCAGGGCGGCGCGTGCGCGCAACGCCTGCACGGTGTGCCAGCGAAGCGTCCTGAAGTCAAGGCCCGCTCGCGACAGCGGCACGGTCGTGCGAATGGCGGCCGCGCGCGCCAGAGGACCCATCGGGGTCAGCCCGGCAAAGCGCGCCTCGATCTCCGGGGCGCTTGTGAGTCCGATGCGCAGAGCGTCCTGCAACTGTCCCTGCCCGAGGATGTGGGTGCCGAGATTGCCCTCGTTGAAGAACAGCGCGCGCATCGCGCCCTCACGGTAGCTCTCGGGCCAACCGGTCAGTGTGCTCAGGTCGTACGCGTGCGCCAGGCCGCCGGTCAGTGCGCTCAGGCCACCGATCGGTGGCGCTGTCCCAGGCCATCGTATTGAGTCGTGCCGGCCGGGCGCCCAAGCCCCGGCCTTACCCAGCCGCCGGCTGTCGCTCCCTCTTCCCAAGCGCCCTTGCGCCGAGGATCCTCCAAAGCCTCGGGCTGCTCCAGGATCCAGCGCTCGTGCACAGCTGCCAGCGCGTTGTGCAAATCCTCGTCGCGCGCGAACTCACCTGGATCGAGCGCCGCCGCGACGTCCACCCACGTGCGGTGGCCCTCGCGGCGGGCACGCAGCGGCAGGATCAGAGCGCCGCTTTCGCTGGCGAGCCTGGCGCTGCCGGAGGAGAGCATTACGCTCTTGCCGAGGAAGCGGGTTTGGCGCGAGCCGGGCATGTCGAACAGCAGCCACACCAACTCACCCTGGGCTAGCAGCGCGCGCAGCACCGGAAATGAGCCCTTTGAGACTAAGACGTGCTCGTTTCGCGTCTGCGCCACCCGCCACCAGCGTGCAACCCGTCGTCCCCAGTAATCCTGGCTGGGGCGTTCGAAAAACCACGGTGCCGCCACGCAAAACGAACCTCGGCCACGCGCTGCGATCACTGACATCGTCTGGAACACCGGGCCCGTATGGCAGGAGCTGAGCAGCACGCCACGCTCGGAGCAAAGCGCCGCATCCAGGTGTGATCGCGAGTGCTCGTCGATGCTCGACGTGCGCAGCGGTCGCCAGAACAGGATTCGGTGTGCCTCGCTCTCGATCAGGGACCGCCGCGAGAGCGCCTCGACCTCGCCGGCGCGTTCCGTGCCGCCCACGACCGCGGCCATCGCTGCACGTGCGCGTTCTCGCTCCTCGGGATATCGCTTCCAGGACTCGGCTCCCTGTCTCTGCGCGCGACGCAACGCAAGGCGCGCAGGCAGCAGGCCGTGCAGCCACGGCGCAGTATGCAAGCGCACGCTGAGGCTCGTGGGCGGAACTGGGGGAGGCTTGACCGGCAGCCTCGCGCGCGCCAGGGCGACCGTCAAATCGGAAGTCTCACCTGCGCTCATCCAGCCTCCCTTCCAGAAGATACGGGCGGCGGAGGCCCCCGGATGTAACCGATTTGTAACGGAACATCTCAGGCGATGTATCGACACGGAGCGTGTGCGGCGTGAGAGTGTGCGACCGGCGGCTACCTTTCAGGCTGCTTGCGTGTCCTCGTACTCTCAACGCTCTACCCGCCCGTGGCCTTCGGTGGCTACGAGGTCGAGTGCTCCGCTGTGGTCGAACGCCTGCGCGAGCGCCACGAGGTGCTGGTGTTGACCAGCGACACCGCCGCGCGCGACACCGCTGCGCGCGCCGAGCTGCTTGAGCAAGGGTCCGTCGGCGAGCAGGACCTCGTACGACGCGAGCTGGTGCGCTTGACGCACGACTGGCGGGGAGCTCTGCGAGCGCCGCAGGCCTCGCTGCGAGCGGTGGGCAGCGCCCGCCATGCATTGGCGTGGGAGCCCGACATCGTCTACTCCTGGAACGGCGCCTCGATTCCGCAAGCCGCGCTGCGGGTGCTTGCCGACAGCGGCGTGCCACTGGCCTTTCGCGTATGCGAGCACTGGTTCGCCGGCCTCTTCAGCGAGGACCAGTTTATGCGCGAGCTGCTGCCGGCCGGCTCGACCGGGGCAAGTCGCGGCTTGGCGCGAGGCGCGTGGGCCTTCGGTTGCAGGACCTTCAACGCCCTGCCTGCCCTGCGCCTGCATCCGACTGCGCCGACGCGCACCGCGATCTCCTGGAACTCGCGGGCGATCAGGCGCATGGTGCGAACACCGGCGTTCCTCGAACCGGTGCTGGAGCGCGTGGCACACTCCGTGCCCCGCCACGGCGACCTCTACGCGGAGGTCGAGCGCGACCCCGCATCTGCGCCCGAGGTGGTGTTCCTGGGGCGCGTCACCCCCTACAAGGGGCTTGCCGTGGCAATCGAGGCGCTGGCGCGCTTGCGTGGCGAGCACGCCATTCCCGCGCGTCTCATCGTCATCGGCCCCGAGGATCCCGATCATGGGGCGGAGATGCGCCTGCTCGCCGAGCGCCTGGATGTCGCGGCCGCCGTCGAATGGCGCGGGCAGCTCGCTCCTGAGCAGGCCGCTCGCGCGCTCTCCCATGCGCATGCGCTGATCGTCCCTTCGGTGTGGGAAGAGCCTTTCCCGCTCGTCACGATCGAGGGCGCGCTTGCACGAGTGCCGCTCGTTGCCGCCGACGTGGGCGGGATCGGCGAGGGGATGCATGACGAGGAGCATGCTCTGCTGTTCCCCCGCGGCGATGCGCGCGCCGCCGCGGAGGCGCTGGCGCGCGCGCTGCGCAACGATGGCGCAGAGACGCTGGCGCGCGTGGCGCGTGCCCACGAGCGTGCCCAGGAGTTTCGGCTCGAGCCCTATCTCGACGAGCAGGAGCGCTTTGTGCAGGATGCCTACGAGGTGCTGCGCGGTGGCTGAGCAAATGCATCGCCTCGGTGAGCAGATGCACCGCCGCGGTCGCCCGCACCTGCTTAGCGCTGGAGGAAGACGTCTGCCTTGGCTTCGCCGCTCATGTGGCGCAGGGAGCTCACGCTCACCCGCACATAGCCCTTGGTGAGGAAACGCGAGACCGCGAAAGCTTCGGTTCGGCGTACGCCAAGCAGGCGGAAGCCGGGGGGTGGGTTGGTTGGCACCGAAGGTGGCTTCGGCGGGCGTCCCGTGCGTTGTGTGCGCAGCGCGACAAAGGCGATTTCGTGCGCGGCGGTGCTTGAGGTGGTGAGGTTCTGGCTGCTGGGCATGTAGATATACAGCGGCGAGGAGCCATGTTCGGGGGCGACGATGACGCGGTTTGCCGCGGGCGCCTGCAAAGCTCGGGCCACGCCGCGCCAGTCATCGCGTTGATAGCCCGGCGTCGTATCGATCCCAAAGATCACGAGCAGGGAGATGGCGCACAGTCCGGTGCCCAGCAACGCGCCCGTGCGCCCGGCGCGTGCGGCGCCGAGACCTGCCGCGACGAGGACCGCGGCCACCGGCCAGGTGGCCATCACGTTGCGCCCGTTGAAGATGTCAAGCGCATGTGTCACCGCCAGCAGCGCTGGCAGTGCCAACGCCGCGATCATGACGAGCGCGACATCGCGCGCGAGTCTCTTCTCACGCGCGTTGCCGCGACGCACCAGCAGCACGATTGCTGCGGCGGCGAGCAGGCCCGCGAGTAGCGTCGAGTAGATCTCAAGCGGACCGTACAGCCCAATCAGAAACTGCTTTGGCACCTGTGCCAGCCGCGAGATCAGCGAGCTGCTCTGGATCCAGTTGGACTTGCCATCGGCTCGCTCGCGCAGCGCCAGCGGAACAAGGGCCAGGCCGACCAGCACCACGGCGCCGGCTGGGAGGGCCACCCTTCTGAAGCCAAGCCGCCGAGCGAGGATCACCGCCTCGGGCACGAACAGGAAGACAGCGAAGTAGTGCGTAAGCAGCGCCAGCACCGAAAGCCCCGACCACAGTGCCAGGCGACGGGCAGTGGGATCTTGCAACGCGCGCTGCCAGAGGGCGAAGGCGCAGGCGCTGAGCAGGATCAGCAAGGCATAGGCGCGGGCCTCCTGAGAGTAGTAGTACATGGCCGGATTGAAAGTGGCTAGCATCGCCGCCCACAGTCCCACCCGCGGCGATATGCGCCGTCCCGCCAGGTACATCACCGGGATCGTGAGCGTGCCCACGACGGCTGAAAAAGAGCGGAACCCGAGCACGCCGGCGCCGAAGACCTTCGTCCAAGCCCACACGAGGATGTAGTAGAGAGGCGGCGCCGACTCGCTGGAGGGCAGGTGTGAGAGCAGTCCGCTCAGACCGCGGTGCACGAGGATCATCGTCGCTGACTCGTCCAGCCAGATGCTCTGCACGTCTAGCGTGGCGAAGCGCAGAATCGCCGCCAGCGCCGTGAGGGCGAGGACGAGAGCCGTCGCGTTCAGACGCCGGGCTTCCGCTTGCGCACGCGTAGGAGAGCTGCTGCCCGGCGCGGAGCCGGTCCCGGGCGCTTCGATCGTGCCCACGCCATAAATTATCTCAGTTGGGGTAGATGCATGCGGGTACTACAGATCTGAGGGTCGAAGGCTGCTTGGGTCAAGGGTGCGCCGGATGTGAGAGTCAAGGGTCCGGTCCGCCCGACCGATATGTCTACGGTGGCTTCTCGACCCCGTCACCGACGTATGATGCAACCAGTGAACAGCCCAACAGCGAAGGTCGCCTGACGTGGCCGATCAAGACCCTGCGCTCGATCGTCAGACGGCTCCCACCATCTCGCCCTTCGAGTTGCTGGCGGTGCTGTGGCGGCGCAAGCTGATCGTGGGTGTCGTGCTGATCGTCAGCATCGCGGTGGCGACTGCGCTCTCGCTGCACCAGCCCAAGCAGTACAGCGCCACGGCACAGCTGCTGTTTCGCGAACCTGGCTTTGCGCAGGCGCTCTTCGGCAGCGGGCTCTATCAGTCGGGCACGGAAGAACCACAGCGCACCACGCAGACCAACATCGATGTCGTCACCTCGATCAGCGTGGCGGAGCAGGCACAGAAGCTGCTGCATTCCCAGGAAGCCCCGGAAGCGCTGCTCGGCTCGATCTCGGTCTCTCCAAGCGCTAACGCCAATATCGCGGACATCCAGGCCACCCGTTCGACACCCCGGGAGGCAGCCGCGGTCGCCAACGCCTTCGCCTCCGGCTACATCGGCTATCGCCGCGAAACCGACCGTGCGCTGGTCGCCCAGGCCCAGGAACTTGTGATCCAGTCGCTGGCGACTGCCTCTCCGGCGGAAAAGCCGAGGCTTGAAAACAGCCTGCGCCAGCTGCGGGTGCTGAGAGCGCTACAGACAGGCAACGGCGAGGTCATCGCTACGGCCCGTCCGAACAGCAAGCCGGTGGCGCCCAAGCCGCGGCGCGATGCGCTGCTGGGCGCCGTGATCGGGCTGTTCCTCGGTTGCGGCCTCGCGCTGCTCATCGACTTCCTGGATCGCAGGCTGAAGACCCTCGAGGACATCGAGCGCGCCTATGGCGGCTACCCCGTGATCGCCAGCATCCCCCAGACCCGCCCCTCGCGGGCGGGGTCGGTGGCCGCGCAGCTGGCCGGACCCGCGGGGGAGGCCTACCGGATGCTGCGCGAGAGCCTGCGCTTCGTCGATCCTGCGGGAGTAGCGCGTTGCTTCGTGATCACGAGCGCCGAGGAGAGCGAGGGCAAGAGCACGGTCGCGGTCAACCTCTCTTGCGCGCTGGCGGCTGTGGGCCGTAAAGTGATCCTGATCGAGGCCGACATGCGCCGCCCCACAGCTGCTGCGCAGCTGGGGGTGCAGGCGGACGCCCCCGGCCTCTCGGACCTGTTGATCGAAGAGGGCGATCTCAGGGATTATCTCGTTACCCGCTCGGGTGACCCGAACCTTGCGATCCTCCCCAGCGGCGTGAACCCACCGAACTCGGCCGATCTGCTGAGCGCTGGGCGGATGTCGGGAGTTGTCTCCAGAGTGCGTGAACTCGCCGAAGTCGTGATCATCGACTCACCGCCGCTGCTGCCCGTCGCGGACACCCGCGTGCTGATCCAGTTGCCCGAGATAGATGGCGTGATCCTGGTCGCGCGCGCCGGCACGAGCCGACGCGATCGGGTCCGCGCTGCGCGACGCATCCTGGAGCAGAGCGGACGCAAGGTCTTCGGGCTGGTCATCACCGGAGTGACGGGCTCCCTCGATGGCGAGTACTACTACAGCGAGACGCCCCGGGGTCCTGGCAACAATGGGAACCGCGGCGAAGAAGTCGCCCGGCCACGCGTCTCAACCCCGACCTGAGCCGGCGCGATCTGGTTGACGCGCAGCGACAACACGCCTCCCATGGCGCCCATCATCAGATCGATCTGCGCCCAGTAGAAGCTGTCGTAGAACGCCGTAATAACGGCCATGCCCACGATCCCCAGCGCCAGCGCCAGCTCGAGGGGAGGATTGACGCCGAAGCGCAGGCAGCGCAGTAGCACCGTCAAGGCCACCATGATCGGGATGAGGGCTGCCGCGAGACCGATCAGGCCCATGTCCACGGTCACAGATAGATAGCCGTTGTCGATTGCCCCGATGCTGGTGCGGTCCGCCGCTTCGATGGCTGCGAAGCCCGGAGCTCCCGCGCCAAACAGCGGACGCTGCCCGATCTGGCCCGTCGCGTAACTATAGCTCCAGGCACGGTGCGTGACCGAGGTGCCAGAGATCGCTTTGGCGCTGAGTCGCTGTTCCACGACTTTGTGCAGCGAACCGGTGCCGATCACGAGGGTCACCACGAGCAGCACTGCGGCGCCAATCAAGGCCAGCGCACGGAGGTTGCCCCTGCGGGCAAGCAGCGCCACGAGCACCAGCAGCATGACGACTGTGGCAATCCATGCGCTGCGCGATTCGCTGAGAACCAGCATGACCCCTGTCGTCGCCGCGAGGATCGCGGCCAGCAGTCGCGAGCGACGGTAGGCGTAAAGCAGAGCGATGGGAAAGAGACCTACGACCAGCGCGCCGTAGGTGATGGGATACCCGGAGAAGTATCCAACCCTACCCCCCGGCGCGGTTGCGGCTGCCTCCACTCCCAGTAGCAGCAGGATCGTCAGCCCGGCGAAACCCGCCGGGGGCCAGTTGCGCAAATCAACGAAGCGGCGGGCGCACAGGAATGCCACGCCGATGAACAGGTAGCCGACCACCTCGGTGTCGATCATCTTGGAGACCCCTCCGAGGGTTGAGAAGATGAGCAGTGCGAGACCGCCGAACAGCACGCCCATCAGCAGGGCGCGCGGGCTCGGGCGCGTGCGGCGGCCGCCAAAGGACAGCGACCACAGCCACGGCGCCAGCGGCGCCGCGGCCATCGCCGAGCAGATCGCCTTCTGGTTGATCCCTCCCGGCGCCGCCGCGTGTTCGGTGAACGGATACCAGGGAGTCACCGACACCAGCACGATCGCCCACGGAAAGGCTCGATCGCCGAGCATCGCCAGACTCAGGACCGCCGCGAAGAGGAGACAAAGCACGATCATTGTGCTGGGGCGCTTATCGGCCACGAGCCCGCCGGCGAGACCCAGCAGAATTCCCCCTGTGGCGAGGATCGGCCAACGGTTCAGTGCGTTCATCGGCAACCGGAGATGCTAGCGGCGATGGGCGTCACGACCGAAGTTCGGGTGTGCCTCCGCGTCAGGACCCCTCATATGCGAGGGGTCCACTCCAGTGTGTGTTAGTTGAGTGTTTTGAAGCCTTGTTGGATGGTGGTCCAGGCGTTCTTGGGTTGCCAGGTGCCGTATTTGAGTAGGCCGTAGGCGGACTGGTCGTTGGTTGGGTGTTCGGTGCCTTCGCGTAGGCCGAAGGGGAAGAGTGCTCTGATCCAGGGGCGGGCTTTGATCTGGGGGAATAGGTCGGCGTAGTTGTGCGTGACGGTTTCTTCGCTCATGTTCCACGTTGAC
>DASZGB010000004.1:0-1971 GCA_035939185.1 Solirubrobacteraceae bacterium
ACGGGCAGGCGGCTGAACTCCACGGCGGGCACCGGCACGTCGATCAGGGCCCCGGTGGAGAGGTCGTGGAAGTGATAGTGCGGGTCCACGTTGGAGTCGAACCAGGCGCGCGAGCCGTCCACGGACAGCTGCCGGATCAGGCCATGGCCGGCGAAGAGGTTCAGGGTGTTGTACACGGTCGCCTTGGACACGCGCGCTCCGGCGGTGCGCAGGCTCGCCAGTATCTGCTCCGCGGAGAGGTGCTGGGGCGAGGACAGGAGGAGCGATGCGATCCGCACGCGCTGGGCCGTGGGTCGGATCCCGCAGTCGGTGAGGCGTCGCTCGGTGTGCTGGGCGTCGGCGTTTTCCGCCGGGGAACTCACTTGCATAGCCGTCATTATACGGTCATATATCAGATAATGGATACCTGCCGGCCGACCCCATAACAGCCCTCGGGGCCTCAGCCCTCAGGTCTGGGCAAGCTTGCCCTGCAGGTGCTGGGCGAGCTCGGCGATGGTGGGGAAGTCGAAGAGCTCGGTTAAGTCCACTTGGCCGGGGAATTCGCGATCGATCTGCTCGTGGATCTCGATGAGCTTGAGGGAACTGGCGCCCACCTCGAACAGATTGTCGTGGATGTCGACCCGCTTGCCGGCGAGCGCGGTGTCACAGATGCTCTTGAGCTTCTGCTCGATCTCGTTGCGCGAGCCGGTTTCGGGGCCGCGCTGCGCGGCGCGCAGCGCTGCAAGCTCCGCCAGCTCGCCCGCAAACTCACCCGCGACATAGCTTTCCTCCAGCAGGTGCCGCTGCACCTTGCCGCTCGTGGTCTTGGGGATGCGCTTGACGGGGATCACCTCTGTAACTTCAAGACCGGTCTGCTCGTTCACGAGGCGCGCCACCTGTGTTGCGAGCGGCAGAAACTCCTCCATGCCGCCGCGGTGGAGCACGAACACGACCAGCTGCTCGGTCTGCTCCCCAGGCAGGCGCACGCCCGCGGCCGCCACTTTGCCCAGTTCCAGTCCCGGGGCGCGCTGCGCGATCGCCTCCAGATCGTGCGGGTAGTAGTTCTGCCCGTTGACGAAGATGATCTCCTTGGCACGCCCGGAGATGTACAGGTCCCCGCCGTGGATGAGCCCCAGGTCCCCGGTGCGCAGCCAGCCGTCCGCGGTGAAGGCGGCGGCGTTGGCCGCCGCGTCCTCAAAATAGCCGCGCGTCACGTTCTCGCCCGTCATGTGCACGTGACCGATACGCCCCTCGGGCAGCTCCCGATCGGCATCGTCCGCGATGCGCACGCGGCAGTAGGGGATGGCCTTGCCCTCCGAGACCAAGAGCACCGCATCGCGTTCGCCTGGGGCCACCGGCTCGACCGGGTCACCGGGGTTCATGTGGTGACGGTTGAGGGCGAGCGTGCGCAGCGGCGCACCGGGCGGCGGGAAGCTCACCGCCAGCGACGCCTCCGCCAGGCCGTACACCGGGTACATGCTGTTGCGCGCGAGCCGCGCGGGGGCGAGTCGGCTCAGGAACTCCTCGCACAGCTGCACCGAGATGGGCTCAGCGCCGTTGAAGATGAGACGCACGGCGGACAGGTCCAGTCCCTCCGGAGCGCGCTCGCCGAGCACCTTCAGGTAGTGCTTGTAGCCGAAATTCGGCGAGCACAGGATCGTGGCGCGTACGCGCGAGGCGAACGACAGCCATAACAGCGGCCGGCGCACGAATAGCTCCGTCGGCATGAGGTGCGTATGCACCCGGTTGGCAAACATGATGAGGTGAAAGCCGATCAGTCCCATGTCATGCGTGAGGGGCATCCACGAAAGACTCACATCGTGCTCGTTGAAGCCACACACGGCGGTGGAACCGCGCGTGTTGGCGAGCAGGTTGCCGTGGGTGAGCACGACCCCCTTCGGTTCACTCGTGGAGCCGGAGGAGAACTGGATGAAGGCCGTGTCGCTCGCGGCCACCTTCTGCACGCTGCCGGGGCGCGAGACGTCATCGAGG
>DASZGB010000005.1:0-694344 GCA_035939185.1 Solirubrobacteraceae bacterium
TGTCTCGCTCGCTGCGCATGCTCGAGGCGGCGTGGGGCCACGGCGTGTTCGCGACGTGGGACGAGGCCGAGCTGCTCGAGGTGCCGATGGTTTCGACGCGCGGCGTAGCCGACGCCGAACGGCTGGGCGTCAAGCCGCAACCGCTGCGGGCGGTGCTGGGAGCGGCTTAGGTTCGCGGCGCCCGAGGAGGCGCCAGGCGGCTCAGCCGGCCACGTGCGAGCTCAGCCGGCCACGTGCGAGCTCAGCCGGCCACCTGCGCGCGGAGCGCCTCTTCCGGCGCGCGCCGCTCCGCCCACGGCTGGGCATCTTCGAGCTGAGCGGCTAGCGCCAGCAGCGTCTCCTCGCCGGCCGGACGTCCAACCAGCTGCACGCCCAGCGGCAGGCCGTCGTCGCCTTCGTACAAGGGCACCGAGATGCCCGGCTGACCCGTCGAGTTGAACACGGGCGTGAAGGGCGTGAACAGGCCTGAGCGCGTGAACGTGGACATCGGCTCCGCAGCGGCGGTGTCGAGCGTGCCAAGCGGCAGCGGGCGCTCGGCGAGCGCTGGCGTGAGCAATGCGTCGTACGGCTCGAGGAACGACACCAGCCGGCGCGCGTAGCCCTGCAGTTCGACGGTCGCGCGCAGGTTCTCCAGAGCGCTCATCTTGCCGACCATGGCGTAGATCGCCCAGCTCATCGGCTCCATGTCCTCGGCGCTCGGCTCGCGCCCGGCGACCATGCCCGAGTAGGCGATCGACAGTGAGATCAGGCTCGAGAACACGGCACCGAAGAGCTGCTGAAGCCCCTCCTGCTGCCAGGGCGGGTCGACCTCCTCCACTTCGTGACCCAGCGAGCGCAACAGCTCGGCGGCGTCGCTGACCGCTTTGGCACACAGCGGGTCCACCACCGCGGCGGGCACGGGCGGCAGCGTGCTCGCGGCGATGCGCAGCTTGCCCGGCGCGGCCGCAGCAGCGTCGGCGAACGGCTCGGACGGCGGCGGCGCCCACGTGGCGTCCCCCACCTCGTAGCCGGCAAGCACGTCGAGGATCGCAGCGGTGTCGGCAACGGTGCGCGTGAGCATGCCGTCGATGCCGAGCGAGCTGTCACCGAGCTCGGGTGCGACCGAGATGCGCCCGCGCGAAGGCTTGAGGCCCACGAGGCCGCAGCAGGCCGCCGGTATGCGGATCGAACCCCCGCCGTCGTTGCCGTGCGCGACCGGCAGGATGCCGGCCGCGACCGCTGCCGCCGCCCCACCCGAGGAGCCGCCGGGAGTGCGCTGCAGGTCCCAGGGGTTGTGAGTGGGACCGAACAGGCGCGCCTCGCTTGTCGGGAGGATCCCGTACTCGGGCAGCGTGGTGGTGCCGACGATCACGAAGCCCGCGTCGCGCAGCCGGCGGGTGACGTTGTGGTCGTAGTCCGCGACGTAGTCGGCCATCAGCGAGCAGCCGTACGTCAGCCGCAGCCCGCGCACGGGCCGGTTGTTCTTGATCGCCGTGGGCACGCCGGCGAATGGCCGCCGGTCGCCCGGCGCGATCTCGTCTGCGGCCGCGAGCGCGCGCTCGGCGTCCACCTGCGCGAACGCGTTCAGCGTGGGGTTGAGCTCCTCGATACGGTCCAGGGCGATCTGAACAAGCTCTCGGGCTGAGACCTCGCCCGCGCGCACCATGCCCGCCAGCTCGGTGGCGGGGCTGAACATCAGATCGCTGTCGGACACGTGGCCTCCTCGTGGTCGTACTGCCGATCGGTGAGAGCGGACCTGTCGCCCACGACGGAGCCTACCTCGCGAGCCATTCTGCGACCATATGGGCCTGCCCAAAAGGCAGCAGCCCCGTCGAGCAACGAGCCCAGAAAGCGAGTGCCATGAGCGAGGTCTCCTCCGCAACTGCAGTCCCCGCCGGCCACACCAGCACGATTTCGGTCGACGACGTCAGGCCCGGCCTGGAAGGCGTTGTCGCCTTCGCGACCGAGATCGCGGAGCCCGACAAAGAGGGCGGCGCGCTTCGCTACCGCGGCGTCGACATCGAGAACCTGGTGGGCGCTGTCCCCTACGAGCAGGTGTGGGGGCTGCTGGTCGACGGCCGCTTCAGGCCCGGGCTGCCACCCGCCGAACCGCGCATGCTCACGGTCCGCTCGGGCGATCCCCGCGTCGACGTGCAGGCCGCGCTCGCGATGCTCGCGCCGGAGTGGGGCTTCAGCCAGCTGATCGACATCTCCGACGAGGAGGCGCGCGACAACCTCGCGCGCGCATCGGTGATGGCGCTCTCGTTCGTGGCGCAGTCCGCGCGCGGAGCGGGTCAGCCGCCCGTCCCGCAGGAGGAGGTCGACGACGGGAGGACGATCCCCGAGCGCTTCCTGATCCGCTGGCGCGGCGAGGCCGACCCAAGGCACGTCAAGGCGATCGACGCGTACTGGATATCGGCGGCGGAGCACGGCATGAACGCCTCCACATTCACAGCGCGCGTCGTCGCGTCGACAGGAGCGGACTGCGCGGCCGCACTGTCATCGGCGGTAGGTGCGCTGTCGGGTCCGCTGCACGGTGGCGCACCCTCGCGGGTGCTGAAGATGCTCGATGAAGTCGAACGCTCGGGCAACGCGGCAAGCTGGGTGTCCCAGGCGCTCGACCGCGGCGAGCGCCTGATGGGCTTCGGCCACCGTATCTACCGGGCCGAAGACCCTCGCGCGCGGGTGCTGCGCCGCACCTGCCGCGACCTCGGCTCTCCGCGCTTCGAGGTCGCGGAGGCGCTCGAGCAGGCGGCGCTCGCCGAGCTTCAAGCGCGCAAGCCCGACCGCGTGCTCGCGACCAACGTCGAGTTCTGGTCGGCTGTGGTGCTGGACCTGGCGGAGGTACCGCCGGAGCTCTTCACGCCCATGTTCACCTGCGCGCGCGTGGCGGGCTGGTCGGCACACATCCTCGAGCAGAAGCGCGAAGGCAAGCTCATACGTCCCACCGCCGCGTACGTCGGCGAGGGCCCACGCGGCGTGGACGAGGTGGAATAGGATCGCCGGCGTGGCGGAGACCCCGAAGCTGTTTGTTTGCCACGGCGATGAAGACGGCCCGCGCATGCACCCTTGCCGGCGCGTGCTGGAAGCGCTGCGCGCCGCGGGGATCGAGTACGAGAAGGAGATCGCCGCGCACGGCAGCCCGCTCCCGTTTCTGCGCAAAGGCTCGCGCGAGGGGCTTCGTGCACAGACCGGCGACACGAAGCTGCCGGCGCTCAAGCTGAGCAACGGTACCGTGCTCACGCACTCGCGCGAGATCCTCGCGTGGATCGAGGGTCAGGGCCAAGCTCAACGGCAGGGCTCGGCGGCGACCGCCAGCTGATCACGCGGGACTCTCCGCCGCGAGCGCGGATATGGCTGGCCTCGGCGTAGGCCCCGACTTTTCGGGGCCTGCAACGCCAAAAAGCCCGTGGTTAAAGGACGAGGACCCGGCGTCATGCCGGGTCCTCTGAGTGATTATCGGCACATGCGCGGCTCGCCTACAGCCGCGCGGTGCGCTTGCGGCAGCTACGGCCGCTGCTTACATCATCCCGCCCATGTCAGGCATGCCGCCGCCGGGGCCGGCGCCTTCCTTCTCGGGCACCTCGGCGACGATCGCCTCGGTGGTGAGGATGTTCTTGGCGATCGAGGCGGCGTTCTGCAGCGCCGAGCGCGTGACCATGGCCGGGTCGATGACGCCGGCCGCAACGAGATCGACGATCTCGTTGGTGGCGGCGTTCAGCCCGTGGCCCTTCTTGGCCTTGCGCACGTCGTTGACGACAACCGATCCCTCCAGACCAGCGTTCTCGGCGATCTGACGCAGCGGCTCCTCCAGGGCACGGAGCACGATCCGCGCTCCGGTGCGCTCGTCATCGGAGCCGTCGGCATCGTGGCTGTCGTCGGTCTTGATCGCAGAGGATGCCTGCAGCAGCGCAACGCCGCCGCCGGGCACGATGCCCTCCTCAAGCGCCGCCCGCGTGGCCTGCAGGGCGTCCTCGACGCGGTGCTTCTTCTCCTTCATCTCCGTCTCGGTGGCCGCGCCGACCTTCACCACGGCGACGCCGCCAGAGAGCTTGGCCAGACGCTCCTGGAGCTTCTCGCGATCGAAGTCCGAATCGGTGTTCTCGATTTCGGCCTTGATCTGGTTGATGCGGCCCTTGATTGCCTCGGGGTCACCGGCGCCGTCAACGATCGTGCTGGTGTCCTTCGTCACGACCACGCGCCGTGCCTTGCCGAGCTGGGAGAGCTGGGTGTTCTCGAGCTTCAGCCCCAACTCCTCGGTGATCACCTCGCCGCCGGTGAGGATCGCGATGTCCTCGAGCATGCGCTTGCGCCGGTCACCGAAGCCCGGGGCCTTCACGGCCACGCCGGTGAAGGTGCCACGCAGCTTGTTGACCACCAGCGTCGCCAGCGACTCGCCCTCGACGTCCTCGGCGATGATCAACAGCGGCTTGCCGCTCTGGATGACCTGCTCGAGCACCGGCAGCACGTCGCGCACCGAGCCGATCTTCTGGTTGGCGATGAGGATGTAGGGTTCCTCCAGCACAGCCTCCATGCGGTCCTGGTCGGTGACCATGTAGGGCGAGATGTAGCCCTTGTCGAACTGCATGCCCTCAGTGAATTCGAGGTCCATGCCGAACGTCTGGCCCTCCTCGACGTTGACGACGCCGTCCTTGCCGACCTTCTCGATCGCGTCGGCGATGACGTCGCCGATCTCCTCGTCGCCGGCGGAGATCGTCGCCACGCGCGCGATCTGGTCCTTGCCGGAGACTTCCTTGGACTGCGAGGCGATGTTGCGCACAACGTCATCGACGGCCTTCTCGATGCCGCGCTTGAGCGCCAGTGGGTTGGCACCGGCCGCAACGTTCTTCAGGCCCTGGCGAACGATCGCCTGGGCAAGCACGGTAGCAGTGGTGGTGCCATCGCCGGCGACGTCATTGGTGGCGGTCGCCACCTCGCGCACCAGCTGCGCGCCCTGGTTCTCGAATACGTCCTCGACCTCGATCTCACGAGCGATGGTGACGCCATCGTTAGTGATGGTGGGGGCGCCGAACTTCTTGTCAAGCACCACGTAGCGGCCCTTGGGGCCAAGCGTGACCTTGACGGCGTTGGCGACGGCGTCGACGCCGGCCTCCAGCGCTGAGCGCGCCTCTGAGCTGTACTTCAGTTCCTTGTGAGCCATATCTTCAGATCTCCTTATGCGACCTTGGCGAGGACATCGGACTCGCGCAACACGAGCAGATCCTCCCCGTCGACCTTGATCTCGGTCCCGCCGTACTTGCTGTAGAGGACCTCGTCGCCCTCCTTGACATCGAGCGGCGTCCGCTTACCGGTGTCCTCGTTGATCTTGCCGTCACCGACGGCGAGGACCTTGCCCTTCTGTGGCTTCTCCTTGGCAGTGTCGGGAAGCACAAGACCACTGGCGGTGGTCAGCTCCTCCTCGATTGCCTGCACAATCAGCCGATCATGCAGGGGCTTGAGCTTCATGTTGATAGAACCTCCACGATTGAAAGGGACTTGGCACTCCCCATGCTTGAGTGCCAACGAGGGTCAATATAGAGGAAAGGCGCTGGGCGTCAAGCGAAAGTTGGCACTTTCTTTACAGGAGTGCCAGCGAGTCCTAATTCTGCGCGCCGCCGAAGCCCTTCATCGCCTCGGTCATGCCGGCCGGCTTGTCGATGATCTGCGAGAAGCGCACGACGGTGACGGTGTCATCCAGCGTGACGGTGCGCCCGTAGATCTGCTCGAGGAAGTGGATCAGCTCCTCGTGGCGGCGGAACTCGGGGTTGTCGTGCTTGATATCGCGGGGGGAAAGCTCGGCCAGGCGCATGACCTCGACCTGGTCGATCACAGCCTCGAAGATGCGCTCGCGCGGGGAGTGCTGGTAGCCGATCGTGACCAGCACCAGTTGATTCTTGCGGTACTTGGCGGACTTGTCGCCGAGACGGATGGTCGCCGTCTTGCGGCCCCGCTTAAGCTCGTCGGCGAAGATCGTGGAATAGAAATTGAGCACCTGCACACCGGGCAGGCTATCGGTCCCGCTCAAGTGCTGCCCGCGCCAGCGACACCATTTCGCGCTCGCCTTCGTAGCTGAGCGACTTCTCCGCCTCGCCGAGCTCCATCCAGCGGGCCTCTTCGACCTCCTCGTCGTGGTCCGCCGTATCACCCGAGCGATAGCGGAAGAGGAAGAACTGCACCGACTTTGGCACCGCCCGCCCATCGCGGCGATACCAGTAGCGCACCTCGCCCAGCTCCCCCACCAGCTCCGCCTCCACGCCGGTCTCCTCGCGCACCTCGCGCTGTGCGGCCTGCTGCGCCGTCTCACCTCCATCGAGGTGGCCCTTGGGCAGACACAGCACCCGCGAGCCGTCGGCGGCCCGGCGGGTGGGGACGATCACGATCACCTCGCCGTCGCGCACCACGACGCCGCCGGCGGAGACCTCCCGCGCACGCCCTTTGCCTTTCGCTTTCGCGCGCCGCTCGCCTTTTTTAGAAGACATACGCTCGCAGCGCCTCGGGGTCGTGCACGACGAGGCGCCCGCGCCCCTGCGAGATCACACCGGCGCGCTCGAGCACAGCTAGGAAGCGACTGGCGGACTCACGCGAGGAGCCAGCCAGCTGTGCGAGGTCAGCCTGGGTTGCAACCACCGGCACGCCCTGCCCGAGGGCGGCTCCCTCGGCCAGCGCTTGGGCGGTGAGCTCGCCCAGCACCGAGGCCACGCGGCTCTGGACGGTCTGGAAGGACTGGCGCGTGAGTCGCTCGTTGGTCTCGCGCAGGCGCCGACCCAGCGCGATCACCAGGCGCGTGGCGATCTGCGGGTGTTCGTTCATGAGCCTGCGCATATCGCCGCCGAGCACCGCCACGGCGCTCATCTCCTCGATCGCCTCGACGGTGGCCGAGCGCAGCTCGTCCTCGAACAGCGCGAGCTCGCCAAAGAAATCGCCGGGTCCGAAGATCGCCAGCGTGATCGTGCGCCCATCGTCGTGCCCGCGTACGGCGCGCGCGTGACCTGAGCTCACCACGTAGCAGGTATCGCTGGAGTCGCCCTCGCGAAAAACCGCCTGACCGGCCTGAAAGCTGCGTGGCACAGCAAGCTGGGCGATGCGCTCCAGGTCCTCCACCTCCAGCGTGGAGAACACCGGCACCCGCCCCAGCAGCTCGACCACCTCCCCTGAACTGGGCACAGCATGGGAGATATCACACCGCGGCGAAACAGCGACCGCTATCTTCAGGTACATGGTCCCGCTGAAGCTGTTGGTTGCACTGCTCGCACTGACTGCGGCGACGCCCGCGCATTCGCTCTATGCCTCGCGCGAACTGTGGGCGACCGTGGACGTGTGCAGCCCGAAGGACCAGCCAAACACGATCGGTATTCGCGGCTCGATGCCGGTTGATGGGCACAAGGGCGATCAGATGTTCATGCGCTTCCAGGTGCAGTACGTGGATGCGAAGAGCAAGAAATGGGTGTACGTGGCCAAGGGCGCGGACTCGGGCTTTCAACCGGTGAGCACGACCGCGGCGGCGAGCCAGTCCGGGCGCAGCTTTCAGCTTGTGCCAACTACCGGGCCATTCAGGCTGCGCGGCGTCGTGAGGTTTCAGTGGCGCCGCGGCGCGCGCGTGGTGCACACCGCCACGCGCACGACGACGCCCGGCCACACGAGCCTCGTTGGCGCCGACCCGGTGGGGTTCAGCGCCGGGACCTGCAAGATCGGCTAGTCCCCGCGAACGTTACGACGCGCCCGCCGCGTTGCTTGTCCCGACGATGCGAGGAGTCGGACACACCGTGCGTAGCGCGAATCGCGCGCTCGCTTGCTGTCGGAGACATCGCGGCGCCATTTCTTGAAGGCTTCGAGCAGTCCAATTAGCGTGCTGAGCGCGATCGCGATGAAATACACCGATTCCCACATCCCCGGCGGCAACGGGCAGGCCGTGCTCGACCCCGAGGCCGTGCCATGCCCACTGTTTTGGCCGGAGGAGGAACAGCACGGGGTTCGTTACGTGCCGTTGCAGGCCGACCTGAGCGAGGAGCTGGCGCCGCTGATGCCGCGGCTGCGCGAGCTGGCCGCGGTGGGCGACGCGCTGCGCAGCCTACAGACGCGCGAGGGCCTGCCGCTCAGCACCGAGGCAGTGGATGCGCTGGCGGAGCGCACGGGCGAGATGCTGAGCGAGATCGGCGAGGCGATGGAGGGCGAGGCGGCGGAGATCGTGCGGCTGCGCGCGAAGGCCTTCCTGGAGGGCGGCTCACACGCCGAGGCGGCCGCGCGCGAGGGCGGCCTGTATGAGCTCGTGCCGCTGACCGTCCTGTGTGGCCCCCAGTGCACGTGGCGCCTGAAGACGCCAACGCCGCTGCACACGGTGGTGGCAGCGGCTGCCTGCCCGCAGTACGACGCGGTGGTGCGCTCGCTGGACGAGCATCTGCGGGACGCGGCAGCTGAGTTGCGCAGCGAACTGGAGCTCCCGGACCTGCATCTGGATGAGTCCTACCCGATGCGGGTGACCGACATGGTGGCGTGTGGCGGGGAGGCCAACGCTTACCCCAAGCACTTCGCCTACTTCCTGCCCGAGGACGAGGCGGTGCCGGGCGAGCCGGGTCAGCGCAAGAAGACGATCGTGTTCCGCAACTCCTACCGGGATCGCTTCACCGTGATCAGCGATCCGCTAGGGCAGGCGATCTTCAGCGGCCCCCAGCGCGACCCAAACGTGGCGGTCGAGCGCGCCCTGCTCTCGTGGTTCCGCGGCCACGACATCGGCCATACAGCGACGCTGCCCACGACGGACTACCGCTGGCGCCTGGAACTGGGCCACGAGCCGTTCATGATGATGCAGGAGGCGTTGGCGGATATATATGGACTGCTGCTCGCGCTGACCCCATCCTGGCTTTCGCTGGCCGGCCTCGGCGCGGTGGACGTAGCCGATGTGTTCCTAGCGGAGCTTCTGCACTACCTGCGACGCGGTCCGTGGCTGTATGGGGACGCCGGCGCGGGCTATCTGGAGCTGAGCTACCTGCTGGCGGAGGGCTACGTGGAGATGGGAGACGACGGGCGCGTGCACTGGGAGCTCGAGCGCCTGCACGAGGGCGTGCGCAGCCTCGCGAAAGAGATGGCCCGGGCCGTGCTCGAGCCGACGGACGCCGAGCGCTGTAAAAGGCTCGTCGCCACCTACGGCTGGCCCGCCAAAACATCTGCGGTCCAGGTGCTGGGCCGCCTGCAGGGAGACCTGCGCGCGATCCCCTCGGCGCTGGCCTACCGCGAGGCGTAGGCAACCCCAGCTAAAGAAACAGCCGCGGATCGTTGGTGATGATGCCATCGACGCCCATGGCGGTGAGCTTGGCCATCAGCGCGGCGTCATCGACGGTCCACACATACAGTTCGCCCCCGCCTTCCGCAACAGCCCGCACGAGCGCGGGGGTGACCAGGCGCCAGTGCGCCATGATCGCGTCAAAGCGCCCTGAGTGCAACTCGGCGCGCGCGCGGCGGGGCAGCCAGGCACGGTAGCCCGTGAGCATCGCCAGCGCTGGCACCATCGTGAGCAGGTCCTCGGTGTAGTCGCGGCGCGCGCGCGGCACCGACCAGCCCACACGCAGTCCTGGCTCGACATCGCGCATCGCATCGAGCTCGTCGGGAAAGGTGCCGCTGATAAGCGAGCGCTCAATCAGGCCGTACTCGCGCAGGGCCTGCACGACGCGCACGCCATAGCCAGGGATCTTGACGTCGACATCTAATTCGATCCCCTCGTAGGCGGAGCCGGCGAGATGCTCGAGCCCTTCCTGCAGCGTCAAAGGCTCCGCTGCGCGCAGGGCCTCGTAGTCGTGCGCCAGCAGCAGGCGCCCGCTACCGTCGAGGTTTTCGCTCAAGACGTCGAACTCGATCATGTCTACGCCGACCTGCATGGCCGCCTCGAAGGAGGCAAAGGTGTTGCCGGGGGCGATGTGGGCCGCGCCCTTGTGACCGACCCTGCGCGGGGCGCTGAGCTCAGGCATCCTGCTCCCTACGATAGGGCCGCTCAGGCGGAAAGACGGCGCTGGGGCAACTGCTTGGCGCGCTCGATGGCCTCGATGGCGGGTTTGGGCCCAAGGTAGGGAGCAAGCACGAGGAAGGCGAGATGATCGACCAAACAGGGCAGGTAGCGCAGGCGGTTGCGCACGGCGTAGCCGCTGAGGACGGTCCAGAGCGCGCCGGTGACCGCCTCAGCCGAGAGGGCGGGAGCGCGCCGCGGCTCTGGCGCGCCCTGTTCGAGCAGTTTGACGAAGCGGTCGAGGGCGACGTTGAGGCGGTCGACCATCCTGGGACCGACATCGAAGATGTCGATGAACGCCATGCGCACGAGGCCGGGGTGGGCGACGAGGTAATCGACGGCCGCCTGCACCGAGAGGTAGACGGCTTCGGCCCACGTGGTGGCATCGACGGAGGCGGCGATCATCGTTTCGATGACTTCATTGGCGAATTCGTCGAGCACCGTCAGGAAGCACTGCTCCTTGTCCGGGAACTGCTTGTGGAAGGATTCGGTGGACATACCCGCGAACTGGGCGATCTGCGGGTCTGAAAGCTCGCCGAAGCCCTCATCGAGCGTGAGATGCACGACGGCCCCCAGCACGCGCGAACGGCGATCGTCGCCTGAGAGGAAGCGCGCGGGCGATGCGGGCACGTGCGGCGGGTTGGGCGTAGCGGTGACGCTCAGGCGCCCGGCAACGGGCGAGCGGTAGGCGGAGACCCAGTCGAGCAGTTCATCGGTGAGGCCAGGCAACTCGGCCTCGCGCCCCTGGCGCAGGCGCGCGGCGGTGACGTAGCGCCCGCCGCCGACGATCGCGCGGGGGGCCAGCGGTGGCAGCTTGACGCCGTCGGGAGCAACGTTGAAAGCTGTCGTTACGACCCGTTCATACGCGCCCGAAGCCAGCAGCAGGCGTTCACGCGCGCGCGGGCCGATGCCCATCCCCTCGATCAGCACCAGCCGGGTGCTCTTGGCGTTGCGAAAGGCGTCCTCGACGAAGGCCTGGCAGGAGCGATGCAGGCGATTGGCCCAGCCACGGTCGGTGAGCCAGGCGTCGAGCACACGCTTCTTAGAGCGCGCGACGGAGATGTCGTAGGTGGCCAGGAAGCACTCTTCCTTGTTGGCGAACTGTTCATAGAAAGCCCGCCGCGAGACGCCGGCGAGGGCGATCACGTGCGCGACGGTCGTGCCCGTGTAGCCGGCTTTGTGGACGGCCTCGATCATCGCGCCATACAGGCGCGTGCGCTGATGCCGCGCCACTGCTTCGCGGTCCAAACCATGCGGCCCATGCGGTAACCTCCGGTACATCGGCCGCATCTCTCTCCCTGTTCCACTCATCCCCACAATTCCAGAAGACAAGCAGAAAACCTCCCATTTCGCAAGTTTTATTGCCGGGATGGCCCCAAATGTTTCTAGCTCGCCTTGGGGAAGAGCCCGAAATCTTCGGTTATGCAGGGACTTAACGGCGCTCACTGTCGTGAACTTTCGGAGCGCTTTTAAAGCCGCTCGTGAAGTCGATGTGGTCCAATGAGCCACATCGTCCCGATGGGGAAGGAGCGCTTTAGGGCCTCTTCGAGGGCTTCATGCGCTCAACGTAAGCCGGCGCGGCCCGGCGTGGAAACCGACGTCGGTGAGCAGCGGCTCCCAGCGGCTCCCGAGCACGGCCTCGCCGTCGACCTTCTCCAACGCGATGCGCCGCGGGCGCCCGGAGCGGGCGTGCGCGGCCAGCGCCTGCAGCGCCGCAGGCAGACGCGGATCCTCGGGCTCGACGAGCACCTGTAGCGCACGCGCACCGCGCTCGAGGTAGAGAACGGGTTGTGAGCCGACGAGCACCACCTGCGCCCCCGCGGCCCGCGCAGGCCGACGGGCGCCGCGGCCAGGCCACGGCAGTGCCGCGCCGTAGGGCTGCGCCGGGTCGGTCGCGGCGAGAACGAGTGGCGGCGCCTCCGCTGGCCGCGGCTGCGAGCGCAGCCGCTCCACGGCTCCAGGCAACGCAAACTGCGCCCCGCCTAGCCCCTCCACGAAGTAGCCCCGCCGGGCGACACCCAAGGTCTCCAGCTGACAGAGCTCGGGATAGAGCGCCGCGAACCCGCCCGCTATGCCCTCGGCAAGAACGAGCTCACGCGTGAGGATGCCGTAGCGCTCAAGCAGCAACTCAGCCTGGGCGCGGCGGCGCAGCGCCGGGTCAACGCGCTCGGCGAAGAGAGGCGCCGTGAGCGACCAGCGCCCTGGGGGATGTGCGCGGCTGAACGACTGCCCGCCGCGGCGAGCGGAGAAGCGCCGGCCGCTGCCGCTGCGCCCTGCGGGTGTTCCCCCGAGGGCGCCTGCCATCGGCATACGCCATCCACCCCCGCGCGTGCCCGCGGACTGTCCCGGCGCGAGCGCCAGGCGCGGGGTACGCAGCGGCGCGAAGGCGTCGTTGGTGACGGCCCCAGCCCACGCGAGGTCCCACAGCGCCTCCTGCAGCAGCTCGGGCTCCAGCTCCAGGCCCACCAGCAGATCGGTGAAGAAGCACGAGCCGGCGCCGAGGCGCTCGCGCAGCGCATCGTGCGCGGGCGTGGCCAGCGCAGCAGGCGCCTGGGGCTTCGCCTGCGGCGGCGGCCCCAGCAGCGCGAGATCCTCGCGGAAGTAAAGCGCCACGCGCCCGCTGGCGCGCCCCAGTGCCCCCGCTCCCAGCCAGACGAGCTCGCCGCTAGCGCAGAGAGCATCGAGCCACGCGGGCGAGTAGCCACCCAGGCGACGCGGCAGCACATCGCGCTCCCACGCCTCCGGCGTGAGCGCGAGACCCTGCAGCGGCACAAGCTGCTCGCGCAGGCGGTCGATCGCGGCAGCATCGCCGGCAGGTGCCTTGGCGTAGCGGTCCACCCCCTGCCACGCGGGCAGGAAGGCCGCCAAGGCGCGCTGGTCGGAGGGCTCAATCTCCTTGCGCAGCACGGCGAGCGAGGCCCGGCGCAGGCGACGCAGCACGTTCGTGTCGCACCACTCGCGCTCGCCACTGGTCCCTCCCGGGAGCAACTCGCCGCGCACGATCTCGCCGCGGCGCTCGAGCTCTGCCAATGCCAATCCGGGATCGAGCCCGTAGCGGGCCTTGGGCTGGGCGGTGGGAAAGGGTGCATGCGTCTGGGCATAGCGGCGCATGAGCGCCACCAGTGCGTCGGGCACCTCCTCCAGGAACGCGCCGGGCAAACCACCAGGCGCAACGACGCCGAGCGCGTCGCGGTAGAGACCCGCATCGGCCGCATCGATCCAGCGCTCCCTGCCCCGCATGGCGCCGCCGATGCGGACCAGGATCGCGCGCCTTTCCTTCTGGAGCTCCGCCAGCAGCGCCTGCGCATCGATGCCCGCGTGTACGCGCGCGGCGGCCTCCTCGGCGCTCAGATCGCCCACCCGCCGCAGCACGTCGTGCAGTTCATCGCGCGTGGCCGCGCGCGTGCGCGGCGAGCAGTGCTGGAGGTCATCCTGCAGCTCCGCCATCGCGCCCGGGTCGATTAGATCGCGCAGCTCCTCCTGCCCCAACAGCTCGTGCAGCAACTCGCGATCCAGCGACAGCGCGGCGGCGCGGCGCTCAGCGTTGGGCGTATCGCCCTCATACATATATGTCGCCACGTAGTCGAACAGCAGCGAGGAGGCCAACGGCGAGGCCGTGGGGGTCTCGACCTCGACCACCGTGAGCTCGCGGCGCTGGAGCTTGCTCAGCAGCTCGCGCAGGCCGGGCAGGTCGAGCACGTCGCGCAGGCACTCACGGTAGGTCTCGAGCACGATCGGGAACTCGCCATAGCGCTTGGCGACCTCCAGCAGCGTCTGTGCCTTCAGGCGCTGCTGCCACAGCGGCGTGCGCTTGCCCGGGTAGGCGCGGGGGATAAGCAGCGCGCGGGCTGCGTTCTCGCGAAAGCGCGCGCCGAATAGCGCCGTGCTCGACAGCTCGGCGACGACAAGGTCCTCGAGCTCATCGGGGTCGATCAGGGCGAGCTCGAGCGCGGAAGGCGCCTCGTCGCCTTCGGCATCCGGCAGGTGCACGACGATGCCGTCGTCTGACCAGATCGCATCTGCCTCCAGCCCCAGCTCAGCGCGGATGCGAGCCGACAGCGCCAGACCCCACGCCGCGTGGATGCGCCCGCCGTAGGGCGAGAGCACGCACGCGCGCCAATCGCCGATCTCATCACGAAAGCGCTCGATCACGAAGGTGCGGTCGCTGGGCACCACGCCCGTGGCCGCCTGCTGCTCGCGCAGCAGCTCGATCAGGTTGGCAGCGGCGCGGCGGTCGAGGTCGTAGTCGCGCTCCAGCTCTGAAGGCTCCCGGTCCACCGCCCAGCGCGAGAAGGCGCCGATCGCCTCACCCAGCTCCTTGGGCCGGCCGATGCCATCGCCCTTCCAGAAGGGGATCGCACCGGGGACACCGGGAGCGGGGGTCACGATCACGCGGTCGCGTCCGATCTCCTCGATGCGCCAGCTCGAAGCGCCCAGCAGGAAGACCTGTCCCGGCCGCGCCTCGTAGACCATCTCCTCATCGAGCTCGCCCACGCGCCGGCCGTCGGGCAGCACGACCATGTAGAGGCCGCGATCGGGGATCGTCCCCGCGTTTGCCACTGCCAATGCGCGCGCAGCCTTGCGCGGACGGATGACGCCCTGCAGGCGATCCCACACGATCCGTGGCCGCAGCTCCGCGAACTCGCTCGAGGGGTAGCGCCCGTCGAGCATGTCCAGCACGTTCTCCAGCTGTGCCCGCGAGAGCTCGGCGTAGGAGTAGGTGCGCATGACGCGCGCGTGCAGCTCATCGACCTCGAGCTCCTCCTCGGCCGCGGCCATCGCCACGATCTGCTGCGCCAGCACGTCGAGCGGGTTGCGTGGTACCACCGTGGACTCGATCGCCCCCTCGCGCATGCGGCGGGCGACGACAGCGCACTCCAGCAGGTCTGCGCGGAACTTCGGGAAGATCCGCCCCTTTGACACATCGCCGACGTTATGTCCCGCACGGCCGATGCGCTGCAGCCCCGCCGCGACCGACTTCGGCGACTCCACCTGGATGACGAGATCCACAGCTCCCATATCGATCCCCAGCTCGAGACTCGATGTCGCCACGATGCAGGGGATCGCCCCTGCCTTCAGTTGCTCCTCTACGAGCAGGCGCTCCTCGCGCGCCAGGGATCCATGGTGTGCACGCGCTATCTCCAGCTGCGCGCTCGGTGCCCTCGCCTTCCCAGGATCTGCCGCCGGCACGATCTCGCCCTGCGCGCTCGGTGCCCTCGCCTCCCCGGGATCAGCGGCACGCGACCCCTCCCCTCCCCCATTTTCTTCGCCCTGTTGGGCCAGCTCATTGAGGCGCAGCGCCAAGCGCTCGGCACTGCGACGGTTGTTGACGAACACGATCGTCGAGCGGTGCTCGCGGATGAGGCGCAACAACTCTGGATACATCGCCGGCCAGATCGAGCGCACGGTTGGCTCGCCGCCGGCCAGGGGATCGAGCTTGGGGATTTGGCCTCCGGCCAGCTCGGGTTCGCTCATCGACTCCACGGGAACGTGAATCTGCAGATCCAGTGGCTTGCGAATGCCTGTGTCCACGATTCGGCACTTGCGGCTGAGGCCGACCATGAAGCGCGCGACCTCCTCCAGGGGGCGCTGCGTGGCGGACAGGCCGATGCGCTGCACGTCGCGCTGCACCAGCGCATCCAGGCGCTCCAGCGTCAACGCCATATGCGCTCCGCGCTTGGTGGCCGCCACCGCGTGGATCTCATCGAGGATGACCCACTCGACACCGCGGAGAATCTCCCGCGCGCGCGAGGTCAGCATCAGGTAGAGCGACTCGGGCGTGGTGATGAGGATGTCGGGCGGCTGACGCAGCATCTGCTGGCGCTCGCGCTGGGGGGTGTCGCCGGTGCGCAGCGCGACTCGCACGCGCGGCGCCTCACGCTCGCTTAGCCCCGCTTCGATGCCGCGCAGCGGCGCACGCAGATTGCGCTCGATGTCGTAGCTGAGCGCCTTCAGCGGCGATACGTAGAGCAGGCGCGTGCGGCGCTCGTTCTCGGGCAGCGGCTCAGCGGTGAGTCGGTCCAGTGCCCACAGGAACGCCGCCAGCGTCTTGCCCGAGCCGGTGGGAGCGGAGATGAGGACGTGCTCGCCGGTGGCAATCGCCGGCCACGCCTGCTCCTGCGCCTGCGTGGGCGCGGCGAAGGCGCCCTGGAACCACGCGCGTACGCGCGGAGTGAACGTGGATAGAGACATCCACCGCCGAGGCTACCGCGCGCGCACGGGGAGCGCCCGTGAATGCGTTGCTTGAGCGCCTGTGATCTCCAACACTGCACCCATGCCCTCAGCAGACTCGATGCTCGACGCACTGGCCCGCGAACCAACCGAAACAACCGCCAGTGGCGGGCGTGCGCCCGACGTGGTCTCGCTAACTGCGGGCGAGCGGGTGACACTGCTGGCGCTCGCGGAGGAGCTGACGGTGTCTCCCAGCGACTCCCCAGAGCTGTTCTGCCGCCAGGCGCATCGCGCGGCGCGCCAGTTGCCAGACCGCCTCGTGGAACTGCTGGCCGACTTCGCCTACCGAGGCACGGACACGGGCACAATGCTGTTCGATCGCCTACCGGTCCTCGAGCCGCCGCCGACGCCGCCGGACAATCGCTCGCATCTGGCAGAGGACACGCCGCTGGCCGGGGTGCAGGCGATCATCAACCACGCCTGCGGGCAGATGGTCGCCTACGAGGCCGAGGGCCACGGTCGCCTCTACCAGGACATGGTGCCCAACCGCGCGATGGCGCTCAGCCAGACGAGCCTGGGCTCGGGCGTCGAGCTTGAGCTGCACACTGAGCAGGCCTTCTCCAAGCTGCGCCCCGACGTGCTGAGCCTCGCCTGCCTGCGCGGACATCCCGACGCCAAGACCTATGTGCTCCCGGCGCACGTGCTGCTCGAGCACATGACCCCCTTCGAGCGCAAACTGCTGCGCCGTGAGCTGTGGAGCACAGGCGTCGACGGATCCTTCAAGCTCGGCGGCCACGAGTTCAAGGAAGGCGACGTGCGCGGTCCCCTCGCGATCATCGGCGGCGCCGAGGACGACCCCACGATCGTCTTTGACCAGGACCTCATGAGCGGCACCACGCCCGAGGCGCACGCGCTGATCGCGCGCGTTGTCGATGTCTACCGTGCTCATCGCTTTTCCGTCACGCTCGAGCCTGGCCAGATCCTGCTCGTGGACAACGTCCGTGCCGTGCACGGGCGCTCGCCCTTCACCCCCAACTTTGATGGTTCTGATCGCTTCATCAGTCGCTCCTTCGCGATCCGCGATCTGGTCCGCACGCGCTACGCCCGGCCGGGCAACAGCCGGACCATCGCCGCGGAATTCAGCTGACGAGCGCGCCGGCTCGAAGTAGTTCAGCTGACGAGCGCGCCGGCGCGCAGCAGACACGACGCGAGCAGCTCGACCGTGATCTGCAGGAAGCGTGCGCGAATGGGATCGCGGTCAACCTCCTCGGAGAAGACACGCTCCACCAACTCGGGCACGCTCAGGGGCTCGGTGAGACATTCGAGGATCTGCTCCAGGCGCATGGCGGGCTGGTGGATGAAGTCCAGCGAGCCAAGTTCGAAGAAGCTGTCGGGCAGGTCGTGAGCGCGGCCGTAGTAGGCCGGGATCGCGCTGCCCATCAGCACAGCAACGTCGATTGAGCGGGCAAGGCGGAGCGTATGACCGACGAGGCTGAGACCCGAGAGGTCGGTGTAGATCACGGAGCCGCTCGCGCCCGCGGCGGGCCGCGCGAAAAGCGTGGAGGCGTAGTACTCGTGGTGACCGAGATCCGCCAGGTGGGCATCGGCCCGGGCGAGCATCTCGAGGGGGTCGATGCCGTCGTTGACGGGCAGTGCGTGGTGAGCGGTCAGCGCCGCGCGAACCGACGCCGGGATGCGGCTCTCAGTCATGACGGAGATGTCCCAGCCCGCGCGGGGCGCGAGCTCGCGCAGCTCTGCCAGGAGCAGTGGACCGTCCTCATCGCCAAGGCTCTGGAAACGCATGATGGCGATACCGCGCTCGCCCAGCAGCGTGCTCTGGCAGCGCTCGAGGAAAAGGCGCATCAGTTCCAGGCCATCCAGCCCACCCGCTCCATCCGGCGGGTAGTGCAGGCCCGGCGGCACGGGCACTCCGGGAAGGTTGCCGATCGCACAGTCAAAGCGCTGGGGCGGTTCGTAGGCGTCGAGCTGTGCGAGGCTCACGCTTGCCTTGGCGCCCATGCCATTGAGGCCCATGGAGAGAGCTGTGGCATCAAGGCAGGCCTCGACGACATCGATCGCGTGAACCTGCTCGCACGTGCGGCCCAGGGCGCACGTGGAGATACCCGAGCCGCAGCCCACATCAAGGGCGACGCCCCGCGGAGCGACACCCAGGATCGCCTCGGCGAAGCGCAGCGAGTCCTCGCCGATGTGCACCCCCCCGCGCACCGACCCCCGGGGCCGGTCGCGCGCGGCGATCAGACTGCGGTGTGCCGTCAGCTCAAAGCGCCCGCGACGGGCAGGCTCTCCATCCGCGACCAAATCGACCGCACGCAGATCAGACCACAGCGACTCGCTAAAGCGCTCACGCTCGACTACACCCAGATGCGCGAGTCGCCATAGGTCCTCACCGAGATCGTCCCCGCGGTGGCGAGCGGGTCCTGCGCCCGGAGCGCCCGGCCCTCCTGCACCCTGCCCCACTTCCTGCACCGGCGGCCACGGCTCGTATGTGGCGAAGCCGCCGGTGCGCGCCGCTTCCACCCGCTCGGCGAAGCAGGTGCGAGCGAGTAGCTCGCCGACCCGGGCGGCAGCGGCGCTGCCGAGCTGCGCGACCGTGCTCATCTCCTCAACGCGGATCGCGCAGTGCCGGGAACGGTATGACCTCACGCAGGGTCTCAGACCCTGTGAAGATCGCGAGTAGGCGATCGACGCCGATGCCAGCGCCGCCGAGCGGCGGCATGCCGTGCTCCATCGCGCGCACGAACTCCTCGTCGGCCGGATAGGGCTCCTCGCCCTCATCCAGCGGGCGGCGGTTGCGCTGTTCGACAAAGCGCCGGCGCTGCTCGTCGGGGTCGTTGAGCTCGGTCGAGCCGCTGCCCACCTCGATGCCACGCATGACGACCTCGAAGTGCTCGATCAACTCGGGTCGCTCGCGGTGGCGCTTGACGACCGGATGAAACTCGACAGGGAAGTCGTAGAAGATCGTCGGCTGCACGATCTCGGGCTCAACGAGCTTGGAGTAGAGGGCCTCGACGAGCTGTCCCCAGGTGATGTGATCCGGCACGCGCCCATTCGCCGACCCGCTCCCACCACCAGCGCCACCATCCCCAGCGCCACCACCACCAGCGCCACTATCCGCGCGGTCTGAAAGCGCCTCGATCAGCTCGGCGCGCGGTGCCCTGTCGATGTCGAGACCAACGCGCTCGCGGATGGCGTCGCGCACCTTGATGCGCGGCCACGGCGGGGTCAGGTCGAGCATGAGGCCATCGTGCTGCTCGATCACCGTTGTGCCGAGCACGCGCTGGGCGACGCCTGCGATGAGTGCCTCCATGTAGTCGTGGACGTCGTGGTAGTCGGCATAGCTCATCTCCCACTCCAGTAACGTGAACTCGGGGCTGTGCTTATACGAGATGCCCTCGTTGCGGAAGCACTTGTCGAGCATGTAGACGCGCTCCAGACCGCCCACGACGCAGCGCTTGAGGTGGAATTCGCCCGAGATCGTCAGCGAGAGATCGCGGTCCAGCGCGTTGTGATGCGTGACGAAGGGTCGCGCGTTGGCGCCGCCGGCGAGCGTCTGCAGGACGGGCGTTTCGATTTCGATGAAATCGTGGTCGTTCATCCACTCGCGCAGCGCGGCGATCGTGCGCGCACGTGTGACGAACAGCTCGCGCGTAGCCTCGTTGGCGATGAGGTCAAGCTCGCGGCGGCGATAGCGGGTCTCGATGTCCTCTAGGCCGTGGTACTTGGCGGCAGGGGGACGCAGCGCCTTGGCAAGCAGCGTGACCCCGCGAGCCGCCAGCGAGAGCTGTCCGCGGGGTGTCACGTAGATGTGGCCGTCAAACCCCACAAGGTCACCCACGTCGAGTTCCTCGACGCGTGCAAAGAGCTCCGCCTGGCCTTCCTCGGAGCGCGCCAGCACCTGGATCCATCCGCTTACGTCGCGCACGTCTATGAACTGCGTCTTGCCGTGCCCACGCTTGGCCACAACGCGCCCGGCAATGCGGTGAGGCAACCCAGGATGTTCGCCCGGCCCAAGCGCACGCGGATCGTGTGCGGCGTGCAGCGAGGCGATCAATGTCCGGTCCAGATACTCGTGCGGGTAGGGGTTCTCGCCGTGCGCCCGTAGGCGGTCAGCCTTGGCACGGCGCTCGTCAATGGCCTGTGCCTCGCGATCGGTGACGGTGGTGACGGACAAGCTCGTGACGATATGGGGGCGAAGGCAAAAAAGTCAAACAGTCGGAGACACTGAGGCAATCAGAAGCCCCAGGGGCCTCCCCGCGGGTACATTGAAGATGTGCTCTGATGCCCGAATTGCTCGTTACGTACCCCGCCGGCAGCACCGCCGAGAGCTCGACGGTGGCGGCGATGATGCGCGTGGACGGCAGGGCGCTGTTCGCGGTGGAGCGCACTCCCTGCCACCCGGAGAGCCCGCGCTGGCCTGACCAGCCCGAGGATCGCTGCATGCTCGAGGCGGACGGCCGGGGAGTCCCCGTCGAGGTGCGGGAGGGCTATCTGCTTGACGGGGAGCTCGTGGTGGGCAGCGCTGCGGCAGCGGGCAGCGCTGCGGCGGTGAGCAGCCCCCCGGAGGTGCTCGACACCCAGGAGGACCCAACTCGCGAGGCGATTCCTTGCGTCGTGCACAGCGTGCCTACCGAGTTTGCGCCGGCCCTCGGCGAACGGGTGCAGCTGCGCGTGGATGAGAGCTACCGGCAGGCGCTGTCGCGCAACCACTCACGCTGCCATCTGGTGAGCCTGGCGTTGAACGCGGCCTTAAGTGAGGCGTGGCGCAAGGACCCCCCCGCGCGGGACTCGCTGGGCAACCCAGACTTCGACAAGCTGGCGATCACATCCAGCAAGATCGATGAACATGGCTCATTGGACTCCTATCGCATCGGCAAGCACCTGCGCAAGTCGGGGTTTTCCATAGAGGCTCTGAGCGACCCCGGCGCGCTCGCGCAGGCCGTGATGGACCTCGCCAAGGGCTGGCTGTTGTCAAGCCCCTCCGTCAAAGTGACCCCTGGCGAGTGCCCCCTGCAGACGCGTCGGACGTGGACCTGCGAGCTGCCTCACGGCGCTGCCAGCTTCCCCTGCGGAGGCACGCATCCAAGCGCGCTGGAGCCAGACGAGGGCCTGGATGTGAAGATCTCATGGGATCCCGAGGAGCGGCGTCTGCAGATGCGGGCATGTAGCAGGACTTTTCACCTGTAGAATGTTTATGATTGAGAACATCCGAACTTCGAAGTAGGATGGGGTACAAGGATCAAAGTCGGACACAGTTTCTCTATACGTGCGAGATGAATCATCTGCGGCACATGGACAGGGGCCAAAGGAAATAAATGCCAAGAACAAGTTCACATACTGAGAGAGCCAATGGCGAGTGGGCTCGCGTCGTACCAAGTCTGCGCGAACCGCGCTACTCGCAGTCACTGGAGCGCGGCCTCGCGATTCTGGCGTGCTTCACGCCCGAGCGACCCGTGCTCGGAATCGCGGACATCGCCGACGAGCTGGGGATGAGCCGCTCGACCACACACCGCTACGTGATCACACTGGTGGCACTGGGCTACCTGGAGCAGGGCGCCTCGCGCAAGTATCGACTGGGGTTGCGCGTGACGGATCTGGGTATGTCGGCGCTGAACTCGACGGGTCTGCGCGAGCACTCGCGCCCGTACCTGGAGGAATTGCGCCAGAGCACGAGCTACACGGTCAACCTAGCTGTGCTGGACGGTCCGGAGATCCTGTATGTGGACCGCGCTCGCAGTTATCGCCGCGGCCAGAACCAGATCGACCTGGGTCTGCGCCTGGGGTCGAGGCTGCCGGCGTACTGCACCTCGATGGGCAAGCTTCTGCTGGCTTACCTGCCCGAGAGCGAGCAAAAGGACCTGATCGGCGACATGAAGCTGGCCAAGCGGGCGCCGAACAGCATCACCAGCAAGAAGGCGCTACGCAGCGAGCTGGAGCATGTGCGCGAGGAGGGCTTCGCGGTCAATGACGAGGAGCTGGCCCCTGGCCTGCACTCGATCTCGGCCCCGGTGCGCTCGGAGGGCAACGAGGTGGTAGCCGCCGTCAATATGGCTGCCCACGCCTCGATGATCTCCCTGGAGGAGCTGGTGGACCATCTCGGTCCTCACCTCGTCTCCACCGCCGACCGCATCTCCGCCCGCCTGGGCTACCGCCGCGACGACGAGCGCGAGTAGCAGGCGGCCCGCGCGCAAGCGCCGGCCCCAAGCTGCACAAAGCGACACGATGGCCGGCCTGTGAAGCCCTACAGACCGGCCATCTGGCGTGCTCGCATCAGCACCGCGTCGATCATCGGCGCGGTGAGCTTGCCCGTGAACGTGTTCTGCTGGCTGGGGTGAAAGCAGCCGAGCAGGGCGAAGCGTCCACTGTCATCCTCCGCGGCGTGCGCAAAACGTGGTCGTGGTCGCTGTAGGGGTTCGCCGTCAAGCTCTGATCGCAAGCGCAGCGCGGCGTCCCAGGCGAAGGCCCCGAGGCAGACAACGACCCGCACCTCCGGCAGCAGTCGCAGCTCGCGCACGCTCCAGGGCAGGCAGTTATCGCGCTCCTCGGTCGTGGGTTTGTTGGCCGGCGGAGCGCAGCGCACAGCGGCGGTGACCCAGGCGTCGCGCAGCTTCAGACCGTCAGCGAGACCCGTGGAGGTCGGCTGGCTGGCAAAGCCTGTGCGATACAGGGAGGCGAACAGGAAGTCCCCGGAGCGATCGCCGGTGAAGATGCGCCCTGTGCGATTGCCGCCGTGCGCCGCCGGGGCAAGGCCAAGCAAGGCCACACGTGCCGCAGGATCGCCAAAGCCGGGAAGCGGATGCGCGGCATAGCGCTGCCCTGCGAAGGAGGCACGCGGTTCACGGGCGACCTGCTCGCGCCAGGAGACCAGGCGCGGACAGCGCCGGCAGCGCACGATCTCGCTGGCGAGCGCAGCGAGCGGATCCTGCGACGCACCGCTCACGCCGGTCCCGTAGCCTCTAGCGCTGTCATGGCCGTGAGCACAACCCTCTTCAAGCCAACCGCCCTTGCCGCCCTGGCACTCTCAGGGCTGACGCTGGCAGCGTGCGGAGCAACGGTGTCAACGGAAAAGTACAAGGGCGAAGAAAAGGCAGTGGCACAGCGCATCTCGGACTTCCAGAACGACGCCACGGGCAGCGATGAGAAGAAGGTATGCGAAAACGATCTCGCGACAGCCGTCAAGCGGAAGCTGCAGACCGCGGGGAGCAGTTGCCAGAACGCGCTCAAGCACCAGCTCAGCCAGATCGACACGCTTGAACTGAAGATCAAATCGATCGCCGTGAAAGGCAACGCGGCCAGCGCGCACGTGACGAGCACGTGGTCGGGCAAGAACCGGGAAAGCACCCTGGCGCTGGTCAAGGAAGGCAGTGCCTGGCGAATTGCGGCGCTGCAGTAGCGGTCGAGGGTAGTCCGGCGGGCTCTGGCCGGAGGCGCGAGGCCGGCAGGGCTCTCAGGACTCCGCCAGCCCGAGCCCGTACTGGCGTTGGTAGTACTCGCGGTAGTCGCCAGAGCGGATGGGCTCCCACCACCAGGCGTTCGCGCGATACCAGGCGACGGTCTCCTGCAGGCCCTCCTGAAAGCGCACCTGAGGCTCCCATCCAAGGGCACGGACCTTTGCGGAGGAGAGCGAGTAGCGCCGATCGTGGCCGGGGCGATCGCTGACGTGCTCGATCAGCGAGGAATCGGCGCCGGTGAGCGCCAGGATGCGGGTGACAACATCGAGGTTGACGCACTCGTCAGGACCGCCGGCGTTATAGATCTCGCCGGGCTGGCCGTGCTCGAGCACGTGGGCGATGGCGCGCGCGAAGTCGAGCACGTGGATCCAGTTGCGCACCTGCTGCCCGTCGCCGTAGACCGGCAAACGATCGCCGTGCAGTGCGTTGAGGATCATCAGCGGGATGAGCTTCTCGGGATACTGATAGGGACCGTAGTTGTTGGAGCCACGGCAGATGAGCGCGGGCAGGCCATAGGTGTGGAAGTAGCTTGAGACGAGCAGGTCGGCGCCGGTCTTGGTGGCCGAGTAAGGCGAGGAAGGCCGCAAAGGGGAGTCCTCGGTGAAGGTGCCCTGCTCGATCGAGCCATAGACCTCGTCGGTTGAGACCTGCAGGTAGCGCAACTGATGCTGGCGGGCGGCCTCGAGCAGCACGTAGGTTCCCAGCGCGTGGGTGGTGACGAAAGCATCGGGCTCGGCGATCGAGCGATCGACGTGGGTCTCGGCAGCGAAGTTGACGATCGCCTCGGGCGCGGCGACATCGATCGCCTGCGCGAGGGCCTCAGCGTCCTCGATAGCGCCGCGAATGAAGCGAAAATCGGCGTGCTCGGCGAGGTCGGCGAAGTTCTCTTCGCGTCCGGCATAGGTGAGCTTGTCGAGCACCGTTATCTCGTCGCCGTGCTCAAGCAGGCGCAGGCGCACGAAGTTGGAGCCGATGAAGCCGGCGCCGCCACAGACCAGCAGTCTCATGTGCCCATCCAACCCAGGAGTCTCATGCGCGCATCATTTCACGCGCGCATGAGACCTGCGCGCGCAGCGAGGTAGCCGGCGAGGCCGTCGCGCCAGTCGGGCATAGGCAGCACCTCGGGGCGCTCGGAGGCAAGCACAGAGAAGGCGGGGCGCGGAGCGGGGCGGGCCATCTGCTCGGAGGTGGCAGGCTCGACGCGGCAGTCGACCTCGGCCTGGCGGAAGATCTCCTTGGCAAAGCCGTTCCAGGAGACCGAGCCGCCGCCGGCGAGGTGCACGAGCCCACGAACTTCGCGTTCGAGCAGGCCGAGGAGCGCGGGCGCCAGGTGCCCGGTCCAGGTGGGTGAGCCGATCTGGTCCTCGACGACCTGCACCGCGTCGCGCTCTGAGGCCAAGCGCAGCATGGTGTCAACGAAGTTGCGCCCATGCACCCCGAAGAGCCAGGCGCTGCGCACGACGGTGTTGCGCGCGGAGGCTGCGAGCACAGCCTGCTCGCCCTCGAGCTTGGTTTTGCCGTAGACGGAGAGCGGCCCGGTGGGATCGGACTCGACGTAGGGCCGCGGCTCTCCTGCGCGATCCAGCGGCGGCTGACCGGGGAAGACGTAATCGGTCGAGAGATGCAGGAGGGGCGCGTCATGTGCCGCCGCGGCGCGCGCGAGCGCAGCCGCGCCCACGGCATTGACAGCGTGAGCCGCGTCGGAACGGGACTCGGCGCCGTCGACATCCGTCCAGGCGGCACAGTTGATGATGGCTTCGGGCCGGTTGTCAGCGAAGTAGGCAAGCACCGCCTCGGAGTCGGTGATATCGAGCTCAGGCAGGTCGATGGTGAGGAGTTCATGCCCTGCCCGTTCGGCGGCGCGCAGGACGTCGTAGGCGAGCATGCCCTGCGCGCCGGTGACGAGTATTTTCACAGGATCGAGATGTCTGAGTTGTCGCCGACCATGAAGCGGTAGGCCTTGGGCTGGCGCTCTCCCCGGCGCACGGTGACGTTGCGCCCGAGCAGAGATGACTCCATGCGCCCATCGAGGTCGCAGACAGAGGAGCCGGCGAGCAGGATCGAGTGCTCGACCTCGGCGCCAGAGACGGTACAGCCCTCGCCGATAGCGGTGTAGGGGCCGATGTAGCAGTCGCTGAGGCGGGCGCCGGCGCCAATGATGGCGGGTCCGCGGACGGTGGTGCGCTCCAGGCGTGCACCAGAAGCGATGACGACGCGCCCATCGACCTGGGAGTCCACGAGCTCTCCCTCCTGGGAGCCGACAAGATTGTCGAGAATGAGGCGGTTGGCCTCGAGCATGTCCTCGAGGCGGCCCGTGTCCTTCCACCAGCCCCGCACGATGTGGGGCTCCACGCGCAGACCGGAGTCGACGAGTTGCTGGATGGCGTCAGTGATCTCGAGCTCGCCGCGCGGGGATGGCTGGATCGCGCGCGCAGCGTCATGAATGTGGGATGTGAACATATAGACACCGACGAGCGCCAGGTCGGTCGCGGGCGTAGCTGGCTTCTCCACAAGGCGCACGACCCGCCCCACCTCGCCGGGCGGCGCGGGAGCCAGCTCGGCCACGCCAAAGTTCTCGGGGTCGGGCACGGGCGTGAGCAGGATGAGCGCATCCGGCGAGTGCTCGCGGAAAGCAGCGACCAGATCGGAGATCCCCCCCTGCAGCAGGTTGTCGCCGAGATACATCACAAAGGGGTGCTCGCCCAGGAACTCCTCAGCCGTGAGCACGGCGTGCGCAAGCCCCAGCGGCTCGTCTTGCACGATGTAGGTGATGCGCACACCGAAGCGCGAGCCATCCCCCGCGGCCTGCTCTATCTCCGGCCCTGTATCGGGCGCGATGATGATGCCGACCTCCTCAATCCCCGCTTGCGCCATCGCCTCGATGCCGTAGAAGAGCACGGGTTTGTTGGCCACAGGTACGAGCTGCTTGGCGCTCGTGTGCGTGATCGGTCGCAGGCGCGTGCCCTTGCCCCCGGAGAGGATCAGTCCCTTGAGTACCTCCATTGCGCTCGGGAGCCTATCGACCGCGCGACACGGAGGATGTTACGGCCGCTGACCCGCTGGACTCGCTAGACACGAGAGGCTGTCTCGGCAACCCTGTCGAAGTCCGGCCCGAGCAGACTGCGGCATCGCGCAAAAGTAAGGCAAAACTACGTCAAGTCAGAAACAACCCAGTAGATCAAAGGCCACCAACACTATCTTTATCCGTTGGAAAGCGGGCCACTGGCCTTCGATCTTCAAGACATCAGAAGCGACATCTCGACCGGGGGACCCTGCCGCGGTGTCGTAGGCGATGACAGCGCATTGTCGTAGGCGATGGCAGGGAAAGGGAGACCGTGGACATGGATAAGGATAGGAGAGATGTTGTGAAAAGAAGCCGTTGCAGCGTTCGCAAGCTGTCAATCTTGTGCATGGCTGCGTTGGGGAGCGTGGCCCTGAGCACAGGGGTGGCCCAGGGCCACGTTGCGCACGAAAGGCTTCCTGGATCCGCGGGGGAACTGACAAGTGGCCTCGCAACACCGATCGGCTCGGCGATCAATCAGGCGACCGGTCACATCTATGTGGGCAACTACGAAAGCCCCAGCGTCGTCGAGTTCAACGAAGAAGGCGCCGTAGAACACACGATCACCGCAGGAAAGGTGGCCTTCGGGATTGGCAGGAAGAGCCCGGCCGTAGACAACGACCTTGCGTCAGCGTCAACAGGCGATCTCTACGTCCCCGACCCGGCCAACAGCATTGTCGATAAATTCACCTCCGCCGGTGCCTTTATCTGTCAGCTCAACACTACGGGCGAAGCGAGCTGCCCGTTGAACACCGTCGCCCCAGCAGCCTTCGCCGGTCCTGAAGCTGTCGCAGTGGACCCTTCCAACGGCGATCTTTACGTCGATGACTCAGGCAACGGCGTAATCGACGTCTTCTCTCCATCCGGCGTCTACCTCAACCACATCACGGCCAGCAACTCCCTGCCGCTGCATGCTTCCATCGCCATAGCAGTCGACTCTCACGGCAACGTCTACGCTTCCACTGAAGGCCTGTCGGTTACATTCGCCACAGTAAAGTTCACACCATCCTCCGAAACCGTGACTGGGGCCACCACATGGGTAGAGTCGGAATGGGAAGCCATCAACTTCACGACAGCGATCGCGACGGACGCCGCCGGCAACGTCTATGTCTCGAACTACGCCGGCAGCTCAACGCTCGTGACTGAGCGCAGCGCGACCGGAGAACCTATCAGCATGTTCGGCGGTGAAGTCGCGGTTGGCGATGGACTATCGGTCAACAACACGAAACACAACATTTACTTTTCAGAAGGCCCCAGCAGCAAGGTATTCGTCTATAACACGTTCAATGCTGCGACGGTCGCCACCGGACCTGCATCCGAAGTGGCGCTCACCAGCGCAAAGGTCGAAGGTACAGTCAATCCAGAAGGTCTGACAATCACCAAATGCTTCTTCGCATACGCCGCGTCCAAGACGAAGCCGTGTAATCTCTCCGGCGCCGAAATCGGGACCGGGAACGCGCCAGTCACTGTCACCGCGCAGCTGGAAGGACTGGAACCAGGCACGAAATACCCCTACAAGTTGGTGGTCGAAGTCGAAAGCCGCGAAGACAAGGGTTCCGTAGCCGAATTCGCCACCAAGACCCAGCAGCCCGGGATATCCGGCGAGATTGCCTCGCACATAGAACGACACAGCGCTCGCTTGGAAGGTGCAGTCAATCCAGATAACGGTGAAACCGCGTATTATTTCGAATACGCGACGGCCCAGAAGTATAAAGAAACGGGCGGTGCATACGACGGCTTAACTGCCACAAACAGGATACCGGTTGAAGCGGGTGCAAGCCCAATACCAGTCATGCCGGCATCGCTGAGCGAACTGGAACCAGGCACCGAATACCACTATCGATTGGTGGCCACCAACACGGCCGGCACGACACATGGCAGCGATGCCACGTTTAAAACTAAGGCTCCGCTGCTGCCTTCCGTGATCCCCTTGCCAAGTCCCAATGAAGCTAAGGGCATCGAAGTGACCTCTCCGACATCCGCTGCCCTCAGGTTCCAGGTCATGCTGAACGGCCTTTCGGCGACCTACACGCTCGAAACCGGAAGCGAAGTCGACACGGCAGGCAGACCTATCTACAGTACCCCCACCTTTGGCGCGGTGCCGGAAGATGGCGCGCTGTCGTTCTCGCTGACGAACCTGCTCCCGTCCACCGTCTACCACGTGCGCGTAGTCGTGCACAACGAAGACGGGACCTTCACCGGGGAAGACCACACCTTCGCCACCCCCGGCTTTCCGGCGGTCATCCTTACACCACCGCCGGTTCAGATCATCCCAACGCCGGCGGAACCGAAGCCACCGCGTCGGAGCGCAGCCGAAATCCGCGCTGAAATGTACAAGCACGCTGTGGCGCTCTGCAAGAAGAAGCCCAAGAAGAAGCGCGCCGCGTGCCTGCGTCAGGCCAAGAGGCGCTTCGGCCCGGTGGTGAAGAGGAAGTAAGCCACCACTCAGCGACCTTGAGCGTTGCTCCACCTCTCCGGCGACGCTCAGCGAGGCCCGGCACCCACCCCTGGTGCTGGGCCTCGGCGTTTTGGGCGCGCCGCGGCCATCGAGACCGCCGCTGCCCTATGGCCCCGACGATAGCCGCGCGACGATAGCCGCGCGCACCTACGCCCGACGGGCGCCGCACGCACCTACGCCCCGACGGGCACCGCGCGCAGCTTCACTACAGCAGCGAGGACGGCCTCGCGCGCATCCTCGGGCTCCAGTACGGCGGCATCGCCGGCCTCCTTGAGCACCTCGCGCACCAGCCACTGCAGGCCGGCGAAGCTGAGCTCCACGACGATCGAGCCATCGGGACGCTCGGCGACTACGCGGCGCTGCTCGCGCGCCCAGCGGGCGCGCTCGGGAGAGATCCACACGCGCGCCGAGCGGGAGGCCTGCACCTCGCCCGTGCGCATCCAGCCGTCGACGTCGGCGGCAGGATCGACCTCGGGGCGAGGCTCGAAGCGCTCCTTCGTAACCGTCGCGCGCTTGATGCGATCCAGGCGGAAATGGCGCATTGCCTCGCGTTCGGGATCGAAGCAGGCCACGTACCAGCCCTCGCGGCCATTTGTGAGCGCGTAGGGCTCCACGCGGCGCAATGAGAACTCATCCTCGTTCTCCTTGTAGTACTCAAGCTCGATCAGGCGATGCCCGACGATCGCCTTGGAGACCGAGCCCGCCACCTCGGAGTCATCGCCCGTGGCATGAGCCACCTGCAGGCCCTGTTCCATGGGATCCTCGCCCAGCGCCTTGACGATCTTCTCGCGCGCGCTCGCCAGCGAGCCCTCGGGGATGTGCTCACCGATCAGATCGATGGCGGCCACCAGCGCCTTGCCCTCCACTGGCAACAGGCGCGCGGGGCGGTCAAAATTATCGCTGTAGGGCTCGGGGTCCACCTCTATCTCCCCCTCCTCCTCAAGTATTTCCGCATACAGCACATAGGAGCCCCCGCCGAAGTTCACGACATTCAGCACATCGATGTCCTCACGCAGCTCCTCATCGCTCAGTTGCAGGCGCGCACGCAGCTCGGCGATCGGTAGGCGCTCGCCGGCACGGCCGGCCTGGATGAGGATGCTTGCCAGCGTTACGAGCCGCGCGAAGCGCTCAGGGCGGATCGCGGCCTCCCCCCCATTGACCACGCCGCCCGCTTCCTCGCTATCGCCACCGCGGCGGCGGCCACCACGCCGCACGCCGCGTGAGGCGCCAGGGCTCGCACCGGCCGCCGCCGCGCGCGCGCCGCGGCGCGCCCTGATCTCACCCGCATCGGCATTGTCATCTCCATCGCCAGCGCTCCCATCGCCAGCGCTCGCGTCCTCGCCGTCCTTGACCCCGCCCGCGCCCCCGGCATGGGCCGCATCTGCATCAGGCGGATCTTCGGTATGCCAGCGCTCCAGCAGCTCCACCCGCCGCGCATACTCGCTCACCAGCTCCTCGGGTCCCTGCAGCCTGGCATTCTCACCGAGGCCCAGCACCCACGAGACGATCATGCGCGCGTCTGCATACGGCGTCAGTAGCAGCCGGTCGCCCTCGTGTCCGTCGGGGGCAGGCGCAATCTCCCCGTAGCGCCCGAAGTGCCGCTCGATCTGCCAGGCGATGCGCTCGCTCAGCACCACTTCAGCGACTCCCACTTGCTCCCCCAGTTGCCACTCAGCGCGGTTCGCGTAAGCGCGCGGGTCGAACTCCTCTCGGCGCGGACGGCGGAAGTCGTGCTCGGCCTTGCTCGCGTAGGAGACCTTGCCGCGGATGCGCGTCAGGCGGAACACGCGGATCGCCTTGCGCTCGTGCGCCCAGCCAAGCAGGTAGAACTGCCCACCTTGGAAGAGCAGGTGGTAGGGGTCCACCTTCCGATGTCCCTCCTCGTCGCGCCCCATCGTGTAGTAGTCGAAGGTGATCGTCTTCTGGCGGAAGATCGCCGTCTCGATCTTCGCCAGACGCGTGGAGAGCTCGTGCCCGCCCGCGCTTGCCGTAATGCCCAATGCCACCGAGCGCTGCTCGGGTGCCTGCAGCGGATTGGCGCGCCCCCAAGTGATCTGCTGCAGCGCCAAGCGCAGCGGCTCGGCGTAGGCGAACTCGCCATCGAGCAACTGCAGCGCGGTCTGCAGCGCGGCCAGCTCCTTGTCTGAGAACTCGATTGGCGGCAGGTGGAAGTTCTCCGAGCGCAGCGAGTAGTTCTCCTGCTCCGCCGCCGCCTCCGCGGGGCGCTCCACTGTCAGCTGAATGCGCAGCGACTCTAGCTCCGCCCGATCGGCGTAGAAGCGCCGTGCGAAGGCGTCTTCGTTCATCGCGCTGTAGCCCTCCACGTCGCGCCGTATCTCCAAGGCCGTCACCGGCCGGCGCTCGGCCATCAGGTAGGAGATCAGCGACAGCTGGCGGATCAGTTTCTCGGTGTCCTTGGCCATCGGACCCAGATTAGAACTCCCTGGGGATTGCTTGTTCTGAGGGGCCAATCGGCTCCGCAATTTGCGGAAGTTCAGGCGGCTTCGCGAACTGGAGGTTCAGGCCGCTTCACAAACCGGAGGTTCACGCCGCTTCGCAAACTGGAAGTCAGGCCGCTTCGCGAACCGGTACCTCCGGCTCGGACTCGGCCTGCGCGGCGAAGTGCGCCGGCGAGCCAATCGCGCGGTCGAAGCTCGACCAGCGCTCGCCCTTTGCCAGCTCCTTCTCGAGGCGATCGAAGCTGCCCAGGCGCCCACCGAGGTTGTCGATCATGTGCACCAGCGTGGCCTCGCGCGTGCATGGCACCACCGGGCTGCCGTGCTCCAGTGTGCCGTGGTGGGAGAGGATGATGTGGCCCACCGCCCACGCGAGCTCCGCAGGGAAGCCTTCGATCTCTTCGATCGTGCGTCGCACGCGGTAGTAGCCCAGGGCGATCTCGCCGTGCAATCTGCCCAGGTCGGTGAAATCGATGCTCCGCGGGTCCTCTGTGTAGGCCTCGAGCTTGCCCACGTCGTGCAGCAGCGCACCCGTCACCGCCACGTCGCGGTCGATTCCGGCGAACGTCGCGCTGATCGCGCTCACTGCCTGCGCCACACCCAAGCAGTGCTCCAGCAGGCCATGACGGTAAGCCTGGTGGTAGTGCTTCGCGGCCGGCGCCTCCCGATAGGAGCGCCACAGCTCGCTCTCCTGTCCCAATATGCGCCTCAGCAGCTCGCGCAGATGGGGCCGCTGGATCGTCGCCAGCAGCTCGCGCAGATCCCCCTCCATCTGCTCAACGCTCCTCGCCGGGCCATCCAGCAGGTCCTCCAGCGCGTAAGTGCCCTGGGCGGGCCTTGACAGCGCGCGCAGGTTGATCTGCGGACCGAAGCGCTGATGGCGCGTGTAGCGACCTTGGACGTGCACTGGCTCGCCCTGCCTGGCCAGCTCCGCTGTCGGCCCTATCTCCTCCCACACCATTGCGCTCACAGCGCCTGTGCGGTCGCCTAACTGCAGTCGCAGGTAGTCCCCACCGTCACGGCGCATACGCCGCTCCACATCGCGCACCAGCAGCACCTGGTCGATCTCGGCGCCCTCTGTGAACTCGCTCACCTGCACGCTCTGCAAGGTAGAGGCCTCTGCGGACAGCAATCCGGATGGCGGCCCCAGAGGCTTACTGCTGTCAACCGTCCAGCTGTCAAACGCCTTTGATACTGGGCATACCTTGATATCAGCTGCTAATCAGAGACGGCCTTCATCCATAAGGTCCAAACGTCACTGTACATATTGGCCGCGATAGACCTAGCCGTTTGCCGTTCTCATCCATAGCTTGTCATTTTGCGTATCGACAAGGGAGGAGGACACGATGGCAGCGACGGACACGACCCTGCGAGTCATCAGCTGGAACGTCAACGGCATCCGCGCACGCTGGGCGCGGCTCACCGAGATGCTCGCCGGCGAACAGCCCGATGTGGTGTGCCTACAGGAGACACGCTGTCCGGACAAGCGCTTCCCGCGCGGGCGCCTGCGCGAGCTCGGCTACCTCTCCCAACACTCCCCCGGCAGCCGCCGCGGGGGTGTCGCGATCCTCGTGCGCGCCGATCATCGCGAGCACATGGCGCATCCATCCGCCGCGCTCGATCACAAACACGACATCGCTGAGGGGCGTTGGCTGGAGGTGACCATCGAGGGCATCACCATCGGCTGCGTCTATGTGCCCGCCGGCCACACCCGCTCCGAACTCGACGACACCGGCAAGTTGGCGTTTCTGGAAGCGATGGCCCACCAGGCACAGGAGGAGCACGAGCATCCACTGCTACTCGTGGGCGACTTCAACGTCGCGCCCACCGATCAGGACGTCTATGAGCCCTCCTGGTTTGAAGACTCCTATCTCGCCGGGCCCTCCGAGCGCGAGGACCTGCGCGAGATCATGCGCGAGGGGCACCTCGTAGACGTCTACCGCGAGCTTCACCCCGAGGAGCGCGGCTTCACCTGCTGGGACCAGCGCGACGGGCACTACGCGCGCGACTACGGGCTGCGTATCGACCTCGCCCTCGCCAGCCAACCGCTGGCCGCGCACGTCACCCGCTGCGAGGTCGCCCACGACTACCGCCAGGGGCACCGGCCCTCCAACCACGCTCCTCTGAAGATCGAGCTAGACGACGTCGAGCAGTGCGCCCACTGCCTCGACGCCACCGCCGCGGCCGGCGCTGGGGACTAGCCGCGGGGGAGGGACAACCCCCGTCCGGCCGGGAGTGGGGGCTCCCGGCCGGACGGAGTCCTCTACGGCTCCAGTCGATTCGGCCCGCGATATAGGAACGTCACCTCGCGCACGTTGTCCTGCCCAGTCATCTGCATCAAGAGACGCGTTAGGCCGAAGCCAAAGCCCCCGTGCGGAGGCGCTCCGTAGCGGAAAAAGTCCAGGTAGTACTGGATCGGCTCCACCTCGACGCCCTGCTCACGCGCCTGCGCCAGCAGCTGCTCGTAGCGGTGCTCGCGCTGGGCGCCCGTGGTGATCTCGATGCCCTTCCACAGCAGGTCAAAGCTCTTGGTCAGCCTTGGTTGATCTTCGTGGCGCATGTGATAGAAGGGCCTGACGGAGGTGGGGTAGTCAGTGACAAACACGAACTCGTGACCGTGCTCGCGCGCGATCAGCGCTGACAGCGCACGCTCGCTGGGGGGGTCCAGATCATCGTCTGGACCCGGCACGCCCTCGTGGCCATTTGTGCGCAAGAGCTCCTTAGCCTCTTCCAGACTCACCCGCGGAAAGGGAGTCGCTGGCACCACCGTCTCCACGCCGAAGGTCTCCTCGATCGCCTGCCCATGAACCTCCTTCACAGCCGCAAACACATGCGCCAGCCACTGTTCCTCGAAGGCCATCACCTCCTCGTGGGAGTCCACCCATGAGATCTCGACGTCCACGCTCGTGAACTCCGTGTCGTGGCGGGAAGTGAACGAAGGGTTGGCGCGGAATACCGGCCCCACCTCGAACACCTTTTCAAAGCCCCCCGCCATCGCCATCTGCTTGTAGAACTGCGGCGACTGTGCCAGGTAGGCGGTGCGCTCGAAGTACTCCACCTTGAAGAGCTCCGCGCCGGACTCGCTGGCCGAGCCCATGAACTTCGGCGTGTGGATCTCCATGAACCCCTGCTCGCGCCAGTACGCGCGCATGGCGTGCTCAACGGTGCCCTGCACCTCGAAGATCAAGCGGCGGTCGGGACGGCGCAGGTCCACGTAGCGCCAGTCGATGCGCTTATCCAGTGCCGACTCTGGAGTGACGGGCAGCTCCGGCTCCGCCAGCGCATCCACCCGCAGATCTTCGATTTGTAGCTCCAGGCCACCTAGCTTGACGCGCTCATCCGCTACCACCAGACCGGTGAGCGTTACCGCGCTCTCAGGTGTCAGCGCCGAGATGCGCTCGTTGAGCTCGGTCGGCTTCTCCTCCTTGCCCAGCACCGTCTGCGCCATGCCGGTCGCGTCGCGCATGATCACGAACTGCACCCGCTTCTGATCGCGCACCGCATTCACCCAGCCACGCAGCTCCACGACCTCGCCGATCTTGGACTGTAGTTCCCCTATGAGCGTGCGCGCCACGGCGGGCAGACTACCCGAGAAGCCTCAGCAGCTCCTCGCCAGGACCAGCGGTCCCTCGCGCTCGCGTTCCTCCGCCTGCCGCTGTGCGCGCGGCGTGCGCCGGTCGCGCTCGGCGCAATGGCACGGGCAGTACACGCCCCGCACCACGCCATTGGGCAGGCCGTATCCCAACCACTCGCCGCCACCCCACAGGAAGCGGAAGAACCCCTCGGGCACGCGCCGATCCTGCAGCTCACGCTGCCACGCTCCGGCGGCCACCGCCTCGGGGATCCGCGCCTGGCAGTTGCGGTTGCCATCGGGGTGGTTTGTCCACACACAGCGCATCATCTCATTTGTTGGGACGTGCGAATTTCGATGAAGTACACGCGCGCTGGACGTTCGTTCGATGCGTCCGACGGGGATCGAACCCGTATCTGCGGCTCCAAAGGCCGCTGCTCTTAGGCGCATGAATTCGGCAATAGCTCTGAGCGCCACGACCGCGAACGGCACGGAGTCGCCGGCCTGACGCAAGATTGGTCTCCGGTTGATTGACTCCCGTGGCGCCCTTCCCCGTCACCTACTGACTTCGCCGTTAACCGGTTGAGCTACGGACGCGCGAGAAAAGGCTTGCTGAGGCGCGGCGCCGCTGTTACATGGTCGCCTCCTCCTGCGCGGGGACCTGTGCGGTGGCAGATCCCTCCGGCCGCCCCTCCTGCTCGGAGGCCTCTTCGGTGGCCACCTCCTCGGGCCACGGCGCGGCCGCCAGCAGCGTTGCGTTGCCCGCCAGCGACCACAGCTCCTCGGCGATGTGCGGTGTCAGCGGCGCGAGCATCTGCACCAGCAGCAGCAGGGCGGCGGCGACGGCCTCGCTGTCCTGCTCGCGCAACTTCTCGCGGCGCTCGCCTGCTCGCTCCTCGAAGTCCTGGATGCGCGTCAGCAGCAGCATCGCGTTGTGCGCCGCGCGCTGCATCTCCAAGCGCTCAAAGTCGGCGGTGACCTTGCCGAGCGCCGTCGCACACCAGTTCACCAGGCGCCGCCGGCGCTTGTCGCCAAGCTCGATGCGAGGCTGTCTGGTCCGTGCGACGTCATTGGCGCCCTCCTGCGCGGCAGCCCACGCCCGCAGGCGCGGCTCGGCGTAGCTGTAGAGCTTCTTAAGAAACATCTGGCAGTAACGAATGGGCTGGTCGTTCCAGTTGAAGATCCGTCCAGGGGAGGCGGCCTGGAGCACGGCCAGGCGTACGGTGTCGGCGCCGACGTGCACGACGAGCTCGTTGGGGTCGACGACGTTACCGAGGTGCTTGCTCATCTTGCGCCCCTCCAGGCGGATCATCTGGTGCATCAAGGCATTCGTAAATGGCTCGCGCCCCGGCACGGGTGGCAGCGTGTCGAGGTCCTGCAGGACCTTGCCGATCAAGCGCTGATCGAACATATAGCCGCCGGCGTCAGCGCCCCAGACGATCTGAACTGCAGGTAACCAGCGCTTGTATTCGGGGTGATCGAACATATGCTCGGGGCGGTCCTCGAAGGGGACGCAGATGGGCATCCACATCCACATCCCATCGACGTGGCAGTCGATCGTGTCGGTCTCACGGTGGGCGGCACCGCCACATGAGGGACACATACAGCGAGTGAACTCCTCCATTGCCTCGAGCGGATTGCCGGCGCCGGTCACCTGTAGATCCTCGGGCAGCCGCACGGGCAGGTCGGTGAAGGGCACGGGCACAGTGCCGCAGACCTCGCAGTGCACGAGCGGGATCGGCGCACCCCAGGCGCGCTGGCGGGAGATGGCAAAGTCGCGGGCGCGATAGCGCACGGTGGGTAGCGGCTTTGCCTGCGACTTGGAAGCGACCTTCCAGGAGCTGCCCAGCGCACCCATGCCCTTCGCGCCAGGCCCGGAACCGGAGTCCAGGCGCTGGGCGATGCTCGCATCGGTGGAGTCGAGCGCGGGTATGCCAAGCGCAGCCGTGGGACCGAAGCGAGCGTCCACCAGCGGCGAGATGACGATCGGCAGGGTGCCGGAGACGCCGGGCACGGTGGCCAGCGCGCCGGTGGGCACGACGGGCACCTGCTCGAGGTCGCGATCGTCGCGCCGCCAGCCGGCCTCGCGCACGCCCATCAGCTGGTTGGCCACTTTTGACTCTGCCGTCCACAGGTCGATCTGCGGATGCGCGGGGGAGACGACGATGAAGGCAGCCTGCTCGATCGCATCCGCATGCGGGGTGAAAACGGTCAGCGGCGTGCCATCGAGCAGGGTGGCCTGCAGCTCAACCCCATCGACGCGCCCGATCACGGCGCGCTGGGCGCCGATCGCGGCCTTGCTCCAGCCGGGAAGTGTGTCTAAGCCCCGCTCGTTGTCCTCCACGTAGGCGCTGATCCGCATGAACCACTGCGGGAGACGGCGGAAGCGCACCTCCCCGTGACAGCGCCAGCAGGTACCGTCCTCGACCTGCAACGCCGCGAGTACCGTCTGGCAGGAGTCGCACCAACTCACCTGCGCCACGTGCTGGTAGACCAAGTCGCGTTCGAGCATCGCCAGGAACAGCCACTGCGTCCAGCGGTAGTGGTCGGGCTCGGAGGAGACGAAGGTGCGCTCCCAGTCACACGAGTAGCCAAGGCGCTCGAACTGCCCGCGCATGCGCTCCACGCAGCGCGCCACCCACGCCTGCGGGGTGACCCCGCGGCGCACAGCCTCGAGCTCCGCGGGCAGGCCGAAGGAGTCAAAGCCCAGCGAGAACAGCACAGCATCACCGCGCGCGCGCAGGAAGCGCGCATAGGCGTCGCTGATCGTGTAGCTGCGGATGTGACCCATGTGGGCGTCCCCCGAGGTGAAGGGGCAGCCGGCGAAGACATAGGCGGGCGTTCGCTCGTCCTGCGGCGCAGGCGCCGCGAAGGCGCGCTGCGCTAACCAAGCCGCCTGCCAGCGTGCCTCGATCGCCGCGGGGTCGTAGTCCGAGACAGAGGACGGAGTCAAAAACGAATCGTCGCTACTGGCATGCGGCCGATCCCGTGTCTGCGAGGACTCCAGCGGGGAAGGCTCGACGGCAGGGCTTGCGGAATGGGCGGAATTGTTCATGATTGCGACGCTACCGGATACGTCCGGCGAAGTAAAGAATGGTCTAAACACGTCTAATATATTGACGATTGCCCGATGTCCTGCCAGTCCCCGGCGCGGCCACGCTGGCCCGCCGGGGGCGGACGTGCCCCAATCCATCAGCCCGACACTCAGACGGAGGAGACGCCTGTGGCCCGCTGTGCAGTCCTGACGAACGACCTGCAGTACGACCTAGTCAACAAGAACGAGGAACGGCGCGCGGCGGTTGCAGCGTTCACGCCGAAGATGACGGAGTTCCTGGCAGAGATGCGCGCGCTGAACGTGCCGATCGTGCACCTGCAGCTGATCAACAAAGAGGACGATCCACGGGCGGAGCGCTACGACGGCTGGCTGCCAGTGACCAAGGGGTCGGATGGGGCGCGGATCATGGCGGAGTTCCTGGCGGACGGCGATGTGGTCGTGGAAAAGAACAAGGACAGCGGCTTCTACGAAACCGACCTCGACAAGCGCCTGAAAGAGCTCGAAGTGGACACGATCGCAATCACCGGCATGCAGACGCAGATCTGCGTGCAGACCACGGCGGCCGACGGCTTCTTCCGCGGCTACAACGTGATCGTGCCCAGCGACGCGGTGGTAAGCGCACGCGAAGAGGACCAGACACGAGCGCTGGAGTGGCTGCGCAACTACTGCGCCACGATCCTCTCAAGCGACGAGCTCGTGGCGGCCGTCGCCGCGAACGAGCTGCCGCAGTTCAACACGGTGGCGATCCCATGAGCACGAATGGGAAGCTCATCGAGCTCGACCACGGCACCGGCGGGGGCATGAGTCAGGAGCTCATCGCCGAGCTGATCGCACCGCGACTTGGAGACGTGCACCGCGGACGCATGGAGGACAGCGCAATCCTTGGTATCGAGAGCTCACGCGTGGCCGTCACGACGGACTCCTTCGTGGTCGACCCGATCTTCTTTGGCAACGGCGACATCGGCAAGCTGGCGGTCTGCGGGACGGTCAACGACCTCGCTGTCAGCGGCGCGATGCCAAGGTTCCTCACGCTTGCGCTCGTGCTCGAGGAGGGCTTTCCGATCGCCGACCTCGAGCGCATTCTCGACTCCGTGCGCGACGCCGCGCGCATGGCCGAGGTGGCAATCGTGGCAGGCGACACGAAGGTCGTGCGAGGCGGTGAGATAGACAAGATCTTCATCAACACCACCGGCATCGGCGAAGTGCACCGCGACCACGAACTGGGCATGCAGCACATCGCACCCGGCGATGCCGTGATCGTCACCAGCTGGCTGGGCAACCACAGCATCCACATCCTCTCGATCCGTGAGGGCCTGGGCTTCGAGAAGCGCATCCCCAGTGATTGCGCGCCGCTGGATGGCCTCGTCTGGAACCTGCTCGAGGAGCACCTCGAGCTCGTGCACTGCATGCGCGACGTCACGCGCGGCGGGCTTGGCACAGTGCTCAACGAGGTCGCCGACGGCGCCGGCGTCTCGGTATCGATCGATCACGAGCGCCTGCCAATCCAGCGCGAGACGGCGATGGCAGCCGACATGCTCGGCGTCAACCCGCTGTACCTCGCCAACGAGGGCTGCCTCTGCCTGTTCGTCGACGGCGACGCCGCCGGGGAGATCGTTGAGACCGTGCGCCTGCAGCCATACGGGCACGCAGCGGAAATCGTGGGCAGCGTCGTGGCACGGGAGGATGCCGCGGTCCGCATGCGCCACGCCGACGGCAGCGAGTCCACCGTCGAGGTTCTCTACGGAGCCGAGTTGCCAAGGCTGTGCTAGATGCCCGAGACGCGCCGGTACCAGATCCGCGGGATCGTGCAGGGGGTGGGGTTCCGGCCGTTTGTCTGGCGTACCGCCGCGCGCCACGCGCTGGGCGGCTGGGTGCGCAACGACAGCGACGGCGTCGTGCTGGAGGTGCAGGGGCCCGAGGAAGCGCTCGAAGCCTTCATCATGGAGGTACGCACGTCCGCGCCTGCGCTCGCGCGCATCGACTCCGTGGCGCTGCTCGAGCAGCGCTCGATCGAGGTCGTCGTTGAGGATTTCGAGATCCACGTCAGCGAGCGCCACGAGAGCGCGCGGACGCTCGTCTCCGCGGACACCTGCGTGTGCGAGGAGTGCCTCGCGGAAATGCTCGACCCGGCCAACCGCCGCTACCGCTACCCCTTCATCAACTGCACCAACTGCGGCCCGCGCTACTCGATCATCGAAGGCGTCCCCTACGACCGCGCGCTGACCACGATGCGCGTGTTTCCGATGTGCGAGGAGTGCGCGGCGGAGTACCACGATGTCTGCGACCGGCGCTTTCACGCGCAGCCCGTGGCGTGCTGGCGATGCGGGCCGCGGGTCCAGCTGTGGGATCCCCAGCACGGCCGGGTGCAGACGGAGACGCCCGTGCGCGACACCGTGGCGCTGCTGCGAGGTGGCGCGATCCTCGCCGTTAAGGGGATCGGCGGCTACCACCTGATGGTCGACGCGCGCAACGAGCAGGCCGTTGCGGAGCTGCGGCGGCGCAAGCGGCGTGAGGAAAAGCCGTTTGCGGTGATGTCGCCGACGCTTGCCGCGGTACGCAGGTATGCACGCGTCCAGGAGTGCGAGGCGGAGCTGCTCGGCAGCCTGGCAAGGCCGATCGTCCTCGTCGAAAAGGATGGCGGCAGTGAACTGGGCGCAAAGAATGGCAGCGAACTGGCGCCGAGTGTGGCCCCCGGCAACCGGCGCTACGGAGTGATGCTGGCCTACGCGCCGTTGCACCACCTGCTGCTGGAGGGCGATCTGGACGCGCTGGTGGCGACGAGTGGGAATGTGTCGGATGAGCCGATCGCGTTCACCAACGAGGACGCGCTCGAGCGCCTGGCGGGGATCGCGGATGCGTTCCTGATCAACGACCGCGACATCTACACGCGCGTGGACGACTCGATCGTGCGGGCAGTAACGGTGGGAGGCTGCACGGAAGTGAGCCCGCTGCGGCGCGCCCGCGGCTACACCCCCGTGCCTGTCAACGCCCCCTTCGAGCTGCCACCGCTGCTGGCGGTCGGAGCGGAGCTCAAGAACACGATCTGCATCTCGCGCGGTGAGGAGCTGTTTCTCTCTCACCACATCGGTGACCTCAAGAACGAGGCCACGAGGCGTAGCTTCGAGCACGCCATCGGGCACCTCGCAACGCTGCTGGAGGTCACCCCCGAGGTGCTCGCGCACGACATGCATCCCGGCTACATGAGCACCCGCTTCGCGCGCGAGCAGGACACATTGGCGACGGTGGAGGTGCAGCACCACCATGCACACATGGCGGCGTGCATGTGTGAGCACGGCTTAAAGGAGCCCGTGATGGGCGTGATCTTCGACGGCACGGGCTACGGCATCGACGGCCACATCTGGGGCGGCGAGTGGCTCGTGGGCGACTACGGCGGCTTCGAACGCGCGGCGCACATCGAATACTTCCGCCTCCCCGGCGGAGACCGCGCCGTGGAACAGCCCTTCCGCACCGCCCTCTCGCTGCTCGCGCAGGCGCACGGCGAGCTCGGCGGGAAACTCGCGGCGGTGCCCGTCGTGGCGGCACGCAGCGAGCAGGAACGGCACGTACTGGCACGGATGGTGGAAGCGGGGATCAACTCGCCGCTGACATCGAGCGTAGGCCGGCTGTTCGACGGCGTCAGCGCCCTGCTTGGGGTGCGCGAGCAGTGCCACTACGAAGCGCAGGCGGCGATCGAGCTCGAACAGCTGATCGAGCCGGGCACGCGCGCCGCGCCGCTGCCGTGGGAGCTGCACCGCGAGGAGGCCCCGCTGCGCGTGGACGCGCGCCCAATGGTTCGCGAGCTCGCTGGGCTGATGGCGCGCGCCGAAGCCAAAGCCGCCGAGCTCAGCCTGCGCTTCCACTGCACGGTCGTGGAGATGGTGCTCAGCACCTGCCAGGAGATCGCACGTCGCACCGGCCTGCGCCGGGTCGTGCTCAGCGGTGGCGTCTGGCAGAACGAGTGGCTGCTGCGCGGCGCCTGCGAGACTCTGGAGCAGTCAGGCTTTCAGGTGCACGTGCACCGACTCGTGCCCGCCAACGACGGTGGCGTGGCGCTAGGACAGGCGGCGATCGCGGGATGGCGGGCGCGGTGAGCGAGCCCGCGAAGGAGCGCTTCAAAGAGCTGCACTTCGCCCCCGCCCCCCTGGTGGCGGGCCGCGTGCCGGGTCCGGAATCGCAGCGGATGCTGGCCGAACAGGCCGCAGTGGAGAGCCGCGCGCGCAGCTACCCGCGCAGCGTGCCCGTGGCCTGGGAGGAGGGCCGGGGAGCGACCGTGAAGGACGTGGATGGCAACACCTACCTCGACTTCTTCGGCGGCGCGGGAACGCTCAATGTGGGCCACGGCCACCCGGCGGCGGCCGCCGCCGCGAGCGAGCAGCAGCGCAAGCTGGTACACGCCCTGGACTTCCCCACGAAAGCGCGCCTCGCGCTGATGCACGCGCTCAAGCGCACGATGCCAGGGGTGCTCAAGCGCACAGCCAAGCTGCACTTCGGCGGCCCGACAGGCTCAGACGCGGTCGAGGCGGCGCTGAAGCTGACGCGCAGCCACACGGGCCGGCGCGGTGTCGTGGCCTTCGCGGGCAGCTACCACGGCATGACCGAGGGCGCACTGTCGGTGACGAGCGACACCTCCTGCGGAGGACCGGTAGACACCCCAGTGCACTTCATGCCCTACCCCTACTGCTATCGCTGCCCGTTAGGCCTACGGCCCAACAGCTGCCAGATGGCCTGCGCGAAGCTGCTGCAGAGCACGCTCGAGGACCCCCATAGCGGAGTGCCAAGGCCAGCCGCGGTGATCGTCGAGCCGATCCAGGGCGAGGGCGGCACGATCGTCCCCCCCAAGGGCTGGCTGAAGGAGATCAGGCGCATCACGCGCACGCACGAGATCCCGCTGATTGCTGATGAGATCCAGACGGGTTTCGGTCGCACGGGCACGTTGTGGGCGTGTGAAGCGGACGGCGTCGCACCCGACGTGCTGGTGATGTCAAAGGCGCTGGGCGGCATCGGCCTGCCGCTGTCGGGCATCGCCTACGACGCGGCGCTCGACACATGGGAGCCAGGCGCGCACATCGGCACCTTCCGCGGCCACCAGCCGGCGATGGCCGCAGGCACCGCGGCGTTGGAGTTCACGCTCGAGCAGGATCTTCCAAGCCATGCAGCAGCACTGGGCGAGCTAGCCCTCAGCGCCCTGCGCGAGGCCACAAAAGAGCTCGAGAGCGTAGGCGAGGTGCGCGGCCGCGGCCTCATGATCGGCATCGAGCTGGTGCGCGACCGCCAAACCAAGGAGCCGTGGCAGGAGCTCGCCGACGAACTGCGCCGCGCGTGCTGCGGCAAGGGCTTGATCATCGAGCTGGGCGGCCACTACGGCAACGTCGCGCGCTTCCTGCCGCCGCTGGTGCTGACGCGCGAGCTGTTGCTGCGAGGTCTCGACATCTTCGTGGAAGCACTGCGTGAGACCGAAGCGACCCTGACGCGCCGAGGGGCGCTCGTCGCGGGTTGAGTCGGGGCCGCTAACCTCTGACCGTCCTATCTCCTCTGCTTGTGGTGCTTGGCGTGCTTGGCTCTCTTCTTGGCCTTGGCGCACCCGGTGACGGCGATCTTGGTGTTCTGCTTGATCTGCGCCCCGTCCTGTGCCGTGAGCGTGGTGGGCATCGTGAGGCGAGTGGCACAGAGGCTGCCCTTGGCCTTGGCGGGGAGCACCGCGGCGAGCGCGGAGTGCGGCCCCTCGGGGAGCGACAGCGCGAAGGTGCTGATCGGCGCGTCGGGAACGCCGTTGAAGGCGCTGCTCGTGACACCGTGCTTGATGTCGATGCTGCCCACGAGGTCAAGCGTCACGCCTTCGCCCTGCAGGACGATCACGAGGTCGGGGAACGCCGCGCCGCCGTGGGAGACGAGGTACGCCGGACCCGTCAGTGCGCCCGCGAGAACCGGGGTCTTGGCCGCGGCGGTCCCGATCAGAGAGCCCGCCGGGCAGGACGCGGGGTTCGCGGCGAACGTCGCCTGCGGACACGCCTGCTGGATCGTCGTCAGCCGCGAGGGGAGCTGCTTTGGCAGCGTCACCGCGACCGAGTGGATATTCGCCTGACCCCGCCCGACGGGGTAGGCGCCCGTGGGGTAGGCGACCTTGACGTCGAGACTCGCGCCATTCTTCTTGCTCGTCCTCGCCTGTGTGGAGACCGTGAACGACGGCTTGAACGCCAGCGCCGCGCAGTTGGTCACCTGGAACGGTACGGACACCGGCGCGGACGCCCCTTCGGCGCCCCCGATCGCGCCGCTCAGCGCCAGCGCGTTGCAGTTCGTGGGGTTGAACGTGAAGCCCGGGCGATCCACCGTCACGTCGATCGTGCGGATGTCCGTCGGCACCCCGTCGAGGATCTGCGGCAGCGGATCGGTCGCGATCGTCACCTGCGCGGTGTGCGGATCGACCGCGATCCTCGCCCGCGAGACGACAGACCCGAGGTTGAACGGGCCGGCCACCACCGGTGTGACGATCGACAGGCCGAACGGCGCCCCCGCATACGGGCCGGTCAAATACACCTTGACTTCCGGTCCCCCCGGCTGCGGTATCACCAGCGGATCCTGCCCCGGCCCCGCGGTAACGACCGCGTGCCCGATCTGCGAGCCCGCGGGGCAGCTCCCCTGCGCGGCCTGCGGTTCGGGGCATACGGGTACGTTCGCGATCATCCCCGCGAGCCCCGGCGGCAGCGTGATGGCGAGCTTTTCCACGCGCTGCTGGTCGTCCCCACGCTGCAGGTGCATCGTGAAGCCCGCGAACTGCCCCGCGCGATCGTTCACCGTCCCCGCCGTTATCGTGGGAGCGAACGGCAGGCTCCCCGCTGGGCACGCCCCTCCGCCCGATCCTTCGGCGATGGTAAAGGCGGACGTCGTGGCGAAGGCCGGGAGCTCAGGGCTGCTCCACGACGTGAAGACGGCATCAGCGGTTTCCGTACCGCACCGCGCCGGCGTCACCAGCGGCGCGCGGGCTCCTTCCGAGAATGTCAGCTTGAACAGGCTCGCCGGGACCTGCGGAGTCCCAGCGAACGTCGCCGTCACCTGACCCGTCTGTTCATTCAAGTGCACCGTCCCCTGCAGCTTCACGTTCACACCATCAGCCGATGCCGCCGCGAGCAGCTTCAATTCCGGCGGATTTGACTGCAACAGGTAGACACTGCCTTCCAGCTGCTTTTCGCCGGCCGCCTCGATCAACGGCGAACGAACCATCACGGTGCCGAGCTTCGATGCGCCCGGACAAGCTGCCGGCCCATCGTTCTCTTCACCACCCGGCAACGATTCCAACGCCGCCTGCGCACGCGAGCACGCGACCAGGCCCGCCGCCTGCCCAGGGTTCACCACCAGCCCCGGCGGCAGCGTCACCGTCGCGCTCTGGATGTCCGACGAGCCAAGCCCGTTCACTTCTTCCAGGCCACCCAGCTGCGGCGTCACTTCCGCCGTCAACCCCGACGGCGAGTCCGCCCACGACGTGCTTGGCGTGATCACGGCTGAGGGACCGAACGTCAGGTCTTCACACCCGGTGAACCCGGAGGGAAGATCGCTGCTGTCGTGGACAGGGCTCGTCATCTGCGACGCAAACGCCGGCGGCTGCCAACTATCCAGGACACTGATCCCAAAAGGCCCAGGCGCCGCGCAGGACACCGGAAGCGTCAGGATCGGCGTGAAGATCGGACGCTGCGGCCCCGTGCAATACGATTCTATCCCGGTCTGCGGACTATTTTCGATCTGCGCCTGCGCACACTCTTCTTCCGCAGGGCCGCGCCAGAGATTGTGGCTTTTCGCAGCCGGCACCCCCCAGATCGTCGCGACCCCCTGCACGATTTCTTCCGGCGGGAGATTACTGACGTGTGCCGTGATGCCGTAATCTCCCCCGCTACGCACATCAAACCGGATCACGACCTTGACCTGGCCAAACTCGAAGCCGAATTCGGCTGCCTCGCCAGGCCGCGGCGCCAGGTTGTAAATCGGCCCTGACGGCGACACAATCAGCCCCACGCTGCCGAGCGTGCCGACCTGCGTGGACGGCGGACACAAAGAATGTTCGCTTTCCGTTTCATCGAACTGCGTTCGACTGCATTGGGGCATGTTCCTCAGATTCCCGACCAGACCTGGCGGCAGCTTAATCGCTATGTCCCGCGCTTCGCCACCCAACACGAACCCACCCTTTTTCGCGTTCACGCCAGTGGCGACGGTGAAGACGGTCGTCAGCTCATAGGGGTGCGAGCCGGCCTGCGCCGCGATCGTGCCATCCGCGTTCGACGCCCACGCATCCCACTGAACGATACCCGGCGCCGCCGGGCGCGAGCTCACGCTCACCGAGTCGGTCGTCGCGGCCGACGTCGCCGCGCCACCACCCGCGATCGAGACCCTGTTTGTCACACCCTCCTCTTCACCGCTGGCTTCAACCGCGATACCGATGCGCGGGTCCACCGGGACTGTTCGGAATTCAGCCACGCTCTCGGGCATCGCTCCGCCGCCGGGAATCGACCGCAGCCCGCTGGGGCTGTTCCTGCACGTCACGACCGTCGCTCCAGCAACGCTCGGGGCGGGACCAGGGCCGTTACCGGCGCACAGCCACTGCCCGTGCCGGATGTTGGGATCGACCCCCCACCCTTGAGATCCTATGAGCTGTCCGGCGTCCTTGGCCTTCAAGCCGGGAGGAAGCGTGTCGGTGACGGTGATCGGGCCGTTGCTCGCGCCCGCGCCGATATTGAAGACGTCGATGTTGATCGTTCCGCTGGACGCGCCTTTCCGTTCGGTCGTGACGGTCGCGCCTTCGGCGCTAAGGCCGGACGTCCGCATGTTCCCCAACAGTCCCGTCAACGTCACGGCAAACACACCAGACCGCGGCTCCGAGACACTGACATTGCCTGGGCCGATTTCCGGCAGGGCTTCGAGCGCGGCCTGCACCTCACCCGCCGTCGACGCCCCGGCAAGCGAGACGGTGGTGTCGTTTTGAAAGGTGAGCGTGAACGGAACGCCTCCGGTCTGGATCTTCTGGATTTCGTCGATTCCGTTCACGAGGTTCGTGGGGAACGTCGTGGCTGACAACTCCCACCCGGCCCGTTCTTCAGAGGAAGCCCACGCCGACCCGCCCGTCGTCCCGAGTAGGAGCAGTGCGACGGTGGCGGCGAGCGCCGCTCGTGTGTACCTGCTGCCGCTGCCGCTCACCATCACTTTGCCCTCCCGTTGCTCTGCTTTGCGGCCCGCTTCGGCCCGAACCTTGCCCGCGCCCTACGTTCGCAACCAACCCGCGCCCGCCTCGACCTCGCCCGCCGACACACAGCCAATGCCCGCGCCAACCGCTGCCTCGCCGTGACCACCGCGGAACGCGGCGCCAGTGATCGCGGCACCACCGGTTCGACGTTACCCGTGCCCGTCAGGTTGATCGTCGGCGGCACACCAGCCGATGGAGCCGACGCGGGCTGCGTGCCCGCGCAGCCCGCGGCGCCACCACAATCCGACGTAATGACTGAGAAGCCGCCGTCGACGCGCGCGTCGTAGATCTCGTTCTGATCCCCCGCCACCGCTGCCTGGCCCAGCCGCCCACGGTGCTCGAAGAACACATCGCGCCCACTCGCGTCGGTTTCGATCAACCACGACGACGCTTCACCATCACCGCCCGAGATCAAGAACACACAACCCCGATTCGCCTTCGAGGCGGACTCGGCCGTACACGACCCTTCCCCTTCCGCCTCCCACTCATACACATCCTCGCTGCCGTTGATATCGCCCGACGCCAGCGACTGCCGCGAGTCGAAGAACACACGGCCACCGCTATCAGACATCCAGCGCCGCTGCGTCGCATGACTCTGCGACCCAATATTCACCGGCAACGCCGTCGAGTTTTCGCCTTTCACGCCGACTGCCGGCGGCATCCCGCCTGGATCACACGAAGCGCACGCGACACTGGGGTCACCCGCCGTGTAGACAAAAACCTCCGCAAGCTTCGCTCCCGAGTCCACGTTGTCGTAGCCGGTGAGTGGATTCACGGACTGGAACACCAGATGACGTCCGTCCGGACTGACCTGCGCCGTCCGCGTCCCGACGGCCAACACCCAATCGCCCGACTGCTCGGGCAGAGGGCCCGATTCGATCGCCTCGACATTGTCGTCCTGTGGCGAGAGCGCCGCTATGAACGTAATCGTGCCTTCGTGGTCCAGATATAGGTTCGGGACACCGTTCACGGCGGATTCGCCGTTCGCGTTTGTGTTGCTCGCGAGCCTGTTGCCCGCGACGAAGTAGACGTACGCCGCGTCGGCGCCGGATTGGTTCATTCCGACGAAGCCCTCGACAGCCGGCGCTTCCCCTTCTACGCCGGTACCCGCGAGCTCTTTCCGCGCATCCGTCTCGGTATCGAACCTCCACAACGCCCCGCCTTCTGTGTAGATCGCATAGCGACCGTCACGCGTCGCCGACCAAAACACCGCGGGCGAGGACCCCGACACCTGGACCTGTGTCGAACCATCGCGTAACACAAAAACCCGATCCACACCGCCTTCAGTATCGGTCCAGAAGATGCGCGAACCATCGGCCGAGATCGCATTGCTGAAGGTCGGCCATTCTCTTCCATTTTCACCTGGATAGCCGCCAAAGTTGGCGCCGAGAACCGAGACGCCTTCGACGACGTTCACCTGACGCAGCTTCCCGCCGGCACTCACATAGAGATTGCAGCCAACCGTACAAGGGCTCCCCGTAAAGCCACCGACACCATCGCTGTGGTTTTCGCGTCCCGGAGGGATTTCCGTGGCTTGCCGCGACCCCGGGGTCAGCGCCGCTTCGCTCTGGAAGATGATCTCCCGCGGTTCGCCCGGCGACTTTGGTTCAGACTCGCCGGCGAACAACGGTTGACCACATCCAGCAGGTGTCGTGACCGCGCCGATCTCCGCCTCATAGGCGCCTGTGGTGCTGTCGCGACTGTAGATCACCTGGCAATTCGAGGGCGCTTCCTGCGTCAGCGGCGCCGGCCCCGGATACTCGAGGATTCCCTGCGTGAGGTCGCGCGAGAACCACTGGTACGGAGTGGACACCTGGCCGGTCGTTTCTGATGGCGCCTGTGGCGAGATGGTCTTCGTCTGCCAGCCGCCTGCCGTCCGGCTGGCGAACCACTGATTCCCTGCCGCCCCCGAAACCGCGCCGTTTCCGCCTGCGGCAGCCGCCGCACCCGGATAAGTGATCGCATCGCCTTCGGCTTCACCCTGATTACCCTCAGAGCTCTGTGCTTGGAAGGGATAGCTTGACATCATCAGATCTTCGAGAGGGGATGTTTGGCTGGCCGGTATCTGCGGGTAGTACGGTTCGCCGTACAAGCCCGCGGTCGATACCAGCTCATAGACCCGGCCGTCCGGCAGGCCCGCGGCCGAGCCGACTCCCATGCGGGTCGTGAAGGCGCCTTCCGCCGCTTCGCCCGACTGCGATTCACCCAAGCTGTTGCTGGCGATGAATCTGAAGCGGTATCCCGTATCGGGCCGCAGGCCACCGAATGCCGCCAAGACACTGATACCTTCGCTGCCCGCGGGAAGTTCCGCGTCGGCCGTCGGCGCGCGTACGGCTTCCCGCCAGCCGCTCGCCGCGAACGCGGCATCGCTCACATATTCGGCGCGGTAGTGCGCGGAGACGCCGCCGGGGTTCACCATAGCTGTCACTTGTGCCGTCGTGGCCCCGACCGTCCGCACACCCGCTCCGCCGATCAAGGGCACGGAGGCGGGCGTCTTGAACGTAACGGGTGCTCCACTCGCTTCTTCTTCACCTGTGTTGCGTCCGACCAGGCAGAATGTGTAGGCGGTGTTGGGCTGTAGGCCGGGGATGACCGCCGCGACACCCTGTTCCCCGGGGCCCGCCGGCGCGGGCTGCGCGGAAGCCTTCTGGCTTTCTTCACCGGTGCATTCCGTTGCGGATGGGCGATAGGTGAAATAGGATTCAGTCTGGCTGCTGGCCGCCGGATTCAACACCCCGAAGAGCCTTGCCGTGGTGCCCGTGATTTCACTGGCTTCCTCGCGCGTCGGCGTTGCCGGCGGAATCTCGGTCGTGAAGCTGACCGCTGGGCTCGTGGCGCTTTCCGTTTCCGCGCCGTTGTGCGTCACGAGGCAGATCGCGTACTCCGTGCCGGGCGACAGACTTTCCAGTCGCTGCACCACGAGTTCTTCGCCGCCGCCCAGGGACATCGCGGCAGGCACGGGAGCATGCGCTTCACCAGCGCCGCGGCATTCGTTCGTCGCGGACTGCCGGTAGACGAATTCGTAGGGCGCGAGTTCGTATGTGCCCGACGCGCCCTTCTTACGCGGATTGAGAGTGCCCGCCGCGAGCGCCGTCGTCGCTCTCACTTTTAACACCCCATAGAAGCTGGGTTCTTCCAGGCTGGCAGCAAGAGCAGCCGTGGGAGCGATCACGGCGCCCCAGATCGCGGCCGCACCGAGCGCGGCGCCCCATGCGGCCCCGAGACGCCGGCGACCCCGCAACGCCACGGGCACGCGCCGGTTCCCCCAGCGGACCAGCGAGAATCGGGGAAACCTTCGGTCGCGATCTGACATCACGCTGCCTCCTGATGGTCATGGGTGTGAATGCGAGTAACTGCACTCCTCGCAGGGTTCCTCTCAAGCACGATCAAATCTCCTGCCGTCCGTTTCCCGCTCGCCGCCGGATCTCGCGGAGCCCGGAGGGCGCGTGGTCTGCTCGCGGATGGTGCGCTCGACTTCCTGGCCTCTCGCGGTGAGTGTCCAGGCGTTGGGCTCACCGCGCGCGGGGCCCTCGCCGATGTTGCGGATCAAGCCGAGGTTCTGCAGGCGCAGCAGGAGCTTTGAGATTTGGCCCTGGTCGGCGATCCCCGCCGCCTCGGCGACCTGCCGGTTGGACGCACGCGGACTCTGCCCAATCGCCGCGAGCACCCGCATCGTGCGATACGTGAGGCGCATATCGAGATCGCGCAACGGGTCACTACGGCGCGCGCGGGGCTTAGTGGGAGGCGCGGGGGCCGGCCGCTCGCTTTCCTTGCGCGCCGCCGCCTGCCCCAGGTAGGGCAGCACGATCATGCCCATCAGGGGATTCACGAGCGTGATCAGCGAGTTGGTCTCGCCCCGCTGAAGCCGCGCGTGCACGACCGACAGCACCGCCCCCACGACGCCCTCCGCGCCGAGCGCGAGCTGTCCATAGCTGGGCCTCGTCTCACTCTCACCCTCCCGGATCGCATCAACGAGCACCGCAATGACCTGCGTGCGACGCTCCACCGCCCGCGGTCCCGCCGTCAGACTCTCCACGATTAGCAGGCGCCCAAGATCGGACTCCTCCGCCAAGAACTCCAGGACCGCAAGCAGCGCCGCCCGCGTTCGCGCCCGCCACGACCCCGGTGCCTCGTACGCCGGCAGCGCCCGCTCCGCGACCAGACCAAGTGCATCCTCAAACGCCGCCAGGAAGCAGTCCTCGCGGTCCTCGAACAGGTCATAGAACGTGCGCCGCGACACACCTGAGCGTGCCACCACCCGCGCGACCGTCGCATTTTGCGCGCCCTCCTGCGCCGCGACTTCCGCCATCGCATGCAACATCCGCGCACGCTGAATCTCACTCACCCGCGAACGCGGTAGCGCACCCCTGCTACCCGCACGAGCGCCGGACGCAGCCGCCGCCCGAGAAACGCCGCGGGCCTGGGGGGCTCCTTTGCTGTCCACGACCGCAGGCACCGCTACCCCCTGCCCCCGCGCCGCCCCGATCCATGCTTCTCTCTGGCCCCGGAGCCTTCGATGCCGGCAAAGTACGGCGCTACACAGACCCGCGGGGCGCGTCCAGCCAATGCCCGAACGAGACCGACCCTGCCCACCTGACCGGGGGAAGCCGCCGAGCGACGGTGGCGATTTGGCCTAGAGGCTAGAGAGCCGGGCCAAGAGAGAGAGAGAGAGAGAGAGAGAGATGCCTCAGCGATGCTGAAGCATCTAGAAGGACCCCCAATAGGGGTCACGACGACTCCCGGCACGTATGGCGAAAACGACCTCACGCGAACAACATCTCCCTCAAAAGTTCCGATCCAGTCCCTCTCCAACAGACCCCGCTCAGCTGCAAGCCGGCAACAGAGACCCGGCCCAAACCCGACCATATGTCCGGCACCCCCAAACCCGGGGATGCCATTACAAAAAGCGACTGTACACCACACCCACCACACTTGTCAATAGAGAACCCGCGAAGAGCGCCCCAGACACTCCCGGGGCTGGCGCAGGGTCCGGCGCGAGCGGGCGCTTGAGAGCCGCCGCACCGCTCTACGACATGCGCTTAGTGGGCACTGTAGACAATGGACGACGCGCGCCCGGCGCCGATGCGACGTGCATGGTTCTCAGCAAGGCCCGCTCGCGTAAGAAGCCGGCGAAGCACCACAAGCCCAAGCATCACGCCAAGCACCTCAAGAAGCACCACGGCAAGCACAAGCACCACAAGCACAAGCACAAGAAGCGGCATCTGACGCTGCACAAGGGGGCTCCGGGGGCTCCCTTGGCGCCCGTGGCAGCGCCGCCCCCGCCCTCGAACACGCCGCCGCCGGTGTTCGAAGTGCCCACCACGTTGCAGCACATGAATCGGCTGATGTGGCGGGCCGGATTCGGGGGGCGCTCGGGTCAGGCGCAGGCGCTCGTGGGACGACCACTCCAGAGCGTCGTGCTCGAAATGACGCGGCCGAGCGGAGCCGCCGCGCTGAGTGGACCCGCACCGCACGAAGAAGAAGGCAATGCGCTCGCGCCCGCCGACAAGTGGGGGGACGATCACTGCTGGTGGCTCGATCGCATGGTGCGCTCAGACCAGCAGCTCGTGGAGCGCATGACGCTGATGTGGCACGACTGGTTCGCCAACAGCGACGACAAGGTCGGCGATCAGCAGATGATGCTCGACCAGAACCAGCTCTTTCGCGAAAAGGCGCTCGGCAGCTTCCAGGACCTCTTCATGGCGGTCACGCAGAACCCGGCGATGCTTGTGTTCCTCGACGGAATCCAAAACAGCAGCGACAATCCGAACGAGAACTACGCGCGCGAGATGATGGAGCTCTTCTCGCTCGGCGCCGACCGCGGCGCCTACACCGAGACCGACGTGCGCGAAATGGCGCGGGCGCTGACGGGGTGGACGGCAGACTCGTCGAACGAACTCGGCCTGCACAACTTCCGCTTCGACCCCAGCCGTCACGACAACGAACCGAAGACCGTCTTCGGGCAGACCGGCAACTGGAACTGGGAAGACGCCGTGCGCCTCTGCGTCAACCACCCGCTGCACGCCTCTTTCTTCGTAACCAAGCTCTGGGGCTACTTCATCCCCACGCCGCCCGACGCCGCCACCTTGGCCTCGCTGCAAGGCCTCTACTTGCGTTCGAGCTTCAGCATCAGTGCGGTCGTCGAGGCCGTGCTGCAGCACCCCGACTTCTACGAGGGGCCCGAGATGGTCACGCCGCCCGTCGTCTACAACGCGGGGCTGCTGCGCGCCGTCGGGCGCTACATCGACACCAACGCCTGGGCCTGGCTCTGTAGCGCCGCCGGCCAGCAGCTTTTTCACCCGCCCAACGTCTCCGGCTGGGACTACACCCGCTGGCTCGATACCTCCACCGCGAAGGCGCGCTGGGAACTGGCCAACTACGTCACGCAGAACACCTACGTGAACCCGTGGCCTGAAGGCGGCTCTAACTACCCCGCCACCGAGGAAGGCCGTCAGGCGATGGAGAGCGCAATGGCCTACTGGGGCAACCCGCTGCTCAGTCCCGAAAGCGCCGCGCGCCTTGAAACCTTTGCAGCCACCTGCCTCAACGGGCAGACGGCGACGTGGGAGCAGAGTCCCTATCGGGCGATCAGGCAGAACGCCCTGCGCATGCTGATCGCGACATCGCCGGATATGCAGGTGAGCTGAGGATGACGAGCACGCACCTCGCAAACCGGCCCACCCCTCCCCTTCAAAAAAGGTCGTGAAGCGATGAGCAAGGCGTGTGCGTGTAACGACTTCAACCGCGCCCAGCTGCTGCGCAAGGGCGTCGCCGTCGCTGGCCGCGGGTTGCCGAGCATCGAGCCGGGGATGCCCACGCCGGCCGGCACCGGCCTTGATCGGCGCACCTTCCTGCTGCGCTCTGCCGGCGCTGCGCTATCGGTCTACGGCGCCTCCAAACTCGGCGTGCGCCACTTCGAAGAGGGCATCGCCAGCGCCGCCGAAGGCCCCGCCAAGCCAGTGCTCGTCTCGATCTTCATGGAAGGCGGCTGGGACTCCATGTCGGTACTCGCGCCCATCGGCGACCCAAAGTACGCGCAGCTGCGCCCCGCGCTGGCGCTCAAGGAAAGCGAAGGGCTCATCAAGTTCACCGAGGACGAACGGCTCATGTGGCATCCGCAAGCGCAGGGACTTGCCACGCTGCACGGCGAGGGCAAGGTCTCAGTCTTTCCCGCTATCGGCTACGACCCACCCGATGAGAGCCACTTCACCAGCCGCCACTACTGGGAGGTCGGCCAGCTCAACACCGAAACGCGCAGCGGCTGGCTCGGACGGCTGCTCGACGCCACCGGCGAAGAAAGTAATCCCCTGCAGGGGCTCAGCCTCGACTACAGCCTTGCGCCGTCACTGGCGACGACGCGCGTGCCCGTCGCGGCGGTCTCCACACCCGCCGACTATCGGCTGTGGGCATACGGGGTTGATGAACCGATCATGGCGCCCGCCGTGCAGGCGTACGGCGACCTCGGCGCGCTGCCTGCCCCCTCGCCCGCCTACGCGCAGGCGCGCGGCGCCTCGCTCGACACGAGCATCGTGCTCGGGCAGATGGCCTCCTTCGTGGGTCCCGAAGGCAAGCCGAAGTACGAACCAAAGGTCACCTACCCCACCGGCGACGCCTTCCCCGAACGCCTCGAAGCGCTCGCCGCGATGCTCCACGCCGGGCTGCCCATCCGCTGCGTCTCCTTGAACGGCGTCGGCGGCTATGACACCCACAGCGACGAGACCGCGACGCTCAAGACCAACCTCGGCAAGACCGTCGAATCGGTGCTCGCCTTCCAGCGTGACCTCGAAGCCCGCGGGCTCGCCGATCGCGTGCTCGTCGAGCTCTGGTCGGAGTTCGGACGGCGTCCCGAAGAAAACGGCTCCGGCACCGATCACGGCGCCGCCGGCGCGGCCTTCGTCATCGGCACCCGCGCCAAGGGCCAGATGATCGGCGAGTTCCCCGGGCTTGCCCAACTCGACGAAAATGAAAACCTGCGCAACACCAGCGACTTCCGCGCGCTCTACTGCTCGCTGCTGGAGCAGTGGTTCCAGACCGAAGCCGGCCTCGTCATCCCCGACGCCGCCTCGCAGCCGCGGCCGGTGCTCGTCAAGTGAGCCTGCGCGCGTGGCGCCGGATCGCCGTGGCGCTGTGCGCATTGTGTCTGGCGGGCGCAACCGGGGGAGCCGTGGCCACGGCGCTTGGCACTCCCAAGCATCGCCAGCCCTCCAAGCGCTCGTGTCAGCGCCAGCACAAGCACAAGCGCTGCCCGGCCTCGCCGCGGCGGCGGCCTTTGTCGCGGCGCAAGCCTTCGTCGGCGCGGCGTAAACATTCGGGCAGTGTCCGCACTCAAGGCACCTCCACGGAGTCGAGCCACGCGGGGGGGACCTCCACTTCCAGCGCCCCGCCTACATCCGGGTCCGGAAGTGCAAATGTAGGCAGTGCTGAAAATCCCCCCCGCGAAGTGCTGCTCGGGGAAGAAGCAGGGGCGGGTGGGGCTCCCTCAGGGCCAGCCCACCTGCAGGTCAGCGCCAGGGAGTTCAGCCTCACGCTCTCGCGCCCCAGCACAACAGCCGGGCGCCTCATGCTCGAGCTCGTCAACGCCGGCCAGGACGAACACAACCTCCACATCCGCCCCGCCGGCGGCGGCGCCGACGTCGGCGCTGTCGGCATCGTGCTGCCCGGCCACCATTCAGATGTGGAATTCCAGCTCGAGCCCGGCACCTACACGCTGTACTGCGCCATCCCTGCCCACGAGGAACTGGGCATGAAGGCGACCTTCACGGTGCAATAAACGCGGCGGACCGGCGACTGTGGCGAGGATGGAATCGTCACAGCCGTGCGACACGACAAGCAGCCCAGCACAGGCGCCATCGGCGCCGGCGGGGCGGGAGCGCGCGAAGGCGCTCGGGCGCGAGAGGCAACTCGCAGACAGGCCGTGATCACAGACCGCCAGGGCACTGGGTGTGGCGCAGACCTTCGTATCTACGCAGGGTCGCCCGCGCCCGCGACAGCGCCAGCCTGTCGTTGCGGCGGGCCCTCCTGGACAGGTGATGGGAGCGAAGCTTGCGCGTGTAGGCGCGCACGAGCAGCAGCTCATGGGGGACGACGCTGCGATCGCGCAGGCAGGCGGCGGAGATGGGCGGCGGCGAGGGAGGCAGCGCAACCGCGAACGTCACAGGCTGGGGCCCAGCAATCGGCGAGGTGTCGTTTTCCGAATACGCGAGCCACAGGCAGATCGTGTACTGGCCGGCCTGCAGCGGCTTGGTCGTGGCCTGAACCGAGAACGACCCGTTGACGGCTTCCCCGCTGATCAGAGATTCACCGGAATCCCCTCCGAAAGTCACGGCACACGCCGCTCCACCCGCGGAACGGATCTTGGCGTACACCTTCGCGGGTGATTCGCTCGAGCCGGCCACGGTGACGCTCGCCGCGTGGCCTGGAGTCGTGGAGCTCACGCTGGCGGCGATCGTGCCGACCGGAGACCGGAAGGTGATCGTCTGCGGAATCGGAGTGGCTATCGTGCTGCTGTCCTTTGCCAGCCAGATGCAAAAGGCGAATGTGCCGGAGGGAGACCAGTTGTAGACCTGCTGTAGGTTGAACGCACCGTTGACTTCATCGCCATAGGCGAAATAGAAGCGCCCTTCGTGCTGGCCTGCCTCCAGTGTCGAACCCGAGTCACTTTCGGCGTTCGGAGCACACGGCGCGCCGCCCGGGGCACGGTACTTGACGAAGACATCCTCTGGTATGGATGCCACCCCGCTGATGGTGAACACGCGCGGAACCCCGGCTGCTGGATCGGACTGACCGGCGGTATTCGTGACGCTGATCGTGGCGCTGTCGGCCGCCGCCTCGCCGGTCTGTGCCAGCGCGAGGACGAGGACGAGCAAGCAAAGAGCTGGCCATAGGCGCAAGGATGTGGGACTGCCCGATCTTCCGAAGAGGATCATTTGGCGGTAGCTTACACAAGCCGTTCAGCTGTCTGAGCGAGGTTGCACCGACGGGCGCCAACCCGACGGCAGCGCCCTACGGCGTCCACTAACCTTTGGGCATGAGCGATCCCTCCCAGCTGCGCGTCTCGGATGCGGATCGCGAGCGCCTGATCGAGGAGCTGCACGAGCACACGGTGGCGGGTAGGCTCACCGCGGAGGAGCTCGAGGAGCGGATCGGCGGGGTCTACCGCGCCACCACCTATGCCGATCTGGATGCCCTGCACACCGATCTGCCCGTCAGCGCCTCCTCGGTGCAGATGGAGCTCAGCAAGCGCAAGTCGCGCCTGCGCCGTCGCCTGGCACAGGAGGCGGGCGGCTCGCTAAGCATCTCGGCCATCTGCGTCGGCATCTGGATCCTCAGTGGCGCCGATGGGGGCTTCTGGCCGGGCTGGGTGATCGCCTTCACCATGCTTCCCCTCGTGCGCGATAGCTGGCGCCTGCTCGGTCCCGCCTCGGACATCGAGGCCATCGAGGCCCGGCTCCAGTCACGCCGCAACCGCCATCTGGCCCGCGGCCACCGCCGCGCCAGATATCGCGGGCTGCCGTGGTAGTGAGCGCGCTGAGTCAGGTGGCTATGGCTCAGTGTGCACCACGACATCGGCGATCTGGGGCAGCTGCTGGCGCAGCTGATCCTCAAGCTCGGAGGCCAGGCGGTGAGCATCGACCAACGCGGCTGTGGGGCCTACACCGACGGTGAGGAAGACGACGCGGCCGGCCTCGGTCGAGAGGAGCCTGACCGAGCGCAACTCGATACCACCGCGCTCCGCCACCAGGCGCTCGATCTCCTCCCTGGCCTCACGCTCGGCGCGAGCGTCGGCGGGACGCGCACGCAGGGGCAGCTCGAGCGGCTCCAAATGCGTCTGCACATCCGCGACCTCCGGGCGGGCGCGGATCGCCCGCTCCACTCGCTCGGCGACCGCGTGCGCGTGGAGCAGATCGAGATCGGCGGGGAACTTGAGGTGCAGGGAGACCGTGACCGTGCCATCGTCGTCGAAGATCGTGACGTCGTGCGTTTCGCGCACCAGCGGCTCGGCCAGGGCGATCGCGAGCACGCGGTCGCGCAGCTCCAGGCCGCTGCGGCGGGGCTCGACGTGCACCACCACGTCGCTACCCGGCAGCACACTCTCGACCACCGCCTCCACGAGGCTCGCGGCCTGATGCCCCTCAATCACAGCCTGCGCCGGTGCGACGGCAACGACCACATCAGCGAAGTAGCGCCCCGCGGACTCGCGCAGGCGCAGGCGCGTGAGCTCGATGTCGGCGCCCAGTGTGGCGATCGCCCTCTCAGCCGCCTCGCGTGCCTCCGCAGGGGTGCGATCCATCAGCACATTTGCGTTCTCCGCGATCAGCCGCAGAGCGGTGGCGAAAATGATCGCGGCGATGAGAAGCGCTGCGATCGCGTCACCCTGGGCGAAGCCTGCGCGCACCAGCAGCAAGCCGATCAGGACCGCGACCGAGCCCGCCATGTCGCCCGCGAAGTGAAAGGCGTTCGAGCGCAGCGCGGCGCTGCCGTATTGACGGGCGGTGCGAAAGGAAACGACGGTACGGCTCAAATCAACCACGAGCGCAACGGCGAGGACGAGGAAGATGTACCACTGCACATCGGGCGCACGGCCACCCCCGAGCAGGTGCGCGATGGCGCCCACGCTCACGAAGACCCCACCGGCGATCAGGATCACGGCCTCCCCCAGCGCGCCCAAGTTCTCCGCGCGCCGGTGCCCGTAGGGGTGTCCCGCATCGGCGGGTCGCCCCCCCAGGCGCACCGCGAAGAAGGTCAGCACGGCAGCCACCACATCGCCGCTTGACTCCACACCGGCCGAGACCAAGCCCAGGCTCCCGGCGGCCAGCCCCACCCCCAGCTTCAGCGCCACCAGCAGCCCGGCGGCGGCGATCGAGGCCAGCGTGCGCCTGCGCACGATTACCTGCTCGTCCTCGTGCCGATCCCGGCCGTCGATGACCTGTGCCACTGCCCAGAGCCTAAGGCCCCGCTCCCCGGCTTGCCCAGGCCCTCAGAGATCCGGCAGGTAATCGATCTCAGGGGAGTGCAGCGCAATGCCAAGACCGCGCAGCGAGACCCGCCCTGACTGCGGGTAGAAGCACATATCGCTCGGGTCGCGGGTGCCATAGGCGAGGTAGGTAAGCCCCTCGGAACCGGCGCGCAAGGCGTGCGCCACGCCGGTCCCGGCGGGCCGGGAGATGACGTCTCCCGCGCGCAGCGGGTGCTCCTCGGCGCTCTGCGCCCCGCGCCCCCAAAGCTCCAGGACGCCGCCGCCCTCGAGCACCACGAACAGCTCCTCCTCGACGGAGTGGCAGTGGGCGGGCGCACCCTGCCCCCCCGCGGGCAGCACCGCGTGGTTAAGGCCCGTAGCCACTGCTCCTGCGATCTTGCCCGCGCGACGCACGCGGCCGTCGAAGACAGCGGGCATATCGGCGAGCGCCACGAGGTTGCGCGGACGCTCGGCCGTTGGCGGCGGGCACTCCGGAGCGCCCGCCGCCGCTTCGCGCGCAAACGGCGAATCGCCATCGCCCAGCATCAACCAGCGCGGAAAGGACCACGCCACGCCCGCGCGGGGAAGCGCTGTCAGAGCAGGGTCCAGGCGCTGCCCGAACACCAGCACGTCGAGCCCGCCCGTGCCCGCGCGCAAGGTGTGCGCGCCGCGCTTGGGGCGATGCACGATGCAGTCCCCCTCCGCCACTCTCCACGTCTGCCCTTCCTGCCACAGCAGTCCCTCGCCCGCCAGCACGAAGAAGATCTCCTCATCCGCGCCGTGCTCGTGCGCGGGCGTCGAGAAGTGCCCCTCCGCCACCTCGATCCGCCGCAGGCCCACCGTACGCGTACCCGCTTCGCGCCCCGGATCGCGCCACAGTCCCTCGATGTGCCCCACCGCCAGCTCGCGCGACTGGGCCGTGTGGAGATTGGCGATCTTCATGGCCGGGCGAGGCTATCAGCGTTGCAGACCTTTCCCTACTTCACGAAGACACGCAGCAGGACCGTTGAGCCGCCTGGCACGTTGGCGGCAATCGCCCCGGGCGAGCGCAGGCCCGTGAGCCCGCCCGTCCAGACATTGCGCACTGCATAGCTGCCCGCCGAGGGCATGCCGGCGGCGAGGGCGGTGGTGGCGATGCGCAGCGGAGCCCACCCGCGGTTGAGCAGGGCAATGGCGCGCGAGCCGTCGCTGAGCGGCTTGACCCAGACCTGGGCTTCGCCGCTACTGGCGAGCAGGCGAGCCTGCAGGCCAGCAGGATCCTGGTCGATGGCGATGGCTTCGCCATTTGCAACTGTCGTCTGGCTCTGGCCGGAGAGCGTGATCAGGTCCGCGCTCAGCATCAGCGGCGCAGCGAGCATCGCCCACATGCTGAACTGCGTGCGGAACTGGGCGGCCGTCATGCCCTGGTCGGGGCCGAGATAGTCGGGGTCGTTCCAGTGACCTGGCCCTGCCGCCTGCGGCTGCGCCGCGTCGGCGTCGAGGTTCGCCAGGACATTCGCGAAGCGCACATCTCCGGGCACACCCAAATCCGTGTTGGTGCGCCAGCTATTACCGCTGCTCGGCCCGAACGTGTAGGAGGCGAAGGCCGAGTTTTCAGGCGCCGGGTTCTCAGGCGCAAACTGGCCGGGCTGCAGGAAGTTGCAGATCGAGAGCAGGATCGGACGGCGGCCTGCGTTGTGCACGATCGCTTCGTGGAACGCCGCATAGGCCACCGCGGGCTGCAGGCCCAGGCGCACCCCGCCGCAGAAGTCGACCTTGACGGCGTCAATGCCCCACGCCGCGAACGTATTGACGTCCTGCTGGTAGTGGCCATAGCTGCCCTCGCCCGGTCCTCCGCAGCCCACGCTGCCCGCGTCGGTGTACAGGCCCACGCGAAAACCTGCCGCGTGTAGCGTGCGTGCCAGCCATGCCATACCGTGCGGCCACTGCAGCGCGTCGAGCGCGATCGCACCGCTGGTGTCGCGCGCGCCCTGCCACCAGCCAGCGTCGAGCCACACGTAGCGGTAGCCGTGGCCCGCCAGGCCGCGCGTGAGGAGCTGACTGGCCTGCTCGAGCACCGCGGCCTCGTCGTAATGACCGCCGAAGGTGAAGTACGTGTCCCAGCCCATGTAGGGGGTCGGTGCGAGCGCAGCGGTGCTCGTCGCACCGCCGGCCAGGCGCGCGTCGTGGCGTGCGGAAGTCGCCCCACGGTGCAGGGGAGGCGCGTCGTGGCGCAGGAAAGGCGCTTCGCGGTGCAGAGAAGGAACGTCGCGGTGCAAGGAAGGCGCTTCGCGGCGCATGGATCCAGTTGTGGGGATGACCCTTGCCTTACCCCTGGGAGCAGACGTCTTCCCGCGGGTAGCAAGTGTGAGCGTCGTGCTCTTCAGCGAGGCGCTGATGGCGCCCACGACAGTGCCACTGACCGTCAGCCTCACGGCCATGCGGTGCACGCGCGCGAGCAGCCGCCGGCCAGTCGCGTTGAGCGCCACCGTCGCGGTATAACGCTGGCGCGGGCTCAGATGCAAGGTGCGCGCGCCGACGGTGAGGGTCACGCGCCGTGTTGCCGCCGCCGCGGCGAGCGCCACAATGCGACTCCCGCGCAGCGTCTCGATCACGCTTAGACGCAGCGTGATCGTGCATCTGCCCGCGGCCTGCGCGGAGCACGTCAATGGCACCGCCACTGCGTAGCGCCCGGCGCGGGCAGAGCCCACGACCGTCTCTGAGATCGTACCCAGGCCGCCCGCCGGGACCGTCACGAAAGCGCTCGTGGCGCTAACGCTGCCAGCCGCTGTGGTGGCGCTAACGCGGCACTGCAGGTGATGGGATACGTCGGCTTCGCTAACCATGTAGGCTGGGCCGCCGCTCCCTGCGATCGCCCTCGTGTCGCGCAGCCAGGCGTACGCGAGCGTCACCCCGCTCGCGCTCACACCCGAGCGGCACGTCAGTGGCTGGCCGGGCGCCGGCGTCCCCGTGATGAAAGGGTGCGGCTGCACAAGCGCCGCTTCGCTTGGCGCGGGGGATGGCGCGGGCAGCGCCGCCGTGAGCACGCGTCCGCCCGCATCGATCGCGGCGCACAGCCCCGCTCCTTCGCTCACGCACGAGACGCCTCTCAGCGCCCGCAGGGGCTGGATGTCGACTGCGCTCGCGGGCCACACCGGCGGAGCAGCCGCCGGATCTTCGCTGGCGAACGCGTAGCCGGTGCCATCGACGGCCACGCACAGCCCAGTGGCGACGCAGGAGACCGCCGTGGGAGCACCGAACACGTCGAACGCCGTCGAGCTCCACGTCGCCCCCGAGCCCGCCGCTGCACCCGCGCCCGTAACAGCAGCAACGTTGGGACTAGCCAAGGCGTTGCCCGCGGCGTCTACCGCTGCACATGAGCCGGCGGGCAGGCAGGAGACCGCCACGAGCCCCCCACTGGGATCGAGCAGGCGCGCATGCCACGCCGCTGGTCCCGCGGCTGGTTCGGTGCTTACCGCCACATCGCCCTTGCCGTCTACGGCAACACACAGCGACGTCGAGGCGCACGACACCGCAGTGAGGCCGCCGACGCCCGCGATCGCAAACGGCGCCGACCACGAGCCCGGCCCCGCGAGCGCTGGGTGCGTGCTTACGAGCGCGCGGCCTTCGCCATCCACGGCGACGCAAAGGGCAGTGGACGCACACGAGACCGAGGTAAGAGCTGTGGCAGCATCGATCGCAAACGGCACCGACCACGACGCCGGCGCGGGGACCGTCGGATGCGTGCTCACGAGCGCGCGTCCCGCGCTGTCAACAGCGACACACAGGCCCAGCGATGGGCACGAGATCGCACGCGGCGTCTGCCCCCCATCGATTTCTATGGCGCCCGACCAGGCGAGCGACGTCGTTGTCCCGGCCGACGGGGTCGTTGCTCCGGCCGACGGGGTCGCCACGCAGGGCCAGACGCACGCCGCAAAGAGCAGCGCAAGCAGAGTCGCAGGGACGGCAGGCCTGCAGTGGCAGCGCACGCCCTAATGCAACACGCGCATCCGGCGACTGTTGCGTTGCACCAGCATGTCAATCGATCGGTTAGCGTTTCCTCATCCAAGCAGCGAGCAGGAGCGCGCCAATGAGCAGTGACGATCTGCATGGCCGATGAGAGGGCGATCTGCATGGCCGAAGAGCAGGGTGATCTGCATGGCCGTGGAGCCGGCGCAGACACAGAAGCGCGCCTGCGCGCATTGATCCGCGACATCCCCGACTTCCCACGGCCTGGGATCCTCTTCAAGGACATCGCGCCCCTGATGGCCGACCGGCAGGCGCTGGCGCTGGCGGTACGAGGACTGGCCGAGTACGCGCGTCCGCTGAGGGTTGACTGTGTGATCGCAGCCGAGGCCCGCGGCTTCCTGCTCGGCCCCGCGCTCGCGCTCGAGCTCGGCGCAGGGTTCGTGCTCGCGCGCAAGCCCGGCAAGCTCCCCCACGAGACAGTTGGCGCGGAGTACGTGCTCGAGTACGGCACAAGCCGGTTGGAGCTGCAGAGCGACGCCTTCGCCCCCGGTGCGCGCGTGCTCGTTCATGATGACCTGCTGGCGACGGGCGGCACCGCGGCTGCGCTGTGTGACCTCGTCGGCCAGCTTGGCGGTGAGATCGTCGGCTGCGGCTTCCTGGTTGAGCTCGCCTTCCTGAAGGGCCGCGAGCGGCTTGCGCCACGCGAGGCGCACGCGCTGCTGACCTATGAGACGTAATAGGCTCGACTCGTGCCCCAACGCGGTGACGTCATACGTGCCGCCACATTCGCGTCAGTGCTTTGTCTTGCGGCGTTCGCCGCAGGCTGCGGCAGCTCGAGCGACAACGCTGCCCGCACCGCCCTGAGCACGCTGTCGGTGGCGCAGGTCTCATCAACCGCCCCCGCGACGGCAGCGGTGCCGCGGCCTCCGATCGTGCAGAGCCCGATCCCGTTCGGGGCCAGGCGCAAGGCGGAGATGGTCCGCTATGCGCAGCGGCACTACGGCCTGGACACCTATCGACTGATCGACCCGCACGTGATCGTCATCCACTACACAGAGACGCCCGATTTCGGGTCCACCTTCAACACCTTTGCAGCGGATGTCCCCGATAGCGAGTTGCACGAGCTGCCAAACACCTGTGCGCACTTCGTAGTCGACAAGGACGGCACGATTCACCAACTCGTTCCGCTGGGCATCATGTGCCGCCACACCGTCGGCCTAAATTGGACCGCAATCGGCGTCGAGCACGTCGGTTACAGCGACGCCGAAGTGCTCGGGAATCGTGCGCAGATGCGGGCTAGCCTGCGCCTTGTGCGCTGGCTGCGCTGCCGCTCGCACATCTCGATCGCCAATGTCATCGGCCACAACGAGAGCCTCTCAAGCCCCTTCCATCACGAGGACATCCCCGCGCTCCGGACCCAGACGCATAGCGACTTCAATCACGCCGACATGCAGCGCTATCGAGCGCGCTTGCGAGCAGCGGGGTCCTGCTAAGAGGGCACTCCAGCGGCGCCGCGGCCCGGCTCACCATCGAAGCACTCCATTTGTGCAGCAGTGTCTGCGCGAACTCATCGACCAGACCGACAACGTCGGAGACCGCCGCCTCCTCCCAGCGATGATGGCGAGCGTTCATGGTGTTTGTGTCGCTGCTTTAGGAACAAAAGCGTCGAAACCGCGACGCCACAATTATCAGGTAGCCTGAGAAACGAGCAGCCCACCGCATGCAAGAAAGGACATCATGGAGCACACGTCGATCTCGCGGGAGGAGGCCGCCGACCGGCTCGCGATCCGTGAGCTGATCGACGCGTACGCGCACTGCGCCGACCGTCGCGAAGCCGATGAGCAGAAGGCCCTCTTCACTGAGGACACGCATTTCCTGGTCTACATGAACGGCTTCGGCACCGATCCCACGGAAGACCTCCGGGGCAGGGAGGCGCTGACCCCAGTGTTCGAGGCGCTCAAACAGTACGAAGTCACTATGCACTTCAACGGAGAGAGCACCGTGAGACTCGACGATGAGCGAGCGACCGGCGAGGTCTACTGCATCGCCCACCACGTTTTCTCCGCGGACGGCGCACGCCAGATCATGCTCGCCTATTTGCGCTACCTCGACACCTACGTGAAGCAGTCCGGCGTGTGGCTGTTCGCGGAGCGCAACCTCTACCTCGAATTCAGCGACACACGGGCACTCGGCGGGTAGGCAATCTTAGGCTTTGGGGCCCGTTGGCGCCGGTCCGACCACGACGCGCCCGAGCCCGATGACCTCCATCTCTGTCCGGGGAGCGCAGACGGCGATCTCGGCGGTCTCGCGGCGCAACGTTCGCCGTAGCGCGACGAAGGCGGCGGAGCCGAGGATCGCGGGGACCCATAGCGCGATCGCGCGATAGGCGAGCACCGCGGAGGCCGCGGCGGTGATCGGCACGTTGTACAGCACGAACGTTCCCACGAGTCCGGCATCGACGCCGCCGATCCCCCCGGGGACGGGGATAAGTCCACCCAGCTCGCCGATCAGGTAGGCCATCCCCAGGATCGCCAGCGGCGGCGCGGCGCCGAAGGCGCGAAACGTCGCCCACAGGATCATCACGTCGAAGATGAGGTAGGCGAGGATCCCACCGATCAGCCAAGCGTTGCCTTCGCGCAGCAGCGCGACCGCCTCGTTGACGCCGTCAGCGATGGCCACCAAGGTCTTCAGCGCCAGCGTGGAGCGGCGCGAGGACCCACTTGCTTCGTTGCGATCCAGTCGCCGGTGCAAGCCCGCGGAGGTGCGTCCGGCGAGCAGCGAGGAAACGATCGCGGCGGCGGCTATCGCGGCCGGCAGGAGCGTCAGCGCCATGTTCGTCTCCCCCGGCAGTACCCGCGCGGCGAGACCGACCCCGATGAGGACCACGCCGGCCACGTTCGCGACGCTGGTCAACATGAAGAAGGCTGCGGTGCGCCGCGCGATCTCGGTCGTCGGCATTCCGCCCCGTTTGAGCGCCCAGGCCCCCAGCGCCAGGCCACCGGCGCCGCCGGTCGGCAGGAGCGCGTTCGCGCCCAGCTCAGACATCCCGATCTGGTAGCTGACGCGCCAGCTCATGCGCCTGCAGAACACCACCCGAAAGATCGCCACATACCCCAGGCCCGAAAGCACCTTCAGCCCCGCGCCGAGCCCGAGCCACACCGGGTCGGCGTGCGAAAGCCGCGTGCGCAGCCCCTCAAGGCCCGGAAGCAGCGTCACGACCACAACGACGAGGAGGATGACCCCCGTCAAGGACAGCAGCTGCTTGCGCACCTTGCGACGGCTCAGCTCCTCGGGAACCTGCAGTTCATCCGGAAGAACGCTCGCTGTCATGCGCTACCCCCGCAGCCTCGCGCTAGGTCGTACGCGGTTTGGGTCTGGAGGGGCGTTCCCGCTGGAGTTCTTGGTCGAGCCTGAGCGCGGCGCTGATCAGCCCCAGGTGCGTGAACGCCTGGGGAAAGTTGCCGAGCAGCTCGCCGCTTGAGCCGATCTGCTCTGCGTAGAGCCCGAGGTGGTTAGCGTAGGTGAGCATCTTCTCGAATGCCAGCTGGGCCTCTTCGAGGTATCCGGCCCGGGCGAGGCACTCGACATACCAGAAACTGCACATCGAGAACGTCCCCTCCGCGCCCTCCAGTCCGTCTGGGGCCGTTGCGGGGTCGTAGCGATAGACGAGGCTGTCGGAGACCAGCTCGCTGCCAATTGCGTGGAGCGTGGAGAGCCAACGCGGGTCGGTGGGCGCGATGAAGTGAACGAGAGGCATCAGCAGGAGCGACGCATCGAGCACGTCGGAGCCCTCGGCCTGGACGAACGCTTGCTTGCGCTCGCTCCATCCGCGCGCCATGATCCAGGCGAAGATGTCGTTGCGTGCCTCGGTCCAGCGGGCGAGGTCCGCAGGGAGGCCGCGATTCGTCGCGATCCTCATCGCACGATCGATCGCAACCCAGCACATCAGGCGCGAGTGGGTGAAGCGCTTGCGGCCGCCACGGGTCTCCCAGATGCCGTCATCTGGCTCCTGCCAGTGCTCGCAGACCCAGTCGATGAGCGGCGCGAGGCTCATCCAGTCGTCGTAGCCGATCAGCTCGCCGTGCCCTTGCAGCGCCTGGCGCTCGGCGAGGTAGATCGAGTCGAAAAGCTCGCCGTAGATGTCGAGCTGAAGCTGGTTCGCGGCGTCGTTGCCGATCCTGACCGGGCGCGAGCCGCGATAGCCCTCGAGGTGCCCCAGCACGCGCTCGTCCAGACAACGCAGGCCGTCGATCCGGTACATCACGTCCAGTGGGCTGCCGCCATTGCTCGTCGCGGCGACCGTCGAGACCCTGCGGCGGAAGCTGTTGAAGGCGACCGCCTCCGCAGCGAAGCCGAGCCGGGAGAGGGCGAAGATCGAGAACGCGAAGTCGCGCAGCCACGCGTAGCGGTAGTCCCAGTTGCGCCCTCCGCCGATTCGCTCCGGGAGGCTAGCTGTGGGGGCGGCGACGATCGCGCCGCTCGGCTCGTAGGAGAGCAGCTTGAGCGTCAGGGCCGATCGACCCACCATCTCGCGCCAGCGGCCGCGATACGAGGACTGCCGTAGCCAGGAACGCCAGAACCTGACCGTCTCATCGCCCAGCTGCTCCGCCTCCCGCGCACCGAGCCGCACGGCCTTATCTCCAGCCTGAAGGACAAACGTCAGCCTTTCCCCCGCCGCGAGCTCGAACTCGGCGCTGGCTCCCCCACCCGTTGCTTGCAGCGCGACCGGTGAGCCGATAGCAATGGCGTCACCTTGAGCGCGAAAGACGGCGCCGGTCGGCTCGATCGTGACCTCTGGCTCATGCAGGCCATAGCCGAAGCGCGGCTCGACCTCGAGACGAAAGCGCAGAGTGCCGCGTGTACCCACCATGCTTCGGATGAGCCGCTGCGGGCCGCCGCCCACAGGCATGAAGTCCTGAATCTCGCTCACGCCTTTCGGAGAGAGAAAGCGGGTGATGAGGACATTCGTGTCGGGGAGATAGAGCTGCTTGGTGCTCGCGAGCGGTTCCGTGGGTGCGATCCGGTAGTAGCCGCCGCGGTCGCGATCCAGCAGCGCCCCGAACACGCTCGGGCCGTCGAATCGATCCGGGCAGAACCAGTCGATCGTCCCGTCGCTGCCGACCAGGGCGGCGGAGTGCAGGTCGCCGATGATCCCATGCTCGGCGATCGGCAGGTAGCGCGTTTGAAGATCCGACGCCACGGCCGGAGGCGCTGAGGCCAGAGGCGCCGTCTGGCGATCCTCGGTCATGGACCCACACCTCCGGCGCGCGGCACGTCGGTCATGCGCTCGTAACCCTGCGGTAGCTACCCGCGCGGAGTTCGTCTACGAGTCCCGGCTGGGACGGAACCCAATCGAGCTCGGCGCGAGCCCTGGCCGCCACCGTCCTCTGATCCAGCAGCAGCACTTCGGCGAAATAGTCGCCCAAGCGCTTGCGGGCCTCATCTTCGGAGCCGGGCACCGCTCCTGGAGCACCGACGGCGACGGCGGCCGCCTCGGTCAGCTCCGCAACCGTGGGGGTCAGTCCGTCGCCGATGATGTAACGACCGCGAGCGCCGTCGTCCTCCAGCGCGCGGCGAAAGAAATCGGCCAGGTCGGCGACGTGGACTGTCGACCAGTGCTGCTGCCCCGAGCCGATCATGATGAGGTTGCCGTCGCCGTCGCGGGGGGAATTGAGGAGCAGTCCGGGAATCCCTCCCGCACCGTCGCCGTAGGCGGTACTGGAAACGATCACAACTCCGCGCACGTCGGCCGCTGCGAGCACTCGGCTCTCGATCGGCTCCTTCCACGCCACCAGCGGCGGCGCATCGATTGGGGACTCCTCGCTGATCGAGGGGTTGGATCCGTAGATCCACCCACCGCTGATGTCGAGGAAGGGCTTGCCGCTGCCAGCGAACGCCTCCAGCACCGCATCGACAACGGCGGCGTCCAGGTCGGCGCTGGTGGCGTCACCCGGACTCGCGGTGTGGATGGCTGCGTCGGCATTGCTCAGCAGTTGCACTACCGCGGGACGATCGTAGAGGTCGACCACGGCCGCGGTGGCGCCGCTGCCGGCAACGATGCCCACCTGGGAGGAATCCCGCACCAGCGCCGTCACCTCGTGACCGTGCTCCTGCAACTCCGTGAGAAGATGGGATCCGATGAACCCCGTTGCACCAGTGAGTACGACTTTCATGACTGAATCCTCCTTATTTAGTTTGTGGGCGGCCGATCTAGGTGCGGTCTCCTGGTCCAGGCCGCCTTGGGTCAATCGTCGACACGAAAGATCGGCCAGCCAACCTCGGTCTCCCACGTGCCGGGATCCCGATCGTCAAGGTAGCCGGTCACGTAGTGCTCGCGCACCGGGCCGTCGACGCTGATCTCATGCCGGTTGGTATACGCGGCGAGTCGCGAGTAGGTCACATCCAGCGTAGTCAGGGAGCCACGGTGCGTGAGGACAGCGAGATCGCTCGCCGGGAGTATCACGAGGGTTGCGCGGCCGACTATCGTCCTAGCGCCGGTGATCGGGATGAACACCGTCGCCTCGCCGCTGCCGTGCTGGAAGATCTCACCGGCGAAGAGACCGCCGGGCGGCCCTGTTAGGGTCAGGCCCTCAGACCCTGCCACGGCTTGGAGCTCCGCGAGCGCGCCCTGCCACCACGGCAGGATGGTCCGGTGGTCGACCACCTCCGTAATAGCGATCGCCGCGGTGGCCGGTAGACTGCGGCGCGAGATCCCCATCGCCGATTGGGGTCGGTCGAGTAGGTCGCGAAGCTCCGTGACGGCGGCTCTTGTGACCGCGAGTTCTGACTCAAGGCGGTCGAGGTGGGCAACGATCACGCGGTTCCGGGTCTCGGCGTCCGAGGTGCCAAGCACCGACTTGACCTCAGAGACTGGCATTTGCAAGCTGCGGAGCCGTCGAATGATCTGCGCGGCCCGTAGCTGGTCGTCGGAGTAATAACGATACCCACTGTCCGGGTCGATCTCGGCAGGCTCAAGCAAACCGATCCGGTGGTAGTAGCGCAGCGTCTTGACGCTGAGGTGCGTCGCCCGCGAGAAGTCACCGATTGGGACACGTATCTGCATTGTCGGCGGAGGATCAACCCTCCCCTGGTAGGAGAGTCAAGAGCCACGTCCGCCCTTGACTTTCCCCAGAGCGGAGGCCTGAACCTACCATTCGCCGCCGCAAATCGCGGGCCGGCGAAACCGACAACAGGAGGCGTCTGCAATGAGCACGCACACCATCGCCCTCGACGGCGTCGTCGCCGAGCTGTTCGCGGCGATAAACGCGTTGGACATCGACGCGATCATGGGCACGTTTGCCGACGACGCGCTGGTCAACGACGTCCAGCGCGAGTTCTGGGGAAAGGGCGACATTCGCCGCTGGATCGAGCGCGAGATCGTCGGCGACAAGGTGACTGTCGAAGTCACCGACGCGATCCAGCACGACGGACTTACGATCGTCCAGGGCGTGTACGACGGCGAGTACGACAAGACCGGATTGCCCGACCCGCTGATCCTGACCCACTACGTCACGGTCGCCGAGGACACCGGCAAGATCGCCAACCTCATCATCATCAACAACCGATCGGTCCAGTAGTCATAGACCAGACCGCCAGGGTCCCGAGCGTGCTACTGCGCTCGGGGCGTTGGCGGCGATACGAAGGCTCCCCGAGCCGATCATCGAAGGTCCAGCGCATCCGCCCGATGACCACCACAGCGTCCTGGCGCACCGTCGGAGCGTAAGCTCGATCTCAGTGTCGCTGCGCTCCTCTGGACCCAGACGCTCAGAATCCGCCGAGTCCTACCTGCGTCAAACGCGCGTCGGCGCTGCGCTGGCGCTGCTCGCGCTAGCGGCGACGATAGCGTCCGAACAGTTCGCTGAGCATCTGTGGGTGCGTCATCCGCTCCTTGCCGGCCTTGTCTCCAGCGCGATCGTCGTGATGCTGTCGGTGGCGGTCGTGAACGAGGCGCTTGAGATCCGCAGGCGTCGACGTTGGAGTGTCCTAGCGCAGTACGTAATGCTCGAGCTGGTCCGCGATGCGCGCATGGTCTGGACGGCGGTGGTAGAGCTAGCGGGCCTGATGCCGGCCGACGCGAACCCGCCGGCGGCGATCGACGCAGCCGCCCTCGTGGTGCGCGACACGCCGCGGCTGACCAAGGCAGTTCACGGTATGGTTGCTGATGCTGATCGGCGGCGAGTTCTGCGCGACCACGTTGCGCGGCTGGTGGTGCACAACGACGAGGTGCTGGGACGATGGGCCGCCGTGATGCTGGGCGCCGAGGCCTACGCAGAGGTGGTGGACCGTCACGTTGAGCTCGCCGGAAGCCTCGCCTGGCTGGGAAGCCTGCTGGACCAGTCCGAGCCAAGCGATGGGGAGCAGCTGCGCTGGCACAGGGCTCGAAGCAACCCCGCTGTCCAGATCACGGGCGTCATGGACGATGATCGCCTCGCCCAGAGGATCGCCGCGATCACCCAGCTCGCCGAGCAGCTGGACAGCGGAACGCTCGACCTCGCCGTGAAGATCGTGCCCGTCGCATGGTGGGAAGCACGTCTCGGCACGACCGCGCACGTAGGCGATGTGCTCGCCGCAGCGGACGATCGCAGGCCGGTCAGCCCCACACAGTGACCTCATTTCTACGACAACGTGTAGTATTCTTGCCGAGGTGACGGCGTTCGCATTCCCTCCGGTTCATCAGGGCTACCTGTTGCAAGCCCGCCAGATGCAAGCGCTGTCGTTCAGCGTGCACATCCCGCTGGTGTGCTTTGGTATCGCGCTACCCGCGATCATCCTGTACGTCGAGTGGTGCTATCTGCGCACCGGGGACACGCTGTACCGCACACTGGCCCAGCGCTGGACACGCATCATGGTGGCGCTGTTCGCCGTCGGCGTCATCACCGGCACGATCCTCAGCTTCGAGATGGGGCTGCTGTGGCCGAACTTCACGGCCACCTTCGGCTCGGTCTTCGGGCTCGGCTTTGCCATCGAGGGCTTCTCGTTCTTCATCGAGGCCATTTTCATCGGCATCTACGTCTATGGCTGGGGCCGGCTGTCGCCCCGCCTGCACTTCGCCAGTGGTATCCCGATCGTCGTTTCGGGCATCACCGGCTCGTTCATGGTCATCGCCGTCAACGGCTGGATGAATCACCCCAGCGGCTTTCGCCTCCTCCGCGGTAAGACCGTCGACGTGCACCCGGTCGCGGCCCTGTTTGGCAACAGCTACTTCTGGCATGAGCTGCTGCATATGTACCTCGCCGGGTACATCGTCACCGGCTTCCTCCTGGCCGGGGCCTATGCGGTGGGACGCCTGCGCCGGTTTCCGATCCCGCCCACCCGCTACGAGCGCACCGCGCTGGCCATCCCTTTGACCATCGCTGCGCTGGCCGCCATCGCCCAAGGGCCGGTCGGTGACTGGGCCGCGCGCGACGTCGCTACCACCCAGCCCATCAAGCTCGCCGCCATCGAGGGACTCGGAACGACGACCAAGGGCGCGGACGAGCACCTGCTCGGTTGGTACGTCGACGGTGAAGTCAAGTACGGCATCGCCATCCCCAAGCTCCTCTCACTCCTCGCCTTCCATAACCCACACGCCACCGTGCAGGGGCTCGATACGGTCCCGCCCGATCAGCGCCCGCCGGTCAACGTCGTGCGCGTCGCCTTCCAGACGATGGTGGGCATCGGCGCGCTGCTGGGACTCATCGCCGTGATCTTCCTGTTCGTCCGCTGGCGACACAAGCGGCTTCCGGACTCGGTGTGGTTCTACCGCGGGTTGGTACTCGCCGGCCCGCTCTCGGTGCTCGCGCTGATCAGCGGCTGGGTGACGACTGAGGTCGGCCGCCAGCCCTGGATCGTGTACCACGTGATGCTCACCAACCAGGCGGTGACCGGAGCAAGCGGGATACCCGTCAGCTACGGCGCGTTGGCCCTCGTATACCTCGCCGTCGCGTGCGGGGTGGCCTGGGTGCTGCGCCGCCTGGCCCGCGCCCCGATGGACCCCGGGCAATCATCCCCGTCCCCGGCGGCCGGCTGATCATGCACCTGTACGACGTCCCGCTCGTGTTCGCCCTCATCGGCCTAGGGCTCTACGCAGTGCTCGCCGGCGCGGACTTCGGCGGCGGCTTCTGGGCGCTGACCGCGGGATCCGGTCCCGCCGGCGAGCGCATCCGAGACCACGTCCATCACTCGGTGGCCGCCGTGTGGGAGGCCAACCACGTGTGGCTCATCTTCGTTCTGACCGTCGTGTGGACGGCCTACCCGGTGGCCTTCGGGTCGATCGCCTCCACGTTGTCGGTCGCCCTGATCATCGCCGGTTTCGGGATCATCGTCCGCGGCGCGGCGTACGCCCTGCGGTCGGGGACATCCAGCACCGCCGAGACGCGTGTCGTTGACACCGCCTCGGGCCTGTCCTCGGTCCTGGCGCCGTTTACGCTTGGCGCCGCGATCGGTGGAATCGCCTCCCGTCGTGTGCCGGTCGGCAACGCGGCGGGCAACCTCATCACCAGCTGGCTGAATCCGGTCGGAATTCTGATCGGCGTGCTCGCCGTGGCTACCTGCGCCTACCTGGCCGCGGTCTACCTCGCGGCCGATGCCGCGCGAGGCGAAGAGCACGACCTCACGCGGCGGTTCCGCGCCCGTGCCCTCGGGGCGGGGCTCGCAGCCGGAGCGATAGCACTCGGCGGCGTGGCCGTGCTGCACGCCGATGCCCACCCGCTCTATCACGGACTCGTCGCCGGCGACGGTGCGCCGGCACTGATCCTCTCGGTGCTGGCCGGCATCTGCGCGCTCGGACTCGTCTGGACCGGGCGCTTCGAGGCCGCACAGTACACAGCCGCGGTGGCGGTGGCCGCGATCATCGCCGGCTGGGCGCTCGCCCAGCAACCGGTGTTCCTCCCCCACCTCACGATCGCCCAAGCGGCCGCGCCCCATGACACCCTCGTGGCCATCACCGTGGCCGTGCTCGCCGGTGCGGCCATCGTCTTCCCCTCGCTGGCCCTGCTGTTCCGCCTCACACTCGCCGGACGGCTTGGCTATACGGACAACGCGGCCGCCGCGCCGACCCCCGTGGCAGCGGTGCTCTCCGCCTCAACACCGGGACTCCTCGTCAGGGTCGCCGCGGCCTGCCTGCTTGTCAGCCTCGCATTCCTGACCGCCGCCGACGCCCGCTGGGCGCATGTGATCGGGGTGAGCGCTCTGCTCGTGTTCATCCTCACCGGCTTTCTCGCAGCCACGCCAGCCGAGCTGGCGCAAACATCAGCATCGCGGGAGAACCACGCCGAATGACGAGGTTAGACGGCGCGGGCTCGGGAAGTTTTCTGCTCTCGCCGGTGTCTTAGTGTCTAGGCACATATACTACATATCGTAGTAGTTGGCACTAACCGCCGAATGTCCTGCTCCCAGAAAGGAGCTCGCCCATGCAATCTCATGCTCACACCTCATCCAGATCATCCCACGCGCTCCTCGCCCTTCGCGTGCTCGGAGCCATCCTGCTCCTGTTCGTGGGGGCCGATCATTTTTATGAGTACTCCGTAGACGACTACTCTGTCCTGCCGACGATCGGGGCGCTGTTTCTGTTGAACTTCATTTCGGCGAGCGTGGTCGGCCTGCTGCTGCTCGCTCCGTTGAAGCGCATCTTCCACCGCCTCGGGACCCCTGTTCTGGAGTTGGCCACGCTGAGCGGGTTTGGCATTGCGGCGACTTCTCTGGCGGCGCTGCTGATCAGTGAGCAGACCCCCCTGTTCGGGTTCATGGAGTTCAATTACCGGCCGGCGATCCTCGTAGCACTCGCTTCCGAGACCGCCGCCGCGCTGTGTCTGGCACTGTCGCTGGTCCTTATGCGCCGTGCCAGGAGTGCCAATAGGCGCAGCGCGGGAACGCGCGTCGCCGAGCGCTCGCAGGCGAGCCCTAGCACGACATGAGATTCACACGTGGGATGCTCCCGGCGTCGGAAGGGTTGGCGCGTCGCGCAGAAACCGCCAGACGGACAGTGGCGCCATCACCGTCAGGATCGCCGCGCTGGTTGCGCACCACTCGCAGATCGCGTGGATCGAGAACAGCTCGCGGTAGGTCAGGTAGCCGCTGAACGCGAAGCCCACGAGCGTGAGCGCCATCATCGCAAAGCGGGTGTTCTCGTTTTCGCGAGCCAGCAGCAGGCCCAGGATCGAGACGTAGCCGAGCAGGCCGATCAAGGCCACGGGCACGCCCGCGAGCTCCGAGTACACGGAGCTCTGCACCTTGATGCAGCTGTCACCGGCGGTGCACACTGGCTGAATTTCGGCGTAGTGGACATACGTCAGGTAGCCCGCGATGCCGAGACCCGCCACCGTCAGTACGGTCAACGTGATCCTGAGGCTTCGTGCGGTCATCGTAATCCTCCGTGTCAGTCCTAGCTCTTGGCTAGCTTTTTGCGATTGGCGGGAGACCCCGGCGAGGCCGGTGGGGTATCGCGGGGGGAGGTGGCCACGCACCACATAATACTACAGACTATAGTACGAGATGGCATAGTAGTTATGCGGCTCTGGCGTGACGTAGGGTCTCCACGTCGGCTCGTGGTCGATTCACGGTGATCCCGCAGAGCTTTTGCATGCCTGCCACCTCAGATCCTGGTTGGCGTCACGCCCGGCCCATCCGGCGCTGCCCGTTGTATGCCACGCAGCATTCGGCCGAAGACGCGGTGGTGGATGGGATAGAGCAGATACCAGTAGGCGAGCCCGAGGCATCCAGCGGGGTCAAAGACGGTCGTTTGACGAACCACCGAATCGTGCTCAGTGGGATCGACCTCAAACTGCAGCCACAGCCGCCCAGGGATCTTCATCTCCGCCGCTAAACGCAGAAGACGCCCCGATTCCAGACGCTCGACGCGCCAGAAGTCGACGGCGTCGCCGACGCGCAGCTCGTGGGGATCGCGGCGCCCACGGCGCAACCCCACACCACCGCGAACTGTGTCGATAAAGCCGCGAAGCCGCCAGAACCAGTTGGCGGCATACCAGCCGGTGCTCCCGCCGATACGCTGAATCGGGGCAAACGCCTCCTCAGGTCTGCGCTGTACGCGCACGACGCGTGAAGCGACCAGGCGACGACCGAACGGCAGGCCGCCCCAACGCACCGTCCGCTGCAGTGGCAGCGCGTCCGACCAGTGCGTCTCGGCGAACTCCTGATCCTCGTTTACGAGCGCCCGCTCGATCGCCGCCGATAGGCCACGCTGGCGTGCGGTGAAAGCCGTATGCGCCAGCGGGCTCGTCACGATCGTCTCATTGCGAAGGCTGTCCACCATCGCCGCCGCGACGCGGCCGTACACGGGCGTCAGCAGCCCGAGCAGCACGCGCGAGGCTCGCGGTGTGATCAGCGCCGTGCGGAGCACCCGGCGGTGCAACCCGCGCTGGCGGGCATACTCGCGCATCACATCGGCGTAGGTGACCTGATCGGCGCCGCCGATCTCAAAGACCGCGTCGAGGGGGCGCTCGAGTTCGATTGCGCCAAGCAGATAGTCGATGACATCCTCGATCGCGATCGGCTGAGCGAGCGTCTCGACCCACGGTGGCGCGACGATGACCGGCAGGCGCTCGACGAGTGTTCGTACTGTCTCAAACGACGCGCTCCCGGAGCCAATCACGATCGACGCTCGCAGCTCGATCGTCGGCACGCCACCGCTTCGGAGCAGTCGTCCTACCTCGTGGCGACTGGCGAGATGCGGCGAGAGATCATCGTCGTCTCCCAGGCCGCCGAGGTACACGATCTGCGACACCCCGGCGGCTCTTGACGCATCAGCGAAGTTAAGCGCGGCGCGGCGATCAAGCTCCTCGAAGTCACCGCCACCGCCCATCGAGTGAACGAGATAGCAAGCCGTATGTACTCCCTGGAAGGCGGCATCGAGCGAGGCACGATCGAGAACGTCGCCCTTGATGACCTCCGTGTGCGGTCCGACTCGATCATGCAGCTGCTCGGGCCGGCGCGTCAGGCAGCGCAACGGTCTGCTCGAACCCTCCAGCCGACGCAACAGCCGGCCGCCAACATAGCCGGACGCGCCGGTAATCATGATCGGTCGGTCTGACGTGACTGGCACCGAGGACAATCTACTATATGATGTAGTAGATCATAAGTGGCTGCCGACGAGAGGGCTCCGGCAACGAGCTCGGCGGGCACTGGCCGGGTGCGATGAGGCTATTGCTGCGCGGGCGCGACCGGCTGCGGCGTATGCCGCGTCCTGGCGTAAACGAAGCCCGCCAGGCCGGCGACCGCGGGAATCATCGCGAGGACCGCGACGCAAGGCTGGCTCGAGAGGAATGGCGGCGCTAGGGTCGCCGATCCGGCCGCCGCATTTGCCGCGAGCACCGCGACGGCGATCAGCAATGACAGTGCCGCCGCGATACCAAGGCAGAGAGCGACGGGGAACCGCCACTGAGGGCGTTCGCCGAGCAGGTAGTCGACTCGCTCGGGATCGACCCCGAGCGCATCCGTGCTGCTTGCCTGCGAGAAACTGAGCATGGCGCTCGCGAGTCCTGCGCGCTCCACGCCCGCGGTGAGTACGGCGGCCTCGTCGGCGCTGATCTCAGCGAGCGCATCCTGGCGCTGGGTCAAGCGACGCATGGCAGGGATGAAGAACAGCCCTGCCGCAAGGACTCGGCCGCACGCGAGCCGCAGCGGATCATGGCGTCTGGCGTGATGGCGCTCGTGGGCGAGCACGGCGGCGAGCGGCGGTGGATCCAGCAGCTCCAGCGCGCCGGTCGAGAAGTACACGCGTGGGCGCAACAGACCAACGCAGAAGGCTTGCGGCCGCTCGTCGGTGATGACCCACGCTCCGTCAAGCGGCGCCGGCAGGCTGGCCGCGAGAGCCCGCCTGAAGCTTCGGTCGGCGATGAGCTCACGTACGAGGCGCCACGCGGCCGCCCCAGCCATCAGCAGGCCGAGCCCAGCAAGTACCGTCACGACGATCGCGCCGGCGTTGGCCGCCGGATAGGTGAGCCGCGCTCCGAAAATCGAGATCACGTGCGAGGGGGGCCCCGATGTGACCCGCCAGGACTCGAACAGCCGCGTGATCACAAAGACCGCCGACGCCAAGCCGAGAAACCCGAGCGACACGCTGGCGCCAAACACGCGCGCGCCCGCGATCGCTGCTGGTTGGTGCGCCTCCAGCGACGCTCTGGACACGCTTGGCTTGATCGTGGCCCTCGTCCGACGAGCAGTGGACTGTGCGTGTGGCGCGGGAGTCCTCATCTCCTTGGAAAGCGTAGACGAGTGGGCTCCTCGGCTCCGCTGAAGGGTCGAACCCGATCGCAGAGACCAACCTTTAGCTCGAGAGCCCTCCGGCTGGCGCGGCCTCACCATCGATCCCGGCCTCGCTCGGTTGAACAGGTCAAGCTGGCCGCGAGACCCTTGGCGACCATCTCGTCCTTGGCGGTGAGCCTGCCAAAGCACTCGGTCACTACTGCACCCTGTGGCCGGGACCGTGATCGACGCAGCCAGTCCAGCGCGCCCTGCCAGTCTTGCCCGAGCGGCACGGCCAGCCTGTATTGAAGGTCGAGCGCGGGGATGGAAGCGGTAGTAGACATCTTCAGCAAGCAATACTACTACACCAGGTCGTAGTTGTGTATCTGCCGGGTTGCGCTGGCCGCCCCTTACGAGAGCCAAGTCATTGCTACACTCCGTCGTAGATGGCGTCACGGAAGCAAAGCAGCGCGCCAACCTCGCCAGCGTTGCCACCCCTGCACGAGCTCGAGGCCGAGGTGATGGAGGAGCTCTGGTCCCAGGGAGAGGCGACGGTGCGCACAGTGATGGAGGCGCTCAACAAGCGCACGAGGAAGAAGCGCGCCTACACGACCTACATGACGATCATGGCGCGCCTGCACAAGAAGGGCGTGCTCAATCGACGCCGCGAGGGCAAGACCGACTTCTACGCGCCGAAGCTCGACCGAGACGAGTTCATGGCGTTGCGCGCTGGCGTGGAGGTCGAGGGACTGGTCGCTCAATACGGCGAGGTGGCACTCAGCCACTTCGCCCGGCAGGTCGCGAGCCTCGATCCAGCACGCCGACGCGCCCTGCAGCGCCTGGCCCGCAAGTCCTGAAGCGCCACCCCGATTTCCTGCACCGGCGTGCTACGCTGTGCGACATGCGGACTGTCACACACCGCGAGATGCGAAACCAGAGCGGTGAGATCCTGCGTAAGGTCGCCGACGGGGAGACGATCCAGGTCACCAATCATGGCCAGGTTGCGGCGCTGATCGTTCCCCCGGGCACCGATACGCTCGCGGACCTCGTATCGCGAGGGCAGGTGCGAGTGGCGCGACAGCCGCCCTCTAGCTTGCGATCGGTCGTCCGACGCAAGAGAACCGCCTCAAGCCAGGCTATCGTAGCCGACGTCCGCGGCCGCTGGTGACGATCGCCTACCTGGACACCTCAGCCGCCATGAAGCTCGTCCTCGATGAGCCGCAATCCGACGCGCTGACCGCGGAGCTGGCCGCGCGGGACGACCGGCGGCTCGTCTGCTCATGGTTGCTGCACACCGAGATGCACTGCGCCGCAGGGCGCCACCCTCAAGACGTCGACCTCGACGCGGTGCGGACCGTGCTCGATTCCGTGAACCTAATCGACCTCACACGCGGGGACCTGCTCGCAGCCGGCACCCACGTGCCGCTGCGATCCAACGACGCAATCCACCTCGCTGTCGCACTCAGGGTCGGCGCGGATGAGATCGTCACCTACGACGAGGAGCTTGTTGAGCGGGCGAGCGCGGCCGGCTTGCCCGTGCTGTCACCGGGAACCGCCTCGCACGAATGACCAGACCCTCGACGAGGCCGCTCGCGCCAAGTGGGGTTTAGGCCGACGACAGACGCCCGTCGGTCCAAACGGACCGGTTCGGATAGCAGCAACCGCTATCCGAAAACACGCCCATTTGCAGCGGTTTTTCGATGGCGAGACTCGGAATCGAACCGAGGACACCACGATTTTCAGTCGTGTGCTCTACCAACTGAGCTATCTCGCCGCAGCGACCGATGCTAGCGCCTGAACTCTCGCACAAGCTCTTCGTAGGTCATCGCCAAGCCCTGTGTGAGCCCTACCTCGGCGCGCCAACCCAGCTCGCGCTCGGCCAGCGAGGGGTCAAGACAACTGTCTTGCAGCTCGCCGGGACGCAGATCGGCGAGCTGGGGCTCGATGTCCACGCCCGCCGCCTGGCGCAGGCCCTCCCAGATGGCGAGGACATCCGCGGCCACGCCAGTGGCGATGTTGTAGGTGCCCGCGCGTCCGTTGGCGGCGAGCAGAGCGCGGACGACATCACCGACGTAGACATAGTCCCTGGTGGGCTTGCCGTGGCCGTATAGCTTCGGGGCCTTGCCCTCGTATAGGTGGTGGCTGAAGATCGCCACCACGCCCGCCTCGCCGTGCGGGCTCTGGCGGGGGCCGTAGACGTTGCCCAAGCGGCACACCGTGTGGGGGACGCCGGAGGAGAGCGACCAGGTGTTCACATATGCCTCGCCGGCCCACTTGCTGGCGCCGTAGGGGGACAGGGGAGCGGGGATGCGCTCCTCGGGCGTCGGGCGCGGGGCCTCATCGCCGTAGAGAGCGCCGCCGGTGGAAGTGAAGACGATGGGCACGCCCAGCGGGCTGGCGATGTCCACCAGATTGAGCGTGCCGAGCACGTTGACCTCGCAGTCGCGCGCCGGGTTCTCCACGGAGACAACCACGCTCGACTGCGCCGCCAGGTGGTAGATCGCAGCTGGCGCCACCTCCTTGATCGCCGCCTCCAAGCGCGGGCGATCGACGATGTCAAGCTCCCGTAGGCGTGCGGCTGGGTTGACACGCTCGGCCTTGCCGGATGAGAGGTCGTCGATGACCGTCACCTCGCTGCCGGCCGCCAGCAGTGCGTCCACGACATGCGAGCCGATGAAGCCGGCGCCGCCGGTGACTATCGCGCGATCTGGCACGCGCGCAATTTAGCCAAGTGCGTGCTCGCGCGCGTCCAAGCGCTCCTGCAGCGAGCGCACGCAGCTTTCCAAGCGCTCGATCACCAGTTCGCGGCTGGGGTCGGTGCCGCCCAGCATGTAGCGATGCAGCGTGGCGAGGATGCGACGGGTGATGACAAGCGCTTGGCGCTCGCCATCGTGGTCGAGCTCGCCCGCCTCGCGTAGCTCGTTGATGTGGGCGAGCGCGCGCTCGATCACCTCGACGTGCAGCGTGGCCGGCGTGAGGCCGTCCTCGATCGCCTGCGCGATCGTGCCCTCGGCGCTCTCGGCGTCGCCGCGGGTGAGCGCGCGGACGTAGGTCTCGCGCACCTGCGCCAGCAGCGCCTGGGGGTTTGACTTGATCTGCGCGCGCGCGTCGGGGCCGGAGCGGCCCAGCACTTCCATGAAGGCGTCCAGCAGCACCGGGTCGAAGTGCTGACCACGCTGCTCGAGCATCATCTCCACGGCTTTCTCCACGGAGAACGCACGGCGGTACACACGGTCACTTGTCAGCGCATCGAAGACATCGGCGATCGCCACGATGCGGCCCTCCACCGGGATCGCCTCGCCGCTGAGGCCGCGTGGGTAGCCGCTGCCGTCCCACTTCTCGTGGTGGCTCAACGCGATCGAGGCCGCCATGTCGAGGATCGAGGAGGAGCTTCCGCGCAGCAGCCTGTGGCCCTCCTCCGCGTGGGTCTCCACGATCGCACGCTCATCCGCGCTCAGCGCGCCCGGCTTCAGCAGGATCGCATCGGGGATCGCCACCTTGCCGACGTCGTGCAACGGCGCGGCGTGACTCATGCGCGTGCACCACTCCTCCTCCATGCCGACCTGCACCGCCAGCAGCGTGGAGAAGCGCCCGATGCGCTCGATGTGCGCGCCCGTGTCCTCATCCCGGAACTCGACCGCCATCGACAGGCGCCGCACGGTCTCGGCCTGCGCCACCTCGAGCTCGCCCAGCGCGCGGCGCAGCTCGCTTGCGCTGCGCTCGATCTCGCGCTCGAGCTCGCTCTGGCGGGCCATGCCCACGCGCCAGCCCAGCACGCTCGTCGCGCCCGCCAGCACCAGCGCACAGGCGACACTCGCCGCGGCGCCCACGCCGGCGGCCAGCACCGTCACCGCCACGGCTGCCGCCACCAGCGCGGCAACGGTCATCAGGGTGTCCGGCGACTTTCCGCGCATCGCGGACCGCTGAAGGCCGGCTTGAGTGACTCCGCGCACTGGATAACGGGCTCCTTGTCGATGCTGTTCGGTTCTTCCCCCCACAACCTTGAGCCAAGCAGGTGCTCGACCAGCGAATGGACGAATGGTCGAGGGGATCGAGCATCCGCCGAAGGAGATATGGTGCCCGCACGGTGCGTTTCCGACTCCTTCCAGCAGTGGCCCTAGCGGTGTTGATGCTCGCCGCCGCCGTTGTCTCCGCGGGCTGCGGCAGCTCAGGTTCCTCCTCGGAAAATGGCGTCGCCGACAAGTCCCCCACGCAGATCCTCACGGCCTCCAAGACCGCGGCTGACAGCGCCAGTGCCGTGCACGTTGCCGGCTCGATGGTCTCCGGCGGCGCGCCGATCACGCTCGACCTGCACCTCGTCGCGGGCAAGGGCGGTAAAGGCAAGATCTCCGAGAACGGCCTCAGCTTCGAACTGATCCAGCTGAATGGCACCGCTTACATCAGCGGCAGCTCCGAATTCTACAAGCACTTCGCAGGTCCAGCCGCGGCCCAGCTCCTGCAGGGCAAGTGGCTGAAGGCATCCTCCACCAGCGGCAGCCTCGCCACACTCGCCTCCCTCACCGACCTACAGAAGCTCATCGACGCCGCCCTTGCCCAGCACGGCACGCTTACCAAGGGCAGCAAGACCACGATCTCCGGGCAGTCAGCCATCCCCGTCACCGACACCACTCAGAACGGCTCGCTCTACGTCGCCACGACCGGCCAGCCCTACCCCATCCAGATTTCAAAGGCAGGCGCCGGCGGCGGCAAGATCGTCTTCGATGAATGGAACAAGCCGGTGAGCATCACCGCACCGGCCAACGCCGTCGACATCAACGAACTGCAGCACGCTGGGCACTAGTTCACGCCACGCTTTCTGGGTGGTCGAGGTGCCATCGACTACCCCAGGCTCAAGGCGACGTACTTGGTCTCCAAGTACTCGCCGATCCCCTCGAAGCCGCCCTCGCGCCCGTAGCCTGACTGCTTGACGCCGCCAAAGGGCGCGGCGGGGTTGGAGACGATGCCCTGGTTGAGACCGACCATGCCCGTTTCGATGCCCTCGGACATGCGCATGGCGCGTTCCAAGTCGCGCGTATAGAGGTAGGCGACAAGTCCGTACTCGGTGCGGTTGGCGGCCTGCAGCGCCTGCTCCTCGGTGGTGAAGGTGGCGATCGGTGCGACCGGGCCGAAGACCTCCTCGGCCAGCACCCTCGCGTCGGGGGGAACATCGGTGAGGACCGTGGGGGCATAGAAATAGCCAGGGCCGTCGAGGGCCTTGCCGCCCACGAGCACGCGCGCGCCGCGCTGCACAGCATCGCTGACGAGCTCGGAGACCTTGTGCAGCTGGCGCTCATCGATGAGTGGCCCGACGTCGGTGTCAGGCTCGGTGCCGCGGCCTACCTTCATCGCCCCCATACGCTCGGCCAGACGCGCGGCGAACTCCTGCGCCACGGGCTCCTGCACATGAAAGCGATTGGCCGCCGTGCACGCCTCGCCGACGTTGCGCATCTTGGCGAGGAGCGCTCCCTCGATGGCGGCGTCGAGATCGGCGTCGGCGAAGACGATGAAGGGAGCGTTGCCGCCGAGCTCCATTGAGACGCGCAGGATCTGCTGGGCTGAACGTTCGATCAGCGAGCGCCCGACCTCGGTGGAGCCGGTGAAAGAGAGCTTGCGCGTGCGTGCGTCTTTCAGCAGCGGTTCGATCACTTCGCCCGAGCGCCGCGAGGTGATGACGTTCAGCACGCCACCCGGCAGCCCCGCCCGCTCGAGGATCTGTGCGAGCGCGAGCATCGACAGTGGTGTCGCCTGCGCGGGCTTGACCACCATCGTGCAGCCCGCAGCGATGGCGGGGGCGATCTTGCGGGTGCCCATCGCGGTCGGGAAGTTCCACGGGGTAACAAACACGCAGGGGCCCACCGGCTGGCGCATCGTCAAGATGCGTCCCTTGCCGGTCGTGTTGAGCATGTAGCGCCCATGCACACGCACGGCTTCCTCGGAGAACCAGCGGAAGAACTCGGCGGCGTAGGCGATCTCGGCGCGCGACTCGGCCAGCGCCTTGCCCATCTCGAGTGTCATCAGCAGCGCCAGCTCCTCGGTGCGCTCCACGATCGCCTCATACGCGCGGCGCAGGATCTCCCCCCGTTCACGCGGCGCAGAGGCTGCCCACTGGGCCTGCATCTGCGCGGCGGCCGCGAGCGCCGCGAGGGCGTCCTCGGCCGTGGCGTCGGCGATTTCGATCAGGGGTTGCTGCGTGGCGGGATCCTCAACGGCGAACCGCGCACCCGCCGCCGCGGGGCGCCACTCCCCCGCGATATAGAGCTCGGCAGGAACCTCCTGGAGCACATCCCGCTCACTGGCTGCAAGACTGTCGCTCATGGATCGCGGGGGTTGTTCCGATCCATCGCGTGCGCCATGGGCTCAACCTATCACCGCACACTGCTCCTAATCGTCCTCCTGCCCGTGCTGGCATGGAGCGGCGTGGCGCGGGCCAATACGCTGCTGATCACCGGCGCGGGCGATGGCCACGGCGTGGGTATGAGCCAGGACGGGGCATTGGGCTTCGCGCAGCACGGCTATGCCTATCAGGCGATCCTGGCCCACTACTACACAGGCACGGCAATCGGTCAGGTCTCGCCCAAGACGCGCGTGCGGGTGCTGCTGGACGGCAGGGTGCGCAAGCTGCCGCTGGAGGCCTATGTGCGCGGGGTCGTGGCGGGCGAGATGTCGCCGCAGTGGCCACTGGCGGCGCTCGAGGCACAAGCGGTGGCAAGCCGCACCTACGCGCTGACCGCGCACGCCGGTGAAGGCCGCTTCGACGTATACGCCGACACGCGTTCGCAGGTGTACCGCGGCAAAGCCGCGGAAACGCCGGCGACCAACCGTGCCGTGGCGGCCACCGCCGGGCAGATCGTCACCTACGCAGGCAAGCCCGTGATCACCTACTTCTTCGCCAGCTCCGGCGGCAGCACCGAGAGCGTGCAAAACGCCTTTCCCGGCACCATCCCCGAGCCGTGGCTGCGTGGGGTGCCCGATCCCTTCGACACGGGACCCCTGCACAGCTGGCACACGAGCCTCAGCTTCAGCGCGGCCGCCAGCGATCTGAGCGGCCTTGTGCGCGGCCGTCTCCGCGGCATCGAAGTGCTGCGGCGCGGTGTCTCGCCACGCATCCTCTCCGCCAACATCGTGGGAACCATGGGTGTCACGCCCATCCGTGGCAGCGAACTGGCTGCGCGCTTGCACCTGTATGACACGTGGGCCTACTTCAGCATCCGCGACGCCCACGGCACGCACCGCGAGCCCGACCGCAGCGGCGCGCAGGCGCCGGCCCCAGAAGCGCAGGACGGCGCCACCGTTGCCCCCTGACCCGCTGCTGCTGGCAGACACGCCGTGGTTGCTCTACCGAGCGTTCTTCTCGCTGCCCAAGTCGATCAAGGGCGCGGACGGAGAGCCTGTGAACGCCCTGCTGGGCACGGTCAATGCACTGCTGGTTGTCGTTGAGATGTGTCAGCCGCGAGCGGTGGTGGCGTGCTTTGGCGCGGAGCAGGCGGCCTACCGCGTCGAGCTCTATCCCCCCTACCACGCCCACCGCGAGGCGATGCCGCCGGCGCTGGCAGCGCAGTGGCTCAAGGCTCCCGCGTTGCTTGAAAGCCTCGGCTGGACTGTCAGCGACAGCGGGGAGTTCGAGGCCGACGACGCGCTGGGATCACTGGCAGCCGCGGAGGCCCAAGACGGCGGCCGTGCCCTGATCCTCAGCGGCGACCGCGATATGTTCCAGTCGGTCGGCGAGCGCGTCGCGATCCTCGAGCTGAAGAAGGGCGCCGAGCCGATCGAAGTCGGCCCCGCGCAGGTACGCGAGCGCTACGGCATCGACCCGGCTCTCGTCCCCGACTTCATCGCGCTGCGCGGCGATCCCTCCGACGGCCTCCCCGGCGCCCCCGGTATCGGCGCCAAGACGGCCGCTGAGCTCCTGAGCAAGCACGGCTCGCTGGAGGACATCCTGGCGGCAGCGCAGAACACCGACTCAGCGCTGCGTCCCCGCCATTCCGCGACCCTGCTCCATCACGCTGCGCAGCTGCGTAGCTTCAAGCAGATCGCCACCCTGGCCCCGATGAAGCTCGATCCCCCAGCCGATGCACCGACAGATTTCGCCCGTGGTGCGGCAATGGCCCGTGAGCTGGGGATGAAAGGGTTGGCCGCGCGCTTGGAGAAGGCTGCAAGCTAGACAGCGATGGTTGGGCCTGCGGAGCGATGGCTGGGGCACTACGGAGTGAACTTGACAGTGATCACGTCGCCGTCGCGCATGACGTAGTCGCGGCCCTCCAGGCGCAGCGTGCCGCGTTCGCGGCCACCCGCATACCCGCCTGCGTCAACCAGGTCCTGCCAGCCGATGACTTCGGCGCGGACGAAGCCCTTCTGGATGTCGGAGTGGATCTCGCCGGCGGCGTGCCAGGCGCTCAGACCCTGGCGCAGGTGCCAGGACTGTGCGGGCTTGGCCTCGCCGGCCGTGAAGAAGGCGATCAGCTCAAGCAGGGAGAAAGCGCCGTGGATAACGCGCTCCAGGGGTGAGTGGGATCCCGCGCCACTGATGCCAAGCTCGGCGCGCATTGCCGTTGCGTCCTCCTCCTCGAGCTCGGCAAGCTCAGCCTCGATGCGCGCGGAGACGGCGACCGCGCCGGCGCCCTGCGCCTGGGCGTGCGCGGCGATCTCCGCGGGGACCTTCTCCGCACCCTCATCGACATTCGCCACATACAGCACCGGCTTGGCGGTGAGGGAGCCGAGGTCGCGGACGGCATTGGGCGCCTCAGACGGTGTGGGCACTGTGCGCACGGGCTTGCCTGACTGCAGCGCAGCGATCACCGCGCCCAGCCACGCCTCCTCAGCGAGCGCAACGCGGTCTCCCCCGCGCGCGATGCGGGTGACGCGCTCCAGGCGCCGCTCGGCCTGCTCGAGGTCGGCCATCACGAGCTCGGTCTCGATCGTGTCGATGTCGCGCCCCGGGTCGACTGAGCCCTCGGGGTGCACGACGCCCTCGTCTGCATGCGCGCGCACCACGTGCAGCAGCGCATCCGTCTCACGGATGTTGGCGAGGAAGCGGTTGCCAAGGCCCTCGCCCTGGTGGGCGCCAGCGACGAGGCCCGCGATGTCGTGGAAGTCGATCGTGTCCCACACGAGCTCAGAGGCTCCCACCGTCTGCGCCACCTGCTCCAAGCGGCGGTCCACGACTGGGACCACCGCGACGTTTGGCTCGATCGTCGTGAACGGGTAGTTGGCGGCCTCGGCGCCTGCCTTGGTGAGCGCGTTGAAGAGCGAGGACTTGCCCGCATTGGGCATGCCGACGATGCCGATCCTCGTGCTCATCGCTGCGCCCTGGGTGCGCCGTCGGATGAGACGGACACCGGTCCGGGAGATGCGATCGCCACAATTGCCCCCAATAAGGCGCCGGCCAGGATGTCGGAAGGGTAGTGGACGCCTAGGTACAGCCGCGACAGCGCCAGTCCCTTCGTCAGCGCAGTGAGCGGCACGGCGGGCAGCCCCAAGCGCGTGTAGGAGATCGCCCCTGCTACCGACGTCGAAGCATGAGCGCTGGGGAAGCTCAATTGCGACGGTGTGCTCGTCAGCGCGGGCAGCCCGGGGAGCCGCGGCCGCGGCCGGCTGACGATCCGCTTGATGGCGGTATTCAGCGCGTATGTACCGGCCACCGTCATCGTCGCCCGCCGCCAATCCGCACGCCGGCGGCGGTCAAGCGCTTGACCAGCCACGCCGATCGCCAGCCATATGGCGCCGTGCTCGCCGAGGCGCGAAAAGCCGGACACCAGACGCTCTGCGCGCGGGTTGTGCAGCCGCGTGCGCGCGGCCAGCAGCACCTGCCGGTCCAGCGTCTTAAGCCCCGAAGCCAACTCTTAGATCGTCATTCTCGGCGCGGACGTAGACGACCTGGCCGAGATACAGGCGCACCGGCCCGTCCTCGCTCTCGAGCTCGTGCCAGCCGCCCTCGCCGAGCGCGGCGTAGAGACCCTTGAGCTGCTCCTCGGTGACCTTTAGCGCGAGCGAGTGCCCACCCTGGAAGCCGATGCTGATGCGGCGAAACTGCAAAGCCATCCGTCAGTGTCCCCCGCCATTCGCCGGCTGGACGATCTCAGTGAGCACACGGCCGGTTCCCTTGGGCTCCAGGAAGGCCACGAGCGCGCCGCCGATGCCCACGCGCGGGGTCTTGTCGATCAGGGGCAGGCCCGCGGCGCTGAGCTCCTGCAGGGTGGCCTCGATATCAGTGACCTGGTAGGCGATGTGGTGCATACCCGGCCCGCGCTTGGCGAGGAACTTGCCCACGGGGGTATCCTCGGCGAGCGGCGCGAGCAGCTCGATGTGGTTCTCGCCGACATTCAGCAGCACCGCCTCAACACCCTGCTCCTCGACAATCTCGCGGTGGGCGACGTCGAGCTTGAAGCCGTCGCGCCAGAGCGCAAGCGCAGAGTCGATCTCCTGCACGGCGACGCCGACATGGTCGATGCGGTCGAACATGGGGAGCAGTCTATCCGTGCGTGTCATCCACCGCCGTGGCGGCAGCAACCACGCGTAGCCCCACACCCGGCGCGCGCTCCAGGCGCGGCACGCCGCGCATGATGCGGTCGATCGCCTCGCGATCGAGCACCTCGTTCTCGAGCAGCTCGTGCGCGAGCTCATCGAGCTTGCCGCGGTGGCTGACGATCAGTTTCTGCGCGGCGCGGCGCGCCTCTTCGATCAGGCCCTGGCGCTCTTCATCGCGCAGGCGCAGCGTCGTCTGCGAGAGTTCAACGTCGCCGTCGGGGGAGCGGCCCACGCCGGCCGTGCCCATCGCATAGTCGTGCACCATCGAGTGCGCGATCGCCGCCACGCGCTTGAGATCGTCCGAGGCGCCCGTGGTGATCGCCCCGAACACCGCCTGCTCGGCGACCCGTCCGCCCAGCAGCACCGTCATGTAGTCGAGCAGCTCCTCGCGCGTCTTCAGGTAGCGATCCTCGGCAGGCAGGTTCAGCGTGTACCCCAGCGCCTGCCCGCGTGGCACGATCGAGATGCGGTGCACGCGATCGACCGAGGGCAGAAGCTCCCCGCACAGCGCGTGGCCCGCCTCGTGGAAGGCCACCACGCGCTTCTCCTGCGCGTTCAGCACGCGCCTTGACTGCACCCCAGCGATCACGCGCTCGATCGCGGCGTCGAAGTCCTGCGCGCCGATCGTCGTGGCGTGGCGCCGTGCTGCGAAGATCGCCGCCTCATTGCAGATGTTCGCCAGGTCCGCGCCCGTCAGGCCGCTCGTCTGCTGTGCCACCAGTTCCAGGTCCACGTCGCCCAGCGGCTTGTTGCGCGTGTGCACCATCAGCACGCCCTGGCGCCCGCGTACGTCTGGCGGCGCCACGAACACCTGGCGGTCAAAGCGCCCAGGGCGCAGCAGCGCGGGGTCGAGCTTCTCGAGCAGGTTGCTGGCCGCGATCACCACCACCCGCCCACTGGAAGCGAAGCCGTCCATCTCCACCAGCAGCTGGTTGAGCGTCTGGTCCTTCTCGCCGGAGATGTCAGAGCCACGCCGTCCGCCGACGGCGTCGAGCTCGTCAATGAAGATGATCGCCGGTTCGTGCTTGCGCGCCTGGCTGAACAACCTGCGGATGCGCGCCGCGCCGAGGCCCGCGAACATCTCCACGAACGCCGCCGCGCTCTGCGCGAAGAACTGCGCGCCCGATTCGCGCGCCACCGCCTTGGCCAGCAGCGTCTTGCCCGTTCCCGGCGGGCCGTGCAGCAGGATGCCCTTGGGCACCTGCGCGCCCAGCGCCTGGAACTGCGCGGGATCGCGCAGAAACTCCACGATCTCCTGTAGCTCCCCCTTGGCCTCGTCCACGCCGGCGATGTCGCTGAAGGACACGGCCTGGCCCGAAGCCGGCTTGATCTGCTGCGGCTTCACGCGCGGCATCGTCTTCAGCGTGCGCCACATCAAGAAGATGAGGCACAGGAAGAACACGATCATCACCACGCTCGACCACTGCGCCGCCCAGGTCTGGATCTGTTCGACAATCGACATCTGCGGGGTACGCGCAACCACGTGATGCACGCCTACCGCCGCAACGGGATGAGCCATCCTTGGCGTCATGGCCAACAGTATGGAGGCTTAGCCCAAAATACGCAACGCCAAGTCGCGGTAGAACTCGGCCGCGAAGCCCAGATCGCGCACATCGATGCGCTCATCCGCCGCGTGGATCAGAGGCATCGTTTGAAACAGCGACTGGTGGCGGTGAGGGAAGAAGCCGTAGGCCACGCACTCCGGAAAGGCAGCGCGGAAGTGACGCGAGTCGGTAAAGCCGGGCAGGACCACCGGCACGACCTCAGCTCCGGGATCGTGCTCTGCCACCCAGTTTGAGATGGTCTGCATCAGCGGCGTGTCAATCGGCGAGCCGTTGCCGACGACGCGCTCGGTGAACTGCACGTGGCCATTCCCGTCCCCGGACGGGAGGGAACCCAACACTTCCGCGATGCCGCGCAGCACCTGCTCTTCGCCCAACCCGGGGGGCACGCGGCAGTCGACCTTCAGCTCGGCGCGGCTGGGGATCACGTTGATCTTCTCCGAAGCCCTGATGCGGGTGGGCGTGAACGTCACGCCGAACATCGGCTCGAACACAGCCACGAGGCGCTCGTCCTCGCTGGCCATCTGCGCGAGCGCGGCAGTCGGGTCCGTCGGGTCCTCGCCCAATCCACGCAGGAACGCCTGCGGCTCGGCCGTCAGCTCATACGCCGGCTGGCGCGCAGCCAGGCGCTCGAGCAAAGGCCCCATCTTCAGCAGCGCGTTGTCTCCCATCTTGGGCATCGAGGCATGCCCCGCCACGCCGTCGGTCGTGAGCGTGAAGCGGAACACGCCCTTCTCCGCGCAGCACACGCCGTACAGGCGCCGGCCCTTGTACTCGAATACCGCGCCGCCGCCCTCGTTCACGAGCAGGTCGCAGCGCACCTTCTCGGGGTGGTTCTGCGTGATCCACTCCGCACCCAGCGAGCCGCCTGTCTCCTCGTCTACGACTGTCACGATCTGAAGGGCGCCGCGCTGCGGGCGCCAGCCTGCGCGTGCCAGACTGACCGCCGCCGCGATCTCCGCGGCCACCTGCGCCTTCATGTCAAGCGCGCCCCTGCCCCAGATGAAGCCGTCCTGCGTCTCGCCCGACCAGGGGTCGTGTGTCCACTCCTGCGCGTCGGCCAGGACCGTATCGACGTGACCCAGGTAGCAGAGCGTGGGGCCGCTGGGCTCCTTGTGCTCGGCGCTCAGGCGGGCCACCAGATTCGGCCTGCCTGGCTCCGCGCCCAGCAGCTCGCAGTCGAAGCCTGCCTCGCCGAGCAGGGCTGCCAGGTGCTCCTGCGGGGGACGCTCGTTCCCCGGAGGGTTCACCGTGTTGAAGCGCAATAGCTGCCCGAGCAGCTCCCCCGCTTCCTCGCCCAGGTCACTCACACCGCCGATCGTACCTGCCCGGGAAGCTTCGGACACGCGGCCAGCAGCGCTTGGGTGTACTCGTGCTGGGGCGCGGAGAACAGCTGCTCCGTCGGGCCCGTCTCCAGCACCCGGCCACGGCGCATCACCGCCACGCGATCGCTCACGCCGCGCACGATCATTAGGTCATGGCTCACCAGCAGGTAGCTCAGGCCCGATTCCTCCTGCAGGCGCGCCAGCAACTCCAGCACACGTGCACGTACGGTCGCATCCAACGAGGAAACCGGCTCGTCCAGCACGAGCGCACGCGGATCACAGGAGAGCGCCCGGGCGATGCCCACGCGCTGGCGCTCCCCGCCCGAGAGCTCGTGCGGGAAGCGCTCCAAGTGCTCCGGGCGCAGGCCCACGCGCTCTAATAGGTCCGCCGCGCGCGCGCGCCACTGCGCACGCGGGACTTCGCGCAGGCGCAGGCCGCTCGCCAGGATCCACTCCACGCGGCGGCGCGGGTTCAGCGACGCGGAAGCGTCCTGGAAGACCATCTGTAGTTCGCGGCGCATGGGGCGTAACTCGCGGCGCTTAGCGTGCGTGACGTCCTGGCCGCGGAAGCGGACAGTGCCGCCTGTCGGGTCCATCAGCCGGATCAGACAGCGGATGAGAGTCGTCTTGCCGGCCCCCGACTCCCCCACCACGCCCAGGGTTTCACCCTCATTGAGGGTCAGCGATACGCCATCGAGCGCCTTGATGCCGCGGAAGGCGACACTGAGCTCATGTGTCTCCAGCAACGGCCCCCCGGGTGTGCGCGGCGAGCGTGCGGGCCGTGGCGCATACGCTGCCAGCATGTTCTGCGTGTAAGGATCGCGCGGCGCGCGTAGGACCGCGTCCGCCTCCCCCTGCTCCACCAGCTGCCCCGCGCGCATCACGAGGATGCGGTCCGCGATGTCGGCCACAACGCCGAGGTCGTGCGTGATGAACAGCATGCCCAGCTCAGTGCGTTCGCGCAGCTCCCGCAGCTGAGCGAGGATCTGCGCCTGCGTGGTGACATCGAGCGCGGTGGTGGGCTCGTCCGCGATCAGCAAGCCCGGCTCGCACGAGAGCGCCATCGCGAGCATCACGCGCTGGCGCATGCCGCCCGAGAGCTCATGGGGATATGCGCGCACGCGCGAGCGCGCCTGGGGGATGCCGGCGCGGTCCATCAGCTCGACCGCGCGCTCAAGCGCCTGCGCGCCGCTGACGCGCGGCTCGTGCGCGCGGATCTGCTCGGAGATCTGCCAGCCGACCTTCTGCACGGGGTTGAGCGAGCTCATCGGGTCCTGAAAGACCATCGCCATGAGCCTGCCGCGTAGGCGCTGCAGCTCGCGCTCGCTTGCGCCCAGCAAGTCATTGCCCTCCAGGGCAGCACTGCCGGTTATGCGCGCCCCTAAGCGCCGTGTCAAACCCATCAGTGTGAGCCCGACCGTCGACTTCCCCGACCCCGACTCCCCTACGAGCGCCACAACCTCGCCGCGCGCCACGGAAAAGGACACGCCATCCACCGCGCGCACATCGCCGGCTTCGGTGGCGAATGAGACACGCAGGTCGGCGACGTCCAGCAAGCTCATCGTGCCAGCCGGATGCGTGGGTCCAGAGCGGCGTAGAGGATGTCTACGACCGTGCCAAGCACCACGACGGCGCAGGCCACGAGCAGCGTGACGACCAGCACGGGGGGCACGTCCAGACGGGCGATCGATTCCGCCGCGTACTGCCCCACGCCGTGCAGGTCGAAGACAGACTCGATCACGATCGCGCCACCGCCGACGACAGCGGCGAAGTCAAGGCCCCAGAGCGAGACGATCGGGATCAGCGAGTTGCGCAAAACGTGGCGCACGAGCACGCGGCGCTCGGAGAGGCCCTTGGCGCGAGCGGTGCGCACGTAGTCCTCGCCCATCGTGTCCAGGACGCTTGCGCGCAGCACGCGCGCGTAGACGCCGATAAAGGCCACCGACAGCGCCAGCCAGGGCATCAGCATGTGCGTGAACCATCCCCACGGATCGGAGGTCAAGGGGACGTAGCCACCGAGCGGCAGCAGCTTCAGGCGATAGCCAAGGTAGTAGAGCAATAGCGCGCCGAGGAAGAATGCGGGCGTCGATACGCCGATTAGCGCCACGACGGTCAGCGAGCGGTCGAGCAAGCGCCCTGAGGTGATCGCGCTCAGCACTCCGAAGATCACTCCGAAGAGGAGCCAGATCACCCCGGCGCCCAGCGCCAGGGAAAGCGTTGGCGGCAGACTGCGGACGATTTCGTCCTCGACGTTAATCTGTTGCGAATAGGACACGACGGTGCCGTTAAGCACCTTGCCCATCGTCGTCAGGTACTGGTCGTAGAGCGGCTGATCAAAGCCCCAGGCGTGGCGCACGTCCTGCACCTGCTGATGCGTCGCCAGGCGCCCGGCCATGCGCTTAGCGGGGTCGCCGCCGGGGATCACCTGGAAGATCAGGAACGTCAGCAGCGAGATCGCCAGCAAAACTGCGGCCATGCCGGCGAGGCGGCGCGCGAGGAAGGCGACCATCACGACCCCTCAAGCGCAGGAGGCTGGGTGCCGCGCGGCGAGCGCATGACGATCGCCCTGTGCACCGCGCGCGGGTCCAACGCGTCGCGCAGGCCATCGCCGAAGACGTTGACGCCGAGCACGGCGATGACGAGCATCAACCCCGGAGCAAGCACGAGATGGATCGCTCCAGGCGTCAGGCGGATGCCTTCTGCGAGCATCGTGCCCCACGAGGGATTGGGATCCTGCACCCCCGCTCCCAGGTAGGAGAGTCCAGCCTCCAGCAGGATCGCGTTGGCGAGCATCAGTGGGACGAACACCACAATCGTGGAGGTCAGGTTGGGCAGTAGCTCGCCGGCGAGGATGCGCAGGTGACCACGGCCCTGCACGCGTGCGGCGTCGATGAACTCCCGGCCACGCAGGCTTAGGACCTGCCCGCGCAGGGGCCGCGCGACATAGGGGACGAAGACGACGCCGATGATGAAGGCCGGTAGCAGCAGAGACCCGCTCGTGAGCTTGACCACGCCCAGGTCAAGGCCGCCGACAGCCAGGGCCACACCCAGCGCGACCCCCAGCAGCACGGGCGGGAACGCCCAGATCACATCCAGCAGGCGCGAAAGCAGGCCGTCGGTGAGACCGCCGAAGTAGCCGGCAAAGGTCCCGATCAAGACCGCCAGCAGCATCGTTATCAGCGTTGCCACAGCCCCGATCTCGAGCGAGTTGCGCCCGCCGTAGAGGAGCCGCACCGCCACGTCGCGCCCGTTGGCGTCGGCGCCCAGGAAAAAACGTGAGTGCCATGTCGGTCCAATCGGCACGCCGGTGGGCGAGGTGACTTCCTCGTTCTTGCCACCGATCTTGATCGTTTCGGTGATGTGGTTCTCGTTCGGTCCCGTGTGCGCGACCCGATGCGCATAGACAGGAGCCAGCAGGCACAGCACTGCCACCCCCAGGAACAGTCCCCCGAAGGCAAGCGCGGTCCGGCTGCGGGCCAGACGCCGCCACGCCAGGAGCCAGGGACCCCTCCCCGCTGGAGGCGACTTAGTCCCTGGTCGCGGCGCTGTCATTTCAGCTGCAACGTGCTCCAGTCGTTGCCGTACACCGGGTGGAAGACGAGTGCGCCGAAATTGATGTGTTCGGAGGTGAACTTCGGCACGTCGTCATAGCCGAGCACGGCGATGTAGGCCTTCTGCGCTGTGTATTCGTCCAGTGCCTGCCACTTGGGCACGACGCTGTCGAGCTGCGAGGAGGGCACCGGCGCGAGCGCCGCCAGTTCGCTCTGGATATGCGGGTCCTTGACCTGGGAGAGGTTGTGGTTTTCGGAGGGGGCGATCGATTCCGCGTCGAGCAGCTGGTAGAAATCGACCGGGTTGGGGAAGTCCTGGCTGAAGGCGATCCAGCCCGTCTGCGGGTTGACGCCCTTGAGGTTGCCGATCGTGCCCGGGTACTGCGCAGTAGCGACGATCTTGACGGTGGCCTTCAGGCCGATCGCACTAAGCACGCTCGCGTAGTAGTCGGCGTATTCCTTGTGCGGCGGGTGCGGCTCGCTCCATACGTCCACCGCAGTCCCAGCCATGCCCGACTGCGTGATCAGTTCCTTGGCCTTGGCCGTGTTCGGCGCCGCACTGGGGTCGCCATACGGGCACGGCCCCGCTGGATGCCCCGGCATCCCGATCGGCAGCAGGTAGCACGCAGGCGTCAGCTGCCCACCATCCAGGCGCGCGAGCGCGCGACGGTCCAGCGCGTAGTTCACCGCCTCGCGCGCGAGTTGGCTGCTAAACGGCTTGGCCTGTGTGTTGAGGAAGAAGAACTCCGTGGAGACCGTCGGCTCCTGCGCGTAGCGCGCGGAGGCACGTGCGTGCACCTGCGCCAGCAGTGTGCCCGGGACCGTGTCGTTCCAGTCGAACACATCGGCGGTGTTGCCCAGCACCTGCTCGGCCGCCGACTGGTTGTTGGTGACGATCTTGATCTGTACCTTGGCCTGCCCGCTGGGGATGCCGGAGATTGCCTCGCTCGCCCAGTGCGGGTTGCCGGCCATTTCAAAGGACTGATTGGGCACCACGTGCGCGATCGTGTATGGACCCACGCCCGCGGGGGGTTCGCTGGGCAGCGGCTTCAGCGGCGTGCTCGCGGGCACGAGTCCCGCGGCGGGGAAGGCCAGCACGTTCAGGAATGGCCCAAAGGGGGCGGTGAGCTTGACGGTGATGACCCCGCTTGAGTCAGCAGCGGTGATGCCCGAGATCGAGTGCGCCTTGCCCTTGTCGAACGCTTCGGCCCCGGCGATGTGGCCCGTCAAGAACTGCTTGTTGCCCCAGCCGAGCTTAATCGCGCGCTGCAGCGTATACGCGAAGTCGCTGGCCTTGACGGGCTGGCCATTGGAGTACAGCAGCCCCTTACGCAGCGTGAAGGTGTAGGTCTTGCCGTCGGCGGAGATTGTCGGTAGCGCCGTCGCGAGACCCGGGATCAATTGGGCGCCCGCGGACCCCGACGCATGCGCATAGGTGACCAGGCCCGTGTACGCCAGCCACGTCGCCTCATAGGACTGCGTGCTCATCCCCAGTGCGGGATCGAGCGAATCGGGCGCCGTCCCCATCAGCACCGTGACGCTCGGCGAGGATGCGTTGACCCCGGTGTTCGAGGCGTTCGTGCTGCTGCTGGTCGAGCTACCGCAAGCGCTGATGCTCAGGGAAAGCGTCAGTGCAAGCAGCGAAAACAGCCCTAGGGGGCGGGAGCGCTTAATCACTTCGATCCTCCTCACGAGGCAAAACGTTTTTGTTCAATGCATATTCCGGGTTCTTCGGATAGATCCTGCTGCCGATCAACAGATGTACATGCGCGATAATCGCCAGGCATGCGCATGGGGATCAGCGAGACAAGCGAGACGACCGCCCTACAGGCGCGAGATCCCGCGACAGGGGAGCTGCTGGGTGAGGTGCTCGCCAGCGATCCGGAGGCGATCGAGGATGTGGTCGCGGAGGTCGCGAAGGTGCAGCCGCTGTGGGCGCTGCTGCGAGTCGAGGACCGCGCGCGCTATATGCGCCGCGTGGCGCAGGCGATCGTGGATGAGCTCGATGGCCTGGCCGACATCATTGGGCGCGAGCAGGGCCGTCCCCGAACCGAGATCGTGACGCTCGAGCTCTTGCCGGCGATCGACGCGCTGATCTGGATCGCAGACGAGGGCGGGGACATCCTGGGCGCGCACAAAGTGGGAGTGCACCGCTCGCTTGGCCCGCTTAAGCGCGCCAAGATCGCGTATGAGCCCTACGGAGTGGTGGGCGTGATCGGGGCCGGCAGCGCGCCCTTCGCGCAGCCGCTGGCGCAGATCGCCGGCGCGCTCTTAGCGGGCAACGGAGTCGCGTTCAAGCCCGCGCGGCGAGCATGCTTGGCGGGCGAGCGGATCGCGGGCGTGCTCGCACGGGCCGATCTGCCGGAGGGACTCGTGCGCCTCGTGCACGGCGGCGCGCAGGTGGGTGTGGCGCTGGCGAAGGCCAGGCGCTGCGACAAGGTCCTGTTCACCGGCTCCCCCAGCGTCGGGCGCGCCGTGGCGCGGGCCTGCGTCTCCGCGGAGAAGGAGGTGACGGTGGAGCTTGGGGGCAAGGACGCGATGCTGGTGCTGGCCGACGCCAACGTGCCCCATGCGGCGAGCGGGGCGCTGTGGGCGGGCTGCGCCGGCGCCGGCCAGGCACGCGGATCGGTGGAGCGCATCTACGTAGCCCGCGAGGTGCACGAGAACTTCCTCAACCGATTGGTAGGTGGGGCCAGCGCGCTGACGGTGGGGAATCCGAGCAACGCGGGCGTGCAGGTGGGTCCGCTGGCCTCCACGCGACGGCTGGAGCACGTCAAGGAGCTGGTGGACGAGGCGGTGGCACAGGGCGCGAAGGTCCTCTGCGGCGGAGCGCTCGAGGGTGAGCGCCAGCCGCAGGGTTGCAGCGGGGCGTTCTATGCCCCCACGGTTCTGACGGGGGTCACGCACACAATGCGGGTGATGCGCGAGCCGCTGGACGGCCCCGTGCTGGCAGTGATGCGCGTCGAGAGCGTCGCACAGGCCATCGCCCTGGCGAACGACAGCGATTACGGCCTCGGCGCGTCGGTGTGGACCGCCGACCGCTACGCCGGCCAGCGCATCGCCAGAGACCTGGAGGCGGGCATGGTGTGGCTCAACGACCACCTGCCGGGCCCAGCCGTGTCGCGTGGCCCCTGGGGCGCGGCAGCCGGCGCCGGCCTCGGCCGCACCCTTGGCGAGACCGGTCTGCGCGGCTGCGCGCAGGAGAAGCTGATCACCTGGGACCCCGCAAGCGCGCGGGGCCTGTGGTGGGGTCCATACGATGAAACACTCGGCAAGGCCGCCCGCGCCGCCGCGTGGCTACGCAGCGCGCGCGACTCCGATCGCGAGCGCGCATGGCGCGAAGGCGCGCTGGCACTGGGGCGCGCGGGGGCACGGGCGCTGTCGCGGCGCGGCTAGGGAGCGAGGCCACTAGGCCCTAATCTGTGGGTATGCCCGCACAGGCATACATGGGCAAGGAGTGCGTCTGCCAGTTGCGCAAGGGCATCTGTGATCAGAGCTGCGTGCGCGACATGCTCGAGACACCCTTCTACATCGCCTGCCTAAAGCTGAGGGGCAGGCGCGCCGTCGTGGTGGGGGGTGGCGAGATTGGCCTGGAGAAGGTGGAGGGGCTGCTGGCCTGCGACGCCGACGTCACGCTGATCGCCCCGGCAGCGATCGATCCCCTAAAGGAGCATGCCCGCGAGGGCGCGATCCGCTGGGAACAGCGTCCCTACGCCGGGCCGGCGGACGTGGAGGGCGTGTTCATGGCAATCGCCGCGACGAGCGACACGGATGTGAACATCAGCGTGTACGAGGATGCGGAGCGCCGTGCGATGCTCGTCAACGTCGTCGACGTGCCGCCGCTGTGCAACTTCATCCTGCCCGCGATCGTGCGCACCGGCCCGCTGGCGATTGCGATCTCCACCGCCGGCGCGAGCCCGGCGCTGGCCAAGCGCATGAAGCGCGAGATCGAGGCCCTGTTCGGGGAGCCCTACGCGCGTCTGGCCGTGATGCTCAACGACGCCCGCGGCTGGGCCAAGGCGACGCTGCCGACCTACCAGGATCGCAAGGAGTTCTTCGAGGGCATCGTCAACGGCGAGCCCGATCCGGTGGCACTGCTGCGCTCCGGCGACGAGGGCGCCGTGCGCGAACTGATCGCCGCGGCGCAGCGCGAGTCCGAGCCCGTCCGCGTGTGATCGCACTGCACGGCGTGAGCCGGCGCTACGGCGAACGCGAGGCGCTGAGCGATGTGTCACTGTCGCTGCCCGCCGGGCAGACATTGGTGGTGTTTGGACCCAATGGAGCGGGCAAGACGACGCTGCTGCGGATCCTGGCGACGCTGCTGCGACCGCACGCCGGCGCCGTGGAGATTTTGGGGATGCAGTTGCCAGCGCAAGGGTGGGCGGTGCGCGGGCGGATCGGCCTGCTGGGGCACGAGCCGCTGCTCTACCGGGAGCTCAGCGCGGAGGAGAACCTGCGCTTCTATGCGCGGCTACACGGCGTGCGGGCAGAACGGGTGGCCGAGGTGCTGGCCGCGGTGGGAATGGACAGCCGCGCGCGCGAGCCGGTGAAGACGCTCTCGCGCGGCATGGTGCAGCGGGTGGCGGTCGCGCGCGCGGTGCTGCACGAACCGGAGGTGCTACTGCTCGATGAGCCCTACGCGAACCTCGATCCGGCGGCGCGCGAGCAGGTGGCGGGGCTGATCGGGGCGAGCAGCGGGTGCACGCGCGTGGTCTGTAGTCACGACCCCGGCGGGGGCATCGCCGAGGCCGACCTCGTGCTCGGTTTGCGCGCAGGGCACCAGGTCATGCTGAAAGCTGCCGCGCAAGTATACGAGGGCGAGATCGCCGAGCTGTACAGATGAACGTAGAGAGCGCGACCCACCCCCCCTCAACACTCCCCCCCGTACGGGTCCACCCCACGCCACCCCGCACGACAGCTGTCGTACTGGCTTTGCTGCGCAAGGAGTTCCTCGTGGAGCTGCGGACATTGGAGTCCGTGCCAGGCATGGCGCTGTTCGCCGTTAGCACCTTTGTCGTATTCCACTTCGCGCTCGACGCCCGGAGCGTGGCTGGGAAGGAGGCGGCCGGGGTGCTGTGGGTGACGCTGCTGTTCGCGGGGATGCTGGGGGTCAACCGGCTGTTCGTTGCCGACGCCGAGCAGGGCGGCTTCGACGGCTTCCTGCTCGCGCCCGTGGATCGCAGCGCGCTGCTGATCGCCAAGGCGCTCGCGCTGCTGGCGTACCTCGCGGTGTTCGAGCTCGTCGCGGTGCCCGCGTTCGGGCTGCTGTTGCTGGCGCCGAGCCTCGGCCAGGCGCTGCCGCAGTTGCTGGGCGTGCTGGCGCTGGCGGATGTGGGGATCGCAGTCATCGGCACGCTGGTCGCGGCGCTCGCGGTGCAGACGCGCGCGCGTGACCTGCTCGGGCCGCTGCTGGCGCTGCCGCTGCTGGTGCCGATCGTGATCGGGGCGGCCAAGGCGAGCGCGCCGCTGCTCGACGCGACGCATGCCGGCAGCGCGCCGGGGCGCTGGCTGTTGGGCCTCGCGCTCTATGATCTGGTATTCGGGCTGATTGCCTATGCGGTGTTCGATTTCCTCCTGGAGGACTGATTGATGTATGGACGGGGTCTGCGAGCCCTCTCCCTGGCAACTGTGGCGATGTGGACCCTCGCCCTGGGACTGGTCTTCTTCTACGCCCCCATCGAGGCCGACCAGGGCTTCGTGCAGAAGATCTTCTACGTGCACGTGCCGCTGGCGATCGTCTCGCTGTGCGGGTTCGTGCTCGGCGGCCTGCTCGCGATTGTGCACCTGCGCACGCGCGATTCGCGCTGGGACCTGCGCAGCTACGTGGCGATCCACATGAGCCTCATCCTCGGCGTCGGCACGCTGATCACCGGCTCGATCTGGGCGAAGGCCTCGTGGGGGCACTGGTGGGTGTGGGATGAGCCAACGCTCGTCTCGTTTCTGATCGTGTTCCTGCTGTATGCCACCTACCAGCCGCTGCGCTTCTCGATCGAGGACCCCGAGCGCCAGGCGCGCTACGCCTCGGTCTTCGCGATCGCCGCGGGCGCGTTCGTGCCGCTGAACTTCGCCGCCGTGCGCATGTCCACGGGCTACGTGCACCCGCGGGTGCTGGGTGACACGTCCAACGTGCCGGGGCCGATGGCGCTTACGTTCGTGGTCTCGCTGGGGGCGGTAGCGCTGCTGTACGCAACGCTCTGCAAGTACGAGATGACCGCCAAGCACGCGCGCGGACAGCTGCGCGCGTTGCGGCGCAAGCTCGCGGGTGAAGTGCAGGCGCAGGGGCGCAGCGCGGCGCCCGCGCTGGGAAGACCGGTGCCTGACTGATGCCTGCGCTGCCATTGCACGAGGCGGGGAAGTACGTAGCGGCCGCCTACATCGTGGTGTTCGCGCTGGTGCTGATCTACGTGGCCATCATGGCCATCCGCCTCAGCCGCGTGGAGCGCGACCTGGGAGAACTCCTGGAGCGGGCCGACCGCGAACGCGTATCGGAGCCGCTCGCAACCGAGGAGCCGCTTGAGGATCTCGCGCGCCCGGGAGCAGCGGTATGAGCGAGCTGCTGGCCCTGGGGATCTCGCACAAGACGGCCGGCGTCGAGCTGCGCGAGCGCCTGGCGCTGAGCGAGGCCACGGCGCTCGAGTTCGCCGCGCAGGCACTGGCGACGCCACAGGTGCGCGAGGCGGTGGCGATCTCCACCTGCAACCGCACCGAGGTGTATCTGGTGGTGGGCGACGCGGTGCGGGCGGAGGCTGACGTGCTGGGCCTGCTCGCCGGGCGGGCTGGTATCCGCCTCACGGAGCTCGCCGAGTCGATCTACTCGCCGCGCAACTGCGAGGCGGCGCGGCAGCTGTTTCGGGTGACCGCGGGCCTGGAGTCGATGATCGTCGGCGAGGCCGAGATCCAGGGGCAGGTAAAGCGCGCCTACGAAGCCGCGCTGAGCGCCGGCCACACGGGCGCGCTCAGCAACCGGCTATTCAGCGCAGCCCTGACGACGGGCAAGCGCGTGCGCAGCGAGACAGGCATCGGCTCCAGCCGCGTGAGCGTCCCCTCGGTGGCCGTGGACCTGGCGGCCGGCGTGCTCGGCAGCCTCGAGAACCGCCACGTCACGATCCTCGGCGCCGGTGAGACGAGCGAGCTGACGGCGCAGGCGCTCGCCGACCAGGGCGCCGGCACGATCTTCGTGGCTAACCGGCATGCGGACCGCGCGCTGGGTTTGGCGCAGCGCTTCGGGGGTTCAGTCGTAGGGTTGGACGGCCTGCCCGAGCAGCTTGCGCGTGCCGACATCGTGGTGTGCTCCACCGCCTCGCCGCACGCGATCGTGGGAGTCGAGGAGCTCGAGCTCGTCGTGGGACGCCGCGAAGGTCGGCCGCTCTTGTTGATCGACATCGCCGTGCCGCGCGACGTGGACCCGCTGTGCGGGGAGCTGCCGGGGGTGACGCTGTATGACATGGACGACCTGCAGGAGGTCGTCGAGCGCAATCTCAGCACGCGCAGCGCGGAGGTGCCGCGCGCGCAGGAGATCGTGGAGGAGGAGATCCACCGCTTCGCGCGCTGGCTGGGGCAGCTCGACACCTTGCCCACGGTGAGCGCGCTGCACGAGCACGCTGGAGCCCTGGTCGAGCAGATCCTCGCCGAGAATGAGGGGCGCTGGGAGACCGCCTCCAAGCGCGATTTGGCGCGTGTTGACGCGATCGCGCGAGCGGTTGCCAAGCGGCTTTTGCACGAGCCGACCATTCGCCTGCGCAGCCTCAGCGAGGAGCGCGGGCACGCGAGTTTGGAGCTGGTGCGCGAGCTGTTCGGATTGCGCGAGGACGCCCCGCGGGAAGAGCCAGAGGCGAAGCTCGCCGAAGTGCGTCCCCTACGACGCCGCGGCTGATGCGAATCGGGACGCGCGGCAGCGCTCTGGCGCTGGCCCAGGCGCGGCAGGTAGCCGAGCTGCTCGGGGGGGCGGAGATCGTCACGATCACGACCAGCGGGGATGCGGGCAGGGGCGATGCGGCACGGGGGGCGGGCGCCGACAAGTCCCGTTGGGTCGACACGCTGGAGGCGGCGCTACTGGCAGGCGAGGTCGACCTGGCGGTGCACTCCGCCAAGGACGTGCCGGGCGAGCTGGCGGACGGCCTGTCGCTGCTCGGCGCGCCGGCGCGGGCAGACGTGGAGGACGTGCTGTGCGGTGTTGAGGGTGTGGACGCGCTGCCGGCCGGCGCGCGCGTGGGCACGGGCAGCATCCGCCGCAGCGCGCAGCTGCTGGCGGTGCGCGAGGATTTGAAGGTGGTGGCGGTGGGCGGCAACGTGGACACGCGCCTGCGCAAGCTCGGCGAAGGCGCGTGCGATGCGCTGGTGCTGGCACGCGCGGGGTTACAGCGCCTGGGGCGCGAGGACGAGGTGGGCGCAGTGCTGGACCCGGCCGTGTTCGTCCCCTGCCCGGGGCAGGGTGCGCTCGCGCTGGAGGGGCGGACTGAGGACGCGGCAACGCAGGCGGCCGTCGCGGCAATCACCGATAAGGACGCGCTCGCCTGCCTGCTGGCGGAGCGCGCGGTGGCCCGCGCGCTGGATGCCTCCTGCCACACGCCCCTGGGGGCATGGGCCAAGCCCGCCGGCTGCGGCTGCCTGGAGCTGCACGCCTGGGTCGGCCTGCCCGACGGCTCCGCCTGGGTCAGCGACGCGCTGATGGGAGGGTTCTATGACCCTGAGGAGTTGGGGCAGCGGGTAGCAGAGCGGATGAGGGCGGCCGGAGCGGGAGAGCTGCTGAGGCGCGCAGAGGAGTCCACGCTTGAGCGCGCCTGAGCCTGAGCGAGGCGCGCCGGCGCCGGCCGTCGGCCGCGATGAGGACGAGCGCAAGGGGCGCGTGTATCTCGTCGGGGCCGGCCCCGGCGACCCGGGGCTGCTGACAGCGCGAGCCCTGGAGCTGATCGCGCAAGCCGATGTGATCTTGTACGACCGCCTGATTCCGACGCAGGCGCTGGACGGCGCGCGGGCGGACGCGGAGCTGCTGTACGTGGGCAAGGAGGGCGGGGGCGAGGCGGTCCCGCAGGAGGAGACCGAGGCGCTGCTGGTGGCGCGGGCGCAGGAAGGCAAGCGGGTGATGCGGTTGAAGGGCGGCGATCCCTTCGTGTTCGGACGGGGCGGTGAGGAGGCGCTGGCGCTGCGCGAGGCAGGGATCCCGTTTGAGGTGGTCCCGGGAGTGACGGCAGGCGTGGCGGCCCCGGCGTACGCAGGGATCCCGGTCACGCATCGGGGCGTGGCGAGCGCGGTGGCTTTGGTGACGGGGCATGAGGATCCCGCGAAGCCGGAGACGGCGCTCGACTGGGAGGCCTTGGCGGCGTTCCCGGGCACGCTGGTGTTCTACATGGGCATCCGCCAGCTGCCACAGATCGCGGAGTCGCTGATCGCGGCCGGGCGCTCCGCGGAGGAGCCTGTGGCGGTGGTGGAACGTGGCACGCTGCCGGCGCAGCGGACGGTGAGGGCGACGCTGCGGACGATTGCGCGGGAGGCAAGCGCGGCGGGCGTGAAGCCGCCGTCGATCACCGTTGTCGGGCCGGTGGCGGAGTTGGCGGGAGCGCTGGAGTGGCGTGCTCCGGGGCCGTTGAGCGGCCGGACGGTGGCCGTGACGCGGGCGCGTGCGCAGACGAGCAGCCTGGCGTGGCGGCTTGGCGAGCTGGGCGCGAGCGTGATCGAGGCGCCGGTGATTCGTGTGGAGCCCTTGTCTGGCGGACCGCTCGATCCCTCGCCGTACGATCTGATCTGCCTGACGAGCCCGAATGGCGTGGAGCGCCTATTCGAGCGCCTGGCGGCCGGCGGTCGCGATGCGCGCGCGTTGGGGCGTGCACGGGTGGCGGCGATTGGCGCAGGCACGGCACGGGCGCTGCGCGAGCACGGGATCGCAGCGGACGTCGTCCCCGAGCGCTTCGTGGCGGAGGCGCTGGTGGAGGCGCTGGCCGACATCCCCGTCAGCCGCGCGCTGGTGGCGCGCGCGAGTGAGGCGCGGGAGGTGCTGCCGGACGCGCTGCGGGCGCGGGGGGCAGAGGTGGATGTGCTGGCGCTGTACGAGACGGTCGCGGAGCCTTTGTCAGAGCGAGCGCTGTGCGCGGCGCGAGCGGCCGACTACATCACCTTTACTTCGTCTTCGACCGTGCGCTTCTTCTGGGAGGCCGCGGGTGAGAATTCCGCTCTTTCCCCAGGCACCCGCGTCGTTTCGATCGGCCCCGTGACCAGCGCGACCCTGCGCGAGCATGGGGTTGAGCCGCACGTCGAGGCCGAGCGCCATGACATCGACGGGGTGCTCGATGCGCTGGTGGCAGACGCGCTGGCCCGTGCAGCCTGAGATGTCCGCGAGATCCGAGGCAACGGCACTCGGTCGCCCTCGCCTGCACCTGCGCAGCACGACCTCCACAAACGACCGCGCGCGCGAGCTGGCCTTGGGGGGCGCGCCGCACGGGACGCTCGTCACCGCCACCGAGCAGACCGCGGGCCGCGGGCGCATGGGGCGGAGTTGGCAGGCTCCGGCGGGCAGTTCGCTGCTGATGTCGCTCGTGCTGCGCGACGCGCCTAAGTTGCTGCCACTGCTGGCGGCGGTCGCCGTGTGCGATGTGGTGGGTCCGCAGGCGCGGGTGAAGTGGCCAAACGACATCGTGGTGCAGGACGGCGAGAAGCTGCGCAAGCTGGCGGGCATCCTGACTGAGGGGCGCCCCCAGGAGGGCTGGGCCGTGCTGGGGATCGGCGTGAACGTGGCGGTGCATCTGGAGGACCTCCCGCCCGTGCTGCAGGGGACGGCCGGCACTCTCGGCCTGGCGTCTGACGCGATCGGGCCGATTCTGTCGGACCTGCTGAGGACCCTGGAGCGCCGCTTGTCTGACCCAGTGGAAGCGACCCTCGATGACTGGCGCAAACTCGACGCACTATGCGGGCGGGAGATTTCGTGGGGAGGAGAGGACCAGAGCGTACTGGGACGCGCAGAGGGCATCGACGACTCGGGCCGGCTTATCGTGAGGACAGCTGGTGGCCAGCGTTCGATGCTCGATGCGGGAGAGGTGAACCAGTACGTGAAGGAGGCAACCTGAGCCCAAAGTGAGACGGGTCCCGCCGGTCGGTCGGCGGGACCCGTCTCACTTTAAGGACCAGTTATTTCTTCTTGAGCTTCGGCTTCTTCCTTGGGCACCCGGTAACGGATATCTTCGTGCTCTGCTTGATCTGTGCGCCGTTCTGGCCGGTAATCGTGGTGGGCATGATGAGCTTGGTGGTGCAGAGATTGCCGTGAAGCTTGCCGGGCAGGCTGGTGGTCAGGGCGGAGTGGGGCCCCTGCGGCAGCACGAGCTCGAAGGAGGTGACGGGGGCGTCTGGCACCGATGCGAAGGTGCTGGTGGTGATCTGCTTCTTGATGTTGGTGTTCCCGACGAGGTCGAGCCTGACTCCCTGGCCCTGCAGGATCACCACGAGATCCGGGAATGCCGCACCCCCGTGCGAGACGAGATACGCCGGGCCGGTGACCGGTTCATTGAGAGCCGGTGTAACAGCCTTTGCCATCCCGACGAGGGACGCGGCGGGGCAGGTCGCGGGATTCTGCGCGAAGGTCGCTTCCGGACAGGCGTGCTGCAGCGTGGTGAGACGGGAGGGCAGCTGCTTGGGCAGCGCGACCGTGACCTTGCCGATGTTGGCCTGACCCTGCGAGGAGGAGACGCGCACATCGAGGCTCGCACCGGAGCTCTTTGAGGTATGGGCTCGTGTGGAAGCCGTAAAGCCCGGCGCGAAGCGCAAAGACGCGCAATCAGCTGCCTGAAAGCGGCTTGAGACTGCCGCGCTCGTACCCTGCACGCTGGCGATCGTGCCGTCCACAGACAGCGGAGCGCAGCTGGTGGGGTTGAATATGAACCCAGGGCGATCGATGGTGACATTGACGCTCCTGATCTGCAAGGGGATGCCTTCCTTGATCGTGGGCAGCGGAGAGCTGACGATCGTGATCCGCGCCGTGTGGGGATCCAAGCTGATCGACGCTCTAACGACAATGTTGCCGAGGTTAAACGGTCCCGCTACTGCCGGCACGACGATCGAAAGGCCGAACGGCGCGCCGTTGTAGGGGCCAGTGAGGAAAACCTGGCCGCCGCTGACCGTGACCGGATAGGGGCCAGGGCCGGCAGTAGCCGTAGTGTGCCCGATGAGACTGCTCGGCGGGCAGGCGCCCAGCGCGGCCTGCGGTTCGCCACAAAGGGCTACCCGCGAGAGCATCCCCAGCAGCCCCGGAGGCGTGGTCACCGACACCACCCTGAGCGGCTGGTCCCCATCCGGGCGTGAGATGGTGGTCGTGAACGGAGCGAAGCCCGCGGCCTCGTTGTTCTCCATGCCAGCCGTGAAGGAGGGCGCAAACCCATGCGTGCAGCCGCTCGAGACCGAGAACGGTTCCAGCGACGGCATGACAACGGCGCCGTTGTAGCCCGTGAGCTGCGCAGAGGGCGTGTAGCTGCCGCACGTGTCGGGCGTCATCAGCGCGGCGCGTGGGCCCGAGCGGAACCGCATCTTGAGCTCGCTGAACGGGAGCTGTGGGTTTTCCGCGAAGGTCGTCGTCAGCTGACCAGTGGTGGGGTCGACATTCACGTGGCCCGCCAACTTGATGAGCGTCCCCGAGCCCTCAGCCACAACGTAGATCGCCAGCAGCGCGTGGAACGGGTTTTCGTTCTGCTGGGCGACATACACCGAGCCGTGCAGCGGCTGTTCGAGCAACGGCGTGAGAACTTCGACATCGCCGACCTTCGACGCATCAGGACAGGTGGGCGCGCTATCGTTATTCAGTCCGATCTGCACGGGCGTGCACACCTGCAGCCCATTGGCCGCCGAGGGCGAGACGACCACGCCCGGTGGAAGCGCCACGGTCGCATCCTTGAGGTGCGCCTCGGCGAGTTCTTCCAGCCGTTCATGCTGCGGAACCTTGACATCGACTTCAAGACCTGTGGGAGTGCTCGCCGCGCTCGCCGTCGGGTGCACTTCAAGCGACGGTTCGAACTGCAGCTTGCCGCAGCCGCTCATCTGGAGCTGGTTGCCCATGCCGTCTGCCCATGGGTATGTGAGTCCGCTAAGCACGATGTCGGGTTCCTCCCAGGAGCCCATACTCACCGTGTTTGACAACGGCACACCGCAGGACGTCGGGTTGGTCAAGAGCGGCTTCAACGGCGCACCCGTCCCGTGTTCGCCGGGCACGCCCCAGATCGTGAGGTAGCTGCGCAGCAAACTCAACTGAACGATGTTGTGCACAGTCGCCTTCACTGCGCTGCCTTCGCCCGTGGCGACACTGAAATCGACGATCCCCACCCTGTACTGGTACGCGAAACCAAACTGCGCAGGTACGTCGGCTGGAGGTTCGAGGTTGTACACAGGGATTTCGAGCGGCACAATGGGATTTTCGGGATAGACATACAAGATGCCCACCTGAGTGTCAGGTGGGCAATCCGGTATCTGATGTGTCCTGCGCCCGAAGTCAAAGAGAGCCCTTGGGCATCGGGGTGTAGCGAGAGGGTCGCCGACGAAACCCTTGGGTAGTGTGATTTCCAGGTTCTTCACTTCGCCCGACGGCAGAACCGTGCCGGCTTCCTTGCGGCTGAGATTATTGAGAGCGAAGCTGGTGGTCATTTCGTATGGATGCGACCCCGCCAGGGTATCGGGCAACCCGTCACGCCCGCTAGATAGCTGCTGGAAGTTCTGAAACCCGAAGCCCGCCGGCGACGGGCCGACCATCGTTTGCTGCGTGCCCTTCGCTTCGGGTGCGCCTCCCCCTGAAACGCTTGCGACGTTCGTCACGCTTCCCGGCACCTGCGGCGACACTGACACTTCGATAGCGATCGGCGGCGCCGTGGGACCCGGTTCGAAACCGTGGTGTTCTGGCCCGGGAGCAATGGTCGGGAGGTTTTCCGGGTTGTTCGTACACGTAACAACGGTAGTACCCGAACAGGACCAGAAGCCGCTCCCCGGCGGGAAGCCTTCGATTTCGAGCGGCCGGTCCCCCGCGGCCGTCGCCGTCACACCCGGCGGCAAGTGGTCGACCACCGTCACGGGAGAGCCATCCGTCGGAAGTGTGCCCACGTTCCTGACGTGAAGCAGGTATTCGCCCTGGCCGCCCGCAGGAAAGTTAGTGGGCACCGCTTCGGAGTAGATCAGGAAGGCAGGCGCCGGCACTGATCCTGCCCGACTTGTCGCGGGCAGGATAGCGACCACTGTCGCCACAATAATGAGGACTACGCGAAGGACGGAAAGGCGCACGATTACCGGCCTGTCCTCGCCTGTGGGTGCGCATGCGCGGTGCGCCCATGACCCTTGGTACGCCTTCTCCCACGCTTCTTTTTTCTCGGCTTGGCCGCACCCTTCTTCATGGCCGACTTCTTTGCGCCCTGTGCCGGCTTGGGGGCCGGCGGCATCAGGTTGCCAGCACCGACGAAGACGGTGCTCACCGGCCCTTCCGCCGACGGCGGCGCTACCGGCAGGCCCAAACATTCTTCGCCCGAGCACGATGCGGCCGGCGGCGCTTCTGCGTGTCCTCCCACGCGCGCGTCGTACAGATCGTTGATCCGATCGCGATCCGCCGGCACGAGCGACTGACGAGTCGTGAAGAACACATCGTTCCCACTTTCGCTGGCGTCGGCGAAGACCGCTTCGTCTTCGGTATTCCCCGGAGAGATCAGGTACACGTGCCCATTCTCGTACTCGTACACATCCGACACGCCATTGGTGTCCTGCGGCAGAACGGCGTCACTGGTGCTGAAGAACAGCTGCCCATTGTCGTTCAGATAACGCTGCTGATAGGTGCCGTTCGCAGGAGCGGGAAGCAGTGTGTTTTCGGTTGGCCGACTGCCATCAACATTGCATGACACGCACACCAGTGCACCCGTCGCTGAGTCATACAGGAACGCCTCATAGTCCTGGCGATTTCTGACAGCGTCGGAGTTGTCGTAGCCCGTCAGTCTCTTTGTCGACATGAACGCCACGTATCGCCCACTGGGAGAGACTCTGGCTGTACGGCCGGCAAACGTCCGAAACCAGTCACCCCCCCGCAGGGCGGTTCCGTAGCTTACACCGGCTATTTCGTTGTCGGTTTCTGACAGCGTCGCGACAAAGGTGACAATGCCATCGCGGGCCAGATACAGGTTCGGCTGTCCCACAGCCCCTCCGGCCGCTAAAACGGTGGTGGCGACGAAGTAGATAGACGTCCCATCCTCGCTGGCGCCAAGCACGCCCTTCACCCCGCCGGCTTCCGTGAGATCTCTCGTGATCTCCGTGCTGGTCTGATATTCATCGAGATGCCCTCCCTTGGTGAAGAACACCTTCGAGCCGTCTATGCTGGCGGTCTGGTATTCTCCACCACCGCCGACGGCGGCATCGACCTGCCTCGTCCTTTCGCCGTCTTCCCGCACATACAGGTTGCCGCTGTTCTGATCCGTCCAGAAGATCTTCGAGCCATCGGCGGAGATGACGTTGCTAAGGTTCGGCAACGGGCTGTTGACGAATTCGTCATTGTGATCCACGCCAAACGCGCCGTTCAACGTCGTCGTGCCATCGGGTAGGACGTTCACCAGCCGTATCTGACCTCGATCCCACTCGTACAGATTGTCGGCGAGTTCCCCAGGGTCGACCGCGTTCGGCGTCAGAGCGTCATTCGCCGCGAACAAAACATGGCTGAACGCAGGGACGAGCGCCGTCCCACTGTTCCCGCCGCCGAAGAGTAGATAGTTGTGCAAGAAAAAACTACTTGATCCTTCGTGGCTATGAGCCCAGCCGAATCGAAAATAGGGAGAGCGGTGGGGCGGTGTGGACCTGATCACTGGCTGCAGACTTCGTAGTTCCTGCCCACTGGCGATGTAGAGATTCGGATAGCGGGGAGGCACCGCTAGGTCCCCGCTGATCGGGGCATGGCTGGATATGATGCCCACCGAGAGGTCCGGTGCGAAGCCGCGATGCTCATTTGCTTCGATCGCGGATTCGCTGGTCGACGACACGACAGGGGTCAGGTTCTCGGTCATCCAGCTCGTGCCGGTCAGCGACGAGAGGTACTCGTTGAGACTGCCAAGGCGTGGTTCAAAGAAGTCTTCTCCGCCGTAAGCTATTGAGGTCCCGCTGACCGAACTCTGAAGCGGTCGCCCGAGCTGTTCCACCTGAAAAATAAGCTCCCCCAACGCGAATACACCGCCGGAGCCACCGCTCTTCTGCGCTGGAGAGACCAGTTCATAAGCACGCTGGTCAGGTACTCCATACGCAAGCGCTGGTCGAATGGTCATACCGCAGCAGCACGCGCCGACAGCCATGGCAAGGGCCAGCCAGTAAAGGCTTTTGTCGTTGGTGAATGCCGCCCATGCTTTCCCGAGAAAGACCACACGTACATGATCTCCGCATCAGGGAGCTGACACGAGGTGTGTTTCTAGTCGCTCTGTAAGTCGCAGGATTTTGCTCTATGGGCGGAGCAATGTCGCAGCTCCGCCCATAGACTTGAGTCTGGCGTTTAATTGCTTGCTAAGTTACGTATTCCAAGCCCCGAATTCGGTCAACCCTTCCTCGGCTTCGGTCACTATCGTACCTTGTAGTTCCGCGGGTTCAACACCGAACTCCAACCTAGCTTCTTCTGGCGATTCCTGAACGTGCAATTTGGTTACATTTGGATCAGTCCATACCAACTTCACAACCTGCTTATCTTCATTCTGCGGTTCGACTAGAGCCGCTGTACCCCAAATCACTTCGTGTACTGCTGGCGGTTGTTTTTGGTCTTCCCAATGCTGATACCGTTTGCCTTGGGCATAAACCGGGAATTCACCAGCTGCGGCACATTTTTTCCCACCCGATTCTGTAGGGATTTTTATTGTTGTAAACTTGGATCTCAGTACTTTTTGCCCATTGATTGTGACTTCTTCGATGACTTCATTCGGCGCGAAGACATCATAGATCTTTTGTCCGCCGCCGGCTTCGCTGAGTTCTTTTTGGTTCCCTTCATATTTCCACATCAATTCGGTGAGTACATTGGTTGCGGCGACTTCGATCGGGAATCCAGGGCAGAGCTGGGATTGTGCGGCAACGAAGCATTCATTCCATTCAACTTTCGCTTCGTCTCGGCCCGTGTGTGGGCCACTCCATACCGAGCCTTTGTTCGTGACCCTCCTGCATTCGAGAACGATCCGCAGGCCCAATGCCTTCGATTTCAATATAAAGACTTTACCTTGTTCATTACGGCTTTTGATTTGTAGATGATTTTTCGCTTCAATTTTGACTTGTTTACCACCTTCCAGCTTCTCCCACCACGGCCCTTGCACTACGGCCGAGGCGCTCGAGGCGGCTATGGCGCCGATCGCGAGCACGATCAGCAGCGATAGCAAACCTGCTCTGATCTTGAACATCGACACGTCATACTCCTTCCGCCCCGGCAGATCCGGGGCAACGATAAGACGGCCGCCAAAGGCCTGTCTCAACGCAGGGAACGTGACCCCCGGCGGCCACTGAATGTCCTTCTGGGGACCCGGGGTGCTTCGCGTTGATCTCCCACTGACGAAGGCCACGGTTCCATGATGCCTAAAAGCGCTAGCAGATCAAAATGCTCCTGGCAAGGGCAGAATCGAGATCACGAACAAACTACGCGGCTAGCACACAAATCCCCAGTATCCGCGCGCTTTTCGGCCCGCAATGGCCTCATGGAGCAATGCTTCCAATCCTCGGAAGGGCGTTCCCGACTGCGAGCTCCTACGAGGCTGAGGCCCCCTGCGCGCCCTTCTCGGCAACGGCCTTGGCTGTCCCGCTGGCCCCAGCAGCCCCAGCCTGCGTAGGCTGCCCAGCCTGCCCCCCCTTGGGCCGCCGTCGTTTGTTGCGCGCCCGGCGCTTGGGGAAGTTGCGAAGCAACTCGCGTGCCAACGCCGGCGGCTTGCGCGCCATACGCGTGCGAGCCCCCCGCAGCGCCTCTTCAGCCTCAGGCGTATGCGCAAGCGCAGCAGCCAACAGCGCGGCAGCCAGCCGCCGATCCTGTTTACGAGAAGCGTGGATCAACCGCCGCGCATTACGCGCATGCGCCCCCCCTGAGGAATTGACGAGCAGCCCGAGCAGCCGCTTAGTCTCGGGCCAGCGCTGCACCGCGTACTCCTCATGCACCTCCCGCGTGTACTCAGCAAGCCGCCAGATCCACGCAGTCGCCTGATCGCGCCGCCCGATCCGCCGATCCACCAAGGCCCGCAAAAGGATCTTGGTAGCCTCGCGCCGTTCCTCACGCGGCCACGCCCCAATGATGTCGATCGCGGTATCGAACGCATCAGGATCACGCAGCGTGGCGATCTCCGTGAGCGCACGCATACGTAGCGAAGCGTTCTTGTTGCGCTGCAACGCAGTGACGAGGAAACGCGAGCGCAGCTCACCGGTGCGATCGAACTGGAGCATCGTACGCACCCGCCGCCAGCCACTAGGCACGACGCGCGCGCCCGCCAAAGCAGCCCACACATGCTGCTCCCCGTAATCGAGGTTCTCGACGTAGATACGCCAAAGCTCACGCTCGAAGACCTCAAAACGCCGCTCCTCCTCCGCACACACCGGCAGGACCCGCCGCTCGACGCGCATCCTGCGCCCCCGCCCCCGGCGCACAGGCCCGACGACGATGGCCCCACCGCGGTAGACGTCGCGGTCCAGCAAAGAGTGCAGCGTGATGACAGGATCGTCGTTCTTGGTAGCGGGATGCACGAAGTCGACAACCAATCCAGCCTCCTTCCCCGGGTGCCGACGCGTCACACGCCCCACCCGCTGCTGGTAGATCCGCCGCGAGGCCGTGGGCGCGAGGTGCAGACAGACCGTGGCCCGCGGCGAGTTCCAGCCCTCGGCGAGCAGCTGGGCATTGATCAAAACATCGACATCCCCCCGCTCGTAGCGAGCCAACACATCGGCGAGTTCGCGCTTGGGGGTCTCCCCGGAGACGGCCTGGGCCTTGATGCCTTCGGCGCGGAAGGCCTCAGCGAGGTTGTAGGCGTGGCGCACGCCCGCGGCATACACCACTCCCGGCACCCCGTTGAAGCGAGTCTTGTAAAGGTTGGCGGCAGCCAGGTTGAAGGGGTGGTGGTCGAGCACCTGAGCGAGCTCCTCCTGGTCGAACTCGGTATCCACCTCCCCCCTGCGTAAAGGCACCTTGGCGATCGTCCTTACCCCCACGCCCGGCGGGATGCGCACGCAGCGCAAAGGCGAGATGACCCCCCGACGTGCGGCCTGGGCGAGATCGAAGCGCGATGTCTGGGTAGGGAAGAGATCGGTGACATGCCGCGCGATCAAGGCCCCCGTAGCGGTCATACCGATGAAAATCGGTCCGGTCCAGTCGCGGATGGCGGTGGAGGTCTTCTCGCCCAGCGCCGTATGTGCCTCGTCGCAGATGACGATCGTGTAGGCGGAGGAGATACGTCCGGCGTTGCGCACGAACCACTGGTAGGTCTCGACCGTCACAGGCCCGGTCGCGCGATCCTCCCCTACATACAGGGGCCGCGAGATGCGCTTGGCGTAGCCGCGCTGGCGCAGCTCGCCGTTGAACTGTTCGACAAGGTTGCGGCGATGCGTGAGGATCAACACGCCGCCCGTCTGGGAGGCCTCGACGAAGCCGAGGGCGGCGACGGTCTTTCCAGCGCCGGTGGCGTGCTCGAACCAGAAGCGTTTGGCGGCGTTGGGGTCCTCAGGCTGCTCGGGTAGAGCCTCCTCCTCATCCTCGTCGACCCAGTCGCGGGGCTCCTCGTCCTCGTCCTCCTCATCATCCCCCGGGGCTGCGCCTTCGGGCTCATCCTCGTCGTCCTCGAGGGCGGAGGGCGCGATGTCATCGAGGTCGTCGTCCTCATCGAGGTCGGGCGCGGCGGCCGCTACGGGTTCGAGGTCCCCGTCATCATCATCGTCGTCGGCGTCTTCCTCGTCTTCGTCCTCGCCGGGCTCGTCATCGAAATCTTCCTCGGGGTAGTCCTCATCGAGATCTGGGGCCACGCGAACACCAGAGCTGGCGCCCTCAATTGAGCCGGCGCCCTCGGCTCCCCCGTTCTCGAGCCCCAGGATCGCGGCCGAGGCAAGCAGCTCAGGCGAGGCGGCAGCAGCCGCCGCGGAGCCGGAAGCGCGCCCGTTGCCGGCCACAGCGACGGAGCCGTTGCCATTGGCGCCAGAGCGCTGAGCCTCGGCAAGCAGCGCGGTGAGAGTGCCGGAGAGCGCATCGACCTGATGGGGATCGAGGGTGGTGCCGTCCTTCAGACGAGGCTCGTCGTCGGAGAGGATGCGTTCGAGGCCGAGCAGCAGGGAGAAGTGCCGGCGCCAGTCAGTGGAGGGGTGCTTGGCCTTGGCGGCGAGCTCGGCCAGCGCGCCGTCCAGGGCGCGGCGCCGGGGGGAACCAGGCGCAAGGACGACGAGGGGATCCTCGCCCTCGTGCAGGAAACGCTCGCGCACGAACTTCTCCGCGCGCTTGATATCGGCGGTCTCGGGAATTGGCGCGGCCGCGAGGGCCACTGACGTGGGCTCGGCCATTGAGGCTGTGTGACTTCGAGACGGAGCCGGCGCGAAGCTGGTGTCCAGTTTCACGCGACCCAATGCCGGCGCGAAGGCCGACGAACGACAACGAATGCCGGGTGCTCAGAGCGACCCGGCTCTGACGTGCTTCCAGGATATAGCAGGTCGGGGCAAGATTGAAGTGCGCGTCCCGGATAGGCTCAGTGCGCGATGAACCTAAGGCTCGTGTGGACAGCGGTGGCGGGAGCGGCGAGCGTGCTGGCGGTGGTCCTGACGATCGCGGTCGCGGAGCTACCCAAGAATGGCGCGGGCTCGTCGCGAGAGCCGGCGCAGCTGACGAAGGCACAGCTGCAGATGCGCCTGGCTGACTCGCCGCCGGCGCTGGCGGCGCTGCACGCGCAGGGTGGCGAGCTGCTCCCAGGCGGCGCCAGCGCCTGGCGCGCACAGCTGCAGGCGCTCACGGGCCTGCCACTGGTGGTGAACAAGTGGGCCTCGTGGTGCGTGCCCTGCCAGGGCGAGCGCGTGGTGTTCCAGCGCGCAGCGGCGAGCTGGGGCAGGCGCGCGGCGTTCCTGGGCCTTGACTCGAACGACAGCGCCCGCAGCGATGCGGAAGCGTTTCTGAAGCAGACACCGATGAGCTACCCGAGCTACTACGACGCCAGCGGCGCGCTGGGGCGAGCAGTGACCGACTCCTCCTCCACGCCGGTGACGGTATTCGTGGCGAAGGGCGGGAGCAGATACATCCATCAGGGCCCCTATACAAGCGTGCAGGCCCTGGAACGCGACATCGAGCGCTACGCGGTGGGGGCATAGAGCGGCGATGCCGGAAGTGAGGGTAGACCCGCTCAGCGGGCATAAGACGATTGTGGCGGGAGAGCGCTCGCGGCGCCCAGGGGGCGAGCCGCGCTGCCCCGCACCGGAGCCGATCGACGCGGCCGGGGACCCCTTCGCGGAAGGCAACGAGGCAAGGACGCCGCCAGAGCTCTACGCGGTACGCCCCGGCGGCGGTGCACCGAACTCTCCCGGCTGGAAGGTGAGAGTGGTGCCGAACCTGTATCCCGCGCTGGCGCCGCCGGGTACGCAGGCACCCTCCGAGGCGGATGCACGGGAGGACCTGTTCGCAGCGCGACCCGCCGAGGGCCGGCACGAGGTGATCGTGAACGGCCCGCAACCGGTGCAGTCATTGGCGGAGCTCCCACCGGAGCAGGTGGAACTGGCGATGCAGACATGGCGGGAGCGGATGCGCTGGCACAACCAGTGCGCCTATACGCAATTGATCGTGAATGAGCGCCGCGAGGGCGGGGCCTCGTTGGAGCACACGCATGCGCAGCTGTATGCGCTTGACTTCGTGCCCAGCGAGGTGGCACGCGAGCGCGAGCGTGCCGGCGCGTATGCGACGCGGACCGAGGGTCACGATCTGGTGGAGGACCTCGTGGCGGAGGAGGTACGGCGCAAGGCGCGCGTGGTGGCGATCGACGAGGAGGCAGTGCTGCTGGCGCCGTGGGCCTCGCGCGTGCCCTTCCAGCTGATGCTCGCGCCCCGCAAGCCGCAGCCGCGTTTTGAGGAAGAGGGGCCGCTGGGCGCGAGGCTGCTGCATGACGGCCTGAGGCGCCTGCAAAGGCACCTGGGCGCGAGCCCGCCGCTGAACCTGTGGGTGCGCACGGCCCCGCGCGGGGTGGAGCGGATGTGCTGGCGGATCGATGTGATGCCGCGGCTGACGCATCTGGCGGGGCTCGAGCTGGCGACGGGGCTGAACCTGAACATCGTGGCGCCAGAGGACGCGGCGGCGGCGCTGCGCGCGGCAGAGGCACGGGCATAGGTATAGGCATAGGCTGCAACGCATGCCGCCCGAGCCGAGAGTGGTGCCGCGCTTCGCGGCGGAGCCCCCGCAGGAGGGCCTGCCCTATGGGCGCTGGGAGACGCAGCTACGCGAAACCCTGACGCAGGCGGTCGTGGATCTAAAGGATGCACCGGCGGAGCTGGGCGAGCTGGGCGAGGTGGTGTGGTACCCGGACCGCAGCTGGCACGGGCGCACGTACGTGCCAGCGACGTGCCTGACGAGCGGGGGCTATGAAATCTTCGGATACGTGCGGATGCTAAGCACTGAGAGCGACCTGGAGGCCCACGCGGACTTCACCGATGAGACGGCGAGCGAGCACCCGGAGTGGCAGATCGACGTGTGCGAGGAGACGATCGGACGCTGGCGCGGGGAGGCAGGCGCGGAGGCCAGCATGACGCTCGTGTGGGGCCGCCCGCTGAAGCCCGGCGGGGCGATCGCGACAGCGGAGCTGGCGGGCCTGGCGGTGGACCAGTGCCCCCTGGTGGAGGAGCGCTTCACGCTGGTGGCGCCCGACGATTACAGGGGCGACCTGCTGGAGATCAAGCTGTGGGACACGAAGGGACGTGAAGTGGCGAGCGAGTCGCTGTATGAGGAGGAGAGCGCTTGACAAGGCGCTGAGCGAACCGGACTAAGCTCAAGCGCAAGACGGGGACGGCCGATGTGGCGGGGGAAATGCCTGAGCTGTCAGTGAAGCCACCCCGCGCGCATACAGGCGAGCGCGAGCGCGAGCGACGGGCGGAGGCACTGCGCCGGCACCGCGCGGACACACACGTGCTGAGGATGGCGGCGGCGGGGGAGCTCGCATACCTGCGTGCGCAGTTGCGGGTGGCTTCGAAGCTGACAGGGCGCCTGGCGGCGATGCGCGATGCGGATGCGATGGTGCAATTGGTGGTGGAGGAGCTGCATGGGACCTTCGCGTTCTACCTCGCGGCGATCCAGCGCCTGGACGAGGACGGGGTGCTGCGCCTGATCGCGAGTCGCGGCGCACTGGCGGAGGTGATGCGCGAGTTCCTGCTGGTGGAGCAGTCCTCGCAGGAGGGCGTAAACGGCAGGGTGGCGCGCTCGGGGCTGACGACGCTGGTGCACGACACGCGCCAGGACGGCGACTACATCGTGCGCGACCCGCAGACGGACCCGCGCAGCGAGCTGGCGGTGGCGATCACGGTGGACGGGAAGGTGTGGGGAGTGCTGAACATCGAGGCGGCCGAGGCGAACGCCTTCGGCGAGGCCGACGCGGTCCTGGTGGAGGCGATCGCGGCGAGCCTGGGCAGCGCGCTGCACCGTGCGAAGCTGGTGGGCGAGCTCGAAAGCGCGTTCACGACGACGCTGGCAGCGCTGGCGAGCACGGTCGAGGCGAAGGATGACTACACGGCAGCGCACGGCGAGGACGTGGCGGAGCTGGCCGAGCGCGTGGCGCTGCAACTGGGGATGGCGCAGGCGGAGGCCAGGGACGTGCGCTACGCGGCGATGCTGCACGACGTGGGCAAGATCGCCGTGCCGAGCGAGATTCTGCTGAAGCCAGGCCCGCTGGATGATGCGGAGTGGGAGGTGATGCGCGGCCACGCCGCAGTGGGAGGCGAGCTGGTGGCGCGGATCGACGCCTTCGCCCACCTGGCCGCGGCGGTGCGGGGCAGCCACGAGCGCTGGGACGGGAAGGGCTACCCAGATGGCCTGCGAGGCGAGGAGATCCCGTGCGCGGCGCGGATCATCGCGGCGTGCGACACATGGGATGCGATCGTGACGGATCGCCCTTACCGCCCGGCGCAGACACCGGCGCAAGCTCGCGAGGAGCTCGAGCGGGTAGCGGGCACGCAGCTGGATGCGGCGGTGGTGGGCGCGCTGCTGCAAGTGCTCGCAGTCGCAGCCTAGGCTTCTGCGACAGGCGGTCATCTCGGCCACGAAAAGCCTTGTGGCTAAAGGAAAAGAGGCCTCACTCCGATAGATAAGCGACCTCGAAGGACCCCTTCCAGTTGACTTCCGTTCCCACTTCTTTGCGCGCCGTCGGCGCCGTGCTGTGCACGGTCGCTGTCGTGGTGGCGACCCTGCTGGCGACGAGCTCGATCGAGCACCGCGCGGCCGACCGCGGCTACGCGGGTACCCAGAGCGCGCAGGTGCTGCTGAACACAATGCTCGACCGCGAGACAGGGCTGCGGGGCTTCCTGGAGACGAACGACGAAGCCTTCCTGAGCCCGTACGTGGGCGGCAGCGCGCGCTTTGCGGCGGCAGCCAAGAACGCGGAGAGCTACGCGCGGGCAGTGCCGACGGCGCAGCAGGCGCTGGGCGAACAGCAGGCCTTGGCGGCGCGCTGGCAGGTCGTGGCGGAGGCCGTGATCGCTCAGGTGCGCAGGCAGGGAGTGCACCACCTATCCCTGCAAGACGCGTTGACGCGCAAACAGGTGATGGACTCTTTCAGAGCCGCCAACGGACGTTACCTGGCGGCGATGAACGCACAGCGGGTGCACCTGCTCTCAGTGGCGACGACGCTTTCAACCTGGATCATCGTGGGCCTGTCGCTGCTGCTGACGTTGACCGGCCTGTGGCTGGTGCGCGTGAACAGCCGACGTGAGCGCCGCGCGGCGGAGGCGCTGCGGGCGGTGGAACAGCGCCGGGATGCGCGCGAGCGCGCGTACGTGGAAGACAGGCGGCGTTTCGCAGAGGTGGTGCAGGTCTCAGAGACAGAGAGCGAGGCCAGGGAGCTGATAAAGCGGCGGATCGAGGCGGGATTGCCGGGCGCGATGGTGACGGTACTGAGTCGCAACAACAGCGCCGATCGCCTGGAGGCCACGACCTCAGTACCGCAGGAGAGCCCGCTGGCACAGGCGCTTGAGGGAGCAAAGCCGCGCTCGTGCCTAGCAATCCGCATGGGCCACGAGCACGAGGAGCAGGGCCCGCAGGAAGCAAGCGCGGTGGCGTGCGAACTATGCGGCAAGATCGGCGGGCGCGCGACTTGCGAGCCGCTACTAGTCAGCGGGGAAGTGATCGGCTCGCTGCTGATCGCCCACGAGGACCCGCTGGACGAACAGGGGCGGCGGCTGATCAACGAGACGGTGATCTACACAGCGCCGGTACTCGCGAACCTACGCAACCTGGCGATCGCCGAGCGTCGCGCACACACGGATTCGCTGACTGGGCTACCCAACCGCCGCGCACTGGATGACACGTTCAAGCTGCTGATCGCACAGGCGGGCCGCTCGCTGGCACCGCTGTCGGTGATGCTGATCGACCTCGACCGCTTCAAGAATGTGAACGACACCTACGGCCATGACCGCGGCGATGAGGTGCTAGCGGCGGTGTCGACGAGCCTGCGGGAGTCGGTGCGCAGCAGCGACTTCGTGGCGCGGATGGGCGGTGAGGAGTTCCTCGTGCTGCTCCCCAACACCGACCCGCTGACGGCGAGCGTCGTGGCCGAAGGCATGGCGAAGGCGCTGGCGAAGACACGCGTGCACGGCCTCGAGCAGATGGTGACCGCGAGCTTCGGCGTGGCCGGCTATCCGATGCATGGCGTGGATATGCCTAACCTGCTGCGCAGCGCGGACCGCGCGCTGTATCAGGCCAAGCGCGACGGGCGCGACTGCGTGCGCATGGCAAGCGCGGCGAGCGGTCGTGAGGAAGACCTCGCCCCCGTATCGGTGGGCGCGGGGGAGTCGTTGTAACGCTTACCCTGTTCGCGCAATGCGAGCGGTGATCCAGAGAGTGACGGAGGCAGCCGTGACGGTGGACGGCGAAGAGGTCGCAAGGATCGGCGCCGGCCTGCTGGTCCTGCTGGGCGTGTCTCCGGACGACGATGAGCAGCGGGCAGGGCGCCTGGCCGCAAAGATCCGCGCTTTGCGCATATTCGCGGACGAGGCGGGCCACATGAACGATGGACTGGGCGAGCGCGAAATCCTGTGCGTGAGCCAGTTCACGCTGTACGGCGACACCCGACGGGGCAACCGCCCGAGTTTTACGAGCGCCGCGAAACCCGAGCAGGCGGAGCCACTGTACGAGCGCTTCTGTGTGGCGGCTGGCGCCAAGCGCGGCGTCTTCGGTGCGGATATGCAGGTGGAGTTGGTCAACGACGGTCCGGTGACGCTGGTGATGGAGGCGTGAAAGCCCGCCTGAAAGAACTGGCGCGGACGCTCAGGCGCGGCGCGATTGCCTGGCGCGAGCCTTGGCCTTGGCTTTCCTCGCCTTTGGGCAGCCGGTGAGGGCGATCTTGGTGCTCTGCTTGATCTGAGCCCCGTTCTGGCCGGTGATGGTGGTGGGCATGACGAGCTTCTGCCCGCAGAGGGACTTGACGGTGGTGGTGAGCGCGCTGTGCTTACCGCGGGGCAACTGCAGTTCGAAGGAGCTGATGGGCGCATCTGGGACGCTCGAGAAGGTGCTGCTGGTGATGCTCTTGACGATATTGGTGTTGCCGGTGAGGTCGACGCGCACGCCGTCGCCCTGGAGCACAACCACAAGGTCTGGAAATGCGGCGCCACCGTGGGATACAAGGTAAGCGGGACCCGTCAGGGCTACCGGCAGAACAGGCGTATTGGCTTTGACAAATCCAACAAGCGAGTTGGGGTCGCAGGTGGCGGGGTTGGCGGCGAACACAGCCGCGGGACAGGCGTGCTGGAGCGTGGTTAGCCTCGCGGGCAGCTGCTTGGGCAGAGTGACAGCGACTCGGGCGATGTTTGCCTGACCCGCACCCGAGGTCACCTTAACGTTGAGACTGGCGCCCAGGGCCTTCGACACGGCGCCGCCTGTAGATACCTTGAAGGATGGCTTGAAGGGAAGGCCGTTACAGCCTTCAGCAGCGACCGGCGCTGTCAGGTTGGCCGAGGTGCCCTGCTCGGATTCCACGGTGGCGGCGATCTGCTTGATCGCGCAGTTGGTGGGGTTAAAGAAGAATTCGTGGCGATCGACCGAGACATTGACCATCTGCAGGCGCAGCGGCACGCCGTCCTTGAACTGCGGCAGCGGGTCACTGGTTACGGTGACCGCGCTGGTGCTGGGATCGATGTCGATGCGCGAGCGCACGACGACGTTGCCGAGGTTGAAGGGCCCGGCGATGGCCGGCACCACGATCGAGAGCCCGAAAGGCGCCCCGTTGTAAGGGCCAGTGAGGTAGACACTGCCAGTGACCCCCAGCGGCTGAGGCCCCGAGCCGGCCCTGACGAGGGTCGTACCGATGCGGCTGGCTTCTTCGCAGGTGCCCTGCGAGGCCTGCGGCTCCCCGCAGAGTGGCACCTTGGAGAGCATTCCCAGCATCCCCGCTGGCAGCTTGACCTGCACCCGCGAGAGATCCTGCTGGCGATCACCGCGCGTGAGCGTGAAGGTGAAGGTGCTGAAGTGACCGGCTGCCGCATTGGTGACGCCTGCGTTTAGCGATGGCGCAAAGGGAAGCGTGGCCGGGCAGGGGCCGCCGGCGCCGTCCCAGTCGACATTGAAGGAGGCTGGCACAATGGCATCGGGCGTAATGGGCGCGCTCCAAGGTGCCAGATCGCCGACGGCGAGCGCTGAACCGCACTGGCGCGGATTCGCCACCGGCGCGCGTCCGCCGCCCTTGAGGTTGAGCGTCACTTCGCTGACGGGCAGCTGTGGATTTTCGGTGAACCTCGCCGTGAGGCGGCCCGTGGAGGGATCTGCCGAGACTGTGCCGGCAAGCTTGATGACCGCCCCCGACCCTTCGGCTTCGAGGTAGATCTTGAACAGCCGCCCGTTGCTGGCATCGGCAGCGGTGCATTCCGGCTGACCACTGCCACCGCACTGCGGCTGAGCCACATACACGTGCCCCTCCAAGGGCCTTTCCAGCACTGGGGTTGTGATCTCCACCGTCCCGATCTGCGACGCTGGCGGGCAGTGGCCGGCGACGAGATGGGTCATCCCATCCGCCCCAATCGCTTCCCCTTCGCCGGCTTCGGTAGGAGTGCCGCCTCCTGTGGGCATGTCAAACCCATTGGGTCCCGTTGCGGGACAGCCCACCAAGCCATCCCCACCACCGGGAGAAATCGTCATTCCCGCCGGCAGCGTCATCGCCACATCCTTGAGCTGCGGCACCGCCAGCACCGGGAACTGCGACGGGTTCTGCGGCACCTTGATCTTGACCTGAAGGCCGGCGGGCGCTTCCGCCTGGCTGACTTCGGGGTGCAACTCAACAGTCGGCGCGAACTGCAATAATTCACAACCCGTGATCTTTGGATACGCGACAGCTTCAGCCGGCCACCAAACCCCCGGCGCACTCCACGCATCAACTTCAACCCGCGTCCTCAACGGACCCCCCTGACAGTTGCTCGGATTGGTCACGAACGCCTTGGCGGCACTGGGGTTGCCGTTTGCAGTATTAGGATCACCGAAGAGTGTGAGTGCCGCGCCCTCAAAGCTGATGGCACGCGTAATGCCCGGCGACGCCACCCTCAAGGCGTACCCTGCCGGCGTGTGCACGACGCTCGCATATAGCTGTGGTGAACGCCCATATACCGTGAAGCTGAGCTGCGCCGGATATCCGTTCTCAGGCACCACATTATAGAGGTCCGTTAGCACTCGCTGATTTGCCGGTTCGAGCGAACTCAACACACCGCTTTCGGTGAACAGGATGACCGTGCCGACGCGACTGTCCGGCGGGCAGAGTTCCCTCCCGCTGCTGAGCAGCACCTGAGAGCACCGTGCGGCAGCGGTCGGGTCCCCGAGGAAGCCAAGCGGCAGATATACGGCCAGATCCTTGATGGGTTCGGCGTCTGCGTAAGCATGGGCTCCCCCCTGCTTTGCTTCGATCCGCGTGTTGAGATTAACTGTCGTCGTAACGCCGTACGGATGATCGCCAGCCTGCTCATCAAGCCGGCCTTCCATGCTGTGTGCCGCCATCCCCAGGCCAGCTATGCCGAACGGGGCCGTCAGGGGCCCCACAGTGTTGGCGCCCGTCAACGGTTCGCTCGTCGCTGCTGGCGGCGCTTCGCCGCCAGTCACACGCAGGGCATTTGTCACAGTGCCAGCAGCAGACGTGACTTCGACTTCCACCTTGATCGCCAGGGTTGCGCCCGGGGCCACCGCACCGTTATAAATACAGGTCGTCGTGACCGTGCTGCATTCCCAGCCAGATCCCTGTTCGAAGAACCCTGGCGCCAGTTCGAGATTCTCACCCAGCATATGAGCAGCCCTCAAGCCTTCCGGCAGTGTATCGACCATGGTCAGCGGACCACTGGTAGGGGCGCCTCCGACGTTTGTGAGAGTCACAACGTACTGATCGCAGATGAAGTTGCTCGCACACCTGGCGTTGTCTTCTACAGAGAAATTGCTCGGGCGAGCCAACGAGACGACTTCCCAAGCTGGCCGCGGCGATTCAGCAGAGGCCACAGCTGGCGTCGCCGCAAGGATCACGAGCACCGTGAGCATGGAAAGCCTACCCAGGCAGGATTCTGCTGTCCGGCAGAAGCTCATGCCTTGTAGCATCATCGGATGCCGCCCGCGGAGGCTATCGCTCTCTTGCCAGCGCCTCCCTTTGCCTTACGCTTACGCTTCTTGTGCCTCGGCTTGTGCTTCACCTTTCGTTTCTGCGTGCCTCGGCGGACACCAACCGTTTCTCCCTGTGGCGAAGCCTGTGCTTCTCCAACGACCGGCGCCGTCATGGGAGGCGTGGGAAGGACACTCCCGCCACCCTGGCAGGAGTCACCCAAGCACGGCGCCTGGTTCACAGCCGGCGGCGGACCACCACCGATACGGGCGTCGTATATATCCGTCTGAGTATCAGTGTCCTGTGGCACGAGACGATCGGCAGAACTGAAGAACACGTCGAGTCCCGACGCATCCGTCCCAATCAGTTCGATACCTGCGAAAGGCAACCGCGATGCGAAGTCGCTGCCATCTGAGATCAGGCCTACGCGCCCTTCATGATACTCATAGATGTTGCTAATGCCACTCACAGCCTGCGGAGTCAGTGCATCTTCGCTCGAGAAGAACACGCGCGAGCCGTCTTCTGAGATGGCCAGATACGTAGAGCGCTGTACTGGGTTACTTATGACATAGCCCTGACGGGGGAGCTTGGCTGGATACACACTGGAGTTACCATCGTTGTTATAGCCTTCCTGCCCTCGCGATACCCGTGTGAGGACGCCTGCCTGCGCATCGTACCGAAAGATCTGACCTGCCTCCTGCTGCCCTTCCTGATCAGATGTGAGGTCGGCGACACTCTGAAATACCAAGTAATGGCCGTCCGAGGTTGCCTGCACCGGCCGAAAGTCCTGTCTGCCCCAGTCTTCTCTATCCGCCGATGAAAGCGTCGCCACCAGTTCCGTGCGTTCCACCGGGCTTTCGCAGGCCGTTGATCCTTCGCCACATTCTCCGGTCCACACATACAGATTGGGAAGGCCGGCCACCGGCGATCGCCCTTCCCTGTTGGGACCAGTCAATGCGCCCTGTGCGACAAAATAGACATGTGAGCCATCCTCGGAAACGCGGGCTACACCCTGCACGAGAACCCCCGCGGGGTTATCGTTGGATACGAGGGTCAGCTTCTTGCCTTTACTACGATTGAAGTCATACTCGTATAGATACGGACCAGCCCCCGTGATGCCGGTTAGCAGGGGCTGTTCACTCGTGAAGAACGCTCTCGACCCGTCTAGAGATGCGCCTCGAAACTGCGCGTCGGCCTTCGGGCTCGGGATGCATTTTGAACATGCGTTGGACGTAGGCTCCGAGATAGGCACGGTTTCGGCTGCATCGACACGTGCATAGATTTCATTTACTGGAGGCCCTGACGATTCTTCGCATGAGCTCGCTGACGCAGCCGTGAAGAAGATCGTTTTACCGTCAGCCGACACTGCGTTGTAACCATCTCCAATCGGTCGACTACCGAGGAATATGCCGCAATTACTAATGAGATGGGACGCACCGATGTTAGGCGGCGTGCCCACGTTGGTGACACCCACCAGCCGCGGTTCTGTATTGCCTGTACCCGCGTATTCGTAAAGAGACGGCAGGCGGCCGAGGGCCGTCGTATCTCCGGGCCAAAGATGACTTACTTCTCCGCCCCCCTGCGAGCTGTCCACGTACAAGACGTGGGACAGGTCGTCGGACGCTCCCACGTAGGTAAGGGCGGCTTCCACCACGCCCGGTGGTTCTCCCGGCCCGATACGTAGAAGAGGACCGGTTGGAGGTCCGCTATATAGCCCTTCCAATAAAGGTTGCGCCGGCGTACGTGCTGACCAAAGGCTCACTTTGAAGTCCGGACTTATACTCGTGACCTGATATGCAAAAAACTCAGAGAACGGCGGGTCCAAGGGCACCGATTTCCATTCCCCTGCCACTCGGATGAACTCGTAATTCTGCAAAAATGCGCCTGTGTCTTCGGTGCCAGCGAAGTTGCCAAACCCATCGCCAGAGACCCTTTCTCCGCTGCTGGACACTCCAGAAATGCCCACCGGGAACCCTCCCTTATACGCAGGAGATACCAACTCGTACGCACGGCAGTCAGGGAGATACGCCCGAAATCCAGGAGAAAGCTTGTTCGGGCACGCTGGGGTAGCGCCACTGCCTACTGCCGCGGAGCACAATGAGCTCAATATGGCTGACAGCGCTACCACGATTCCACAGCTAGCTAGTACTGCACGCCTAATGTCCATGATAGTTTCTCCCGCACTCGCCCCGGGCCAGGCGCGTCACCATTCAGGGCTATTACACCCCTCCCAATAATATCTAGCTGCTAGCTTAGCGCCAGCTCATACCGCGTGCATTGTCTGTTTCTGACTCGACGGTCAATGCTTGTCTCTATATGGACGGAGGGCTACCACGGTAGCCCTCCGTCTCAGTTGCTACACGTTATTGAGTTGCTACACGTTATTGCTCAAATTTAGGTCGGGAAGACACCCCAAACTTCGTTAGTGGCCAGTTTGGCTTTGTAGAAGGCCTTGAATTTAGCGGCGTTGGCCCCCAGGAACAGGTTCGTGGCTCTTTCTTCTGGTTGACCGGAGGCCTGGCTAAATACCTGTGCCTTCTTGATTGCAGTTTCAGGGAATATCAGGCTTCCTTCTGCTGCTTCGGCTTCTGTTGGCGCCAATTCGGCTGCCACCGCCCCTTTTACCGGGAATGTGCCTGGAACGGGGCATTTTTCAATGTTATTTTCCAAAGTCAGTTCGACAAACGTCGCTCCTTGTTGTGGTTCAAAAATATCGACGTATTTTTTTTGTGTGGCTTCACTCGACGTACCCAGTATTGATTTTGTTTGATTTGTGATGATTGGTTCTACTACTTTGCATGGGTTGGTATTACCAGCCACTTTGGTTACGCATTCTTCAAATCTCAGGCGGCCTTTATCTTGGCCTGGTTTTTGCTGCCCGCTGCCTTCGATGGCCGCGCCTTCCGATTTACTTTTTCCACATTCAATTTCTACTCTAATTAGGGCTATTTCGCTTTTAAGGACAGCATTGCCTTTATTTTGCAATTCGAGTTGCCTTGTGCCTTGAGTGAACTTGGACCCACCCACGTGCCAGAACGGCCCACCCGCTGACGCCGTAGGCGCCGCGATGCCGCTGATGACCACGAGAGCCAGGACGCCCAACAAGGCTAACCTGATTTTGAGCATACGAGTTACTTCCTTCCCCCCGGTCCTGAGCCGGGATAATTGGATTTGGATGCTTCCTGCTAGGGCGACATCTTGAGCCTGCCCGGACCTCGGACCTGCCGTCCGATGTCTATGTCGCGCCCCTTAATCGCTGCTCTCCAGCCAGTCAAGTAAGGGACTCTGACGAGTATGGTCATCCGAGGCCAGTCCAGTCAAGATCCGAGATATAAGATACATCAACTATCTCATAGATCAAGGTGGAAACCGCATAAACACGGGACATCTGCTGATGGAGATAGGCCCCTAGTCGGAAACATTCGCCCAGATTTGTCCAATGGAAAAGTACGTAATTGTGTAGATCCAGGATGGCCTCGGACCATCCGGCTATGTGCCTGAAGGGCTACTGCGGGGCGCCCGCCTACGCTCCTCCTCCGCGCCGAGCGCACGCCGCAGAACCTCATCGAAGGGCAACGGCGCAATGCCGAAAGGTTCGGCGCCGGAGGGGTCCGTGACGATCGTCTCGGTGGTGAGCCCCTCGACGAGAGGCCGCGCGACGTTGGTATCGACGGGCGTGACCAGCCCGAGCCAGAGCGCTGAGAGCCAGGGCGTGACGAAGGGCACGGGCAGCTTGGGCCGTGGACGCAGTCCCATGACGATTGCCATGCGGTCGAGCATCTCCCCATAGGAGAGGACGTCCGGTCCCCCGATCTGCACCTCCCGACCCCGCGACTCGGGCACGTCAGGAGCGCGACGCAGGTACTCGACGACATCATCGATGCCGATGGGCTGGGTGGCGATTAAAAGCCACGCCGGCGCGATCATCACGGGTAGCCGCTTGACGAGATAACGCAGCGTTCGGTAGGACTCGCTCTGCGCTCCTACCACCATGGCAGCACGGAAGTAGCTGAGCGGCGGCCCCTCGGCGGCAAGCACGAGTGCGGTCTCGTGGCGACTGCGCAGATGCTTGGACACGCTCTCATCGCCAAGCCCACCGAGGTAGACAACTCGCCCCACTCCCTCGCGCTTGGCCATGCGCGCGAAGTTGCGCGCGCCTTCGCGCTCGCGCGCCTCAAAGCCCTCCCCGCCGGCCATAGCATGGACGAGGAAGTAGGCGACGTCGACATCGCGCCCTGCTCCTTCGAGACTGCCGGCATCCGTCACATCCCCCTGGCAAAGCTCACACCCCTGCAACCGTAGATGCTCAGCTCTTGCGGGCGTGCGCACAAGGCAGCGGACATTGATCCCCGAGCGGGCCAGCGACGCTGCAAGGCGACCGCCGATGAACCCAGTGGCTCCAGTGATGAGAGCACGCGTAGCGATGAAATCCAGGTTACCCATGCCCCCGCCAGGAGTCGAACCTGGATCTACCGCTTAGGAGGCGGTCGTCTTATCCATTGGACTACGAGGGCGTGGCCTCACTGACGCGGGCCTGAGCTAAGGCTACCGGCGCGCGCTGAGCAATCGGCGCCGAGGGCGGCCATGCCTCCTGAACATCCGTCCCCAGCGGGCGGTGGCGTCCACAGCGAAGCCTAAGCTGGCCGCAGAGATGGTCAATGGAGTGTCTACGGTGCTGCGGCTGGGATCGCGAATCGCGTGTGTGATCGTCGTGGTCTCCTTCGGGCTCTTCGCGATCGACCAGGCTGGCAACGCCAGCGCGCAGCAGCAGAACGTAGTCAACGAAAGCGCACCCGCGAGTATTGCCGGCGCCGCGAAGCCGAAAAGCACGACGAAGAAAACCGAAGGCGGCCTACGGGACGCGATCGACGAAGCCTCCTCCACGATCACCTCGCCTTTTGCGGGGGCCGTCACGGGGGTGCACAACGAATGGGCCACGCGTGGGGTGCGAATGGTGCTCGCGCTGCTCGTATACGGATTCGGCCTCGGTTACCTGGCGCGCGTGCTGCGCATGCGCGCATAGGTTCTGACACAAACCGGCCAACACAGCCGCCCCTCAAGGGCGGCCCTTCAAAACCCAAATTCCTACGGCCCAGCGTTGCCGCGAACGCTGTGGCTGCCGCCGCCCGACTCCAAGTAGACATCGACGGGCGTGCCGAGCTGGATCCAGGCAAAGATCGCGGGAGCATCGGGGATGGGTACGCGCAGGCAGCCATGGCTGGCAGCGAAGGTAGGCACTTCGGCGTAGCCGTGGATCGCGTAGCCGCGGATGAAGTAGTTGGAGTCGACCATGCCCTTGGTGTTCGTGCCGGGGGTCTTGCTGTAGACGCGAAAGCGGCCGATTACGGTGGGTGTGGAGGGCTTGCCCGAGCTCATCGTGTAGATGCTGCGCACCCTTCCGCCCGGGTCGATCTCCGCGAGGACCTGGCGGGTGAGATCGGCCTCCACGTGACGCCCATCGGAGCGGTAGCGCACGTGGAACTGTCCCGCGCCCTCGCCGAGGAGGTGGAAGAAGGTGTCATCGGTGCTTGGCACGCGTGCCTGCCCGGTGAGCTTGCGGAAGGCCACGACGGCGCGGCCGGTGGCTGCGTCGAAGAAACCACTGTGGGGCACGGCGTAGTGCAGCGCGCCGAGCTGTTGCTGCAGCACACCCACGCCCCGTCCGCCGGCGCCTTCGTGCATATCGGCGCTGAGTACGCGTACCTGCGCGGATTTGGCGCTGAAGGAGCCCTGCTGGAGGCTCGCGCGATGCACGGCCGTGGCCCACTCGACGCCCTGCTTGGAGCTCGTATAGGCGGCGTGGAACTGCCCCGCGCCGTTGCCCAAGGAGCGCACGGAGGCCCACTGCGAGGAGACCTCGCGGCCGTTGCGCATGAAGCGCACCACGACGCGCTGGTGGGGCACGTAGGGAAGGACGATGCCGCGCACCACGAGGTTCTCGCCGGTGAGGGCGAAGCGGGGATGACCGTAGACGTGCTGCACGACCAGTGTCATGTGGCCGGCGACAGGGCCGGTGCTGACAGGCGCGGGCGGGGGCGCGGCGGCGATCATCGCCCGACAGATCCTATGTGCCGGCGCCGACGGCAGGCGTGGGGGCGGGCGCAGGCACGCCGGCAGGCGGGGGATCGCCGATGACGCCCGTGCGGCGCAGCAGCAGCGCCAGTGCGCCCACGAGCGCGAGCGACACGAGCAGCAGCAGGACGGTATCCCCCGCGCTCCAGTTCTCGAGCGCCCCGAAGGCGATCGAGTTGTTGATGACGTGCGTGGCAATGCAGGGGTAGAGGGAGCCTGTGCGGTGGTAGAGGACACACAACGCAAACCCCAGGAACGCCAACGGCACGAGGTCCACGAGCGGCGCCGAGCCGGCGTGGATGCCGCCGAAGACCAGACCCGTCAGGACCGCCGCGAGCAGCCACCCGTGCCAGTTGCTCAGGGCCGCGAAGAAGTAGCCGCGAAAGAGGATCTCCTCGCATACTGGCGCCAGCACGCACGTGAGCGCAGCGCTGGCGAGCAACAGCAGCGTGCTTTCGTTGGCGCCAAGCGTTTCCAGGACCTTCTCCTTGGTGCTCACTTCCAGCGCGGCGGACCAGATGGCCGTGAAAATGAAGAAGACGACGACCGTCACAAGCACAGCGCCGACGGCGTACCAGCGGCGCGTGGGGCGCAGGCCGAGTTGCCACGCCTGCAGCGTGCGCCCGCCCAACTGCGCGAAGATCACCACCGCGGCCACGAAGGCGGCGTCCTGGATGGCGGTGTCCGCGATCTCAAGGCCCGGTGGGAGCTTGCTCGCGTTGATCTTGATGCCGAAGAAGAGCGCCGCCGGGACATCGACGATGAGGCCGCCCACGGCAGCGAGGACCACCGCCGCAAACAACGCGGCAGGGGCGGTCCAGGGACGCCATGAGCTAGGTCCGGACTCCATGCTCAGATCAGCGCGGGAAGGTCGGCAAGGGAGGTGATGGTGACAGCATCTGCGGGCGTCCCCGGACTCCACCCGCGGCGCAAGAGCACCGGCAGGACCCCCGCGGCGCGAGCGCCGGCGACATCGAGGTGGGGGTCATCACCCACGTGCAGCGCCTGCGCCGCGGAGACTTCTTGCGCGGCGAGCGCCGCCTGGAAGAGCTCGGGCGCGGGCTTGGCGACGCCGACCTGGGCGGAGGTGATGACCGCGTCGAGCAGCTCGCCGAGCCCAAGTGCCTGCAGCGTGAGGGCGAGGGAGATGTCCCAGTTGCTTACCACCACCAGACGGATGTCCCGCGCGCGCAGCAGCGCCAGGGTGGCGAGCACGTCGGGATAGAGGGTAAAGCGCAGAGCGCCAAACATCAAGGCGGTGAGCTCATCCGGCGACAGTGCTCGCGCGGCGTGGGGCGGCAGCGCGGCGTGCAGCACCTCCGCGCAGCGCGCGCGCAGAGCCTTCAGTCCCGCGACATCGCACCCCTCCAGGTGGTGGGCGCGGTAGTAGTGCATCTCGGCAGTGAAGGCCCACTCGGCCTCACGGGCGCTGAGCTCGATGCGGTGCTCGCGCAAGAGATCTTCGGCGAACGCCTCCCACGGAGGCGCCAGCGCCACAAGCGTGCCGAGGCCATCGAGGAGGATCGCGCGGGGCTTTACGCCACCCAATGCCATGTCGAGAACTGTGCCACGAAAAGCGCCATGAGCAAGGCACAGGCGAGGAGCACGGCGAAGGCCAGACGCCGGCGGGGCGCCAGCCAGGCGGCCGCCCAGATGCTCAGGGGAAACAGCACCACGAGAAAGCGCGGCAGCGACATCAGCGGCTGGGAGGCCACCGGGGTGGAGAGCGGCAGGGCGAGTGCTGCGAGCACATAGACGCCGTAGGCTGCTGGCAGCCGCCGCCAGACTCCCACCAGCCCAAGCAGCGCCAAGAGGAGAAAGGCCAGCAGCATGAGATTGTGCCCGGCCGCGATCATTGGACTGCCCTGGGTGTGAGCGAAGTAGACGTGCCGGCTCTGCCCCGAGAGCAGCTGGCGCAGTCCGTCGCTGCCCGCGATGAATCCCTGCCAGACGCCTGCGAAGGGCGCCGTGAAATCTCGGTTCCAGATGTGCTCGGCGTTGATGGGCAGCAGCGCGTCCGCGCCCGACAGACCGAGGTAGGCCAGGTAGACGCCGGTCCCGGCTGGGATCAGCGCAAGCCACAAGGCGTCCGGACGCAGGCGATAGCGCAGCACTCCCCGCGAATCGCAGGCGCGGTCCTCGCGCGGCCCGTGGAGGTAGAGCACGAGGGCAGGCAGCAGCAGGAGGATGCCCGTGCTACGAGTCGCGGCGGCAAGCGCACCGAGCACGCCCACCCACATCCAGCGCCCCTGGCGCGCGCACCAGAACAAGCCGACGGAGAGGGCCAGGTAAAGGGACTCCGTGTAGACCGCCGAGAAGAAGAACGCCATCGGCGCAAAGGCGACCAGGAGCACCGCGAGCCGCGCTACCGAGGGTTGAGCCGACGCGGGCTCAGCCGACGGGGACCAAGCCGACGCGAGCTCCGCCGACGCGAGCTCCGCCGACGCGAGCCGCGGCGACGCGAGCCGGGCCGACGCAAGCCGCGCGGGCTCCAGCTCAAGTGTCGTGAGGCGATGGATGCCGTAGAGAGCCAGCGCGAATGCGACGAGTGAGATGAGCACCCCCGCGAGCACGGGCGGCAGGCCGAGATCCGAGAACCCCCTGATCCCCAGTGGGTAGAGCGGGTAGAAGGCGCTGCGCGAGGCGGTGAAGGAACCGAGATCCGGGCGGTAGCCGTAGTGGGCGATGACCAGGTACCACGAGGAATCCCAGCGCGCAGCGGGACCCGCGAGGAGATCGCCCAGGGGACCGAAGCCGCGCGTGAGGCCCGGTGGATTGAAGGCTCCGCGATGGGGTCCGAAGCCAAACGCCACAAGCGTGCCGACGCCGGCCGCCCACACGAGCAGACGCGACCACACGAGCGCGCGCCAGCAATCACGCACCGCAGCCATACGCGCGGGGTCGGCGCGCAGGTCTCCCAGCCAGCGCACATGCGTCGGGCGAGCGAGGGCCAGCTCCAGCTCAGCGGTATCGGGATTCATGGCGCGAGTGCAGGAAATCACACCTCGGCCCGGTAACCTCGATTACCCCCATGTCGCGACAGGCAAGACAGCGCCGCCGGCGCCATAACCGCGGCGGCCCCACGCGGATGCTGATGATCGGCTTCGGCGTGGTGGCGACGTTGCTGGTGCTGGGCACCATCGGCGCGGTTGGCTATGTGCTCTCGGTGGCAAACTCCTCGCCTTCGCTCTCAGAACTGCATCCGCTGGTGAGCGGCGCCTCCTCGCAGGTCTTCGCGGCGGACGGCGAGCGGCTGGGTTACATCCAGTCCGATGAGCTGCGCAGTCCCGTGACATACACGCAGATACCGCCCCTGCTGCGCGACGCAACCGTGGCGATCGAGGATCAGCGCTTCTATCACAACAATGGGGTTGACCTGACGGGCATCTTCCGCTCGGCGGTGAAGGACGTAATCAATGGACAGACGCTGCAGGGCGCTTCGACGATCACGATGCAGTTGGTGCGCAACGTGTATCTGGGCAACGACCTGCGCACGTTCAAACAGAAGATCGACGAGGCCAAGCTGGCGATCGAATACAACAAACGCCACAGCAAGCGCACGATCCTGACGGGCTACCTGAACAGCGTGGCCTACGGCACGGTGGGAGGACAGACAGCGATCGGCGTGCAGGCGGCGGCGCGGATCTTCTTCGACAAGCCCGTGTGGCAGCTGAACCTGGCGCAGAGTGCGCTGTTGGCGGGACTGCCGCAGGCGCCCTCGCAGTACAACCCCTTCCTGTATCCGCACGAGGCGCGCAAGCGGCGCAACGAGGTGCTGGCGAAGATGGCGGAACTGCACTACATCTCCCCCCATCTGGCGGCGGCAGAGGAGGCGCGAGCACTGGAAACCAGGCACAGCACCTACTACTCCGCCCGGCGGGAGAACTTCTTCTTCGAATACGTGCGCGAGCAGCTGATCCACCGCTATGGACGCTCAACGGTGGAACGAGGCGGCCTGAAGGTATATACGACGATCAACTTAAACATGCAGCGCCTGGCGCGCAAGGCCATCGCAGAAATCCTCAACCAGCCCGAAGACCCGGCGTCGGCGATCGTGACGATCAACCCACAGAACGGTTACATCGAAGCGATGGCGGAGAGTGAGAGCTACGGCAAAAGCCAGTACAACCTAGCGGCCGACGGCCACCGCCAGCCGGGTTCGACCTTCAAGGCGATCGTCCTCGCGGACGCGCTCTCGCGCGGGATCGACCCGAACAGCACCTACTACGTCTCGCACACGCTGCCCGCGGGCTGGCTGCCGGGATACCCGACATATGAAGTGAAGACATTCGAGGGGACCTCGCTGAACAAGTCGCTCAACCTGGTGCAGGCAACGCTGGCGTCGGATAACACGGTGTACGCGCAGCTGGCCGCAGACCTGGGTGAGGAAACGATCACGCACATGGCCTACAAGCTGGGGGTGAAGACACACCTGGATGGCAATGCCGCGCAGGCGCTGGGGGGATTGCGCGTGGGAGTGACACCGCTGGAGATGGCGAATGTGTACGCGACGCTGGCGGACGGCGGCCTGCGCAACACGCCAGTGGCGATCACGAAGGTCGTGTTCGCGGACGGCAGCGTGGACCGCAACTGGGGCCGCGACCACCGCGTGCGGGCGATCTCAAGCGCGGTGGCGGCGGAGGAGACGCACATTCTCGAGCAGAACGTGCAGAGCGGCACGGCCGTCAATTCGGCGATCAGCTGCCCGACGGCGGCAAAGACAGGCACGACGAGCGACCTGATCGACGCCTGGCTCGACGGCTACACGCCGCGCTACTCAACGGCGGTGTGGATGGGCTACCCCAATCGGCGGGTGTTCATGACGAGCGTGCACGGGGAAGCCCAGCAGGGCGGGCGCCTACCGGCGCGTATCTGGCATGCGTATATGTCTGAAGTGGTGGGTAACAAGTGCGTGCCCTTCCCCAGCAGCAGCGAATCGATCAGCTACCAGCCATTCTTCGGCAAGTACGCCTCGACAGGCAAAGCGGTGGAATCGAGTAGCAGCGAAGAAGAATCAGCCTCCAAGCACAAGCAGGAAAAGAAAGAAAAGCCAGAAAAGCCCAAAGCGCCCGAATCCGCCCACGAACCTGTCCACCCCGCTCCGCAGGTGCGCGAACAGACGCCGCAGGCAGGTCCCGGCGGTGGCACGAGTGCTCCGCACGGCTGACACTGGTAGTTTGGACCGCAGACACCCGCAAAGATTGGGATTGACACGTGGCGAAGGAAGACAAGGTCGAATTCGAGGGCGAGGTGATCGAGGCGCTGCCGAACGCGATGTTCCGCGTGAAGCTCGACAACGATCACGTGGTGCTGGGGCACGTAGCAGGCAAGATGCGGCGGTTCCGGATCCGGATCCTGCCGGGCGATCGAGTGCGCTGCGAGCTCTCCCCCTACGATCTCGATCGCGCTCGCATCGTCTACCGGCACCGATAGGGCATCGGCGAGCGCTCCCTGATCGAGGCCATCGCGGCCGAACTGGCACCCACGCAGGGACCGCGGGTGCTGCGCGGGATCGGGGACGATGCCGCAGTCATAAAGGGGGGCGCGGTGTGCGTGACCTCGGTCGACGCGATGCTCGACGGGGTGCACTTTCGCCTGCAGCACAGCGCGCAGAACGGCTGGGCAACACCGGCGCAGGTGGGATGGCGAGCGCTGGCTGGCGCGCTGTCGGACCTGGCGGCGATGGGAGTAGCGGCGGGCGAGGCCTACATCGTGCTGGGCTTGCCGCCGGGCTTCGGCGAGGAGCAGGCGCTCGAGCTCGTGCGCGGCGCGCGCGCCCTCGCGCGGGAGACGGGCGCGGCGATCGTGGGGGGCGACGTAGTGGCAGCGCCGGCGCTGCTGGTGAGCGTGACCGCGATGGGATGGGCGCAAAGCGAGGCCGAGGTGGTGGGGCGCGACGGCGCGCGCACGGGCGATCTGGTGGGCGTGACGGGTAGGCTGGGCGGCGCGGGCGCGGGCCTGGCGCTGCTGGAAGGGCGCGCGAGCGCGCCGCCGGACGCGGAGGCGGCGATCGAGCGGGTGCGCCGGCCCCTGCCGCGCCTGGCGCAGGGACGCGCACTGGCGCGCGTGGGAGCACACGCGATGATCGACCTCTCGGATGGGATCGCCAGCGATGCGGGCCATGTGGGACGGATGAGCGGCGTGGTACTAGAGCTGGATCTGCAGTTGCTGCCGCTGGACGCTGGCGTGGTCTCAGTCAGCGAGGAGCTGGGTGTGCCGCCCTGGCAGCTTGCGGCGAGCGCAGGCGAAGATTACGAGCTGTGTGTATGCGTGCCCGCGGAGCGGCGGACGGCCGCGGAGGAGGCGCTGGCGCAGGTCGGCGCAGTGGGGATCACGTGGGTGGGGAAGGTGGTGCAAGCGTCGCAGTCCCTTCCGCCAGGGGTGACGCTGCTGGAGGACGGCCAAGCGCGCCACCTGGAGGGGTTCGAGCACCATTGGTGAGCCCCACGCGCGCGGCTCCCACGGGCACGGTGCGCGTGAGGCGCGCGAACACCAGCAGGCGCTGAGCGGCGCTGAAGAGAGGCGTACAGGCAGACAGGACGAGGCGGCTGTAGCCGACGGAGTCCACGGCGGCGCCAACATTGTTGGGCGAGACCACGCGCTGACCGGTGACCGTGTAGGTGAAGTGGGCATAGGGCATGTCGAGCACGATGCGGTTGCCTCTGCGCAGAGCGTCGATGTGGCGGAAGGGCGCGAGGTAGGTGGTGCGATGCCCGGCGATAGCAGTGGTGCCAGCGATACCGGGAAAGCGCGTTTCGGGGAAGACCCCTGGTCCCTTCTGCAGTTCGGAGACGCCGGTGCCCTTGACGATCACGAAGTCGATGCCGACGCTGGGGATGTGCAGGCGCCCGACGGGGCTGCCATAGGCGGCGTGGTGCTGGAGCTCGCTGGCGAGGAAGGCGATGCGCTGGCGCTGAGCGGGAAGAGATGAGAGCTGACGACGCTCGATGGGCGTGGGCTGGGCGCGTTCGACGCTGTGCAGCGCGCTGCTGAGACGGTCCTGCTGAATGCGGGCGTACAGCGCGGAGAAGGGCTCCTGCCAGAGAAGCGTGACGGCAGCGTCAGCGAGCGCGAGGGTGCCGGCGAGGATCAGCACCCACGAGAGGACGCGCCACGCGCGACGCATCAGCGCCTCAGAGCGGACTCGGTGCCGCCGAGTGAGCCGGGACCGGCGTAGGACATGGGTCCACGGACGGTGATCGCGATATCCTCGTCCGAGTCCGGGCCGGCGAGGCGAGGCGGCGAGGAGCCGATCGCCACAAGCACGGCGGCCGCCAAGCAACCGAACGTCAGGCTCCATAGGACCGTCGCGGGGATCGAAACGGCGCCGCCGGCGAAGAGCAGGACGCTGGCATGGAGGGCCTGCGCCGGATTCAAGCCGAGCTGGCGAGCGTAGAAGACCACAAGCAGCGCCAGCGGCAGCAGCCCGAGTGCCACCACGGCAAGCGCGCGCGGGCGGTGGGTGCGCCCAGCGGCGTGACGCCACTCGGGCTGGGCGAGGAGCAGCCAAATGTGCAAGGCGGGCACCAACAGCAGCGCGGTATAGGGGTTGAAGATCCAGACGAGGACCGTGATGGCGAGCAGCACAAGCAGCAGCGCGAGTCCTGCGGCGTCGTCCTCAGCACGCGGATGCAGACCGAGGCGGCGCACGAGCGCGGGCCAGGAAAGCCAGGCGAGCACCAGCACGAAGACCGGTGCAAGCACGGCCTCCAGCGCGGCGGCGCCGGCGGCCAGTCCCTGCGCCAGCACGAGGCCCGCGGGAGCGGCGATAGCGCCCGAGAGGCCCAGCAGGCGCGTGAAGAGGGCAGCAAGCAGAAAGGGCAGAGCGCAGACGAGCGCCCACAGCAGGCGTTGCCCTATCGGCAGGCGGCGCCGGCGCGAGCGGGCGAAGCCATCGATGAGGACGAGCAGCGGTGGCAGCAGTAGCGTGGCGACGAGCAGGCGTAGGGCCCAGGCGGGGAGCAGCTTGCGTTCGATCGGCAGCGCTGTTTCGAGACCTCCCCCACCGCCGCTCGCCGCGCCGAGGTCGGGGTTGCTGTCGAGCGCGTAGACAGCGCTGAGCACAGCACGGCCGAAGTTCTCAAGGCGCGTGGCGCTGACGGCCTCGCCGGCGGCTGGCGGCCGTTCGCCGCTGACCTGGACAAGCACGGCGGGAATGCCGTGGGCGATCAGCGGCCCCTGCTCGCCGGCGGTGAGGGGCAGAACGAGATGGGCGAGTTGGCTGAGCGCAGAGGCAGTGCCGGGATCGACCCCCACCTCGCGGGCGAGGGCGGCGGAGACAGTGCGCTGCAGCACGGCGGATGCGCTGCCCTCAGCGCTCGAGAAAGGCACGAGGAAAGGCTTATGCGCAGTGGCGCCGGCGAGGTCGCCGAGCACGATCGCACCGTCCGCGGGCCCACCGGAGTTCCGCGCGAAGTCGAGCGCGCCGGCGTCGCCGCCGCTGCCAGCGCTGGTCGAGACGACGATGACGGCACGCTGGGTCTCGCTGGTGGCAAGCACGCGGGCGAGCTCGAGCAGCACAGCGGTGCCCGAGAGCTCGGCGGCAGCCCCGCTGCGGGGGGCGTCGCGGTGGGCGAGCAGTACGATCGGGCTGGCGCCGGTGATACCGGGGCGTCGGGCGATGATGGTGGTGAGGGTGCGTGTACCGTCGATGGTCTGTGCCTGCAGCTGGCGGGTTTGCACAGAGAAGCCGGCGGCGCCTGGAGCACCGAGCCCCGCGAGCGTCTGCGCGATATGCGTGGCAAGGGCTTCATCGCCCTGGCTTCCGGGCCGGCGCTGGGGGTACTGGACGTCAAGGCTCTGCAGTTCGGCGAAGGCATGGGCGCCGTCGAAGGCATCGGGCGCAAGCGTTGAGGAGAGCGGGCGCGCGGGGGCCTTCAGCGAGAAGCCGGCGATCGCGAGCGCGAACAGCAGGGGCACGAAGGCGGCACGGTAGATGCGTCCGTTGAGCACCGCCGAAGACCATAGCCCTCCTTATGGATATTGTGCGCGCGTGCTCCAGCCCGTGGCCGTCGGAACGAAGTCGCTCGCCGACTACACGCACATTTGCGGCCGCGGTCTGATTGATGAAATCCGCGAGCTGGCGGAGCCGCTGCAGGGCCGCCGCGTGGTGCACGTCTCAGCGACGGCGTTCGGGGGAGGGGTCTCGGAGATCCTCTACACGCTGGTGCCGCTGATGCGCGACGTGGGCCTGGAGTGCGAGTGGCAGGTGATCTATGGTCGCGAGGAGTTCTTCAACGCGACGAAGCTGATGCACAATGCGCTGCAGGGCGCGCCGCAGGATCTCGATGAGGAGCAGTGGGCGACGTGGATGAGCTACAACGAAATGAACGCGCGCGAGCTGAGCGGGGGCTGGGATGTGTGCCTCGTGCACGACCCACAGCCGGCGGCACTGCAGAAGCTGGTACCGGAGAAGGCGGCAGGGTGGGTATGGCGCTGTCACATCGACCTCTCCACGCCCAACCCGGAGACGATCAAGCGCCTGCTGCCGTTCATCGAGGAGTACCCGCAGTCGCTGTTTCACATGGCGGCCTACGTGCCAAAGGGGATGGAGGGCAAGGTCAACATCGTGCCACCGGCGATCGACCCGTTGGCGCCGAAGAACATGGCGCTCTCGCCGGAGGACGCCTCGTACGTGTGCGGGCAGTTCGGCATCGACGTGGACCGGCCGTTGATGTGCCAGGTCTCGCGCTTTGATCCCTGGAAGGACCCGCTGGGGGTGATCGACGCCTACCGCGCGGTGAAGGAGAAGCTGCCCGCTGTGCAGCTGGCGCTGGTGGGCTCGATGGCAAGCGACGACCCCGAGGGCTGGGACTTCTTCAACGCGACGATCGCGCACGCGGATGGAGACCCGGACGTGCATATCCTCAATAACTTCAACAACGTCGGCTCGATCGAGGTCAATGCCTTCCAGTCCCACGCCGATGTGCTAATCCAGAAGTCAACGCGCGAGGGCTTTGGCCTGACGGTCTCGGAGGCGATCTGGAAGGCGCGACCGTTCATCGGAGGTAACGTGGGCGGCATCCCATTGCAGGTGGAGGACGGAGTGACGGGGTTCCTCGTTGCAAGCGCGGAGCAGTGCGCGCAGCGCGCGCTCGAGGTGCTGGAGGACCCGGCGCTTGGGAAAGCACTGGGGCGGCGCGGCAAGGAGCATGTGCGTATGCACTTCCTCACGCCGCGCTATCTGCGCGACTACCTGAAGATCTTCACGGAGCTGGCGGAGTCGTGAGCGCGACACCGGCACAGCGAGCCCCGCTGGTGCTGGTGTCAAATCGCGGCCCGGTGACCTTTGGCCCCGGGGGCGAGGTGCAGCGTGGCTCGGGCGGCCTGGTGACGGCGCTCAGCGGACTGGCCTCACACCGCGAGGCGGTATGGGTGGCGAGCGCGATGAGCGAGTACGACGCCGAGGTGGCGCGCAGCCACGAAGGCCGCGCCTTCCCCGTGCGCTCGCCGGCGGGGGGTTCCTACCAGGTGCGCCTGGTCGTGAGCGACCCGGATGCCTATGACCGCTTCTACAACGTCTTCGCCAACCCGATGCTGTGGTTCATCCAGCACTACCTGTGGGACCTGTCCAACGCGCCGGACATCAGCCGTGAGGAGATCGAGGCGTTCGAGTTCGGCTACAACGCGGTCAACGAGGACCTCGCGCGGGCGGTGGTCGAGGAGCTGCAGGACCAACCCGAGCCGGTGGTGATGGTGCACGACTACCACCTCTACACGCTGCCGGATCTGGTGCGCCGCGCGCGCCCGGACGTGTTCCTGCACCACTTCATCCACATCCCTTGGACACAGTCGGATGCCTGGCGGGTGCTGCCCTCGCGCATCCGCGAGGAGATCTTCACGGGCCTGTTGGCAAACGACATCATCGGCTTTCACACGCGCAGCTATCGGCGCAACTTCCTACAGTGCTGCCGCGATCTGATGGAGCTGGAGGTTGACTTCGAGCGCGGCACGGTGACGTGTCCCGGAGGGGAGCGTGAGGTGTGGGTGCGCGCCTACCCGCTGCCGATCGACCATAAGGCCACCCGCCAGGTGGCACAGGGCCCGCAGGTGAAGGAGTTCGAGCGCGAGTTGCTGCGCCGCCGCAGGGACTTTTTGATCCTGCGGGTGGACCGGGCTGACCTGAGCAAGAACGTGCTGCGGGGCTTCGCGGCGTTTGACCTGTTCCTGGAGCAGCACCCCGAGTTCCGCGAGCGCGTGACGTTCATGGCGCAGCTGATGCCCTCGCGTACGGACGTGCCGCAGTACGCCGAGTACCTGGAGCGGATCGAGGCGTCGGTGGCCGTCGTCAACCACCGCCACGGCACGCCGGACTGGATGCCGATCCAGCTGAAGCTGCGCGACGATCTGGAGGAGGCGATGGCGGCCTACAAGCACTACGACGTGCTGCTGGTGAATGCGATGTTCGACGGCATGAACCTGGTGGCCAAGGAGGGTCCGATCGTGAATGAGCGCGAGGGCGTGTCGATCCTCTCGGAGAACACGGGCGCGCACGAGGAGCTGGGTGAGTATGCGCTGTCGGTAAACCCCTTCGACATCCAGGAGCTGGCGAATTCGATCTACGCGGCGCTGGCGATGGAGGCGGGGGAGCGCCGGCGGCGCGCGGAAGGCCTCGTACAGATCGTGACATCGCGCGATCCGGGTGACTGGATCGACGAGCAGCTGGCGGACATCCGCGCGAAGGGCCTGTCTCGATAGGCCAGTGGAGGGCGTGTCTCGATGGGCCGCCCGTCGCTGTTAGGAGCCTGGCGCTGTTATCATCCCGCGCCGCGCGTATGACCCTGCCTGCACCCACATACGATCTGGTCCTGATGCTCGATACGGAGGCCGATGCGCCCGCGCGGGCGAAGATAGTGGCCGATGCGCGCAGCGCGATCGAAGCACAGGGCGAGCTGCTGCGTCACGACGAGTGGGGTGAACGTGCGCTGGCCTACCCGATCGACCACAAGCAGGCGGCGGAGTACCACCTGTTGCAGTTCCACTCCTCCACGCCGGAGCTGCTGCGAGGACTTGACCGTACGCTGCGGATCACGGACGGGATCGTGCGCTTTCGGATCGTGAAGCTCAAGCCGGGCACGCCCGCGGCGCCGGACATGCGCGCGGGCAGGCGCGTGGAAACGGAGCTGGGAGCGCCGCCCCACCCCGATCCACACCACTCCGAGCATGCAGAGCCCGAGTCCGTGCCTGAGGCCGAGCACGAGTTCGCCCTTGGCGAGCCCGCCTGAGCGCACTCGCCCCGCCCGTAATACACTCGGAGGCATGGACGGAGTAGATGTGGGAGGTGATCAACCGCTGAGCAGGACGGATGTGCTGCGCGATTCGCCACGGATGTTCGAGTCGCGGCTGCTGGACGCGCTCTCGCGTGTGCATCCAGCGGTGGTAGTAGCGATCTTCTTCCCGGCGGTGGTGCTGCTGGCGGCGTGGGGTCTTGAAAAGGTGAGCGTGCTGGGCATGCTCGGCCTGGCGCTCGCGGGGTATGCGATGTGGACCCTGTTCGAGTACTGGCTGCACCGCGTCGTGTTCCACTTCGAGCCAGAGAAGGGCCTGGGCGCACGGCTGCACTGGATCATCCACGGCATCCACCATGAACACCCCAACGACCCGCTGCGCCTGGTGATGCCGCCATCGGTGAGCCTGCCGCTGGGCGCTGTGGTCTTCGGAGCGATCTACGTGGTGTTCGGCAGCCGTTATGCCCCCGGCCTGGGCGCGGGCTTCTTCGCGGGGTATTTGGCGTACGACATGATCCACTACTACGTGCACCACTTTCGTCCGCGGGGACGCCTGGGGCGGATGCTGCGCGAGCGCCACATGCGCCACCACTTCCAGGACGAGACGAAGGGCTTCGGGATCAGCGCGCCGTATTGGGATGAGGTGTTCCGCACCTCCTCGCGCAAGAGCCGCTGAATCCCGTCGGGGAGTAATCCTCGCAAGGAGCGGAGTCGCGCCAAAGTTGGCGCCCGAGGGCCCCTCTAGACTCGGAAGACTTATACGAGAGACACAGCCGGCCCCCCGAATGGGCGCCGGAGAGGAAAGGAAGAGACGTGGCCGCCACCAACATCAACCGGGTAGTGCTGACCGGAAACCTGACCGCGGATCCGGAGCTGCGCTCGCTGCCGAGCGGCATGTCGGTGTGCAGCCTGCGGATCGCCTGCAATACACGCCGCAAAGACAATGCCAGCGGAGAATGGGTCGATAAGCCCAACTACTTCAACGTGACCGTGTGGGGAGCGCAGGGCGAGAACGCCGCTCGCTACCTGAGCAAGGGACGTCCCGTGGCGATCGATGGGCGCCTGGAGTGGCGCGAGTGGGAAGCACAGGACGGCGCAAAGCGCCAGGCAGTCGATATAATCGCCGACTCGGTGCAGTTCCTGGGCTCACGGGACGACGCCTCTACAGGCGGCGGCTTCGCGGGCAATGGAGCCTCACAGGGCAGCGACGTCCCGGTCGACAACCAGGACTTCCAGCCCGCACCGGTCGGAGTCGGCGCCAGTGGCGACGACGACATCCCTTTCTAGCCAGCACACACAGAGGTAGGTCTTAGAAGTGGCAAAATCGCGCGGCCGCGGCAAGCCAGTCCGCCGTCGAGACAAGAAGGGCGGGCCCGGCAGCGGCCGGCGTAAGCCATGCCAGCACTGCCGTGACAAGGTCGAGCAGGTCGACTACAAGGACGTAGGCTCGCTGCGCAAGTTCGTCAGCGAGAAGGGCAAGATCCGCTCGCGGCGGATCACGGGCGCGTGCCGCCGCCATCAGGGTCAGATCGCTCGCGCGGTAAAGCGCGCCCGCGAGCTGGCGCTGCTGCCCTATGTGAACGAGGGCGGTCGCGACGATGCACCCCGCCGCGACCGCGGCGACCGAGATCGGGAACGGTAAGCGCGAGCGCGACGCATGCCCGAGGCGATACTCCTCAAGGACGTCGATGCACTCGGCGAGCAGGGCAAAGTAGTGGAGGTCTCCAAGGGCTACCTGCGCAACTACCTGATCCCCCGCAAGCTCGCCCAGCCAGCGACGCGTGGGGCGCTCGAGGCCGAGTTGCGCCGCAAAGAGGCGAGCGTGCGGGCCGAGCGCGAGTTTGCCGCCAAAGCAGTGGACAACGCGGCGCTGCTGAACAAAACGGTGCTGACGATCACCGAGCAGGCGAGCTCCGATGGGCGCCTGTTCGGCTCGGTGAGCGCGCAGGACATCGCGGAGGCGATCCGCGAGGCGCGCGGCCTGCGACTGGATCGCCAGAACGTGCACCTGCCCGAGGTGATCAAAAACGTGGGCACCTACATGGTCGTGGTGGACGTGGTCGAGGGCGTGAGCGCCACCGTGAAGACGATGGTCGTGGCGCAGAAGTAGCTCGGCTCTCGCCATAGCCCAAAAGCAAGTCCGGCGGCCGTGCGAACATGGGTTCGTGCGGCCCGATTTCCTCCCTGATAGCGGGTTGTCCGCACGTTCGCGCACACGCGTCGATCTAGACTCGCGAAACCGATGAGCACAGCCACCCAAAGCAACGGGAGCACCCCGCCCACGGGCGTGATCGCCCCACCCCACAACCTCGACGCGGAGCAGTCGGTACTGGGCGCGATCCTGCTCTCGGACCGCTCCTTGTATGCGCTGGTGATCGAAGAGGGATTGCGCGCGGACGATTTCTACCGCGAGCGTCATGGCCTCATATACCAGGCGATGCTGACCCTCTATAACGAGAGCGAGCCGGTGGACGTGCTGACGGTCACCGACCGCCTGCGCCAGCAGGGCAAGCTCGAGGAGATCGGCGGGGCGGCGGCGGTGGACGAGCTGACGGGGGTGGTGCCCGCCGCCGGCCACGCCCGCCGCTACGCGCAGATCGTGCGCGAGAACGCACTGTTGCGGCGACTGCTAAGCAGTACATATGAGATCCAGGCGAGCGTGCTGGGCCATGAGGCGCCGCCGCGTGAGCTGGTGGAGCAGGCGGAGAAGGCGATGCTCGAGGTGGCGCGCGATGATCGCCAGCAGGACTTCCGCGCGATCGAGGAGGTGCTGCACGAGGAGCTCGACAAGCTGCACCGCCTCTCGCTCGAGGGCACAGCGCTGACGGGCACCCCCTCGGGCTTCAAGGACCTCGATGAGATCACAGGCGGCTTTCAGCCGGGCAACCTGATCATCGTGGCGGCGCGCCCGGCGATGGGCAAGAGCGCGTTGGTGTGCAACATCGCTGAGAACGCGGCGGTGGAGCACGGCAAGGCAGTGGCGCTGTTCTCGCTGGAGATGGCAGAGGCGGAGCTGGCGCAGCGCTTCGTCGCGTCCCAGGCGCGGATCAAGGGCGAGGAGCTGCGCATGGGCCGCGTAAGTGAGCAGCGCTGGCCGAAGATTCTCAAGGCCAGCCAGCGGCTGGCCAACGCGCCTCTGTGGGTGGATGACTCAAGCGACGTCGGCATGCTGGAGATCAGGGCCAAGGCGCGGCGTCTGCACAGCCAGCTGGAGGGTGGTCTGGGCCTGATCGTGATCGACTACCTGCAGCTGATGCGCACCGACAGCCGCTATGACAGCCGCGTGACGGCAGTGGGCGAGCTGAGCCGCGGCCTGAAGATCCTGGCGCGCGAGCTGGGGGTGCCGGTGATCGCGCTCTCGCAGCTGAGCCGCGCGGTGGAGCAGCGCTCGCCCAAGAAGCCCCAGCTCTCGGATCTGCGCGAGAGTGGGAACCTCGAGCAGGATGCGGACCTCGTGATGTTCATCTATCGCGATGAGTACTACGAGCCTGAGTCAGAGCGCCCAGGCGAGGCCGACCTGATCATCGCCAAGCACCGCAATGGCGCCACCGGCGAGGTTACGCTGACCTTCCAGAAGGAGTACCCGAAGTTCATGAACTACGCAGGCGAGCGCTACGCGCAGTGAGCTCTGAGCTGCCAGAGATCGTAAACGCGGTGAGTGAGCCGCCCGGAGTCTTGCCCGTGGCGCTGCGAGCCGGTGCTTGCCCGTTGGGTATCTGCGATGGCAGCGGCTTCGTGATCGACGAGGAGACCAACACGGCGTCTGACTGCCGCTGCCGTGCAGCGCGCATCGCAGGCGCGCGCACACGCAGCCTGGAGGGGCGGATTCCCCGTCGCTATCAGGGCGTGTCCTTCGACCGTCCTCCGGTGAGCGACATCGCTCGGACGGCCCCTGCTCAGATCCAGTCGGTGCGGCGCTACGTGCAGCGCATCGCGGCTAACCTCGACGCCGGCCGAGGCCTGTGGCTACAGGGCGACGTGGGCACCGGCAAGACGACGCTGGCGATGCTCGTCTCCAAGGCCGCACTGGAGGTGGGGCGCTCGGTGGCGATCTACTCGCTGCCGCGCCTGCTGAATCTGCTGCGCGAGGCGATCGATTCGCCGGAGGGCAAGCTCGACCTGCTGGACCGCCTGACGGCGGTGGACCTGCTGCACCTCGATGACCTCGGCGCAGAGGCGCGCACGGACTGGGTGCTGGAGCAGCTGTATTCGATCGTCAACGCGCGCTACGAGGCGCAGCGGGCGATCGTGGCCACCACCAATCTGATGCCCGACGAGCTCTCCGAGCGGCTGGGTGCGCGCACGGTCTCGCGGCTGGTGGAGGTGTGCGGCGATCTGATCCCGCTGTATGGCGAGGACAAGCGCCGCGAGTTCCGCGCACCGGCGCAGACGGCCTGAACTCACCCCCTACACTCCAGAGCGACATGCCAGGGATAGTCATAGTGGGCGCCCAGTGGGGCGATGAGGGCAAGGGCAAGATCACCGATCTCTTGGCCGAACACGGCGACGCGGTGGTGCGCTTCCAGGGCGGCAACAACGCTGGGCATACGATCGTGCGCGAGGGGGTGGAGTGGAAGTTGCACCTGATCCCCTCAGGCATTCTGTATCCGGGCAAGCGCTGCGTGATCGGCAACGGCGTGGTGATCGACCCGCGCGTGCTGATCGAGGAGCTGGACGCGCTGCGGGCGCGGCGGGTGGACGTGAGCGGCCTGCGCATCTCAAGCAATGCGCATCTGATCATGCCCTACCACCTGCTGCTCGACTCCGCGGGAGAGGCGAAGCTGGGGAGCCTGCAGATCGGTACGACGCGCCGCGGCATCGGTCCCTGCTACGCCGATAAGGCAGCGCGCTTGGGCATCCGCGTGCAGGATCTCCTGGACGAGAAGATCTTGAAGAAGAAGATCGTGGCGGCAATGGAGCCCAAGCGTCTTTCGTTGCGACCGTTCGAGAAGGACCCCAAACTCGATCTGCACACGATGACCGAGGAGTACCTGACCTATGGCCATCGCCTGGAGCAGCACATCGCCGATACCTCGCGGCTGATGTGGGAGCTCTTGGATCGCGGCGAGAAGGTGATCTTCGAGGGCGCACAGGGAGCGATGCTCGACATCGACCACGGCACGTATCCCTTCGTGACCTCCTCCAACCCGCTGTCGGGCGCGGCCTGCGTGGGTGCGGGCGTGGGACCGAAGAACATCGACGAAGTGTGGGGTATCTCCAAGGCATACACGACACGCGTGGGCGCGGGCCCCTTCCCCAGCGAGCTGCACGACGAGATGGGCGAGACGATCCGCCAGCGCGGCGGCGAGTTCGGCACCACCACCGGGCGCCCCCGGCGCACCGGCTGGCTGGACCTGGTGGCCCTGCGCTACGCCGCGCGCTTGAACACGATGACGGCGCTGGTGATCACCAAGCTGGACGTCCTCTCGGGCTTCGAGCGCATTCAGGTCTGCACCAGCTATCGCGGCGCCGAGGGAGCCCAGTTCGACGACTTCCCCTATCACCAGACGGTCCTGCACCACACCACCCCCGAGCTCACCGAGCTGCGCGGCTGGAAAGAGGACCTGGGCGAGTGCCGCACGCTTGCAGACCTCCCCGAGGCCGCACGGGAGTACCTGCTTTTCATCTCTGAGCAGGTGGGAGCCCCCGTCACCCTGATCGGAGTCGGGCCCGGTCGCGAGCAGGTCATCTGGACCGAGGCGGGGCGCCAGACGCTGATGGGGCGCAATGGGGCCTCGCGGCCTATCCCAAGTCGTTGACAAGCGCGAGCGCGAACCCGTCGTAGCCCTTGCTGCCGACAGTCTGGATCGCGGTGGCGCTGAGGCGCGGCTCCGCGACGAACATCTCGTAGAAGCGGCGGACGCCCTCCATGCCCACCTGATCGAGGTGAGGATCGACGATGTTGGGATCGATAATGGCGCCTGCGCGCACGACGTTATCCACGACGATAAGCGTGCCGGGGCGGGATAGCTTGAGCGCCCATTCAAGGTAACCGGGGTTGTTCTGCTTGTCGGCGTCGATGAAGATGGCGTCGAAGGGACCGATGCCTTCCTTGGCGATCTGGGGCAATGTCTCAAGCGCCGGCCCAACGCGCATTTCGACAACGCTCTCGAGGCCAGCGCGGGCGATGTTGGCCTGGGCGACCTTGGCGTAGTCGGGGTTCGCCTCCAGGGTGAGCAAGCTGCCATCCGCGGGCAGCGCCCGCGCCAACCAGATGGTGCTGTAGCCGCCCAGCGTGCCCAACTCGAGCACGGTGCGGGCGCCCGCGAGGCGCAGCAGGAGCTGAAGCAGCTTGCCCAAGGGTGCCGTCACCGCGATTGGTGGCAGCCCCGCGGCCGTGCTGTCTTGCAGTGCGGCGTCAAGGACGGAATCGGGCTTCAGCAGATGCTCGGCGATGTAGCGATCGACCGCGTCCCACTGCTCGTAGCTCATGAGGCCCCATTCAGCACGCGGCGAACGATACCCCGCGGACGCTCAGGAGCGCTGCGGCGGACGCTCAGGAGCGCTGCGGAGTCCAGCCGCGGATGGCCTCAGATGGCTTCCTGCCGGCGTCGAGACGGGGGTCGGGCAACAGAGTGCCCGCGGCAATATGCAGTGGTATCTCGCCGGCCCAGACGTCAAGCGCGTAGTCCTCGTCATCGTCGAGAGGCGGACCGGTGCGGACCTTGGCGGAGACCTCGGTGAGGGGTAGGGAAAGGACGCTGATGGCCTTGAGCTCCTTGAGGGTGGGCGGCCGAGCCTCCTGCCAGCGTCCGGGTATGAGGCGTTCGGTGAAGGCTTCAATCGCCGTCATGCGCTCGGCGAGGTCCTCGATCGAGCGAGCGGCGCCGAGCACGACGACGGAGCGATAGTTGACTGAATGATGGACAGCGGAGCGGGCCAGTACGAGGCCATCGAGCAGGGTTACGGTGAGGCAGGCCGAGGCGCCGGCGGCGAGCGCGCGGATGGTGCGACTGGCGGCGGAGCCGTGGAAGTAGACCTGATCGCCCAGGCGGGCATGAAGCGTGGGGATCACATAGGGCTGGCCCTGGTTGGTGAAACCGACGTGCGCGACCATCGCCTCATCGAGGATGGCGTCGATCGTCTCGCGGTCGTGTACGCCACGGGCAGGCATGCGGCGGAGCCTCGTGCGGGGAGATGGAGGGTCGTTCATGCGCAGAAGCTATCGTCATACTGAGCCATTGAACAGGGCCCAATCCTTGCGTAAACGAACAACCACTGATGCCCAGACAGCGATCCTGCGGCGGGTGCGAGCGATCCCCCCGGGCTACGTGCGTACGTACGGCGACATCTCGCCGGGCGCCCCCCGACTGGCGGGCTACGTGCTTAGTCGCACTGACGCGCACGCTGCTCCGTGGCATCGCGTGGTCCGCGCCGATGGGTCGCTCGCAAAGGGAGCCCGTCAGCGGCGCCTGCTCGAAGCAGAGGCGGTCCCCTTTGATGGCGAGAGGGTGGCGCTGTCCAGAGCGCGACTCGATGATGTCGACGCGACATGACGTGACGTGTGCGATGAGCTATGAACTCGGTCGGGCCCACGACGACCGTTGGGGGGTGCTCAGGATAAAGTTCCGATAGTCCTGCATGACCTGACATGCAGGCACGCCATTCGGCATGATGTTCCTCGGTGAACGCCAGTACTTCGTGGGCGGTCTTCGGAACGACTGAAGCTCGTCGTCGGCTTTCCCCAGCGACGCTGGTCACGCGCCACGCCCTGACCGTCTTGGCGGGACTCAGCGCGGCCCTCCCGGTGATCGTCGCCGAGGCCCGAGCCCTCGCCAACGGGTGGCTGCCGGTGGCCGATCAGGGGACGATCGCCACTCGCGCCTACGACGTCTTCACGTCGCACACGCCTCTGGTGGGCCAGTACTCGATGGCGTCGGGAGTAGTAGGCCACCTGACATTCGCCCCAGGGCCGATGCTGTATTGGTTGCTTGCGTTGCCGGCGCGATTTGGTGGTCCCGCGGCGCTCACGCTGACGATGAGCGCACTCAACACCGCGGCGATCCTCGGAGGAGTCGCTCTCGCGCGCAGGAGGGGAGGCAAGGCGCTGATGTTTGCCGCGGCCATAGCGATCGCACTGATGTCTCACTCGCTTGGCACCGAAGCCTTGCATGGCATCTGGAACCCAGCGGCCGCCCTGTTCCCACTCATGCTTCTGAGCTTCACGTGCTGGTCGCTGGCATGTGGTGAGCGATGGCTGCTGCCGCTGGCCGTGCTGGTCGGGAGCTTCGTGGTTCAGTGTCATCTCGCCTACGTGGCGCCTGCGCTCGGTCTACTTGGGGTTGGGGTAGTCGGTCTACTTCTTTCTCGTGCCCTTGGAGATGGCGAGGGAGCCGCACACACAGGGCGCGGGGAGCACCGCCACAGTGCGCTATGGCGCCCGGTACTCGCGGCGCTGTTGGTGGGGCTGATCTGCTGGAGCGCTCCAATTGTCGAGGAGATCACACACTCCCCAGGGAACCTGAGCGTGCTCGCCTCAGCCCCTGGCGCGCGAGGAAAGACCGAGGGCGCAACTGTCGGCTGGCGTGTCCTAGTGCGCGCGGTGGGCGTTCCGCCGCGCTGGCTGAAAGCGCCCGAAAACGAGCTCTACGACCGCAGTGGACGCCAGGTTGGCGTCGTCAGCGGCGGCGACTACGGCGATACGCGCCTGAGTGACGTGTGGGCCATCCCGAGCGCCCTCGGCACTGTCTCCGCCCTGCTTATCCTTTGTGCCTTGACCGTGATGACGCTAGCCGCCATCCGCGCGCGTCGGGGCGACTTGATAGCCGGAGGCGTCATCGGCGCGGTTCTGTGCGGGTCGCTCGCAGGGGTGGCGAGCGCGACGCCAATGCGTGGCGTCCATTCGCTCGGCTACACGCTCTGGTGGGGGTCGCTGGTCGGGATGTGGGTGTGGCTGCTCTTGCTGTGGTCGAGCGCGGTGCTGGCGCGCGGTTGGGCCACGGGGCGCAGGCGAAGGCGGTCATCTTGGCACTCAGCCTCGCTAACGCGAGTGGCGGGCAGCTGGTGGCCGCTAGGAGCCATGGGTGCGCTCACCGCATGTGCGCTTGCCGTCGCGGCCGCCGAGCACACAGACGCTCACCAGCCCGAGTTTCAGCCTCTGCGCACGATCGCCACCCGTCTCGATCGCGCTGTGAGGCGCGGCAGGACGGTCCTGCTCACGCAGCGAGGGCTTGCTGCAGTGCCGCTCGAGCCACTGGTCAAGTACTCGCTCCTGCGGCGGGGCGTGCACGTGGTGGGCTACGAAGGGCGGAGGCGACTAGGCCCCTCATACGAACTCGGACGGCACCTATATGACCTCCAGGTCGAGGTCGAGGAGGCGCAGCACCCAGCCACTACGCAAGCGACGGTGCTCGCCCGCGTGACCCTGAAAGCCGCGCCATGGCTCCCCGGCGCGGGCGCCTCGCGAGTGATTACGGTTTCGGCAAGGCCCGGCCGCCGATGAGAGCGGGCCGTGCGATCCGACTTGCTTCCCCCGGCTTGAGATCGAGCTGAGCGCTCACCGTGGCTGGGATTGCGGTCCAGTTGGTACTGCTCCAATGCGCGAGGAGGGGGATACCGGTGAGATTACGCTGTTGTTGCTGCCGTTGGCCGGCGCCGTGACTTTGCGCACGACATGCAACGACTTGAGGGCCTGCGCCCCCGGCCGCGTTAGCCAGATCGAGTAGTACGGGGTTGACGACACAACGCTGCCTTCCGCGTCGATCATCGGCCGTGTTCCGGAGACGCTCTGCGGCCATGCGAGTACGAGAGCGATCTGACCTTCGACGGTCCGCACCGCTCGTAGCGCCATAGGCGAGTAGTAGCTGTACGAGATACACGAGGCGTCTGTTGAGACCACGTAGCCGTTCCATTGCCCTGATCCGCTCGACGTCATATTGGTCATGACTGTCAGCCCAGGTTCCGCGGTACATCCGTTGACGAAATAGGTCGTCGCCTGGTTGACGCCGCGGAGTACACCTTCGGATTCCTGGGAGATGTCCAGGATCCAGCCGTTACCCGACCATGAGCCGACGTAGGATTCGGCGGCTTCCGAGTTGAACGTTGTGCAGGCGACGGCCGCTTCGGCGTTGACGATCGGAACGCGGTCCTGCGCTGATGAGTACGGAACAATCGGTTGTCTGTTTGTCGGATGTGCGCTCTGCGTTTCTGCCCAGCCGGTTCCGTTGCCGGCGGTCTGGTCGAGGCAGGCAGCAGCTTCGGCGGCCCCATATTCTGGGTGTGCTTCGCGCACCAGCGCTGCGATGCCAGCGACGACCGGTGAAGACATCGATGTTCCTGAGTCGGTGTGGTAGGCCCCGCAGGTGAACAAGTTGAAGAGGCCACACTTTTCCACCCACGTGCTCCAAAGCCCGACGTCCCCGGCGCTGACGCCGCCAGGCGCGGCGATCTTGACGCCGGGTCCGAAATCGGAGAAGCTCGCCAGGCTACCGTCATCGTTCGTCGCAGCGACAGAGATAACATTCGGAAGGTCCGCGTTTAGGCCCCACGGACTGGGGACACCTTCGGCGCAGTTGTTGCCGGCCGAGACGGTCCAGATTATATTGCGCCCCAGCGGTCCCTGGAACAGCTGCCGGAATGCCGACTTGTCCTTCTCCGCACGCTTGCTCAAATCTGCTTGTTCGGACGCCGTATGGCAGAAATATCCGTTCTGGTAGCCGAGCGACATATTGACGACGCCCACGCCGGACTGGGCGACCTTCTTGGCTGCTTCAAGCACCGCCATCGGCGACATGTCGCCTATACCCGCACTGACGATCGGGCATCCCCAGGCCATACCGACAAGGCCGATGCCATTGCCCTCAGCACACGCCAGGCCAGCCACATGGGTTGCATGTGGCTGCGCATCACCCCCGCCGATCGACTGGACCACGTTCAGATCCTCGTGCTTCTTATACACCAGACCACCGTCGACGATGCCGACCTTGACGTTCGATCCGGTGCTCGTGTCCCAAGCCTGTTGCGCATGCACCTGTGTGAAGGGCCACGTTACCTGCGGGCCGGCGCCGTTCCAGTCGCCTGGAGGCAGGGCGTCCGTAGTCGTTAGCCCGGGCGTGGCGGGCGCGACGGCGGTGACACCGGGGAGTGCGCTCAGTTGCGAAGTCCTCGTGTCGAGGTTCTGCGGTGTGGGCCAGCGTATCTCGTAGACACCCAGGTCTTCGAGGCCTCCGGACACAACGCCTTCGACGGCCGCCGCGACCGCTTCGGCAGCGGCGCGAGTGCCGGCCTCGTCTGGCGTCCCAAGCGTGATGTTTAGCTCGTCGGCGAGTTCGACCCCGCCCGAACCAGTTGGGGTACCAGCGGCGATTCGATCTGGCGAAGGGGAGGTGAAGCCATCCAGCGTGCCCGCAGGTGCCGAAAGTGACCGGACAAGAATTTTGATGTGGATGATGATCGGTTGACCGCATCCGGCGGGTGTGCATCCGTCACCTTTAGCCGTGAATAATTGTTCGCCGGGTGGTGCGAGTTGAGTGGTCGCGACGCTGAGGGTCGTGCCGTCTGTTGTGGCGCTTACCTGGTAAGGGGTCGGTTCAGGCGGCCCGATGCTGGTGACGTGTTCTATCGAGCCTAGTCCTGTTACTGCGGCTTGGGAGCCGGGTGGCAGAATGACCTGGTCGGCTGTGACCTCAATTGCGGGTGGCTGAGGCGTGCTGACCGGCGGTCCGGGCGCTGTGGGCTTAGTGTTCGTGGGAAGAGGGCTTCGTTTCGCGCCAGCTGGGGAAAGGATCGTCACGACGTGCGTCGAGGAAACCTTCAGACGGTGGCCGCCTTCGAGCACCACGGCGCGGAACTGTCGTCGTTGGCCCCCAAGACGTATCGGGATCGGCACGATGGCTGAGAAGGTTCCACGTCTTAGTTTGAGTCGATCCAGCTTCTGCCAACGTCCTTTGCCGCGCGTCTCTAGTATCACCTGGGCTCCGCGACGGGCTCCCTGAACACGCCCGGTTACATGCAACTTCGTTCCTGCTAGGACGGACTTCGGCATCGAGACCGCGATCGATATCGGCCTGCCGCTGGCTGCTGCTGCTGCTGTCGTCGGCAGGACGAGGAGCGCCACCGCGATCAATAGCACTTGTGCGCCTTGCCGGGCCATAGAACCCAACGTCCACGTTCTACTGCGTAGAGGGCGATGTCCACGACTGCGTGTTTTAGCCTGCAGAAAACCTCGCATCGGCAGGATCGTATACGAACCGACTGGGCTATGGGATTAGGGTGTGCTCCAAGCCATGATCGACGGAATCCGCGTGGATACACGCGATCAGATCGACCTGACCTTCCGCGTACCAGAGGTTCGCATTGAGTCGGGTTTCATGGCGCAAACTGGGCTCTAGTCGAACAAAGGGCGAACGTGCCCGGTCTTGGCCTTCACTGTCCTCTCCTCCTGGGTGCATAGGCTGGTTATGAGAAGGACAGCGTCGAGTTGATCTGCGCCAGGCTCGCGCCTGTCGCGGGGAATCAGTTCTTCCCACAATGCGATGGGTCGCGCGGGCGGTGCTGCGGCTGCCCACGCCGACTCCGATACCGCCGAGGTAGACCCTCCAGCCGCCCAGGTCGGGCAGTTCCCGCTGCGCCTGAACCCGGGCGATGAGGGCTCGCCGTGCCGCGCGGGTCACGGGCGGGACGCGGCCCCTCCGGCCGGAGAAGCGCCCCGGTGCCTACCGTCGCTGCTCGTACTGAGCTATGAGGAAATCGGCAAGCCGTCGCTTGTCCTGGCTGGTGTTCTGAAGGGCGTCCCAAGGGCACGAGAGCGGGTGCGGCCATCGGCCGCTAGTCCAGGCACATCGGGACTCGATCTTACGGAGCCGTCGCTCTACAGCACCGACCGCGCGTGGAGACGTGACGTTCACCTCGGGGATGAGAACGTCCATGAGGCGACCCAGAGCAGTGATACCAACTCCGTGTACCAGGCGACTTGTCCAGGGGCTCTCATTCCAAGCGTACGGCCAAACTCGAGCGACGGCCACGAAATAAACCTCCAAGATTTGTGCCATTGCCGTCACGTCGGCCGCAGTGGGATCCGGGGAATAGTACGGGGACAAGGTGCCGCCGCGTCGGATGCTTGTCTCAACCACGGCGAGAACCGCGGCCTGGCTGACGTTACAGCCTTCCGCATTTGCTCCCAGGCCGCGGATTCGTCCATAGAACGGGGATCTACGAGCGTACCGCAACTTCTCGATCACCGTCGCCGCAACCCTGCGCATCTGGAGTGGTTTCGGCAACTCTGCGCCGATGTGGGGAAGGAGCTCGTTTTGGAGATCGCGCGGTAGAGGTTTGGTCTTGTTTACCAGGACGAACTGCTCGCGCTGCAAGTCGGCAGAGGTCGCGAGAAAGCCCACAACGACCACCGGAAAGTTCCGTGTCGCAGGCAGCCGCGCAAGGGCAGAAGTCCGCTGTTGTCCGTCGACGATCAGCCCCGGACGAGCCTCTCCGCCGCCGGGAAGCGGAACGTGGAGCGTGCCCGGCGTGCCCCACTCCGTACGCATCACTCCCGGCCTCGCCTCAAAGGTCACATCGCTGGAAAACGCCACGACGATCGCGTTCGGCAGGATCGCGCTATCTGTTGCTAGATACGCATAGATCTCGGCAATGTGGCGCTCCACGCGAGTGCGTTGATACCCCCCAAGCACACCGTCGGCTGAACGATGTGCAGCATCGACCGTAGCGAAACGATGAACCATGCGGCCGTCAACCCCAAATACAAACAGCGGTATGTCGAGTCTCTGCTCGATTCTCAGCGCGTGGAGGCAGAGAATCGGGGCCTTACCGGGAGGCATCTGTCCACACGGGATCTGGTAGATAAATGTTCTCGGCTGAACGACGATAGCGTCCCCCCGACACCGCGGCGCCCTCCGTCGCGCTGGCGAACTTCACAGCAGCTTGCAGCACCGATGAATATGCCTCGTCCGAGGACGCGAATAGACAGAGCGCGAAAGTGACCTCACGGAGCGGCGCCGGTCCGATTCGCCGATGCATCAGTGCGTACGCCCTTGCGATGGCCTCTCGCCACGGGCGAGTACTGGTCGTAGAGCGTATAGAGGCCCAGGCCGAGTTCGTCCGCCACTGAGATGTCGCCACCGTCTCTGGCCAATAGTCGGACCCGAAACCATCGTCGAGATCAGCGAGAAGAGACCGTAGCTGCGGCGTGACCCGGTACTCGAAGCTGTTCTTCGGAATTCCATCCTTCGTGAGGTAGCCGAGATCGGCCAACCACTCGAGGCGTGGAGACACCCGGTGCTCCAGTACGCCAGGTCCTGCGGACTTCTTGATGGACTGACCTCCCCCACGGGCAGCGCGTCGGCCGCCGGAAACCGAACTGTTTTCGATGAGGCCAAGAAACGCTTGTAGATCACGGAGGTCCGGAGGGGGCACTCGCAGGATCTTGGCTGCAGCGACCGCTCGCTTGACCGCCTCCATAAAACGAGCGGCCACCGCGTCGCGCCGGACCATCGTGTCGTCCCGCTCATCGCACAAGCCGCGGACCACCTCCCGAAAGACAAGTCCATCGGAGGCGACGACCTGTCGAAGGAGTGCGGGCGCCTCTAGTCGGAGAAGAAACGGGTTCTCCGCCGCTCGGCTCTCGAGTGCCGACTCGTTACGCAGTCCGGAGATGAGTTGCGCCGCCGCCGTCCATGTGTTCTTGGAGCGCGAAAGAAGTCGCAGTTGAAACGCGAAGTCAAGCACCTCCTCGGCGTTGTCCGGGGTCGGCACTCCAATGGTCGAAGTGATGGCGGGATCCGCGAGCCACACGTCTGTTAGATAGACGGGCATGTCCGTCAGCTCATCGCCCGCACGATCTCGCGCAGTCCACTTACCGCCTCTTGCCTCAAGCGCATATCCCGCGTAGCGGCCTTTCGCGCGATACGACTTCCCTACCAGGTGCTTCTCGAGCAGGTACTCGAACACAGGCGCCGCGACGCTGTCGTCGACGGCAAACGCGCGCCGCTCCTGTAGGACAGCAGACAGCTTACGAAGTACCGCAGCTTCCGGTTGATGTACAAATCCCGTGAGATTGACCACGAGGTTCCCGATCCCCAGCCTCGACTTGAAGACTGTTAGGTAAGCAATGAAAGGCGCAGCCATCCCCCTAGAGCTCGATTCCCCCATGCACCGTCGCGCGTGGCCGCACCCGAGCCACCATCGCTCGTCTCACGACCGTATTGACGTCGGCTGCTGACACGAGGCAAACGCCCGCTGGTAGTTGCCGCAGCAACCCCGAGAAGTCGAGCTGTTGCGAGCCAAACTGAATTCCGTCTGGAGTCTCTGACTTGAGGTTGTCGCGAACTGCCCGAATGTCAGCCTCGGTTACTAGTTGGTGTGCCAGAAACGTCTCGACTTGGCTCAGAACACGTTGATCAAGCGCTGACGGCTGCTGCGTGGCCAGAACCGCAGAGAGCCCCATGTTGCGCCCCTCCTTGACGAGCCTGACGAAAACGTCACGTGCGGGGCTGCGCGGGCCTGGGGCGAGGAACGACTGGGCCTCGTCAAGCACAACAACCGTGCGTGGCGTACCACCCTCGGCCAATGCGGCTACACGATCGCGATCCTCTGACGCCAACTCGGGATCCAGCGCGAGGCGCTTCTCAGCGAAGGCCGTTGTGTTGCGCTGGTCGATGAGCATTCGCGTCAAGATGGCAACGACGGCCGCTCGGTAGCTCTGAGAAAGGCGTCCGAGGAGAACCACGCTGAGCCTTCCGGGAGCAAGAAGCTCCTGGAGCGTCGTTCCTGCCGCCGAGAACAAACCTGTCCCGTCCAAAGCCGACAGACGTTGGCGGAGTGCCCGCAAAGATTCGGTGTGGTAGCTCGCACCAAGCTCGTCGGACTGAGCGGCGTCGATCAGATCGGCAACCGAAAAGCTCGGGCTAGCGGATACTGACTTCCCCTGTCGGTGGTACCCGCTCGACCTAACGAGGGAAAGGGCGTCCGCAAGTGCTTGCCCCATTGGCTCTGACATCGCGTTCGTGTCGAGTAGAAGCTCCCATTCCTCAAGTCCCATCCCAGGTACCGACAGCCGGAGCGTGTCGAACCAATCGGGATCGGCATCGCGTCGCCCGCCCGGAACCCATGCTCGGACGTCGAAGTCGAGTTGCGGGAGGCCCGCGGCCTGGGCGAGATCGTAGTGGCGCTGAGCCTCCGTGTTCGCACTGGCAGCGACGGGATACCGAGTGGTCCAGTAGACGTCCAACGGATCGAAGAGAAGCACCGCCCGTGGACGCTCCTGGCGTCCCAATTGCGTGTCGGTCCCGCTTGCGAGTCCCTCGGCGATTACTCCGAGCGTAAATGACTTGCCACTCCCACGCTTTCCAACGACCGCGACAACTTGCTCCTTTCCCGTTGAGAGCCACACGGCGGGTTGCTTGCCGGGTACTACCTCGGCCAAGGAACCGAGCCAGACGCCTTCCGTCTCGGCGCCTCCTGCACCGAGCCACACTCCAGCGCGAGGCGGATCGAGAGAAGGCCGTACCTTCCATTGCGCCGAGACCATGGCGCTATCCATTTATCAACGACGTGAGATAGATGGAGGACACGATGTGCCGCTCGTCGTCGATAGCCCGGTTAAGAAGATCATCCAACGTAACCTGGATGTCCCGGGGAGTCGTGTAGCCACCTTGTCGACACGCATATGCGGCTGCAATATCGAGGCCACGCTCCGTGAACGGAAACGAAGACGCTGCAATGTCCTCGCCGTCTGCATCCGAGGCGAACTCGCCAGTCAGACGCTCGCGGGCCACATCGTCCACCCACTCGCCGAGAAGCGACCCGATGAAAGCCTTTGTGTCGACCTCGTCGAGGCTCTGCAACAGTATGTAGTTGGGATCGCCAAATCGCGTCACCACCTGCTGGTCCTGCAGGGGTAGCGCCATTTCGTCTGTCTCAACCCAAGAGCCAGACACAATGAATCCAACCTCCTTCATCTGCTGATCCGCCAGTGCCTTGAGGGCGTTAGTCCAGTGGTTAACGGCATCGGTGTTGGAAACGTAGCTGAGCTTGGTCGCCTCGTCGAGCATGAAAACCAGCAACTTCTGTTCGATGTCCTTCGCCAAGCGGCCGAACATCTCGAGAACCTTGACGAAGGAGTTCGACTGAGAAAGCGACGGCGGAAGGCCGGCGAGCCTCGCGTCCCCGGCACTAATTGCAAGTCCCCGAAGCCAATCCCACGCAATGCGACTGCCCTCGCCGGGGACGAGGAGATTCCTAAACGCCGTGCTGATGTCACCCGACTGGGTGAAGTCGCGAATAAGATCCTGCGCGTCAGCCGGGTGAAGAGTCTGAAACTGAAGAACCCAGTGCTGCGCTCGGGGCAGACCAAGCGCGTCTAGAAACGCCGCATGGGCTACCTGGAAGGTGGACTTACTGGTTATGTCCGGCAACTCGACGAAAACCACAATCGCGGGAAAGCCGTCGTTCGTCTCGACGACATACTCGAGATGGCGCATGGTGTGGGTCTTGCCGACACCCCAGCCGCCATACAGGACCATCTTTGGCGGAGAGTCGGTGCGAAACGAGCGACGAAGGATGGCATGTAGTTGCTTGTTGAGCTCGTGCCGCCCGAAGAACAGTCGCGCATCGGTATCGGTTTCGATCTTAAGGTCGCGATGACCCTCCTTGAGACCGAACCATTCCTGCATTGTTTCTTCCACGTCTCGTCACTCCTCGGGTTAGGTATCGGCGAACGAGGCTTTGTAAAGCAGCTTGCGTCCCGGCAGTCGGTAAAGCTGCGCGGCCTCATACTGAAGATCAGAGACGACTCGCCGACCGTCGGCATAGGAGTTGATGAGAACGGCAATCTCGTGGTTGGTGAGAGACCGCTGAGTGAAATTGGCCGAGCCGATCATCGCGAAGGATCCGTGCGCTGTCGACGCGGTGTACAGCTTCATGTGAAGCTGCGGCACAAGGGCAACGTTTACCCGGCCCGTCTCGCCAAGTCGCGCGATCGCCTGCTCGTGCCAGTCGGTCTCGGGCGGACGGGTGACGAGGTAGACCGTGGTGCGATCTGCCTTGATGCGCTTGATGAACTGATCGGACGTCATGCTCCCGAGCGAGTCGATCGCCGAGATCCATGGAGTCACCAAGTAGATGTTCTTCCAGTCGGGTGACTGGGCTAGCGGGCGGAGAAAGAGGTTGAGAACCGTTCGAGTGCCCACGTGCAGCCACGGAGGAGGAGTTTCGCCGGTGGACATCCCCATTCGCTTGGCTGGCGACAGCGCTGACTCAGCGACTGCCGCGCGAACGACGGCGCGTAGCGTATCCGGCATAACAGCCCCAAGTTCGTCGCGGATCGCCTCGGCGACGAGTTCCTTCATGGAGGCGGCTGAGGGTGCAGGCTCCTCAGTCCAGTGCGTGCGAATGTAGGAGTGGGCATCCTGAACGTGGAGGGGTCGAGTCTGGTTGCCGTCCCGAACGTAGAAGGTGCATTGATCGCCTTCCTGTAGGAACACGGGTTCTACGTGCCGCGAACACGTGATCTGTGCGACGACGGTGCCTGAGATGGACGGGAACGCCACGGACACCTCGGGAGAAATCGAAGGGCCAAGGTACGTTCCAACGGCGTTGCGGAGCGTCAACTCAAAGCCGTCCAAGCTCTTCTTCGAGAGCGTCTGGATGTCGGGATCTAAGCCAAGCGGCGTTCCGCCGTCCGAGATCCCGATCAGGAGCGTCCCTCCGTGAGTGTTTAGGAAGCTGGCGACGACCTTTACGATGGTCCTAGTGAGGTCCTTATTTACTCGTTGCGTGTTGAGGTCATAGCGCAGGCTCGACTTGAACTCGAGGCGGTTGCTCTCTCCGCGTTCGATTAGCGCGTTGACCGCCTCAAGTGGGATGTCCACGTCGGTTGCGTTCCCCACGGGTCCGGTGGCGTCGGTTTGGTCGGGCTCGGCCATTTCTAGATGCTATCGACGCAGCAATGCAGTCGCGCGGCGGCCGGATCCGCTGCGAACGCCGCGTTCCAACCGCCACCGTCCCGCGCGAGATGTCGCAATACGGCCCGCGAGTCGAGGCGGAAACCTGCCATCGGCTCGATCACGTCGTGACGGTCGGCTCCAACAGCCGGGGCAACGCAGGACCAGGCATGACCAAGCAGCGGGCAGTACAAGGACACGAGGCTGGGGATCGGCGAACAGTTCCGCTACCGCGCACGGTTGCGTTCGAGGAATCTAGTGCCGCGTCAGGCCAGTGCAGCCGTGGCATTCTCAGACGATCCCGTTGGCTGGCTATGTGCAGCGCGATAGTGCTGCAGCAGAAACTCGGTCAGCTTGAGGATGTCTTTCGGAGTGACCTGCAACTCGTTCCAGGGGCGGTGCTCGCGCAGACCAAAGTCCCACTGACCGCGGGTCCACGCACAGACGTCCACAAGCGGGGCGAGATGGTCCGCGTAGAGCTCAACGGTGGGCGCCACATCGCCCTTGGAGCAGCGCTCCGTGATCTCGTCCATCACGTAGCCGAGGGCCACGATGCCGACGCCGTGAGTGAGGCGCGACTTGCGTGGAGGCAGCTCCCAGGCAGCAGGCCAGGTCTGCGCCACCGCCGTCCAGAAATTCCAGAGCACCTCGAGCATCCGGCTCGTGTCACCTTCGCCCGTCTTTGGGTCGCGGTAGCTGTACAGCGCTCCGTCGGTGATCGAGTTCTCGATCATCTTCAGCACTGAGTTATCTCGGATCCGGCCATCGGGCATCGTAGGCGTCTTGATCGCATGCGCCATCGGGGAGTCGGGCAGAAGATTGAGCAGGGAGAGCAGCTTGGACGGGTAGCGTTTGCGAATCAGAGCGATGGGGAGATGCCCGTCTGTGACGGGCAGGAGCTCGTGGATCAGACCCTTCGGGAGGGGCTTCGTGTTGTTTACGAGGATGAACTGAGCTCGTTGCTCTCGCAGGTCGTCGGTGATGAAACCCACGACCGGAATCGGGAAGTTCTCGAGCTGCGCTTCGCGCAGGGCGGCCGCGCGCTGTTGTCCGTCCACGACCCAGCCTGGGCGGTCCTCGATCAGCGACTGCTGGTCCGGGACGGGGATGATAAGAGTGCCCGCCCTAGTCCCGCCGACGGCCCGGACGTCCTGCGCTGCCTTGAAACGTACGCGAGAGTCGAACGCTATGACCAGCGCGTTTGGCATCAGCGCACCCGGGCTTTCCAGATAGGAGCGGATCGCCTTGATATGGCTCTGGACCTCGGGGCGCTGGTAGCCGCCGATGTCGCCGTCTTGGTCCCGATAGACACGGGAGACGGTACTGATGTGGGACAGTCGGCTACCCTCGACGCCGAACTGGTAGAGCCTGCGCTCGCCCTGCCGTATCTCAAGCGCCGGGAGCCTCATCTCAGATTCACGCATCGACCGTCTCCCTTTGCTTTAAGGCCGCGCTCCGAACCCGGCCCTTGAGGTTTTTCTGCATGGTCCGGTTGAAGACCCACAGGTTATGAAAGCCGCGGCGCTTATTTCGCTGAGTGCAGCGGAAGATGATGACCTCGACTCCCCACCGGGTGCAGACCCCACATGGGCACTTCTCCCAGGGCCGCGCCTCGAGCGTCGCGCGGTAGGCCTCGGTGTGGGCTCGCCCTCGCGTGTCGTAGATCTGCTCGTACTCGACAAGTGCCTCGAGTGCAGCCGTCAGGGTCCCCGCTTCGCGGTCATAGGCCCGCACTGCGTTCAGCGCATGCTGTTCGGCCTTGTGTACCGCCTGCTGATCGAGGTGCCCAGCGCGGATCCGCTCGCGCAAGCGCGTGTTGCCTTCGGCGGACGGTATCCGCAGAGCTACGTAGTTGCCGGTCGACGCGTAGTAGTTGTCCTTGTCATCCTTGAAGGCCTGGCGGAAGGGACTCGTCGAGTCCAGGCTCGCGACGCCGTGGGCACGAAACGTTTGGTAGTGCTCAGCGCGGCTGATGCCGAGCAGGTGCAGGCGAGTCTGCGGCAGACGGATAAGGCTCACCGCCTCAAGTGAGGCGACTATCTGGTCGATCTTCAGCGAGACCATCCCGCCGAGGGCGATCCGTGTGTAGCCGATCTCCTGCAGGCGCTTGACGGAGTCGGCGTAGGACTCCGGACTCCATCCTTGCGCCGCTCCCATCGCGCTGAACCGGCAGCCGCGCCGGGCGTGCTCCTGGAAGAAGTCGGCCGCAAGTTCGAGCGTGATCGCCTGTCGGTCGAGCCAGTCCTCGTTCGGCTCTCCGTTTGATTGAAAGCCGAGGATCACATGATCAACGGAGATCCCCTCGTCCACGCCGATGTTCTCGTAGAAGTCGATGACGTCGCTCACCGTGACTGGGGGGTACTCCTCGTTCATGTAGCTAAACGCACCGCAGTCCCCGATCACCTTCAGACCCTCGGGGAGCCTGAAGAACTTATGCACACCGAGGCGAAAGAGACGATGGCGGTGCGAGGTCGTGTACCGGCTGCCTCCGATGCCTCCGTCGACCATCGCCTTTGACACCAGGATCCCGCTGTACGGCGGAGGGTCGTGGACCTCGTGTGCGTAGAGGTCATCGCGCTGGCGAACGTGGAACGGCAGGTGCTCCTCCGTACCGAAGTCGTAGTTAGGGTCGACCTGGTCTTGGCTGTCGGGGAAGTAGAAGTCCACGATCACGCCGCCGTTAGCGCAAGTTGGCGGGCAGCGGTGTCGGCCTCCAGCCAGTCCAGGACGGCGGCTCTCGGGTCGAGGAGATCGTCGATTCGCTCGGGATGATCGGTGAGCATTGAGAGAATGCGACGGCCGAGCTCGCCCTTCAGCGCGATCATGCCGCACGAGAAGCGCTGGGCGTCCGGATTGCTGAGCGGCACAACTCGAAGTCGAGAGATCTCGGACAGCCGCGCTCCCGCGGCAGGACTGCAGAAAGCGATCACCGGGCCGCCGAGGGTCATTCCGGATGTCAGGTCGCACGCGCGCAGATACGGATCGGCTAGCAGCAGGAGTCCGAGCCGGAACGGGCGGCTCAGCAATCGGCCGACGTCCGACGGGATGTTCTTCTCCTTTGCCTCGCGTTGGATCACGCGAGCAGACATGCCGGAGAACGAATGGTCATAAGGTCCCACAGCCTCGTCGGGAGTGAGCAGTCCGTGAAGCGCGGAAAGGATGCGGAAGCGCAGCCGGCCTGCCGGCTGGCCCGCCTGACGGTATGAGTGAACGCCTCTCATCAGTCGCACGTGCTGCTGGCCGGTGTAGAGGAACTCCGCGCTGATCGAGCCACCATCCGGGTGGCGGACCTTGCTAGCTGTGCATGAGGTCACCAAGACGATCTCTCGGCTCATGAGCGACCCCACCGCACTCGTGCGAAGGCCTGGTGGTCGTGGATGCTCTCTTGGTTGACGACCTCGATCTCGAACCCGTCGATCCGCTGCTCGTCGCGGAGAGCAACCGCGACATCCCGAGCGAGGTCCTCGACGAACGCGGGCCTGTCATAAGCGAGCATGGTCACGTGGCGCTCGTCCAGTCGCTTCAGGACGGGATAGATAGGTGCCGAGGCGGCATCGTCACACACCTTGAGGAGTTCCTCAGGCCAAAGCCCGTCTTCGCCCAGGCGCCAGCTTGCGTCGAGCGCCGTGACGGTGACGTAGCCTCGCTGAGAATGTGCACTGTAGTCCGAGATCTCCTTCGAACAGGGGCAGAGGCTCGTGACCGGGATCCGCGCGCTGATGCGCAGCGAAGCCCCACTGGCGCCATGACTGGCGCAGAGTCTGCAGTCAATCGCGAGGAGGGCGCTCCGTCCGGTCACCGGAGCAGCACGGCGTATGAACAGCGGAAACGAGACATCCACCGACGCATCTGCAGCTTCCAACCGCGAGGCGAGGTCGGCGACGATCGCGATCATCGCCGAGGGAGAGATGACCGCCGCGTGGTCGATCAGTTCGACGAATCGACTCATATGCGTGCCTCGAACGTCGTCCGCCAGTGAGACGCTGAGGCGCGCCTCGCAGACCGTGCACTGGCGCGATCCGTTCGCCATCTCGACGCGCACCGGATAGCGCAGTCCCGAGATGCCGACATCGTCGAGTTCGATGCCCCGCGCCTCCATGCTTGACTGGACGTCGGCAAGCGGTGAGCCGGCGACGGTGCTCATGGCTGGTCCCCTCGGTAGATCACCCCGGACGTGCAGGTCTCACGGACTTGGACGGCCGACAGTTTGGGCAACGAAGGTGATAGGCGAGCCCATATCCAGCGTGCAAGGTTCTCGGACGTTGGATTCTCGAGTCCCTCGATCTCGTTGAGGAAGTAGTGGTCGAGATACTGCTCAGAGATGGGCTTGAACGCGGCGGTGATGTTGGCAAAGTCCGTGACCATCCCGGACTCCGGATCGACGTCTCCCGTGACGTGGATGGTCACACGATAGGAGTGCCCGTGCAGACGGGCACACTTGTGATCCGCGGCGACGTTGGGAAGGCGATGCGCGGCCTCGAATGTGAATTCCTTGAAGAGCTCCACGCTAGACCCCCTTCGCGGTTCCCCACGCGATCACGTGCAGTTGCGGCAGCACGCGGGCGAGGTGAAGATCGGAGCGAGAGGCGACCGTCTCGCAGAGCCAGCGAAAGCGCGCCCTGAGAGCATCGAGCGTGGGCTCCTCAGCCAGTCCCACGTCCGTGCCCGCAGAGAGGAACAGAGGCAGTTCTGGATACTCGCGGTGTCGGGAGGCCGCCCATTCGAGGTCTTCCTCGTCGAAGACCACGATCTTGAGAGACGGCGCCGAGGCACGGGTGACCTTGCCCATGAACACACGCAGTTCGTCCGCCTGGGATGGACCCGCCATTCCCGACGACGGCGGCTTCGGCGAGACCACGAGCTGGTCCACGGTCGCGAGCCACTCACGCCAGCGGCTGCCCTGCGTCTCCACTGCCACCCGTTTCCCGTCCTCCTGGAGAGCGCGCACCAGCGGACCAAGCTCCAGGAGGGCCGGGTTGCCTCCCGAGAGGACCACGAGATCGGGGCCCGCCGCCAGCGCACGCAGGCGGTCAGTGATGTCCTGGACGGTTAGTCGCTCGGCGTTCGCGCGGACCTCAGATGGCTCGACAGCGTGCATGGAGTCACACCAGGTGCAACGGTAGTCGCAGCCGCCAAACCTCACGAAGTACGCGGGTACCCCCGCATCCGGCCCCTCGCCCTGAATAGTCGGGCCGAACAGCTCCACGACAGGCAGCGTCGCCGCACCCGCCGTGCGCTGAGCAGTCTCAGGCGCCGGCACAGTGACCATCTATCTATGCAACCTGGGCCTGAGCCTGGTACGGAGCTGGATCGGACATACCGTTCTCGGCGAACGCTCGCAGCCGGAGCAGACATGAGTCGCAGTGTCCGCACGCCTCCCCCGAGGGAGACGGGTCATAGCAAGACCGCGTGGCCGCGTAGTCCACGCCAAGCGCGAGGCCTCTCGCGACGGTCTCGGCCTTGGTGAGGTTGATGAGCGGCGTGTGGATCTGCAGCCGCCGACCTTCGACTCCGCGCTTGGTGGCGAGGTTGGCCATTGTCTGGAAGGCCTCTATGTACTCCGGCCGACAGTCGGGATAGCCGCTGTAGTCGAGCGCGTTGACACCCATGAAGATGTCGTCGGCTTGGAGCACCTCGGCGTAGCCAATGGCATACGAGAGGAAGATGGAGTTTCGTGCCGGAACGTAGGTGACCGGGATCTCGTCGGTCAGTTCGCTGATCGAATCGTGCTTCGGCACGGCGATATCGGCTGTCAGCGCCGACCCACCGAAGACCCGCAGGTCGATGTCGATGACAGCGTGCCGTACGACGCCTGAAGCACGCACGATGTCCGCGGCAGCATCCAGCTCGACGGCGTGGCGCTGGCCATAGCGGAACGATATCGCGTGAGGCTCGTAGCCTTCCTCCTGCGCGATCGCTATGGCCGTCGCGGAGTCAAGGCCGCCTGAAAGGAGGACGACCGCAACGGCGCCTGACGAGCTGAATTTGAGTGGTGGCACAGGATGAATGCTCCTCTCTGCTTCGGACGGTACTCTCGGCCGAGGCTTCACTGAGACCCGGAATCTCGTTAGTTGCGATCTACGTCGAGAGCGCGAGCTCGGCGTTCGCTCTACTACTGAGCGCGATGCGCGCTTCGTGAGGTGGACGGACCAGCTTGAGCGCGCTTACCGCGGTGCGTCCCTAAGCGTTGCCGGGCCGGCGAACCCCGAACCCCCGGCCTCATTCGCGTGCTTTGAGGGCACGTCCGCGCTATCGATCGCAGGCCGTCGACCGAGACGTGCCCCCCGACAGCGTCCAAGGCAACGAGAAGCACCTGCCCAGTGATCCACGCCGCGCAGAGTCAACGTCCCGAGATCGGCAACGGAGGTGTCATTGAGGATTGCTACCTTGTCCTTCCGCGTCAACACCGTGACGCCTTCAAGTTCGTTGTCGCGGGTCAACCGCACGCCCTTTGCGCCGAATGACAGGATGCCGTCATGAAGCTTGACGCCGGGCTGAAGCGTGATCATCGGCATGCCACTCAAGGTGCCCTCGACTTCAATCTCGTTCACGCCCGAGTCCACCGCTTGCATCAACTCCGAAGCGCTGCGCACCACATGGCTCACCCTGGCTCCTCGATTTGGAGTGGACACGCTGCGACGCACCACAGGTAAGACTAACTGCACCAGGCGGCCCGTCAACAACCCACGGCCACCACCGACCGCCAACGGTCGGCCAACGACCGAAGGCGAGTGTCCAGTCGACCGTCTCCCCCAACCCGCTTCGGACGACGACCGCTAGCCCGAAGCGTCAACGGCCGCGCTTCCGCAATCGCCCGCAAGAGCGAGCGCCGAGCATCGGTGACCTGGACCGTGAGCAACATCCCCATGGACCATTTTGGGTGCCGACTTCGCTCTCATAACCCAGCGACCTCCTGCTCGTCAAGCAGGAGATCATCTGCGGCAATCCCCCGCCTACAGCAGACTAGCGAGCCAGTCTGTCTGTAGACGACTGTCGTCGTTTAGCCCATGAACAGGACCATGGGGCTCGCACAACTCATCTCCCGATGCCGAAAACAGCCATCGCAGATTAAAGAAACAGCTATTTTGCAGGGATTTCGCGAGTGGATCCAGCCGACCTCAGGTCGAACCGCTCTGCTCGGCTGCCGGGCGGGCGGATGTCGCTTGGCGGCAGCGAATAACGGGCGTCAGCCCGTCGATGAGTCGCAGCCAGTCCACGCGAGGCAGCGTTGCGCGCGAGCGGCCCATCGGGCTCTATAGCTGCGCGACTCGCCGCTGGAAAACCGTTGGTTGAGTCAACTGTCCGCGTGCGTTCGAGACGAGGCTCGCGCAGCGTCGTCCGCCGGCAGCACCTCGCCGCAAGATGGGCAGAAGTTCGCTTTGGACGGCAAGCGGCCTCGACATGAAGGACATGCATCGGTTCGCGTAAGAGTTACCACCACGAACACGAGTGCGCTGAATACGAGGAAGGCGACGTAGCCGACGGTGATCCAGCCGACCGTTTCGTCCAGCGCCTTTGACGCATCGAAGTCGAACTTTTCGCCAGCAAACCACCTCCAAACTTCGAACGACCTCCACATTTTCCAGCTATTCCCTCTCCTTGCGTCCCAATCCAGAGAAAGACCTCCAGTGAGAAAGTGGGCGGCAACGAAGAAGCCGACGGCAAGAGGTATTGCGGCCACCGACAGCGGCCATTCCCTGAATGTCACCGCACGAATGGAGTAGACGAAGTAGACGAGGATGACGATGATCGCGATCCACCCGACGCCTATAACGGAGTGCTCGAGCACGGTTTCGACCCGCCGGGCGGGGTTTGCTAGATACCCGACGACGGCCACGGATCCGGTGATGATGGTCAGCACGACCGACAGGGCACCAAGGAATGTCCAGAAGCGACGCAGGTCGACCATCCGGCGATACGGTAACGAGGTGAGCTATGGATGAAGTCACGGTGCAGGAGTCGGTGGCGGGCGCCGGGTTACGAATTGCTCCGCGCACTCCCGCAACGGTCTAGCCAACGGAGTCCGGGCTGTAGACGATGGGGTGTACCGAGAACGTGCCATTCCCGGGGAACGTCGGTTCTGGTCCGGACGACGCGATCAGATCGACCAGACCTTCCGTGTACCCGCGGTTCGCATTGAGTCGGGTTTCATGGAGCCAGCCGGGATCGAACCGGCGACCTCCTGCTTGCAAAGGCGGTCTGGGGCTCGGTGGGTGGTGGTGGCTGGGCGTGGATGCCGATGAAATAAGGGTTTGCGTGTTCGTTGGCGATCGCTGGTGGCGGCTGTTTTCCGCGTTTGCTTGATCTCTGCTTGATCTCTCCTACCCAGCGGCTTGCCATGACAGACAGATCTCCACCGTGCGTGCCGAGTCGCCCAAGGAGGCCCTTCAGCTCCTGTTCGATGAGCACCCCGACAGACCCCTCATAGACCAGCTCACGGCCGCCGCCCGGCGAGAGCCCGAGTAGGCTTCAAGATCACCAGCGTCGGCGCCACGCTGTGGCCATGGTTCGCTCCGGCGCCTTGCGTGCAGCGCTCATATTCGGACTGCCGACGTCGTGACGACCAAATCTGGGCATTTGTGTCGGACTTCTGTCCCACCCAGACGTCCGACCGTGACGACGGCCGCCCAGCGGCTCCAGTACGGGACGCCGGACGCACACGAGGCGACACCTACTACATGGGTCGATCAGAATGTGCCCATGGGGCCGAAAGGCGGGTACGACGTCTTCCTGAGTCACGCGAGCGAGGACAAGATGTCATTTGTCCTTCCGCTCGTAGACGAGCTTGAACGTCGAGGGATTATCGTCTGGCTAGACCATCAACAACTCATGCTGGGCGATTCCCTAAGCGAGAAGATCGACGAGGGGCTCTCTGAGGCTCGCTTCGGTGTGGTCGTCTTGAGCCATGCATTCTTCGCCAAGCGATGGCCGAGACGGGAGCTCGATGGCCTTGTCACCCGCGAAACCACGTCCGATACGAAGGTGATCCTGCCTGTCTGGCATGGCGTAACCGCCGAGGACGTTGCGAAGTATTCACCAACGCTGGCCGGAAGACTCGCAGCGCATTCGGACGCGGGTATCCGCGCGGTCGCGGACCAAATCGAGCGTGTCCTCAACGAGAGTGCCACGGTCGAACCCCATCCCCGTTCCGCCAAAGTTCGAGTCCCGTCGGTCGGACAACGCTCCGACGCGCCAGACCCCAGTGCCGACACTCGTATTTCCGGACTGGATACCCAGAGTCTCACTCTCGAAGCAGATTTCTCGTTCCAGACGCCGATGGGACTTACCAGGCCACCATCGAGTCGGATCGACTGGAAGCCTAGCTTCAAGGTGATCTATACGGGAGATCGCGTTCTAAGGATTTCGGACGTCGTTCCGATGCCTCCGTCACGCACCGCCGACCAAGATGGACGTGACCTTAAGGTGGATCTTGTCCGTGTGAGCAACAAGAGCTTCTACGAGGCTTACCCGTCTTACGGAGACATAATCGCGGCTCAATCCACTCGGACGCACGAAGGGGATCTTCTGCATGCCGAGGAGTGGCCCCTTGTGCTCAAGCCCGGCGACCGGCTGCGTCTCATCCTGCACCACGAGTACGAGTTCCATCTTGATGGCCATGCCGTGACATTCGATGACAATGAACAGCTTCTACAGATGCTCGGACCTTACTTTGATCTGGAAAGAGCGGAAGACGGAGGCTACCTTGCTGGTGCACGGAAGCTCCCGACTCGGATCGTCTCGAACGCGGGAGAATGGGTGTGTGACGTTACCTATGGCACTTACGTGGTTGGTGTCCAACTGAAGCTCCCCGGTCCCGAGGTTCTGGAAGACATACTCGGGCCGCCCCAGACGCGACGCCTGAGATGGCCCTTTCGTCGAGGGTAGATCATCGCTCAATGGGGGGGAAGATGCAGGTGGGTAGTCAATGTGCCGTCGTCGCTGAAACGTACGCCGGAGCACGTGTATTGGCGAGCCTCGGCGCCGTGGACGAGCAGCGAGAGCTGGCGTCGCGCGGCGACTGCCTCCTCGCGCTCGATGAGCCGGCAACAGCAAGCCACTTCGGGAACGCTGCACTAGTAGGTGCATACGCGGATCTACTAATGTGCCCACATGGTGACCACATGAAGAGCGTCGGTGTCAGGGAGTTTCGCGATCGCGCCACGACCTATCTATCAGAGCCTGTCGCGATCAGCAAGCACGGGCGTGTGATCGGCTTCTACATCCCCGTCGAGCGTGACGAGAACGATGTCCGGCGTGCCGTCGCTCAGCTAGACGAGACGGTCGAGCGCGTGCTGAAGGACACCGGCATAGACGAGGAGGAGCTAGCCGGTCTAATCCAGGTCTAATCGACCTGCGCCGGACGCGACCCGAGTGATCGTCTAGCTCGCGGGATTCTCTGGCGTCCAATTGGTGAGCCTAAACTCCATCTCGGAGTCTCCGTCGGCCTCAAGCACCACTCTCGCCGGGGCCGTCGGACTGTCTCCGTAGGGAATGATGGCGACAATTCGTAGAGGTGGTATCTCATACTCGCCCAGTCCGAGCACGAGATCCTGGCCAAAGACGTTGTAGGTCACCATCCTTCGGTAGGGCCCCTGTCCCCGAAGCCGCTCGGGTAGCCCCGGGATCTCGGTTGGGCTCTCCACCATCCCGCTTATTTGGGTAAACGTTGCGGTGCCTTTCCCTGTGCGCAAAATGTTCGCTGCTGTCAAAAAGATGTCCGTATCTTCGGCGGTGACGGCATCGGGAATAGGGAGTTCCACCCCAAGGCGCTCGGTCACGAACACGAACGCGTCAAAGAACTCTCCCAGCATACGCAGTTGCGCCAGCCGTTCTTCGCTAATTCCGTGGTCTTGACTGAACGGCCCATGAGCCTCACCTGACGGAAACAGCGACTCGCTTCGGAGAACAAGGTCTCGATGTGAGTAAAACGTGTTGAGCAATCTCGCCGCGTCGGCATTTGCCCGCATGGCTTGACCAAAGCGAGCCGACAAGAGCACGCCCAAGCTGACCTGAGGCTCATCGAGCAGACGAATCGTTATTTGGGCCAGCACGAGGCCCGAGTAGCCGGCGAAAGCAGCGGCTGCGCCGGGCGGGGGCGGCACCGTATACAACGGTATAGAGCGCGACACGATGCCATCATCGGTTGTGGCTTCGACCTCGAGCGAGATGGGCTCGCTGGGGAGTAGTGTGAACTCGCCAGCCCCGGGTTCGCCAGAAGGCAGCAGACCACGCATAACCTCCGGCGCCTGAGCATGTACTTGTGCACCCTCTGTCACAGTTGCTGGCTCGCCCCGAGCCAGATGTGCAACCGCCTGTTCACGCGCGTCCTGGCCCGCCTTGTCGTTGGTGAAAGCAAACACTGGCTGCTCGACACTTGCTCCCTCGCGTGGCCATGCCGCGATGTTCACACGTGTACGAGTACCTTGGATCTCGACGCTCATATATGGAAGCCTGTCCCAATTCGGGGCGGGCGCTGACAGACCCGAGCTGGTCACACTGTGCGTAAAGTCGCGGTCGCGCTTCTCGGCCCATTCGCTTAGAGTCTCAGCACGCTTGACGAGATCCTCGGAGCTGGTGAGAAGCCCACCAGCCTTGATGGTCTGATCGAGTGCTTCGAGAACTGTTTCTTGCTCTGAGCCAAAGAACCTAACGCGGATGTCCTCATGCTGATTGAACCGGCGGATCAACTCGCTGAGGTTCCACTGTGTGACTCGCACAGCGTGCTCGCGGGCCATGCTGTGCTCAACCAGACGCGTTTGGAAGCTCTGCTCTAGAGGTGCCGAGAGATCTCGCGCAAACACGAATGTGATCGTGCAAGGTCGCCAGCGTGTGATTGCTGTTTCGAGCGACTTTTCGCATTCAGCCCAGTTGATCTCGTCGGCATACCGCTTGGCTTGCCAGACCTCGGAGGCTGAACCATCGGATCTGGGGAGCACCGTATCGGCGCCGCCGTCTGGTGCGGCGATCCTGCGTACCGCGGGATTCTCGCGGTGAGCAAGCTCGAACGTCAGCTGCTCGAACCGATCAGGCGACATGACGGCGATCTGCCGTCGTAGGACTTCTTCTTGCTCCGCCGCGCCATCTGCCATAGCGATGCATCGTAAAGGGGCATGTAGCCGCCTGCCGTAAGGGCTGCTGATCGTGGTGGCTCGGGGGGTGCAGTCTACGATGGGCATGTGATCGTGCTTGCCGGTATCGCTCCAGCCATCGAGGCGGAGAGCGTGTGACCAACGCCTATGACCGATGGTGGTCGGTCTTGGCGCGCGTCCCTGGCGCCGCGCGGCTACGGGGTGTCGTCCAGATCCTGGTGCAGGACGCGATGGTCGAGGTCTTGCGAAGCGTTGACGGTCTTATCGACCGACCTAACGCGACAGAGGCAGACATTTTGCTGGACGTAGAGGGGCGCTTCTGGGCGCCGACGTCGCCGGACCGCAAGGTCCGCGGCCGCCTGCGTTGGAACCGACAGCTTGGGACTCTCGCGCTAGAGGGATTGTTGCGCCAGGTCCCCAACGCCACCACCGACAAGCTCGATGTCATCGTAGGCCGGAGCATGCTCGGCGAGCCTCTATGCCTCACTGACTGCTTCGTGCATAAGACGCAGATCGCTGTCGTGCAGCACCCCCAGACATGGACTGTCAACCGGACGCTCGTGGGAGTTGAAACGCCCGTGCCGCAGATCAAGGGAGTCGAGCTACGAATCGCCGGTATGCGCGGCTTCTACGGCACGCCATTGGTGTCGCCCGAACGTGAGTCAGCTGGGACACGCGAGAAGGTCACAATTAGCTGGCAATCATCACCCGAGCTGTCGGTAACGCTTGATGACGTGCAGGTGATCTTCGATGACGATTGGAGCGTCTCGGGCACCGCTTCGGATTTCGGTCTTCACGCGACACCCAGAGTGCGACTAGTGGCTTCGCACGACGCTGTCGAGGCCGACCTCGATCCCCTGGTCGGACCATTGATGCTCCTCATCGGCATCTGTCTAAACCGCGACGTTGATGTGGACGAAACGCGCCTGCTGCTAGTGGACGATCAGCAGGCACGGCGCCTCGACGGCAGGCGTGTGGTTCTCGATCCGGATAGCGAGGTCCAGCCATGGCTCGGTCTCGGCAACCTTGAGCCCCAGCAGAGAACGTTTGAGCGGTGGTTCGCGTTCTGCCGTGAACTTCCGAAGGCGATTGCCATGGTGGCCGAGTATCTGCGTGCTGGGCCCGCGACGCCATGGGAGGATCGGCTGCTGTACCTCGCGCGGTTCGTAGAGCAGTACCATCGAGCCCGCCACAATTCGCTGCGCATGTCCAAGGCAGATTTCCGTGCGCAGCGCAAGCTGGCACGCGATGGGCTGGGAGGCGAGCTGGGGGAGTGGGTCTTTGGGCTCAGCGAGCACGCCAACGAGCGCGCGCTTGCGGAGCGCCTGCAGGAGCTCGTCGATCTTTACAGTCCTGCGCTTAGTGGCGCGCTGGGCGCCGATTCTGGGCGCTTCGCACAGGAGACGGCCGACACTCGGAACTACTACACACACTACGGAGAACATCTCGCAGATAAGGCCGCCACCGAAATGGAGCTGGTAGTGCTTACCGACAGGCTTTGGGCGCTCGTCCGCGCCTGCCTGCTCCACGAGATGGGCTTCGATCTCGAACAGTCCCAGACGATGCTGGCGCTTGACAGCAAGCTCGGCTGGTTGTCGAGAAAGGCTTGAGTTCGTCGCGGCGCCAACGCCTCAGCGCTTGGGAAGCGGCATGTCTCTGCATGCTTCGGATTCGTCATCGACTTCCACGACGCGATTCAGCATCCAGTCGGCTGGCGCTTCGCTGCCCTGCGCGGCATGGCGCTCGATGTAGGAGATGGCATCGCTAAAGAGCGGGAGCTGAGCATCGCGTGGGCGCTGTGGCAGGACGACGAGCCCAGCGTGCAGCTCGGCGTTCGTGCATAGCCCGACGAAGTCGGCGTGGTTGTTCGTGACAAACACGAACTCCTCGCTGACCGCGACTGCCAGCAGCTCATCGTCTCGCATCCCGAGCTGGCCTCGGTCACGCGTGCATGTCGCCTCGTACCCGAGGGAGTGCGCATGGGCGACGAGCGCCGGCGTCAGACACTCGTCGATCCAGAGCTTCACGCGCCTCGTGCGGCACGACGCTTGGGCACGGGACGGCTCGCAGCGACATCCCAGGGGCGTACGGGACGGCCGCGACGCGGGTTGGCGTGCGCCCACAGCACCGCGACCGGATACGCCTCCTCCGGGACGTGCGGGTAGTCCTCGCGCAGCACCTCGGGCTTCTCGCCCATCTCGATCAGGCTCGCGATCGTTCGCACTGGCACGCGGGTTCCCGTGATAACTGGCTCGCCTCCCATCACGGCCGGATTGCGCTCCACGTAGCGGTCGCGCAGACGAGAATAGGACTCGGCGCGCTCGATCGTCTGCGCGACATCCTCAGTCATCGCCACGCGCAGCGCCTCGGACAACGCTAGCTCAGAGCCGACAGCCTGCGACTGCGCTCCTGCCAGCCACTTGCGCAGGTGCTGCTTCGCCTTGGTCGGGAGCGCGACATCGATCTGGCGCAGCAGCACGAGCAGCGCGACTTCGTGCGCAGGGAGCAGCGGCTTGCCTTGCCTGCGCTTGGGCTTCACCACGCCCTGCTCGATCGCCTTGTCGATCGCGTTCAGCGGGACACGGCCGATCTCAGCGGCCTCGCGACGGGTCAGTAGTATGGAGGTGGATGCCATAGAAATCTATCCCTCACTATGCAGCACTTTATCACGGGGCGGTGCTTCCGCCGCCGAGTCAGCGCTGATTCATGCGTCGGCTGCGCCCAGCATCTCGCCGTACTCTGCCTCAAGCTGCTCCCGCGCGTCGTTGGCGTGCCGGTGAGCTTCAAACAAGTGCACGTAGGTGTCCCAGGTTGTTGAGGTCTTTGTGTGCCCGAGTTGGCGGGAGACGAATTGCACGTCACGACCCTGGGCAATCAGGATCGAGGCGAAGGTGTGTCGCAGGCAGTGGAATGTCACGTCTTCCAAGTTGGCGCTTTTGCGGGCGTCGTGGAAGAGGTCGAGCAGGGCTCCCCTGTAGGTCATTGGCCGACGCGGCACCGAACTCTGGAAGACGAAATCGGTGTCTGTCGAGAACTCCTCGGCGAGGCGGCGTCGGCGCAGAAGCTTTCCAAGGGTGTCCATCATCACGATGTCCCGTTTCGCTGCCTTCGTCTTGAGGGGAACTCGCTTGCCCTGACGGCTGAGCTGGAACCGCACATGGATCACTCCCTCGGAGAAGTCGATGTCACCCCATTGGAGGGCGAGGACTTCCATCACTCTCATGCCTGTGAATAGTGCGGTCGCGATGATCGCGAGGGCTGGCCCGGCGTGCTCAAGCAGCCTGTCCATCTCATCGCGGGACAGGAACCGTTGGCGGGGTTCTCCAGCGCCTGGGCGCTCGCGGGGCAGCAGCTTGTCGGCTGGGCTGGCGGGGATGATGTTGTGACGTGCTGCGTAGCCGAAGACGCCTCTTACAGCCATCCAGCGTGCGCGGATTGTCCATGTCGATGCTTTGAGCTTCCGCTGCTTGCGGTGCCACTCGACAAGATCGTCGGTCGTCATGGATCTGATGCGTCGATGTCCGTAGTGGGGTATGAGGTGCAGCATCACGCCGATTTTGTAGGCCTCAAGGGTGCGCGGTCGCAGCTCGCCGATCTCGACAAGGCCTTCGATGTATTGCAGCCACGCGAGCGCTACCTCCTCGACCTTCTCTTTGCCGCCTGTCTCCGGGACGCCGCCGGAGCGGACTTCCACGGCCCAGGCATCGCGCTCGCGGCGGGCCTCCATGAGACCGACCTCGCCGATCGTCTTCCACTTCGCCTTGCGCGCGCCCGGCGATGTTGCGCACGCGATGTACGCCTTGCCGATTCGGTAGAGGCCTCGCTCTATGCGTATCCGCTCGCTACGCGCCATCAGTTCGCCTGTCTCAGCGGCGTGTGCGTCCGGAGAGGCTCAGCAATGCCGCGTCCAGCTCTTGGCGGTGGTAGATCTTTCTCTTGCCGCCGTGCGCGGTGAACGTTCCGTCGGCGCTCAACTTGCGAAACGTGCCTGCGGGCACTCTCGCGTACTCGACGGCTTCCTCGAAGGTCATCCACGGCGAACCCTCATGCAGGGCTGCGAGCTGGTCGGCCATCTGCTCGGCGAGCCGCGAAGCGAGCCCGCGCGCCAGGGCATCGAGGAAGGCGCCGGGGATCTCGATCGGTCGTGCGTCATCGTCTTCGATCAGACCAGACCCGGGCCGTGATCTCAAGGGTCTGGCAGCAGGGCGCCGCCGGGTCGCTTGATTGCAGGGCCGGCGGCCTTCCTTGGGCTGCCCAATCTGGCGTGCCGGGGCCATTTTCAAGGGACCTTCCGTGGGTTGAAGGCTCATGCTGAGGGCGGGTTGGGCTTGCGGAAGACGAGCACGTCCTCGTGCGCTACGACGTGGGCGCGTTCGCCTCGTGCGCGCATCCGGCGGGCGTGCAGCGTTTGCCAGAACGACGGGCGCATCACGATCTCGCTGTCGCGGACCGTGGCGAGCAGGCCAATGATGCGCTGCCAATAGTTCAGACCCAGGTCCTCACAGAGCGTGATCGTGTCGCCGCTCAGGTTGTGCAGCTTGCCCCCGGAGCGCATGTCCTTGGTCACGAGCACGAGGAATCCGCCGGGCTTCAGCACGGTCGCGCACGCTTCGTACACCTCTGCCATCGCGGCGAGGTAGGCGCGTCCGCGAGCATGTCCGAGGTTGGTCTTGTCGGTGCTGTAGTTGCTGGTGTCCTCGCGGCGAATCGGCCCGACGCCGCTGACGAGATTCGCGTTGGATACGTCGGCGACCTCGCAGGCGTAGGGCGGCGAGGTGAGGATCAGATCGACGCGGCGGTATGCCGTGGGTGCGTGGGTGGCGAGGAGTAGGGGGAGATGGCGTGCGTCGCCTTCGATGACCTGCGCGGACGAGCGTGCGCCCTGGTGTTGAGCGTGCTCGATGTTCGCGCGCGCGAGTGTTCCCCATCTCGGCTCTAGCTCGGTCCCGACTGCTCGGCGGCCGGCGTGGATCGACTCCACGAGTGTCGTGCCGATCCCGCACATCGGGTCGAGGACGAGGTCGCCGGGGTCGCTGTAGTTCTCGATCGCGCGGCGGGCGAGCGCTGGGAGCATCTTGCCGGGGTGACGGTTCGATGCGGGGAGGTAGCGGCCGTGGCGCTGCCATTGGCTTGTCTTCTGCGCGCACGCCCAAAGCGCCAGCGGCAGATCAGCGGTGCGATACGGCGCGTGGCTCCGCGTCCGCTGTCTGCGTCGCGGCGGGGTTGATGTCTCGGGGCAGCCTTGGTCTCGCGTGCGGCGGGTTTGCGGTGCGGGTGTGGTCGTTCTATGCGGGGACATCGTGTTCACCTTTCGGTTGGTGCTGGTGGGTGTTGCCGAGCCAGTCCTCGTAGTGGTCGGGTTGCTCGGCGGGGATGAAGATCGGCGCGAACGGACCTCGTGCGGCGAGGTCCGCGAGCGTCACGAAGGACGCGGGGACGGTCCCGTAGCGGCCCTGTGACGGGTCGGAGCGGTGCAGCGCGATCACCCGCTGGATACGTCTGCGCGCGGCGGCCGGGGTTTGGTCGGCCAGCACCACGAGCACCGAGGGAAACATGCGGTAGTAGGCGCACCACAGCGGCCCGTCGGGTGCGTCCTGCGGCGCAGGCTTGGGCCGGTAGTGGCGTAGCTGCGCGTAACGGGCGAGCTTGGCCGCGAGCTGCTCGGGCGGGATGGTTCCCCGGTCAAGCTCGATGAACCGCTGGTGCAGGATCAGCGAGTCATCCGGGGCAGCTTGCAGGTAGGACAGGAGCGCGTCGGCGATCACGAGCTGCCCTTGGCGGCGGCTTGCTGGTGCGATGGGGTGAGCGATCTCGTGACGCCAGGAGAGCGGCCCGCAGTCATCCTCCCGGCGTTCGCGGGCGGCCTTAACGAACGCGATCCCGGTGTCGTTGACAGCGAGGGTGTGTCTGCGCAGCGGGCCGGATGCCTCAGCGGGCGTGGCGACGCGCAGCCGGGGCTCTGCGAGCGTGCCGGCCGCGTGGATGGTTTCAGCTCCCCGTTTCGTCAGGAACCACAGCGCTGCACCTCGTGGCCCTGTCGCTCGCTCGGATAGCCCGCGCTCACCGAGCCCCGCGAGCACGCGCCGGGTCCAGCGCACAGAGTTGGCGGGCATGTGCAGCGCTTGCACTTGACGTGCCGTGAGGAGCCGGTGCTGGTGCATGCTCTCAAGCACCTCGACCCCGACGGCCGGCAGCGCTCCAGGGCTGACGGCCGGTCGGCTCATACCGGGTCCTCGGGTTCGGGGAGCCTGGGCAACACGGGCTTACTCGCCTTCGCGGTGCAACTGGTCTTGCTGGCGACGTGAGCGCGGATGCGTTCGTCGAGCGTGTCCAGCGCACGGATCGTGTCTTGCGCGTTGGCGCGGCCGGACGCATGGTCGATCGTGGGTTGTATGTGTGGGACCTGCTCGGGGTGGTGCGCGTCGGCGAACAGGTCGGTGACGGCCAGGTTCTCGAACTGGAACGGGCGGGTCAGCTCGCCGTGGTGGGTGGCTTGCGCGATGAACGTGTGGCGGGGTAGCCCGGTGATCGCGTTGGCTGGCGGGTCGGAGGCCCACTCGCGGGCGATCAGCGCGGCGGCGTGCGCGTTCAGCGCGGTCGCGATCAGGTGCGAGCGGTTGGTCGTCAGAGCGTTCAGCGTCGCGCTGGTGAGCCGCTCGGGGTTCTGGTTCAGCAGCGTCGCGCGGACCCCGTACTTCGCGGTCTGCTCAAGCAGCGCGGCGAGGTTCCCCGACGATGCGCCGTCGTAGGTCTGGACCTCATCGAGGAACACGTAGAACTCGCGCCGCCGGTCGGGCGGGATGTGCGCGCGCGCCTTCGCGGCGTGCAAGAGGTCAAACACCAAGAGGTTTGCGAGGAGCCGGTCGCGGGCGCCCCCGGCGCCGGGGCACGCGAGCACGATCCGCCCTTCGTTCATCGCCTTGGCGATCTCGTATGTCGTGTGCTGTGAGCCGAGCAGCGCGGCGAGCTGGGTGGAGGAACGCAGCCGGTCGATCAAGTTCGTGACAGGGGTGATCGCCTCCTCAGCCATCCTTGGAAACCGCTCGCTGAAAAACTGCCTGCGCGGAACGGAGAGGAACGGCAGGATCACCTCTAGCCACTCGGGGTTGCCGAGCAAAGTCGGTATCTGAAAGATCGTGGGTTGAAGGTCGGCGGGCAGGGCTGTCGATAGCTCGATCAGCGCGGCCGTCGCCTGCGTGGTGAGGGTGAGCGCGCGGTTGTTTCGCTCGCCCCACTGGAGCGCGGACGCGAACGAGTCAACGATCGCCTCGACCCGCCGCTCCCTGCCGTCATCGGAGAGGCCACGCGCGGCGAGGAGGTTCCAGCCGGGTTGCCCCTCGCGGGAGCGGGTGCCTACAAGGTCAAGCTCGACAATCCGCTCGGCTAGCTCGGGCTCGGTTAGGCAGCTCTTGATACTGCGGATTGCGTCCTCGTGCGGGTCGAGGAACATGCCGCCATGCCCGGAGCGGACCAAGCTCAGGAACTGGGTGATCGCGAGCTCGGTCTTCCCCCACCGGCTCCTGCCGGCGGTGTAGGTAAAGAAGGTGTCCGCGAGCCGCAGCCCGACGATCCGCTGCCCTTGCTCGCCGCTGATGCGGCCGAGGGGGAGCACGTCGCGCTGCCCGGTGTACTCGGGCAGGCCGCGCGGCGGCGGGTAAACCGCCGCGCCGAGGCGCAGCACGTCCGGCGCGGCGCAGTACGCGGTCGGGGGCTTCAAGAAACCGGCGACCTCGCGGGCGCTCACAACGCCTTGCCGGGCGGGCCGGAACAGGCCGGTGTCGATCCGCCGGTCAAACCACGAGCGCCGGCCGGGCAAGTCGGAGCCAAGGAATGCGACGCCCGCCAGACGCACACCGACGACCCGGAAAGAGTTAGCGGCGGCCCAGGCATCGAAGCAACCGAGTAGCCCTTGCAACCGTTCGGCGACCATGCCCTTCACCGGGGCTTGACAGCGCACGAGCACCTGCATGTGAAACAGCGGCTCGTTTTGGAGCACCTTCGCGGCGATCTGCTCGCGCTGCGCGCGCTGCTCGACAACATCGGCCGCCGGCTGACGCCCGGCCTGGTGTCCCCCGCCGCTCAGCACGTCCAGTATCCCGCCGCTGCTGTAGGGGACGGTCGGGTTATCGCGGCGTGCTTGTCGGAGTAGCCGGCGCCTGAGCCGTCGCCGTGCCCCGGCAGTGCAGGGCAGAAGATCGACCGCGACCTCAGCGCGCTCACGCGAAGGGTCAAGGCCGGCGAGCGCGCGGGCGAAGCTCTGGAGCGGGTCGGGGTCGAGCGCGAGGTGCGCAAGTGGCTCGCTGCTTGATTGTGCGAGGCGAAGCTCGGCGCGCATCGCACACCCGTCCTCCCTCAGCGGGGGCTCAGGGTCGGCGAGCCGGGCCTGTACCCGGTCGTAGTTGCTGAGCGCCGAGCGGATCGCGGGCAGCGCGCGCTCGGGCGCCACCAGCGAGTAGCGCATCGCTCCCTCGCTGCCGTCGAGTAGTACCCGCACGGCGCTCGCGCGGGGGTCAAGCCAGCCGCCGACGAGCCGCCGAACACGGGAAAGCTGAGCGGCGCAGCGAAGGACGCCGTCGAGTGTCGGCGCGAACGAGTCGGGGGCAAGCACGACGAGCCGCACACGCCGGGAAAGCGCACGACGAGTCACGACGACACGACACGTGAGCGCCGCTAGCAGTACCAGCGTCACCGGCACGACCGCATACGCGATGAGTACTCCACTGTGCTGCACAATCCATGCGGGCAGCTCACGGTCACGCAGCAGCGCGAGCGCCACCAGCACGCCAACGACAGCCACCAGCGGCCGAGCGTCCTGTGAGGGGCGGCGAGTCACAGGCAGTTACCCGTGCAGATAGAGATGTCGAAAAACCCAAGGCCTCGAAATCCCGCATCACCAAGCCGTAAACCCGCGCTTCGCATGGCGGGCAGGGTGAACCGCAGCCGGAACCACAGACGGAACTCAGAAGGAACAGTCATCCCGCCCTGCCACCTGGCGTGCTCGGTGGTTGTGCGTACCCGTAGATCGGTGCGGTCTGACCGGCGCTGGTTGCGTGGGTGGGCTGGAAGGGGCCGACGAGCGCGACGTGGTTTGCGTAGTTGCCCTCGATCGTCGTGATCTGCCCGTTGGGGTAGACGCGCTGCACGATCCCGACGTGCGCGCTTTCGCTGGGCCCGGTCCCGTAGAACACGGCGTCGCCCGGCGCGGGTCTCGCTGTTGGCGGGAGCACCCGGCCGTGGTGTTCTCGCGTCCAGGTGTAGAGCGACCCGGAGTACCCGTAAAGCGCGGTCGAACCGGGGAGCGGCACCCCGGCGTGCTGCCACACCCACGCCGCGAACAGCGAGCACCACTCCTCACACGGCCCGTAAATCGTGCAATTGGAGCCGGGTGGTTGCTCGCCCTGGCCGAGCTGGCTTTCAGCGACTCGGACGATCTGCGAACTGGAGGCCGCTTCGGGCATAAACGTGCTCGCACTGCACCCGCTGGTCGAGACGGGCTGAGATAGCGGCGGGCTCGTCGCTGTTGGGGAGCCGGTGCCGGTGAACCCGTACTGCACGGCGCGGGCCATCACCTCGTCTGCGTAGGCGACGGTGGAGTCTCCGCACGCACCGTAGTAGCGGCAGGCGGCCTCGCGGTATTCGCTGTAGCTGCCGCCAGCCGGCGGGGCGCCCATGTCTTCCCGCAGGATGCGCGCAGCGGTGTAGATCGCGTCCGCCGGATCGTTGACATCGGGTGCTTGGCTGGGGTGCGCGGAGACGGCGTAGCGTTCCCATAAAGTCGGTCCTGATCCGGGGCTGCATGGGCTGCCTCGGACGTAGGCGATCTGCATAGGCCCGGCGCACCCAGCCGAGTTGACGCCCGAGCAGTTTCCGTTGTTGCACTCCTGCGCCCCAATCGACGCGACAAACGACCAGTCGATGTCGAACTTCGCCCCGGCCTGCTCGTAGAGCCGCAAGCGTTCGGGTGGGATGCTCTGGAGCGCATAGGAGGACGGGGCGGGCCCGGTGGACGCAGGCGCTGGTTCACTGCCGGGTTGGCAGCCGGTGAAGCTCGCGCCCAGCACGGCGACCGCGATACCAAAGATCGCGAGAAACGCGAGGGTCGTGCTTCCTGCCCCGGCCGCGAGCCACCACAGCATCTTGCGGGACGGCTTGCGCATCACTCGCCCTCCAGTCCACTGACGAGCAGCCGCCCGTGTTCAGAGACGAGCAGAAGGCCGACGGGGTAGTCGATGAGCCCACCGTCGTTCACGACCGCGCTCACCGCGAACTCGCCGGCCGGCGCAGCCGTGGGGTGCAGCGATCGGACCCGCGGATGACGTGCGCGCGATGCCGGCGGCACGCGCGGCGGATCAGCCTCAAGGGAGACGATCAGCGATCGGGTTGCGCCCGTGATCCGGTTCGCGGGAGCCTGGCCGTAGGCATAGGGCAGATAGCCTGCGAGGAACCGTCGGGCGTCCCGCTCCGCTTCGCGTGTGTGACCTTCGAGGGCTGCCGCCAGCGTTGTGGGTGCGCCGCGCGAGGCGCCCTGAGCCGTCCCACCTGCCTTGCTGGTCGGCTGGGTGAGCGTGAGCAGCACCGCGACCGCTCCGAGCAGCACCACGACAACTGCCATCGCTGTGCGCCGCTCGCGCTCGGCGATCGGCCGGTCGCGCTGCCGTTGAACCCATGAGATGGCGCTCACTGTGCGCGCTCCAGCAGCTTCGTGAGGCGTCTGCGGGTGGCCTCGGCGTTCCCCGGGTCGGGGTCGACCCCGAGGTAATGGCGACCCCGGCGGACCGCGACGATCCCGGTATCAGCGTCCGCGCAGAAAGGGTCGATCACTAGGCACCGTCCACGGCCGCCTTTGTGGGCGCACGTCGAGCGCCACCGTTCACGACAACGGACGGACTGACGGGAAGGCGCCCCGCACACCTCGCACGCAAACGGGACGGTGCTCGCGAGGATGCACCACTCGATCACCTCTATGGGTGGCATCCCACCCGCCCCGGGCGAGGGCACACACCACGCACGGCGCCGCACCGGACAGCACCAGCAGTTGTGCCCTGGCCGCTGTGCCACCGGATACCTGGAGCAGACGGGGCTCTGTGGTGAAACAACTCCAGCTAGAGGGCGCTGCGGTCTAAAGAGAAAGGCCGGCTGCTTCGCAAGCAGCAACATACGTCTCGGTGTCGCGCCAGCCGGGAGTGGTTGCAACCAGCGGGTGTCTTTGAGCGCCAGTTTCAACTCGTGCGCGTTACCGCCCATGGTGAGAGCAAGCCAAAGCGTCCCGTCTGCGCGGAGTACTCGGTGAACCTCGTCGAGCACGGCAAGCAGATAGGGGATCGGGGCGTCCCGCCTGGGGCTGGTGACACAGGTCTGTGCCCACTCGTCGGGTAGTTCTCGAAGTAGCGCGAGCGGGTCGGCTTGTTCGATACGGAAGCTCATGCGGGCTCCTCATCGGGGTCGAACTCATCGCCGTCTGAGACGGGCAACGGCCCGCCTTCGCTGCCGGCGATCGGCTCGTCGTAGTCGTCGCCCGGTTCGGGTACGTCCACGCCCCGTGGTCGGGGTGAACTGGTGCTGGCCACGGTTGCCTCCTCATTGCTGTTGGGATTTGGTGACGGTGGGCTGTCCTCGCGCGGTGGCGGCAGTGGCGGTTTGCGCTGCCGTGCCATTTGCATGAGGCGGGTGGCGTAGTAGAGGGTCTGTAGGCGGCTGGCACCGCCTTGCGCGGCCTTTGGTCCGGCGGTCGCGGCCAGCAGGTCTGTGGTCAGCCGATCGCGCTGGATGAAGACCATCCACAGGAACGTGGCCTGGAGCGCGAACGCGAGTAGCCATCCGAGGTTTGAGGTGGCGTCCGCGAGGGCTTGGCTGACGGCGAGCGTGACCGCGAGGATCAGGCTGTAGATCACCTTCCGCGCGAGATAGCCCGTGAGCTTTGAGAGCCACGCGCGGAAGAAGTCGTGTCCGCGTCCGGGGAATATCCCGATCAGCAGCGCGACGGGCGCGAACGCGAGTAACAGCAGTAATAGGAGTTGGGCGAGGATCACTCCGAGTGCGAGCGCGCCCAGCAGGAGGAACGCGCCTATCTCCCCGAGCAGGATCACGACAGCGAGCAGCAGCCGCTGGTATTGGCCGCCCTTGCCCATCGCTTCGGCGGCGGGCTCGTCGGTCTTCCCGAGCGTGTAAGTGCCGTCCGTCTTGCCAGGGTCTGAGCTGGGGAGATGCCCTGTGTCACCCTTTTCCAGGGCTTCGTGCTCGCTGTTACGGTCTTTGCTCTGGAACGGGTACGCGAGGAAGTGGGAGGCGTACTTGCTGCGGTTGTTGATGCACGTCTTGCCCTGCGGGTGGACTTCTGTGCCCGCTTCGAGCTGGGAGGCGAGCTGCGCGTCCTGCCTGGCGTTCCCGCTCAGCGGGCGCACGGCAACCGACTTCGTTCCGCCGGATGTGGTGCAGTGCTCGATCCCGCCGAACTCAAGGACGGTCCACGGGTCCAACACCAAAAACGAAAAGAGCTGGTTGCTCGCAGCGGTCTTCGCCTGCTGTTCGCTTGCGATGCTGCCCTGGCTCGTAAGCGACAGCAGAGATGTGGAGAGCTGGTTTGAGAGTTTGCTCGCTGGAGCGATAGTCCGCTGCGGCTGGGTGACTATCCCGATCGCCAGCACGCAATAGAGCAGCGAGACGGCGAGCGCGCCGCTCGTCTCTGTGTAACGGCGCTGCACGAGTGCCTTCCACATCGCCCAGCACCCGGCGAGCACGATCACGGCGATGAGCCACGGTGCACCAAACGTGCTCGTATAGAGGTTGTGGATCGCCGAGGCGACCGGGGTCAGCGCGCCCGAACCGGGGGTGCCGTTTCCGTTAACCAGGTCGAGGTTGAACGCTAACGCGAAGAGAGTGATAACGGCGTTCGCCAGGAACGCGGTGATGAGCCAGATGACCTGCGCGATAAAGAACGCGATCAGCGGCGGGACACCGGACACGTCCACGCCGCTGAAAACGCCGGCGCTGATCCCGGGGAAGTACTGGTCGAGCTGATAGTTAGCCAATGGGTAGCGATTGACCAATCCCCCGGACGGGAGCTGGGGCGCGGGCCCGATGTTGCTGTAGATGTCGTTCGCTCCGGCGGATGGGCCGGCGAGCAACACGAGCGCCACGGTCAGGCCGAGCAGGAGAGCGACGCGCCGCCGCGTTGTGGTGAGACGGCGTAGGGGGGTGAGAACGGTGGGCTTCATGCCGCGCTCCTTCCGGGTTGGTCGGGGGTCGTTTGCAGCGCTTGCAGCAGGTGCGGGTAGACGAGGTCGATCTGCACCTCGCCGACACGGCCGTGCAGGTCGCGCATTAGGCAGCGCCCCGCGCGGAACTCACGGACCCGGCCGACGAGCTCGCGGGTCGGGTCAAGGCCGATGAACCGCAGCGCGGCGCTCGCGGCGTCGTCGGAGTCCTGGCCGAAGACGAACACGACGCCGATCAGGTCAGACAGGTCCCCGAGATCACCAATGCGGTGTGTGCCGAGCAACAGCGTCGCGTTGAACGCACGCCCCAAACGGACCAAGCGGTTGATGATCTGCCGCCCCTGTGGGGAGGCGAGCAGGAACCAAATCTCGTCCAGGCCGACGACCTTGTGCCGTGAGCGATCCCGTGAGATCAACTGGAGCGCATAAGCGGCGACCAGTGAAAGCGTGGCGACGGAAACGCGCTCCGCGCGTGTGTATGTATCGCGGGCCGCTGACGGTTCGGGCAGCGACAGGCCCGGCATACGGATCGTCGTGACCGGCCGGTCGGCCTGAATGTCTGTCGCCTGGCCGTCACCGAACCCGAGGCGTGCGAGGCCGAAGTCGCGGATCACCTCAAGCGCTTCACCCGCCTCCCGCGCGGTCGCACGGTCGGTCTGTTGCAGCAGCTCGACGACGCGCGAAAGGCTTCGCGAGCCCTCGCTTACCGTGTCCTTGACCGCGAGGCTGACAGCGTTCTCCCACGAAGCCGTGTTGCCGGGAAGCAGCTCAAGCAGGTAGGAGCAGGCAAGCTCCTCGCGCAAGTCCTCGAGCCCGATCGCTAGCGGGTCGAGCTTCCCCTGCTGCGCGGGGTCGCCGGAAAGCTCAAGCACCTGCACCCGCCCGTCAAGTTCGGGGAGCTTGTGCAGCCCGTGGTCGGGCTTCGGATCGAAGTCCACCACCAGCGACCCGCGTCGCTCGGCTGCGTACTCGATCGTCTGCGCCGCAACCGTCTTCCCGCTGCCAAGCGTCCCGATGAGCAGGACGGCTGAGGCGCGATCTTCCCTCGGTGCTTGTGTCGGATCGAACCGCACCGGCAAGGGCGCGCCGGTCGGGGTGTACCCGAGATATGGGCCGCGCTGGGAGCCGACCATCCGGCTTCCGGTCGCGATGAGCGCCCCGAACTGCTCGACGGTGAGCTGCTGGGTGTAGTCGCGCACGTCAGACCCACCCGTCCGGTCGTGGCAAGTGGTCGAGCCAGAGCTGGTGCTGCAATCCGGCGGGGCGGTGCAGCGTGATGTCGCCGTACTGCTCTTTCAGAACGGAGACGCGACGCTCCAGCTCCTCCTCTGTGGGCGCGCCGACGGCGAGCCCGATCTGCGTGTAGAGCATCGGCGGGTGCCCGCCGGCCTCTAGTTGCGCCTCGTACTCGCGGGCGAGAACACGGTCAGCGCCCGCCATCAGGCTCGGACCGTGCGCGGCACCCTCGACCTGCTCGTTGTAGGCGTGCTCCACGTCTGCGATCCGCTTGCGCACCTGCGCGAGCGCCTGCCGGTTTCCCAACCAGCGCGCGTGAAGGCAGGCATCAACAGGGAACCCGACGGCCTCCAGTGGGGCGAAAAGCGCCTCGGCGGTCGTACCTGGGAACTCGGGGGCGTCGGCGAGCGCGCCGAGCGCGAGCATCGCCTGAAATGACCGGCCCTGCTCACCGTCCACCACGAGTGTCTGCTTCTGCTCGGTGATCGCGGCGTTCGCGCACCGTTCAAGATCGTGGCCGAGCGGCGTAAACGCGACCCCACCGCCGGGGGCGGAGATGATGAGCGCGTCGGGCTGCCAGTTACGGTCAAGCTCCGGCTCCGCTACGCCCCGACAGGAGGTGCGGCGTAGCAGCCATTGAAGCTCGACGGTCCTCGCGCGCCGTGCTCCGATCACACCGTTCACCCGCTCGTAGATCCGCTGCTCGCGGGTCGCGAGTTCCGCGAGCTCTGAGGCGGGTATAGGTGAGGCGGCACCGATCCCGGCCAGCTCCTCGACACGGCGCCGGACACGATCGACGTTGCGCACGAGCCCGGAGCCGACTCCCGTTGGTGTGTTGCCGGCGAGCGAGACTGCGAGGTAAACCTCGGGGATGTGCGACCCGAGCTGGTGTAGGCGCTGCTCGTGCCCGGCGAGGAACGCCTGCCACGCCCGGCGGTCCTGGTGGCGGTCATCCAGCAGGCGTTCGGTATGCCGCACGTACCGCTCGGCGGGGTAGGCGCGGTTCACCCGCCAGAGCGAGAAGTCAGCGGCGATTGTGTGCGCCAACCGTTGGAGGCGGCGCTGTAAGGACCACTTCTCCCCGGTAGGGAGATACGGGTAGATGCTCATCGCCAGCCGGTAAAGGCCGGCGGGCTCACCGCCACGCCCCAACAGCACGTTGCCGTGCGCGTAACGCAACGGGAAGGTCATGGCCGGATCTCCACGGCCTGTCCGTCCGCCAGCTCGATCACTTCAGCAAGCCGCTCGCCGCTGCGCAGCCGGTGACCGTCGGCGTGGCGGACGATCAGCCGCCCACGGCCAGAGATCGCCACTACTGGGCGAGCGAACACGAGTCGCGCGGGGCCTCGCACCTTCCCGTGGTGAAGCACGGGTGCGTGCTCGTCCGGTGCGACCCATACGTGCGGTGCCCACACCTGCTGCTCGCCGTCCGGGGTGATTGCTCGGTCCAGGGAACGGCGTGCGGCGCGTGCCCGCAGCGAAAGCAGCGAGGTCAGATAGCGGTGTGCGGGCCGCCCGTCCGGGGAGGCCTGCCCGGCGAGCGTAGCGACCATGCCGGGAGCTATCAGCAGCCGCAGCGGCCAGTCGAGCCACCCCAACACCACGCCCGCCAATAGCGTCGCTACGAACCCCGCGACCGCACCAATGATGGCGCCGGGCCAGCCGTGCGAGCTTGCACCAAGCAGACCAACGATCGCGCCGAGCACCAGCGCGAACACGATCGAGCGCTGGCTCAGCACGAGGATCGCGACCAGCGCAGCGAACGCCCAGCCGAGCCACTCAAGCGGCACGCCGCCAGGAACCGGCAGGCGCCGACCGTCGATCTGGTAGATACGCCGCTCGGGCTTGAATATCCGCTGGTAAGAGCGGATCGTGTGTGGAGAGTCACTCATCGCCACTCAGCCCCAGGGCTCACCCGAAGACCTGTTTGCCGATGCCTTCAGCGGCTTTAGCGATGTCAGACGGTGCGAACACCATCCACGCGACCACTATCGCTGCGAATAAGAACACCGCCAGCTCGGTGTAACGGCGGTTTAGGAGAAACATCAAGCTGATGACGCCGACGATCCCGCCGTACACCTCCCCCGCGTAGTGCTTCAGGAGACCCCCGACGTTCGCGCCGACGTCGTTACCCGTCGCCAGCGCGGTCGCCGGGAACAACACGACCGCATAGACAGCGAGTAGACAAACCTGCCAGATACGCCTTATACATGACATACCAATCACTTCCCTTGCGCGTTTGAGGTTTCGGTGCTGGCGGACCGCATCACAGTCACCGTCACACCGCGAGTAGCGACGGGAACCCGCGAGGTGGTGTTGAAGTAGGACGCGATACCGCGTACAAGAAGCAGCAGCACGCACCCCCATAACAACACACGACCCGCGGTGCGAGCAAGCCGATTAACACCTTCTGACGGCTGGCCTCCACCTGTTGTCGTCCTGCGAATAACAGTCATAGGGCGACGGTAGACGGGGCTCGCCCAAAACACCACAAGCGCACATTATGTGAAAGCAATTGCTTACATCAAATATGAAAGCAAACGCTTTCATAAGCCACACAAAAAAAGCCCGGCGCGCATCACACTCGATGAGCGCCGGGCCTAAACGTCTCGTCAGAGCTGTTACGCCGCGAGCTTCACAACGTCAGCCAGCTCCTCAATCTGACCGCTAATGGACTTCAGGACTTTGTCCAGCAGCAGGCACGTCGAGTAGTCGGTCAACGAGTAGTAGACTGACGTTCCCTCCCGTCGGCGCGCGATAATACCCGCCCTGTGCAGGATGCCAAGATGACGGGAAACGTTCTGTGGTGTGCTCGCAACCTTGTCTGAGAACTCCTGCACAGTCCCTTCGTGCTGGCGAAGCAGCACAAGAAGACGCACACGGGTCGGGTCGGCCAGAAGCGCCATACGGCTGGCCACAAGATCGACCACCGATTCAGACCAGGCCACGAGTCACCTCGTGTCCCGATGCGCTATTACCGACACTTCCGCCTCACCGCTCGAATCCGAACTCGCTCGCCGCACGTTCACCAGTTGCATGATCCGCGCGCGGCGCAGGTATCCGGTGTTCCGTGGACCGCGGCGATGGAGCCTGCCATCCATCCGAGGACCAAGCATGAACGCATCGTTGACCACACGATCCACGATGCGCCATCGAAGCAGAGATATCGAGCCGTGGCAGTCGATGACTTACACGAGCGCGGACAGGACCACGCGAACGTCCGTGCTCATGCACAACAACCCGATGCCGGCCGCTGGCACGATGTGCGCCCGCCGCCTTGGCCCGCGCTGGTGTAGGTACTCCCTGCCCGTCATTTTGCTGCACTTGCAGTGTCCCGAGCACCATCACCGCTGCCGCTAACCCGACAAGTGTGATCGCCATCAACACGACGACACGACCGCGTCGCCGTTCCCTGCCAGAGTCTTTGACGTGTAGGACACGCATACCCTCGGCAGCGCCGTCGGGGTCAAGTCGGTCTTCGTTATCTAAGAATGAGTCCATGTTCAGTAGTCGCTCTGGACTACGCGGACCCCCCCTCAAACATACGTCCGGCCACGCTGCGCTAATCGCGGCGACAGACCAGCTCGCATCCTGAGCTACAGGTCGCTGAGTTCGCGGAAACGACGAGCCGCCGGGGTGGCAGCCGCCAGCTCGCCGAGACGAGACACGAGCCCAGCGTGATGCAGCGCCGCCAGCGCTTCGCGTGCCGCGCCCGAGTCACCCAGGCGCCCGGCAATGTCCCACACCGGTCGCCAACAAACCGACGGCGATCCGAGCAACAAGTCCAGGACCTCACGCTCCGCGACAGCCAGACGCCCACCAGAACCGCCAGGGCCGCCGGGTGAGCAGCCGGCCACGGCCCGCAATGCCCCCTCGACCATCGCCTGCGTCTCAGCCTTCCGCGCGAGCTCGCGCAGCTTCCGGACTCGCCTATTGAGCCTGCGCCGCCTGGATTTGCTGTGCCCTTCCGCCCGGGCGTTCTCAAGCTGGCCCTGGCACACGGCGGTTTCGTGATCCAACGCCTCGAGCAAAGCCCAGCAGTTCTCCCGGAGAGAGACGACTATCTCCCGCGGGGGCTCCTGGGCAGTCCAGCCGACAGCGTCCAGCAACGCCCGGATCCGATCAAGGCGTGCCAGCGGCTCTCGCTGCCAGCCCTGGCAACGCTGCTCCGCCGGGCGCGCCTGGAAATCCGTGAGCGCTTCCCCTACCAGCCGCAGCTCTTCGTACAGACCCTCCCGCACAAACCGCACCATCCCGGCCGGCACCACAAACATCGTGCTCATCCTGCTCTCCTTTCGCTCACACCGAGAAGGCACGCGCCAGCGAGCACGACGAGCAACCGCAAGAGCTACGGTTCCCGTGGCATCGAAGGGCCACCCTTCGGTGCTACCGGCCGGGCGGGTGCTACCAACACCCCCCGGCCACTAGATTTTCTGGTTGAGCAGCGATCAGAGCAGAACCCGCCACGGATCTCAAGAGGACGCCAGAACGAGCCCCGCCAGGCAGCCAAGAACGACGCTGGCTGGCACCGTACGCCGCTGGTCGTGCCGGCCAGCGCGCGCAACCAGAGCCGGCTGGATGCTCCCATCGGGGGCGGTGCAAGCCGCCGCGCCCACCGTCACACCCAGGTGGGTACCTCCTCTACTGGTTGTGGCGAGGACGGCGCAGTTGGTGGCGAGCAGCAATTGTCATCCCCTCGTTACCTTGCCAGCGGCGTTTGGCGCGAAACGCCGCCGGTGAAACCCCATAGCAGCCACGAAACGCATGGGCAAAGTAGGACGACTGGTGGTAGCCGACCAGTCTCGCTACATCGCGCACCCGGATCGTGGGGTCGGATAGCAACCCGGCGGCGGCGACCATCCGTCTGGCCAAAAGATCGTCGCGGAAGGGTGCCGCTGCCGAACTGGGCATAGGCGCGCTGTAACGCTGCAAGCCGAACACTCCCTCGGCCTGCGCGAGTCGATCACCCGCCGATACGACGAACTCACCCGCTCGCTTGACGAGCAGCTCGGCCTTGAGCCCGCCCGCGAGACTCGACTCATTTACAGACAATTGCTCGGGCAGGCCTAGTCGAGAAGGGCTGGTTGGCAGTGTCCCTGCGTGGACTCATACGCCCAATATCCCGAGATCACTTAGGCGGCAAGCGCACCTTGAAGCCCAAACCCGATCATCGAGCAAGTGAATCGCCCCGGCGTCGCGCAGCGCATATAGCGCAGCGGTGACAGTCTTTGGCTGTACGTGGGATATCTCGCCCCGCAGTTCGGCGCGTGACCACTGCTCGGTGTGATCGTCACGGAGCACCTGCCAGACGATGGCCCGTTCGGCGGTGTCCTGGTCGTCGTCACGGACGATGCGCTTTTGACGCTCGCTGGCTTTGGCTTCCAGCGCTGGAAGACCGGCTAGAAAGCCCTCGATCGCGGCGATGGCACGCTCGGCTTCGTCTCGTAGCTCCGCGCTGTTCTCCTCGTCGTTGCGGTGATTGTGCTGCGTCCACAGCTCGTTCTGTAGACCGCTCCGCAAGATTGCTGCCCACGAGCCAGTCTCGATGTCGGCCTCGACCGGCGGGCCGGTCCTCTGCCAGTCGATCACACGCAGTAGCTCGCACGCCTGATTGAGATTGCGCAGTGGCACCTCGAACCATCCGAGGTTTTCTGCACGGGTATGGAAGGCCTCGTCCAATTCTTCGGCGAGACGCCAGACCTCAAGCTCCAGACCGGAGTACGCCAGCGGGACGACCACTGCGGGGATAGTGATTGAGCTACTTTGATCGCGCATGGGAGTGATACCTCCTGTGTCACGGTCTCGGGCGGGGCTCCAATCCCCGCGCCGAGGCCAATATGGGCCTTTGGGGGCACCGAATGACCGCCGGCGAGCACGACCGATGATCCGCAGAGAGCTACGGTGGGCGTGGCATCGAAGGCGCGTCCTTCGATGCCACAGGCCGGGCGGGGTGCTAACGACACCTCGCTCGGCCGCATCGTTTTTCGCTTGCTGGCGCGATCAGAGCAGAGCCCGCGGCGGAAAAACTTGCGACTGTCCGCAAAGGCCAGCTTGCGCGGTCGGCAGTCGCATACGACTCATCCGTCTGAGTCTTCGATTAGCTCCCTCGGCCGAACGCGCAATCCGCGAGCAAGGCGCTCGATCGTCGTGAGCTGCGGGTCGCTCCCGCCGTGCTCGCACGTACCGATCGACGTTCGATTGACAAAGCCCGTTCGGCGAGCGAGCCCAGCCTGCGTCAGGCCGCGCTCGGTGCGAAGGTCGCGTAGTCGCCGACCAAACGCAGCACACACGGCGCTCACATCCAAATAGCCGAGCGCGTCCGGGTCAACACCCAGCCCTGTCGCCAGCGCCGGCAGCAAGGCGTCGGTCGGAGCGAGCCGACCAGCTTCCCAGCGCTTCAAGCTCCTCACGCTCGACGAGCGCAGCAGAAGCAAGCTCGGCCGGCGTCATTCCCCGCTCCTCGCGTGCCTGTCGGACCGCCTGTGGTCGAGGTCATGCGCGACCCAGCTTCGCCAACCCCGCGATCAGCGTCGGGCGCATGTTCTCCAACACCTTCGCCGGCATCGCGCCCGCGTCCGTCCCCGCCTACGTCGCCGCGCAGCTCGTCGGCGGCGTCTGCTCAGTCCTCGCGATCCGCGCGCTCTACTCCGACGTGACCTCAGCCGACGCCGCTGAGGTCATCCTGCCGCACGAACAGGCCCGCGCGGACGGCGCCAGCCTGCGCGCCAGCGCACTAGATGATTGATTCCACGGTGGTGGCCGTGGTTTTCGAGGGTTTATAGGCAGCAGGGTCGAAGTCGGCGGTGCTCAATAGCATCGCCCACCGAAGGGGGCCTCGATGGACGCCGACCTCGACCTGCTGCTCATTGCCGTTTATGTCACGGCTGACGATCTCCTGCCCTAGCGGCCGGGGAACGCCAAGCGGATCGTCACAGACGCGGAGGTCGTGACGCTGTGTATAGCGCAAGCGATCATGGGTATACCGTCTGACCGGCGGTTCCTCGCCGTCGCGTCCAAGCGCCTTTGCCACCTCTTCCCGCGGCTCCCAGGGCAAGCCGGCTACCACAAGCGCCGCCGTGCCTTGACGGGCACCCTGGAGTGGCTGATGGAGGTCTTCGCGAGCCAGAGCCCGGGGTTCGAGGACGATCTCCTGCTGGTCGACTCCACCCCGGTGGAGTGCGCCAGAAGCCGCGAGACCGTCAAACGCTCGCAGCTTGGCGACGCTGCGGACTACGGGTACTGCGCCAGCCATTCCCGGTTCTTCTGGGGGTTCAGGCTGCACGCCATCTTCGCGCCCGACGGGACCCCAGAGCACTCGCCCTGACCTCCCCCAAGCAGGACGAGCGCGACGTCGCGCTCAAACTCCTCGAGCGCTGCCCCCGCCAGGGCAAAGTGACGCTGATCGGCGATAAGGGCTACGCCGGCCGGGAGTTCGCTATCCGCGTCGGCGACCTGGACGCCACGATCGCCAGACCCCGACGCAAAGACGAGCCCGGACGTGGACCCCACCTCGCGCCGATCCGCCAGCGCATCGAGAGCATCTTCTGGACCTGCAGAGACATCCTCACCCTCGAGCGCCACGGCGCACGCACCCTCCCAGGACTCAGAGAGCGCGTCCTGCAACGCCTCCTCTGTCTCGCAGCAGCCATCTCCCTCAACCACCAACTCGGCCGCCCAAGCCGCGCACTCGTCAACTACCGCGCCTGATCCCGTGGAATCAATCAACTAGACGTACCGCAACGGTACCCAAAACGACCTTCGTTGGTCGTGAAGGGACTTCTGCCAAACCCGGCAAGTTCAATCTGCCGGACCTCGCTCTATACTCCTATGACCCACTACTGGAGGAGCAGCGAAAACCGATAGCCGAACAGCACATAGCTCCGCCGCGGAGCAGGTGTCGACCAAGTTTTTTTGTCGCCCCCGCAGCTCTCTCGAACATGAGGTCGGGATTGAGCGCGAACCGGGCAATGTTGTAGCCCAGACACAGCGACCGTCACACGCCAACACCATGTGACTCGTCCCCCTCCAGCATCCTCCGGCTAGTGCCGCCACGCCCATCGAAGCTCTGATGGCGAGGTGGGCTCGACGGCTCCGCGCGGCAGTCCTTCGGCTCAAACGAAAGGACACGATGAGCAGACCGATTTCATTTCCCTCGTTGCGCACACAGGGCGACCGGCAGCCAGCCGCAGCCGGTGCTTGGCATGGCGGTGATCGATGAGAGTCCTCTCCGATGTACGCCTCACGCCTGAGCAGCTAAAGGTCGTGCGCGATCCGCGGCCCGGCACGATGCTGATTCGCGGCGCCGCGGGCAGCGGCAAGACCACGACGGCGGTGCGTCGTCTGCAGTTCGTCGCTGGCGTGTGGCTGCGTCAGCACGCCCGCTCCGGTGTCGCCGAGCCTCTGCAGGTACTCGTGCTGACCTACAACCGCACGCTACGGGGCTATGTCGAGGAGCTTGTAGAGCGGCAGGTCAGCAGCATCTCGCAAGCGGAGTTGACGCTCGACACCTTCGGGCGCTGGTCGATGTGCCAGCTCGGCTTTCCTGACGTACTCGATGAGCGCGAACGCAGCGCCAAAATCTGGCAGCTCGGACAGCAACTCGGCTACACACGCGAGTTCCTGCTCGATGAGGTCGACTACGTCCTCGGGCGGTTCTTGCCATCCGATCTCTCGCTCTACGCGGATCCGCAGCGCATCGAGCGCACCGGACGCGGCACGACGCCGAGGGTCGATCGAAAAGCGCTGCTTGAGCGCGTGATCTTCCCCTACCAGGAGGGGAAGACGACGGAGAGATTACGAGACTGGAACGACCTCGCGGTGATGCTCGCGACCCGCGAGGACGGCCCACGCTACGAGGTCATCGTGGTCGACGAGGCGCAGGACTTCTCGGGCAATCAGGTCCGGGCTGTCGTGCGTCACGCAAGCCAGCAGGCCAACGCGACCTTCGTGCTCGATGCCGTGCAGCGCATCTACCCGAGCGGGTTCACGAGCTGGCGCGAGGTCGGGGTCCAGATCACGGGCGCCAACTCGCACCGGCTGAGCACCAACCATCGCAACACCAAGCAGATCGCTGCCTTTGCCTACCCGCTGGTTGCAGGACTCCCACCGGAGGATGACGGCACGCTGCCCGAGTTCGAGAACAGCGAGCGCGAGGGACCGCAGCCGCTGGTGGTACGCGGTCGCTTCGCCGACCAGATGCAATATGTCATCGAGCACATCGGCGAGTTGCCCGATGATGAGTCGGTAGCGCTGCTGCACCCAAAGGGCGGCGGGTGGTTCAGCTACGTCCGAGAAGTCCTCAGAGCCGCCAGTATGTCGTTCGTGGAGATCACTCGCCGCTCCGAGTGGCCGCAAGGCCCGGAGGAGATCGCACTTTGCACGATGCACTCCTCCAAGGGTCTTGAGTTCGATCACGTCGTGCTACTCGGGCTCAATGCCGAGCTGATGCCACATGGCAGCGAAGAGAACGACACCCAACTGCTCACGCATCGCAAGCTGGTGGCAATGGCGATTGGTCGAGCCCGCAAGAGCGTCATGCTCACCTACAAGCCCGGCGAGGAGTCACGCGTGGTCGATCTACTCGACCCAGACACCTACGAAGAGGTCGATCTATGAGTGCCATCGCGGAGATCATTCAGGAGCGAGAAATCACGGAGGTCGTGCATTTCACGACCAATCACGGTGTGTTGGGCATGTTCGCCGACGGCAGGCTGCTCTCCCGTAAGCGTCTACCGACGAACAAGTACCTCGAGCACGTCTACCTCCCGAACGCATCGGTGCGCAAGGACCCCGCCTGGCTCGACTACATCTCCATGTCGATCAGCCGGGTCAACACAAGATTCTTCGGCTTCTCCCAGGGCTGGGAGCGGGAGGTCGAGACGTGGTGGGCGATCGTCGCGCTGGACCCGACGATCCTCAACCACGAGGGCGTCGTCTTCACGACCACCAACAACATCTACCCAAGCTGTCGCCGCGCTTCCGGCGCCGACGGGCTCGAAGCGATGTTCGCTCCCGTCGTAGCCGGCGTGTGGGAAAGGCCTCTGAAGCGGACCTACGATATGCCCGCTAGCTGGACGACCGACGACCAAGCCGAGATCCTCTACCCAGCAGAACTGCCCACGAGCTACCTGCGCGAGGTCTACACCGCGACCGACGAGCACGCCGATATCGTCGCCTCCCAATACGAAATGCTTGTCGCCCAAGGCCACGCCAGCGACCCACGAAGCGAGCTTCCAGTCCATGTCCGCCCAGAGTTCTTCTAACGCAAGCAAGCAGCGCCGAGCGGCTATCCGCCGATCGGCGCTTTGGGCTGCCTGGGGCGATGCGCTCGGCTTCATGACCGAGCGCGCCAACGCCGCTCGGGTCCGCCAACGAACCGGCCAAGATCGCGTCGAGCAGACGAAGCCCTGGCAGCGCAAGATAGGCGGCAGGACCGGCCCAACGGTCACCTTGCCAGCCGGCTGCATTTCAGACGACACGCAGCTACGGCTCAGCACCTGCCGCGCGATCCGAGGCGACGGTGCCTTCGACGTGGAGCCGTTCGCAAAGATCGAGCTAGCGACGTGGCCCGCCTACGCGCTCGGCGCGGGTCTTGGCTCGACGGCCGCTGCGAACAATCTCAAGCGCCGCGACGTGACCTGGGACACCAACTTCTTCGACACGAAACGGTCGAACTACATGCAGGGCGGCGGCAATGGCGCAGCAATGCGAATCCAGCCGCACGTTTGGTCGGCCGCCAGCCCAGGCGACCACGACGCCGACGTTCTCGTCAACGCCGTAGTCACGCACGGCCATCCGCGGGGTATTGTCGGCGCGCTCTTTCATGCAGCTTGCCTGGACGCAACCCTGCGCAGCGGGTCGATCCTAGGGCCGGGCGAGTGGGCGAAGATCGCCGACCAAGCCGCAGCCCGCGTGGTCGAACTCGCGCACGACGATCACCGCCTCGCCGAAGTCTGGCTCGGAGCGTGGGAGGACCACAGCGAACAAACCTTCGCTGAAGCGGTGACGCAGACAGTCGGCGAGCTACAGGACGCGTTGAAGCTATGCACGACCGTCCTCATCGAGGACCAGAAGGCCGCATATGCCCGTGCCGTAGAAGCCCTCGATGCACGCGGTGAGGAACGCGGCTCGGCCATCAAGTCGGCGGCACTCGCACTCCTAGCAGCGCACCTCTATCAAGGCCGACCGGAAGAGGCCTTGATCCGCTGCGCGAACGAGCTATGGACAGACACAGACACGATCGCGACGATGGCTGGGGCCCTGCTCGGCTTGACAGCAGGCGACGAGCCGATGGGCGCCATCGCTGATCGCGACGTGACGGTCATGGAGGCGGATCGCATGGCTGCGATCGCCGAAGGGCAGACGGTGCCGAGCTTCCCCTATCCGAGCCTCGTGACATGGAGTTCGCCCAAGGCACAGCTCGATTCGGTCGTGGCGGACGGGGACCAGCTCCAGCTCGCCGGCCTTGGGCCGGCCGGCGTGGTCGAACAAGTTTTCCGAGATACCGGCAAGACCCCGAGCACCTGGGAGTGGCTCAGACTATGGTTCGGCCAGCAGGTCCTGATCCGTCGCCGGCCACGTCCTGGCCCGCTGTCAGAGTCTCATCGTGTGCAGCAGATGCCTAGCTACCTGATTGCCCCACCGCCTCCGCAGGACACAGGGCAGCTCTCCCTACGCGATGACCCGTCGCCGACACGCATCACGCCAAATCGTCCAGCCCTTGACGACCGCGACTTGCACGAACTCACGGAATACGTCATCGACTCTGGCTTTGACGAGCACGTCATTGGCGAGGCATTGCTGATGCTCGCGCGGCGCCCAGGCGGGATCAACGACGCTATCGGATTCGCAGCGATCATCGCCAAGGCCGCAGCGACACGCCAAGATCGAGAAAGACGCCGCAGCGCTCAGTCCTGACCGAAACGCACGCTCGCCCTTGAGCGGTGCGCAATGATGGAGCAGCTATGCCGCAGTCCAACGTGGAGGTCGCCCGGCGCGGATTCGAGGCCGTGATGTGCGGCGACCTCGACGCGATCGGCGAACTGCTCGACCCCGAGGTCAAATGGCATGGCGGCGACCCGTCGGCCGAGGGAGCCTGCCGCAACAGGGAGGAGGCGCTGGCGTTCATGCGCCGCGCGCGCAGCCGCAATCCGATGGGCGAGCTTGTGGACGTGATCGACGCCGGCGACCGCGTGGTCGTGGTGATACGACCGGCCCGCGGCGCCGAGCTGCGGGCCAATCTCACGACCTTTCGTGACGGAAAGGTCATCGAGATAGTCGCCACGCGACCCCCGACGACGCCTTGGCAGCGGCCGGGATACCGACCACCGGCTGAGCTGCGCGTACTGCAAGGGCACCCAAACAACCTTCGTTGGTCGTGAAAGGACTTGCCCTCGACAGCCCGCGCCCGCCTGGTCTACATGCCTCTTGAGATCGCCGGCCGGCTCTGCTCTGTTCGCCCCGGCCGGTTCAGAAACGGATGATTGTCCCCGGTGGGTCGGGCTGCGCTACGATCCTGGCCAGCCTGGGAACGACCGCTCCACGGCTACGGCTAGGTTGCTGTTAGGAGCGAATCGTTCCCCCCGCTATGAACCCGCGACACTCGGCATCACACGCCCGAATCTCGATTGGTGGTGCCGGACGAGGATTCGACCCCCCGTCGCACCCGCGACCAGCGGAAAGAAAACCTAAGCCTAGCCCAGCGATCCAGCGGCAGCGCCGCCGGCAAGTCGCTTCGCCGCCCCTAAAAGCGCCTGCTTGATCTCTGCTTGATCTCTGCCGTGGCCAGTCGCTGTCGCCAGCCCCAAAACAGGCCGATTAGCAGGCATTTCTCAAGTGGAGCCAGCCGGGATCGAACCGGCGACCTCCTGCTTGCAAAGCAGGCGCTCTCCCAGCTGAGCTATGGCCCCGAATACACTGAGTCTAAGGCAAGAACCGTCGCCAGACCAGCCAGTGTGGAGGCTACTTGTCGAAGTCGAAGTCGCGAGGAGGCTGTTGCTCGAACCAAAGACGATCCTGATCGGGGGTATCACGCAGGAAGTCCGGGGTCTCCTCGAGGACGTCGTCGACCGGCTCCTCCTGATCCTCGGCCTTCTTGCCATCGGACGAATCGCCCGGAACCTCCCATTCCAGCGACTCCTCGGCGGCCGGGGCTGCTGCACCAACAGGCGACTCGGTCGTTAGCACCGTGCGCATGTCAAGCTCCGCAGTCTCCTCGCCAGTCTGGGGCAGAGTCTGCCCTGAGGGGGGGAGGGAGTCCTCGGTAGACGCAGCAAGCTCCTTCCCAGCCTCCACTGTCGCATTGGCAGGGCCATCGGGCGACGCCGAAGCAGTATTGCCCCCGCGATCCACAGGTCCCAGCGCCTCGTGCTCCTGACGAGCAACCTCGTTGGGGTCGGCACCGTGCTGGCGCCTAAACTCCAAGTGCTCGCGGATGGCGTCATCGAGCAATCCCATGCGCAGGGGCAAACCATACCTCTCGAGGCGAACGGCTTCGCCGGGCGCTTACCGCCGGTCCGGGGATTCCCACGCACCCCGCTGTGCGACTACACTTGCCTGACCGCGCCTTCCTTCTGTGTGGGGACGAGCGTGGGGCTATAGCTCAGTTGGGAGAGCGCCTGGATCGCACCCAGGAGGTCGGGGGTTCGAGTCCCCCTAGCTCCATAAGCATGAAAGCCCTGCAAATCTGCGGAGTTTTTGTGCGCGACCTGTGTCCACGAGGAGGCGCAATGCGGCAAATCAAGCTCAGGAGAACCACATGAGCTTCATGCTCGCCCACCGAGACGCTTGCGAGAGAACCGGCAACTGGCAGCTCGTTCGCCGCACGCTTGGCCTCGGCGCGTTCGGCATCAACATCGTGGAGATCCCAGCCGGCGAGCGGATCCCCGAGCACAATGAGAGTGAACGTGACCAGGAGGAGGTGTTCTACGTGCTGAGCGGCAGCCCGACACTCCTGATCGATGGTGAGGAGCACCCAGCCCCCGCGGGGACCTTCGCACGCCTCGACCCTGAGCACTCGCGTACTGTTGTCAACGGGAGCGGGGAGCTCGCGAGCGTGCTGATCGTCTCGGCGCCGCGATCGAGTGGATACGAACCGATGGGGTGGGCATGAGCAGTGCGATTGAGCAGCTGCAGGAAACGATTGCTGCCTACAACGACGCCTGGAACGCCCATGACGTGGAGCGGATCGCCTCGATGCACGCTCCCGACATGGTTTTTGAGAACCACACTGCCGGTGAGCGAGCCGCGGGCGAGGCTACGCTCGAGCACATCGCGCGGATCTTCGACTCCTGGCCGGATATCGAGTTCCAGACCCGCAGGCTCTACGTGCGCGAGGACCTTGTGGTGCAGGAGTGGACCGCCACGGCAACCCACGTAAGGCCGCTCAGCCGCGGCGATATCGTGGCCGAGCCCTCGGGCAAGCGCATCGAGTGGAAGGGCATGGACGTGATTCCTTTCCAGGATGGCAAGGTCAAGCGTAAGGACGTCTACTCGGACTCCGTATCGATCCTGCGTCAGGTCGGCCTGCTGTAGCCGCGCACCCCGTTCGCCCCGCTCAGCGCGATCGTGTGCGCCCGCTTCGATGGGCGGGTGGGCAGGCCGCCCGCACAAGAGCGCTGCCGCGAGAACCGTCGGCAAAGGTCGATTCGGCGGCGAAGGGGAAGCCACCCCTAGGACACCTGGAAGGCACGATGACCTGGTTCGCGAGGGAGAATCGTGCGTGCCTGTTCACGCCCAAGGTCAGTGAGAAGAGAACTGGCGAAGCATCGGGCGTCTGAGGCAGCGCGTGAATGGGGGGCACACTGATTATGAGCTCTTCTCCGTAAGGAGCGCGATCGAAGCGGATTTCCCCCTTGAAGACAAAGCGCTCGGACAGTGGTGTAAAGCCCTGGGCGAGGATCGCGAGCGTGGGCTGGCCGTTTCGCAAGGGCCCGACAAAGGCCGACAGGGTGATGCGCTCGGTGAGGATCTGGGATCCCGCGGGCAACGCTGTGAGCGCGTGCCCACTGCCGACGCGTGAGGCCTGCGAACAGCCACGTATCCCGTGCGCACGCAGGCGCGCCGCCGAGCAGGTAAGGAGGTTGGGTATGTCAAGCCCCATGCCAGCGGGGAAGCGCATCGTCAGCTTGCGCACCGCGGCAGGCACGCGAGATTCGGCCGGAGCAATGCCGTCGGCCTGACCGACGTCATAGTGGATCGAGAAGGTCAGAGCGCCTCTTGCACCAAGGCGATCGGGGGAGAAGGTCGATGTGATCGAGGAGATACCGGCGGGTGTAGGCGCAGGTGCAGGCCCCGGAACCAGTTCCGGCACGCCGAACCCAGCGTAGGCTGTTGGCGCGGCGCAGAAAACCAGGACGGCGCATACAGTCAGCGCGCGCATACCACGCTTGCCTATGCGCGCCGGGAACCTCGGTGGCAGCATGTCCTCGCTCTGCATCTCAGTGTCACGATAGCCCGAGGCGCAGCTCCGCGCTGGCGAACTCGACTCCCAGGGGCTCGATGAGGACGCGCCGCGGGCCGTTTTCGACGGTCCCCGCGAGGATCGCCTGAAGCCCCAAGCCATGCGCGAGAGCCACGACCTGCTCGCCGTTGCCGGGGGCGCAGTAGACAGCGAAGCCTGCGCCCATGTTGAGCGTCGCGTAAGACGCGCGGTCGCTCATGCCGGTATGGCGCGCAAGGAACGCAAGTACCTCAGGGACAGGCGGCAACCGCGTGATCTTGTAGGTGAGCTCCTGCGGCGGGCGCATGAGCTTGAGGAAGCCATGGCCTGTGATGTGGCTGAGATAGCTGACCGGCACGCTGGCGTCGAGCACCGCCTCAACCAACCTGGAGTAGATGAGGGAGGGCGTGAGGAGCGCCTCGCCAAAGGTCGCCCCTCCGGGCAGGCGGGTGGCGAAGCCATCGTCCAATTCCCGCGCGACCATGCGCGCGAGCGAGGAGCCGTTGGCGTGCAGACCATTGCTGGCGACCAGGACGATTTCATCGCTCGCCGCCAAGTCCTGCCCCAGCACCGCGGCGTCACCCGCAGGCACGACCCCCACGGCACTGCCCGCCAGCTCGATGTCCGACGCGGCGACAAGCTCGGGGAGCGAGGGCGACTCCCCCCCGCCCCACACGCAGCCGGCCTCGGCGCAGGCCGCAGCCCAACCTTCGATCAGCTCGCTGTGCCAGTCGTGGTTGGCAAACCAAGCGGGGGTGCCGGTGGCAAAGTAGGCGTTCAGCACCAGCGGTCTCGCGCCGACGCAGCAGAGATCGTTGACGATCGCGGCGACGGCGTCGTAGGCGACGGCGCGGAAGCGGTTGACCCCCTGCTGCTCGGCCACCATGCGCGCGATGATCGACTTCGTGCCCAATCCCTCGAGTACCAGTGCGAGCGTCTGTCCAGCTAGCTCGAAAACGAAGGCGGGCTCGCCACGGGACTCATCCAGAGCACGGCCGCCGCGTGCCCTCAGCAGCGGAGACGTGGCGAGCGCGGAGTCGATCGCCAGGCGCTTGCCGGCGTCAAGCACAGCGTAGTCGATGCCGGCGTTGCGATAGGCGTCATCGCCTCCTCCGCCACCCGCGCCATCGCTCACGCGGCAAAGTCTAGACGGCGGCGCCCCTGGCCCCCCCGTGCGGCACCGCGAAATTCGGCGCGGGCGCAGGGCAGCCGCTAGACCGGCGCCACGCGCTCGTGCCAGCGCTCGACCTGCTCTAACTGTGCGGCCAGCGACAACAGGCGGCCCTCGGTGTTGGCAGGCCCCAGCAGCTGGACGCCAAAGGGCAGCCCGTCCCGGTTCACACCTGCAGGCACATTGATGCCGGGCCAACCCAAGACGTTCCAGGGCCACGCATAGGGGCAGGCGCCGGCGACGATCTGGTCGGTGGCGAAGCCCGAGAGCCCTTCGGTGGCGCCGATCGGCAGCGGCGGCGCAGCGGTGGTGGGTGCAAGCACGACATCGGCGCGCTGGAAGACCGTGCCGGCGCGGCGCTGGAAGAAGGACTCCAGACGCCGGGCGGGCCCCAGCACGGGCCGTGCGAGCAGGCGCCCGACGAGAGCAGAGCTGCGGGTGACTGGGTGAAGGAGCGAGCGGTCGGGCACCTGCGCTGCCCACTGGTGCACTCCAGACTGCCCGCGGGCGAGGAGCGTCAACCCCATGAGACCGTAGCGGGGCTCGTCTTCGATAACGGTATGGCCGAGCTCGCGCAGGACGCCGCCAAGGCGATGCACGGCAGCGCGGATCTCGTGGTCCAGGCGCACGGGGGCGGCGCTGAAAGGTGCGCGCAACGAGAGTGCGATGCGCAGCCGCCCCGGCTCGCGGGCAGCGGCCTGGGTGTAGGGCTCAGGGGGAGGCGGAGGGATGTGCAGATCGCCGGGGTGCGAGCCGCTGAGGACGTCGAGCATGAGCGCCGTGTCGGCGACGGTGCGGGTAAGCGGTCCAAAGCAGGTGAGGCCGTTGAAGGACTCGGGATCCGGCCAGGTGGAGATACGCCCGCGCTGGGGCTTGATGCCCACGAGGCCACACCAGGCGGCAGGGATGCGTACCGAGCCCGCGCCGTCGGAACCGGTCGCGACGGGCACCAGGCCTGCGGCGACGGCCGCGGCGCTGCCGCCGCTTGAGCCTCCGGGCGTGTGGTCGAGGCTCCAGGGGTTGCGAGTAGCCCCGAAGGCCGGTCCCTCGGTGAAGGGGTAAAGCCCGATCTCCGGCGCATTGGTCTTGCCGACGATGACGGCGCCGGCCTCGCGCAAGCGCCGCACGAGCTCACAGTCCTGGGTCTTGACCGGAAAATCACCGGGGCAGCCGAAGGCGGTTGGGTGCCCAGCGACGTCGACATCGTCCTTGACGGCCACGGGCACGCCGAGCAGCGGCAGGCGCTCGCCGGCCGCCAGACGCCGGTCGGCGGCGGCGGCTTCTGCGGGTGCGGACTCATCGAAGACGACGCGGAAAGCGTTGAGGGTAGGCTGGGTAGCGTGGATGCGCGCGAGCGTACGCGCGATGAGCTCGCACGAAGTGATCTGCCCACCGGCAAGCGCGGCCACGCACTCGACCAGGCTCATCGGTACGGCCTGCGAAGGACTGTCGTGGGTCGCCTCAGCTGTGGACATGGCTCCCAGCGAACAGTAGCGCTGCAAACTCGTGATCCGTGCGCGGCCTCATCTCCGCAAGGCTCGAGCGATGCTCGCGGCGATCATAGTGGCGCAGCGCAATCGAGCTTGTGTCTCCCAATCGGCTTGTGCCTCCCCATTCAAAGCAGCCCCTCAGCGCAAAGCGCCCCTCAGCGCAAAGCGAGCCCCTCAGCGCAAAGCGAGCCCCTCAGCGCGCCAACCATCCGCCATCGACGCGCAGTGTCGCGCCGGTGACATAGCTGGCTTCCGAAGAGGCCAGGAAACAGATCGCCGCTGCCTGCTCCTCAGGGGTGGAGAAGCGCCCCAGCGGGATCGCCTCGGTCAGGGCCGCGGCGCGCTCGGGGTCCGCACGTATGGCGGCGTTCATGCCCGTCTTCGTGACCCCGGGGGCGACGGCGTTGACGCGGATGCCGTGCGGCGCGAGCTCCAGCGCAAAGGCGCGCGTGAGCATCAGCAAGGCACTCTTGGAGGTGGTGTAGGCGGCGTGGCCGGGCAGCGCGATGAAGGACTCGATCGAGCCCACGTTGACGATCGCGCCGGGAGTGCCCGTCTCGATATGCGCGCGTGCGAACTCGCGCGAGAGTCGCAGAGGCGCCCTGTAATTGACATCAAGCGTGCGCTGCCACTCATCCAGCGGATGCTCGAGGAAACCGTGACGCAGCAGAATGCCCGCTGCGTTGACAAGCACGTCGCTGCCACCGACAGCCGCCAGTGCCTCCTCGCTGTTCACATCAACCGCCAAAAGGTGAGCGCCAGGGATGGAGTCGAAAGTCTCCTCCAGGCCGTCCCTCGATGTGTCAAGGCCCACCACCTCCGCGCCCTCTGCGGCGAGGCGGCGGGCGACCGCTCGCCCGATGCCCGAGGCGGCGCCGGTGATGAGGGCGCGTTGACCGGCGAAGCGCGGGGCGGAGGACCCCGAGCGCGAAGACGGCGCCGGTGAGCTCGAAGACGGCACCGCCGAGTCCGGCGGCGGCGCCGTCATCCCAGCACCCTTGGCGGGATCAACAACATTGGCGGGATCAACAACAGATCGCTCATCGCAGCAGATAACCCCCATCCACGTAGACGATCTCACCCGTCATGTAGCGCGCTGCATCGGAGATGAGAAAGGCGACTACATCACCCACGTCCTCCGGCCTGCCCGGGCGACCGCCCAGCGGAATCGCCTGCTCGAGCTCTGCCAGCTCCGGTGTCATGGCCGTGGCTATCGGCCCTGGCCCCACCGCCACCGCACGGATGCCGTGTGGTGCGAGCTCGAGCGCCTGGGCTCTGGTCAGTCCAAGCAGCCCGCCCTTGGTGGCGGCGTAGGCGGCCTGCGGCGGATCGGCCCAGCCGACCTGGGACTCGATCGAGCACACATTCACAATCGTGCCCCCTGTGCCTTCCTTTACCCAATGGCTGGCAACTGCCTGTGAGAGCAAGAAGGGCACGTTCAGATTGAGCGCCACCATCGCGTCGATGTCCTCATCTGACTGCTCCCAGCAGTCGTCCTCCAACAGCAGGCCAGCATTGTTGACCAGCGCGTCGACGCGACCACAGGCATCGAGCGCCGCGGCCAGCACCCGCTCAGCAGCAGCGCCGGGCTCGGTGAGATCGCATTGAAGCTGTACCCACTCTCCAGGCGAGCGGCTGACACCGAATACCTGCATCCCAGCAGCGGTGAGCCGACGTGCGATTCCTGCGCCGATCCCACGCGAGGCGCCAGTGACGATCGCCACGGGAGCGGGGTCCGTCACTGACACACGGTTATCGCTTGGATCGGCCAGCGCGTGAGCAGCTCCACGCCGCCCTCGCGCACCACGATCATCTCCTCCACGCGCACGCCCTGGCCGTGGCCGTCGCGGTCCTGCGTCTCCACCGCCATCGTCATACCCTCGGCATAGACCGTGGCGCCCTCCGCCGCTGCGCCGCGCCAGGTCAAGGGGATCTCATACAGCGAGAGGCCAATGCCGTGACCCCAGTGGTTGGTGGTCATCTGCCAGGCCTCACTGGCGCCGTAGTACTCCCAGTACTCACCCTTCGCATCGGGGAAGCGCTGGGCGGCTTCTGCCGTGCTTACGCCGGGGGCGATCGCCTCCAGCACGGCGTACAGGTTCTCCACCGCGCGCGTGTGTGCTTCGCGGGTCTCCTGGCGCGGCTCACCGCAGCTGAAAGTGCGGTAGTAGCACGAGCGGTAGCCGTGGAAGCCGATGTTGTAGAGATCGCTGTAGACGACGTCGCCGGGGCGGATTATGCGGTCGGTGGTGTCAGCCTGGCTCTTCGGCCACGTGTTGGGGCCGCTTGAGATATTGCCGCCGCCGTGCTCGCCGCCGAGTTCGATGATGCGCGCCACCCCGCGCGCGAACACCTCGCTCTCGCGCGCGCCCGGGCGGATGGCTTCACGCATCGCCTGAAAGCCAGCCTCGCAGACACAGGCGCTCAAGCGCAGGCACTCGACCTCGTCCGGGGTCTTGATCGCGCGGGCGCGGGCCAGTGCGGTGCCGGCGTCCGCGTCGACCGCGTAGCCGTAGCGCTCCAGCAGGCTCATCAAGCCTGGCTGGCCGATGTCCAGACCGATGCGCCCGGACAGCACGCCGTGGTCGGAGAGCGCCGTGGCGATCTCCTTGGCCATCTGCTTCAGCAGCGCCTCCGCGGCGGGGCCCGCGCCAAGTGCCGCCGGCACGATGCCGATACCCGGCACGGCGTAGCGAATGTCCTCCAGCCACGGGCAGCTGCGCCGCTCGTGGATCGCGTGATCGGCGCTGTCCCAGTGCGTGATCCGCCCATCGCCAAACAGCAGCGAATAGTGAAAGCCACCCGCGCCCGAGACCGAAGTTGTTGCAACCGCCGTCACATAGCGGATGTTGGGGTCTGAGAGCAGCAGCACGGCGTCGTAGCCCGCGGTCGCCAGCGCCTCCCGCGCGCGGACCAAGCGCTCTTGGCGCATGCGCGCCATGTCGATGCGCGACTCCCAATCGACGGCCATCGCGCCGCGTGTGCCCTCCATGTAGCCAGGCTCGATGATCGTCATGGCTCACGCTCGCGCGCAGGACGAACCTGCGTGTCCGGCCGAACCTGCGCGCCCGCCAGCTGAAAGTCGCCGTGTGCGATCTGCGCCTCGCCGGCAGCGGGCCAGGCAAGCAGCTGGCGCACCGCGCCCGCCACGGACTCCTGCGCGGGATAGACAAACGCCTCCGCGGAGCCGAAGGGTGTAGGCCAGTGCCTGGCGCCAAGCCGGCCGACGACGGCACCATGCGCCACATGGTCCACCGTGGCGGCGAGCGTGGCCGTGATTCCTCCCAGCAGCGGGTCATCGCCGAGGCACAGCACGCGACCAGTATGCCGGGAGGATTCGCCGATGGTCTGCCCGTCCAGCGGTGAGAGCAGGCGCAGGTCCACGATCTCGAGCTCCACTCCTTCTCCCGCAAGGTCCGTGGCTGCCGCGAGGGCAAGCGCAGTGCCGAAGCCGAAGCACAGCACCGTGGCATCGCGACCGGGGCGCAGGACGCGCGCAAGGGGAACGCCGTTATGTGTTGCATCGCCCGCGGCGGCGGGCGCCGCCGGCAAGTGCGAATCACCCGCGCGCGAGACACCCGCTCCTGCCAGGTCTCGCACCAACGGCCCCTTCCTCCTGTAGAGGCGCATGTCCTCGGCGAACACCACCGGATCGCGCTGGCGCAGCGCCCAGCGCAGCTGCGTATAAGCGTCCTGCGCATCGCTCGGCGCGCACAGCGCGAGGCCCGGCACGGAGGCAAGCCAGGCGTGCTGTGCCTGGGAGTGCTGGGCGGCGAAGGCCCCCAGTGGCCCCTGCCCCACGCGCACGAGCAGCGGCACGCGCAGCTGCCCGCCGCTCATGTAGCGCAGCTTGGCGGCGTTGTTCACGAGCTGGTCGAGGCCAAGCAGCAGGAAGCCCGCGAAGTCGACCTCCACGACCGTGCGCACGCCCATCATCGCCGCACCGATCCCGCAGCCCATCGTCGCCGCCTCGGAGATGGGGGTGTCGCGCACGCGCTCGTCTCCAAATGAAGCCGCGAGTTCGCGCGTGGCGCCGAAGGGAAAGCCCGAGGCGATGTCCTGTCCCAGCAGCACGATCGACTCGTCCTCCCTCATCGCATCCTCGAGCGCGCACCTGATCGCCTCGGCGAATGTGACATCAGCCGTCGGTGTGTCACTCATCCCCATACATCCCTGTCCAATTCCGCGAAGGTAGGACGAGGTGAGGCACGAGCGAACTCGATCGCCTCGTGCACCTGCGCCTGCGCCTGCGCCTCCAAGCGCATGCACGTGTCAGTGTCGAGGTCCGCGTTGGCCGCCAGCACCGCGAGCGGGTCGCGGCCCTGCCAGCGCTCCACCTCCTCGCGCGTGCGATAGCGACCGTGCGCGGGATCGGCGCGCGAGTGGCCGAGGAAGCGGTAGGTGAGGCATTCCAGCAGCCCCGGCTGGGCGGCGCGGGCCTCGGCCACAAGCGTGCGCGTGGCGCCCGCGACCGCTTCGACATCCTGGCCGTCGACGCGTAGCGCGCTCAGACCGAATGCCTGCGCGCGCAGCTCGATGCCTTCACCGGCCGTGGCCTTCGCGGCCGGTGTGGTGATCGCGTAGGCGTTGTTCTCGCAAACGAAGATAACTCCGAGCTTCCAGATCGCCGCGAGGTTCATGGCCTCATAGAGCACCCCCTGATTAACGCCGCCATCGCCGAAGAAGACGGCACAGACCGTGTCCTCGCCGGCGCGGCGAGCGGCCAGCGCGACGCCTACCGCTAAGGGGATCGAGCTGCCGACCACGGCCAGCGAGCCAAGAAAACCGCACTTGACATCGGCGATATGCATGGAGCCGCCCTTGCCGCCGCAGACTCCGTCGGCGCGGCCGAAGAGCTCGGCCATCAGGCGCTTGGGATTGACACCCTTGGCCAATGCGTGGCCGTGGCCGCGGTGGTGGCTGAGCATCTTGTCGCTGTCTGCAAGCGCAGTAGCCACGCCAACCGCAACCGCCTCCTGGCCGATGGAGGCGTGGACCGTGCCCTCCAGCTCGCCCCGCTCGTACGCCCGGTACGCGGCTTGCTCGAAGTTGCGGATCAGCGCCATGCGCGCGTACAGCTCTGCAGCGGTCTTCACACCTTCATCCAGGTCTTCACACCCTCATCCCATAATCGCGCCAGGCCGCCTCAGCGCTCACGTATCCCTGGCGCACGTCGCGGGCGACGGCCTCGCGGTCGCGACGCAGGGGGTTGCCCCAGCCTCCCCCGCCGGCGGTCATCTGCACGACGACGTCGTCCGCGCGCAGCGGCACGCCTGCCGCCTTGGAGCCGAAGCGCGGCGCCGGGTTGATCGGCTCCGCGCCCTTACGCAGCAGTCGGTAGCTGGCGGCTGCGCCCTCGCCGCCGCCATCCAGACCCCACGGCGGCACCATCACGCGGTTGCCCACGATCGACATTTCCGCGCCGTGATCGAGGATGCGGTGGTCGCGGCGGATGCCCAGGCCCCCGCGGTGCTCGCCCGCGCCGCCGCTGTCCTCGCGCAATTCGTAGCGCTCGACGCGCAGCGGGAAGCGACGCTCGACCACCTCCACCGGCACGTTCCAGGTGTTGCCGGCGATCGAGTACACGGCGCTCAACCCGTCGCGGTCGGCGTTGGCTCCCCAGCCGCCCTCGGGGTACTCATACAGCACATAACGGCTGCCGCCGTGGGGACGCATGCCAGAGATCAGCAGATTGTTGGAGGAACCCTGATCGCAGGCCATCGTGCGCGCGCCCTCGATCTGCGCGAGCGCGCGGAAGATCGCCGCGCTGATCACGAACACCGTCTCGTTGCCCCCTGTACATGGGGCTGGGAAACGTGGGTTGACGATGCTACCCGCCGGGGCGATGATCTCGATCGGGCGGTAGCAGCCCGCATTGGGGGGGATGTCGGGGTCTGTCGCGGCCTGCAGCGTCATGTAGACGCCCGAGCACGTGTAGCCCAGCACGCTGTTCAGTGGCCCCCTGGTCTGCTCGCTGGAACCCGTGAAGTCCACCTCCACGCGATCACCCCGCACCCTCAGGGTCACCCTGATCTCGCGCGGCTCGTCCTCGACGCCGTCGTTATCCAGCCAATCCGAGGCGGTGTAGTCGCCGTCGGGCCAGCTCTTGATCACCGCGCGCATACGTCGCTCGCTGTAGGCCATCGCCTCGTGCATCGCTGTGCGCAGCATCTCCTCGCCGTAGCGGTGAAAGAGCTCACTCACGCGCTCGATCGCCGTGCGGTTGGCCGAGACCTGGCTCTCCAGATCCACCCGCATCTGCTCGGGCAGACGGGAGTTTTCGGTGACCAGCTGCAGCAGGTGCGGATCACGCTCGCCGCCGCGAAAGAGCTTCATCGGGCTGATGCGCAGCCCCTCCTGGTAGTTGTCGGTGGCGCCGGAGAAGAAACTGCCGGGCATCGTGCCACCCACATCGAGGTGGTGCGCCCGGTTGGCGGCGTAGGCCACCGCCTCGCCCTCATGGAAGATCGGCGAGACCATCGTGATGTCCGGCAGATGCGAGCCACCCAGATAGGGGTCATTCATGATTACGGTGTCGCCCTCCTGCAGCCCGTCGTGCGCGAAGGCCGCGCGGGCGTGGAAGACGGAGAAGGACAGTGAGCCGAGGTGGATCGGCAAGAACTCCCCATGTGTCACCAGTTTGCCCTGAGCGTCGAAGATTGCACAGCTGTAGTCGTTGCCCTCGTTGAAGATCGGAGAGCACGAGGTCATGCGCAGCGTCACCCCCATCTCGCGCGAGACGGCCGTCAGCGCGTGACGAATCACCTCAGCGGTGATCGCATCGGCCTTGGTCACGGCCCCCCCACTCCCACGGCCCCAACGTCCTGCAGTTCGGCCAGGGCCTGCCCGGGGCTGGTGACGATCAGGCTCCCTGACGGATGCGCCACCGCGACCGTGCCCGGCGGTATCAACACGGTCGCGTCGAGCTGATGCACGACCGCAGGGCCCTCGAGCTTCTGCTCGGGCTCGATCTCGCGGCGGCTCAGCACGCGCGTGTCGAGGAAGCCGCCGGCCTCGTGGAAGTAGACGTCGCGATGCTTCTCCGCGCCCCGCTCGGGCGCTGCCGTCTTGGACCAGTCCCACCACATTGTTGGGCTCGGCGGGATGCCGTGGCCGGTCACGCGCACGTTCACGAGCTCCACCGTCATATCTGGGAAGGAGTGACCGTAGAGCTGCTCGTGCAGCCGATGGAAGCGACCCAGGGCCTCAGCCAGCACCGTTGCGAAGGCCGGCTCGGGGGCGGGGGCCGCGGGGAACGCCTCGGGGCAGCGCACCGAGAGATCGTGCGCCTGGCCTTCGTAGCGCAGGTCCAGCCACAGCTCCAGTAGCGACTCGGTCGCGTGAAAGCCTTCGCCCGCCAGCGCCGCCTGCGCCTGCGCGCGCATGCTGTCCACTGTGCGACGCACGGACTCCGCGCGTACCTCGCGCAGCGGGCGCCCGATCGTGCGCACGAGGTCATGGCGCGCGTCCGCCGACACCGCCCCCAGGGCAGAGGTGCAGCCGGGGCAGGGCGGCACGAGGATGCGCTCGATCCCCAGCTCCCGTGCCACGTCCGCGCCGTGCACGGGGCCAGCGCCGCCGAAGGCGACGAGCGTGAAGTCGCGCACATCGCGACCGCGCTCCAGCGAGATCGTGCGCACCGCGCCCTCCATATGGGCGTTGACGATGCGCACGATCCCCGCTGCGGCCTGCACCACCCTCAGCTGCAGCGGCCGTGCAATCGCGCGCTCCACGGCCTCGTGCGCGCGCTCGACATCGAGCGCCAGCGCGCCCCCCAGCGGCGCGGCGGGGTCATAGCGGCCAAGGATCAGGTTGGCATCGGTGACGGTCGGCTGCGTCCCACCCAGGCCGTAGCACGCCGGTCCCGGGTCGGCGCCCGCGGAGCCCGGCCCCACGCGCAACGCGCCGCCGGGGTCGATCCAGGCGATGCTGCCCCCACCCGCGCCGATCGTGTGGATATCGAAGGTGGGATAGCTCACCGCCAGGCCGTCGATCCAGAGGTCCAGGCGCTCATCGGGGCGGCCCTGGACGATCCCCGAGACGTCGCAGCTGGTGCCGCCCATGTCGAGCGTCAACGCGTTCTCGATACCCGCTTCAAACGCCAGGCGGTGCGCACCGGCGACGCCTCCCGCGGGCCCCGAGAGCAGGCTGGGGATCGGCGCATCCGCGACCGCCTCCGAACCCAACACCCCGCCCGAGCTGGTCATGATCGACAAACGCCCCGGCGCCAGCCAGCGCGCGTGCAGACGCTCGCCCAGATCGGCCAGGTGCGCGCGCATTGCCGGCGCCACGTAGGCAGCCATCGCGGTGGTGGAGGTGCGCTCGTACTCGCGGTGCACCGGCAGCACCTGCGAGGAGATGAACACGCACTCCGCGCCGCCCTCGCGCAGCACGATCTCGCGCGCACGCTGCTCGTGCTCGGGGTTCTCGAAGGAGAACAGGAAAACGATCGCCAGCGAGGTCACGCCCGCGGCGCGCAGCTCGCGCCAGGCGGCGCGCACGCCCTCCTCATCCAGCTCCTGCACGACGTTGCCCTCCGCGTCAATGCGCTCGCTCACCTCCAAGCGCTTCTCGCGCGGCACGAGCGGCTCGGGAAGTTGCTCGTCGAGGTCGAACAGGCGCGTGCGGTGCGTGCGGCGGATCTCCAGCACGTCGCGAAAGCCCTTCGTCGTGATCAGGCCCGTGCACGCGCCACTGCGTGTCAGCACCGCGTTGACGCCCAGCGTCGTGCCTACCTTCACATGCGAGACCTCGCTCAGCGGCACCCCGCTCGCCGCCATCGCTTCGAGCACGCCCAGCGCCGGCTCACGCTCGTTCGTCGGCAGCTTCAGCCATGACGTAGACCCGCTTTCCTCATCGAGCACGACCACGTCCGTGAACGTGCCCCCCACATCCACGCCAATACGTCTCATCGGAAAAGGGTCTGTGGTCGGGGGGGCATCCAGCAAGTAGGGTAGGCATATGAGCGCGCTCGCGCCGAGCCCAACCCCCTCAAGCGAGTTTGGGGCCCGCTGGCAGCGGGCTCTCGCCGAGTGTGGGAAACGGGGTCTGGACGGCCTGCTGGCGGTCTCCCGCGGGGCATCGAGCATCGACTCCTACGCCGACGTCTTCTATCTCTCCGGCCACTACGGCAATATCGGCTTCACGCCCGACTTCCAGGACTACTGGGTAGGGCGCTCGCACTCAGCGGTTGTGCTGGTGCCCGACCGCGAGCCATTGTTGATCGTTGACGGCGCGGACTACCGCCGCGACCTCATAGGGATCGAAGAAGTGCGCTTCGCGCTTGACTTCCCCGCGGCCGTCGCGCAGGCGCTGCGGGACCTCGGCCTCGATCGGGGGCGCGTGGGCGTGGCCGGCCTGAACGTGATGAGCGCCCGCGTCCATCGCCTGCTGTGCGAACGGCTAGGCGGCTGCGAGCTGCACGACGCCGATGACCTCCTCGAAGCGCTGCGCGTTATCAAAAGCCCCTTCGAGCTGCAGCGCATCCGCGCCGCTACGCAGATCGGCGACGCCGTCGTCACGACGATGATGGAACACGCCCAGACGGCGGGCACCATCGAGGCGCACGCCGTCGCCGAGGGCTACAGGGTCGGCGTCGCCGCCGGCGTGCACTTCTTCGACACCTCCATCGCCTCCGGCCCCTACAGCAACTATTTCACCCACAATCACCTGCCCTCCTGGTCGCAGCGCGTGCTACAGCCAGGCGACATCTTCCATGCCGACTCCTACGGCGCGGTCGAGGGCTACCTGTTCGATTTCGGGCGCACCTGCATCGTCGGCAGCGGTGCGAGCGCAGAGCAGGCCGCCCTCTGTCAGGGCGCGATCGACGCTGTCGAGGCGGGCATCGCGCTGATCCGTCCCGGCGTCCCCGCTTCAGCCGTCTTCGACGCCGTGCATGGCCACCTGCTCTCCGTCGGCCTCGCCACAGACGAGCAGGAGGAGATGGACATGGAGAATGCCTCCGCCCTCTCCATCGGCTTCCCTCCTCACGGTCACGGCTTTGGCCTCGGCTGGGAGTGGCCTTGGATCCTCCCTACCGAGGAGCGCCTACTGGAGCCGGGGATGTGCCTCGCTGTGGAGGCCATGCCCACCAAGCCTGGCCTCGGCTCCTCCTACTTCGAGCAGGACATCGTCGTCGCCGACGACGGTTACGAGCTTCTCACCCAGACGACCAAGCGCTGGTGGTAGTCCTCCCCCCAGGAGTTACCGGGCCACCGTATGTGAGAGCTTTGTAAAAGCGAGGGGGAAGGACAAGGGGAAATCGGTCCCAGTGTACATTCGGGGAAATCTGCCCTAATGTAGGCTGGGCCGCAGGAATAGCTACACATCCGCCAGCCGCCCAACGCTAATGGGCCTACCGACGCGGCCTTTATACACATACCGCTAGGCGCTCACGCTACTGGGCGCGCCGACGCGGCTTCCAACCCGGCCTTGGCACCGAATCGAGCAACAGGCGCGTATAGGGATCGGCCGGAGAAGTCAGGATCTGCTGCGTCGCCCCACGCTCTACGATGCGTCCCCGGCGCAGCACGATCACCTCGTCGCTCACGCGGCGCACCACCGCCAAGTCGTGGGAGATGAAGACATAGGAGGTGCCGGTGGCGACACGGATGCCTGCGAGCAGGTCGAGAATCTGCGCCTGAGTCGCCACGTCCAGCGAGGAGACCGCCTCGTCCAGCACGAGCAGACGTGGTTGCACCGCCAGGGCGCGCGCGAGCGCCGCCCGCTGGCGCTCGCCACCGGAGAGCGCGCGCGGCAGCGCGCGGGCGTGCTCCTGCTTGAGCCCGACGCTGTCGAGTAGTTCGGCAACACGCCGGCGACGCTCCTCAGCAGTTGGGCGGAAGTGCAGGTCTAGGGCCTCGCCCAAGGCATCACCGACGCGCTGGCGCGGGTCCAGCGAGGAGTAGTTGTCCTGGAAGACGATCTGCGCCTCGCGCCCGCGGGTGCGACGCTCGCGCGCACCGCGGGGGGGCCTGCTGCGTAGATGACCCAGCACTGCGATCGCGCCGGCGCTGGGTGCCTGCAGGCCGACGATCATGCGCGCAATCGTCGTCTTGCCCGAGCCCGACTCCCCCACGATTGCCAGCGACGCCCCGGGCGCGACCGCGAACGAGACATCGTCAACCGCAAGCAAACCGGCGAAGACCATGCACAGGCCAGAGACCTCGAGCACGGCCGGCTCAGGTGCAGAAGTCGAGCATGCCGGGGCGGAAGTCGAGGATGCCCTGGCAGAAGTGAAGAATGCCGGGGCTGAAGTCGAGGATGCCGGGGCAGAAGTCGAGGATGCTGGCGCTGTCTGCTGCAGCAGATCCGCGCGTGCGACAGGCTGCTCGTCCACGATCGCCCCCGCACGCATCACCACGGTGCGCTCGCATACGGCGGCCGCCAGGTCGAGGTCGTGAGTGATGAACAGCAGAGCCAGCCCGCGCGCGTGGCGCACTTCATCAAGCATCGCCATCACCTCGGACTGAGTCGTCACATCGAGCGCAGTCGTCGGCTCATCGGCGATCAGGAGCCTCGGCTCGCAGGCCAGTGCCGCGGCGATCATCACGCGCTGGAGCTGCCCGCCCGAGAGCTCGTGGGGATACTGGCGCAGACGGCGCTCAGGTTCTTCCACGCCCGTTTCGCCGAGCAGGCGTGTGACCTTGGCCAGCGCTGCGGTGCGCCGCATGCCCTGTGTGAGCACCAGCGCCTCGGTGAGGAAATCGCCGATGCGGCGCACCGGGTTGATGTGGCTGCGTGGGTCCTGGAAGACCATCGCGACGTCGTCCGCGCGATAGCGCAGCAACTGCTCGCGGTCGAGATCCAGGACTGAGCGCCCGGCGAAGCGAATCGAGCCGCCGACCTGCGCCCCGGGCGGGAGCAGGCGCACGACCGCACGTGCAGTCATGGTCTTGCCCGAGCCCGATGCACCGACAAGCCCCACCGCCTCGCCCGCGCCGACCTGCAGCGATACATCGCGCAGAACCGCCGTAGCACCCTCCTCCGCGGGGAGCGTTACGCGCAGGTGCTCGAGCTCGAGTAATGCGCTCATCGGCGGGGGAGCTGCCGATCGTCTCGATCCCCCAGACGCCGTCCCAGCACCATCACGCAGAGCACGACGAGCACCAGCACGATCCCCGGGTAAAGCGCCTCGGCGGAGTGCCCCGCAAGGATCGCGGGACGGCCCTCGGCGACCATCAGCCCCCAATCGGAGCTGGGCGGCTGCTGGCCCAGGCCGAGGAAGGAGATCGCCGCGAGGTCGATCGTGGCGTAGCCGAACATGACAGTGCTCTGCGCCACGATCAGCGGCCACACATTGGGCAACAGGTGCCGCCAGAGGATCCTGCGCGCCGGCAGCCCCAGCACGGTGGTTGCGGCGATGTAGGGCAGCGCGCGTTCACGCAAGGCGCTCGAGCGCACGATACGCGCCATGATCGGCGTGTAGGCGATGCCGATCGCCAGCATCGGCGCGGTGAGACCCACGCCGAACACCGCCACCGCGATGATCGCCAACAGCAGGCCGGGAAAGGCGAAGAGCACATCGATCACCGCCGAGAGCCCCGTATCGACCCAGCCGCCGAACCACGCCGCGACGAGTGCGATCGAGACGCCGAGAGCAAGTGCCAGCGCGATCACGCCCAGCGGTCCCAAAAGGCTCGCGCGTGCGCCGAAGATCACCCGCGAGAGGATGTCCCGCCCCGACGCGTCCGTCCCCAGCGGATGTTCGAGCGAAGGCCCCAGGTAGGCGCTCGACAGGTTCACTTCCGTCGGGGAGTGCGGTGCGATCAGCGGCGCGAACACCGCCACGAGCACGACGAGCGCCAGCAACGTCATGCAGACGGCCGCAAGTCGATCGCGACGAACGACACGCAGCAGCGCACGCGAGCTCGCGGCTGCGCCTGGTAGTCGCGGCGCAAACCTCATTTGCGGAGGCGTCATCGACTCCTCCGCAGACGCGGGTCGAGCAGTAGATAAAGCACGTCCACGACCGCGTTCACCACCACGTAGACGACCACCAAGATCAGACAGATGCCCTGCACTACAGGGAAGTCGTTGTTGGTCACCGACTGCACCAGGTAGGCGCCGATGCCGGGCAGTTCATAGGCGGTCTCGACCACCGCCACCCCGGCGACGAGGCTTGCCACGGTGATGCCCGACACGGTCACGACCGGTATCAGCGCGTTGCGGACCACGTGACGACGAATCACGAGCCGCTCGCGCAGGCCGCGCCCGCGGGCGGTGTCGCTGTGCTCGGAGCCCATCTCCACGCGTACCGCGGCGCGGGTGATCAAGGCCACGTATGCGATCAGCCCCAGCGCCAGCGAGATCGCCGGCAGGGTCAGATGCCACAGGCGATCCGCGAACCCGCTGCCGGCCCCATACACCGGGAACCAGCCCAGCTTCAGCGCCAAATAGTTGATCAGGATCGTCGCCGTGACAAACGAAGGAATCGCCATCCCGACGGTGACCGCAGCCAGCACCCCTGCATCGATGCGGCGCCCGCTTACACCGGCCAGCACCCCCAGCAAGATGCCGCCCACGACGATCAGAAAGGCGCCCATCGCCACCAGCGTGAACGTCACCCCGATGCGCGGCGAGAGCAGCGTGGTGACAGGTTCGCGGGTGATCGTCGAGCGCCCGAGATCGCCCTGCAGCAGTCCTGTCAGCCACAGCCAGTAGCGCTCGAAGAACGGCTTGTTGAGGTGATACTGCGCTTCGATCGAATGCACTGCTTCGGGCGAGAGGCTGTGCCCGTGTGTCAAGAACCCCAGCGGGCTGCCCGGCGAGAGGTACAGCGCGGCGAATATCAGGAAGCTCGAAACCAACAGCGTGGCCAGCGTGCGCAGCAATCGCCGCAGCACACCAGCCCACACACCCGAGCGCAAGGGGGTGGGCCGGGCGCCACCCCCTTCCCCGGAGGCCCTCCCCACAACGAGGGCCTGCGGTTTCTCAGGTTCCGCCGAGCTCAGCTGCCCAGGGGTAGTAGAGGAACGTGGAGAACGAGCTGGGCGCTCCGGTGATGCGCTTGTTCATGAACAGCCGCTCGGGATAGATGTAGAGCGGGATGTTGTTCACCGGTTTCACCCACAGCTGCAACGCGCGGACCGCGAGCGCGGCCCGCTGTTCCGGTTCGGCCTGCGCACGGGCCTGCGCGAAGAGGCTGTCGACTTCCTTCTCGGCGAAGCCGTCGAGGTTGTAGGGGGAGTTGCTGCGACCCCAGTAGTAGAGCACCTGCAGCGGTTCGGCCTGGTCAATGTAGTTGTTGTTGCCCGTGGTCCAGTCAATCCCCGCTCGCGCCTTTTCGGAGAAGATCAGTTCCACGTACTGCGCGGTGGGCAGCGCCTTGACCTGCATGTTCAGCCCGATGCTCTTGGCCGCCGACTGGATCGCGGTGGCCACGGCCGCGGACTGCGAGTCGCCCTGCTGAATGCCGATCGTCATCGCGCTCTTGGGATTACCCGCTTCTTCGACCAGTTTGCGTGCGGCTGCCACATTGGGAGTCGTGGGAGTGCCCACGCCGAGATACCACTGCTGGTAGCGCTGCGTGGCGTAGGAGAAGGAGTCCGGGGGCACGGCGGCGAGCTCGGGCACGGCCAGGCCCTGGAAGACAGTATGTGCAATGCCCGTGCGGTCGATGACCATCGAGAGCGCTTCGCGCACCTTCGCGTTCGCGCTCAGACCCGTCTTCTGGATCGGCTGCAAGATGCCCTGGTTGGTGCTCAGGCCGTAGTACATCTTGCCGGCGCCACCCAGCCGCGCGATGCCCTGGATCGGCACTTCATAGGTGCCGTCGATGGCGCCGGCGGCCAGTGCGTTGGTGAGGGTGGTGGCGTCGGTGATGAACTTGAAGATGAGCGTCTGCACCTTGGGCTGCAGGCTCGGGTCCCAATAACCCGGGTTGCGGGTGAGCGTGATCTGCGAGCCCGTCTGCCAGGACTTGAACTGGAAGGGTCCGCTGCACATGATGCCCCCGCTGGCCGTTCCATACGCTGCGCCCTTAGCTTCGGCGTAGGCCTTCTCGATGACGGTGCCCAGGCCCGAGGCCATCATCTGCGCGACGATCACATCGGGGACCTTGGTGGTCAACGTCACTTCGCTGGGGCCGCTCTGCGCGATGCTCTTGATGTCCGCGACCCAGGCTGTGTAGAAGGTGCCGAGCTTGGGATTCAGATGGCGGTTGAGGCTGTAGAGGACATCGCCCACCGTCAGCGGATGCCCATCCCAGAAGCGCACGCCCGGGCGAATCTTGAACACCCACGTGGTCGGCGTCGGGTGCGTCCAGCTGCTCGCAAGACCCGGCTGCAGTTTCAGATCCGGGCCGGTGCGCAGCAGCGCGTCGCAGGCGTTCGAGAGCACCGTGTTCTCCGGCAGTGCATAGGATTTCAGCGGATCGAGGGAGGCAGGTTCCCCGTAGGGCTCATCCCAGACCACCTGCGCGACGGTACTGCTCGCCGGGGGCGTGGTGGGGGTCACGTTCACGCCCGCGGGGTGAAAGGGACTCGCGGCGGGACTCGAACTGGAGCTGGTGCTAGTGCTGCTGGACCCGCCGCCACAGCCGGTCACGGCGAGGGCGAGGACGACCGAAATCGCTGCGATGAGGCGCATCTGCAACCTTCTTCCCTTGAGAACGAGCGTGTCGTGTGATGTGTTGGTGTCCTGCCAGTTTTACTTCCCCGGGTGGACTCTAACGACTGCCCCGGGAAGAAGCGCGACGGCTATCCCGACAGGACGGTTCCAGCTATCGTGATCACCTTCTCGATGTCCTGCTCGCTGTGCGCTGCGGAGGTCAGCGCGGGATGCCCTGGAGGCCAGAGCACGCCACCGGCGACCATCCCCAGTAGGAAGGCGCGCATAGCCTCAGGATCGGCGCGCAACACATCGCGACGGTTGCGCACCTCCTGCACACCCAGATGCACCTGCGCGATCGAGGCGACGCCCGTGACCGCCGCTGCGAGGTCGTATGCGGCGAAGAGCTCCTTCAGACCCGCACGCAGCAGTTCCCCCGTACGGTCCGCGCGCTCCAGCACGGGCTCGGACTCGAGCACGTCAAGCACCGCCAGACCCGCGGCCATCGCCACGGGATTCTCGGTGAAGGTGCCCGACTGGAAGATCTGGCGAGGGTGTACCCCCCGCGGCGCGAGGTCCTCGTCGTGCGCCAGCGCGGCCTCCATCAGCTCCATCCGCCCGCCGAAGGCCGCCAGCGGCATGCCGCCACCCACGGCCTTGCCGATCGCAGCCAAGTCCGGCGTCACGCCCAGGTACGCGGACGCGCCCGCGAGACCCAGGCGGTATGCACAGAGGACTTCATCGAAGATCAGCACCACATCGTGCCGTCCCGTGGCCTCGCGCAGCGCGCGCGCGAACTCCGCGGTGGCGGGCACGCCGCCACCGCTTGAGAACGCGACGGGCTCCACGATCACGCACGCCAGCTCGTCGGCGTGCTTGGCAATCAGCTGCGCCGCCGCCTGTGGCTCGTTGTAGGGGAGCACCAGCACCGTCTCCTGCACGTTGGGCTGAAGACCGGGGTAATCCACGACCGGCTGCGGCCGGGTATCGCTGCCCGCCACCCTGCGGGTGTGGCTTGAGACCAAGAACATATCGTCGGAGCCGTGGAAGGCCCCCTCGCACTTGGCGATCAGCGGGCGCCCAGTCACCGCGCGCGCAACGCGCACGGCTGAGCGCGTGGCCTCGGAGCCGGTGTTGGTGAAACGCAGGCGCTCGAGATGGGGCATATGTCCGCGAATACGCTCTGCCAGCTCGATCGAGAGCTCGCTGGGGAGCATCGGATTGGTCATCCACGGGACCTGCTCGCGGATCGCCTCGAGCACGCGCGGATGGCCGTGGCCGAGCAGCATCGGACCGGCTCCCATCAGCATGTCGATGTAGTCGTTGCCATCGACATCGGTGGCACGCGCACCGCGTGCCGCGGCGAGGAACACGGGAAACGGCGCGTAGTACTTGGCCGCCCCGCTTACCCCTCCCGGCAGCACTCCGCGCGCGCGCTGCCACAGCCGCTCTGACTCCTCGCGGCCTGCGTAGTAGCGCTCGAGCGCGCGCACGGCCATCACTCCGTTAGGACTGCTCACCACAGCCATGCACCGATTTTACTCCCCGCCATCAGTTCAAACTATCCGCAATTAATCCGCGAGGGCGAGCCGCGTCCCCGCGCGGGGACTGTTGGACGAGCGGGTCCCGCGTGTCCACGTCGGTCTGACATCACTTGACATGGCCGGTTATGATGTCAAGCAGGGTCGAGTGGGCGCAGCGCCACCGCACCGCCGTGTGGCCTGCGTCCGCGGAATGGAAGCACCATGGGGAGGACCGTGGCGAGCAAGACCGTCTACCACCGCCTGCCGAGCGCCGACGCAGCGTTCCTGCACATGGACAGGCCGACCAACCTGATGGTCATCAACTTCGTGATGCTCTTCGACGAGCGCTTGGACGAGCAGCGCTTGCGCGCAGTCATCAGCGCGCGGCTGCTGGAGCGCTACCCACGCTTTCGCCAGCGCGTGGTCAAGCGCCGGCCACCGCTGCGCGGACCCGCGTTCGTGGAGGACCCCCGCTTCGAGCTCGACCACCACGTGCACCACCACGAGCTATCCGTGGCGGGCGACGACGCCCTGCGCGAGCTGGTGAGCGACCTTGTTACATCGCCCCTGGAGCGCTCCAGGCCGCTGTGGGCCATGTACCTCCTCAAGCGCCCCGGCGGGGGCTGCGCACTGGTCGTGCGCATACATCACTGCATCGTCGATGGCATCGCGCTGGCGCAGTTGATGCTGTCGCTGACCGACGCCGTGCCCGCTGCGCCAGCCGCTGCGCCGGTCTGCGCGGATGCGCTCGTGGCTGCCCGCACCTCTCATGTACGCGCCTCCCGGCGCGGGGAGAGAGCGCACGGGGCGCTCGCCGGCGCAGCGGCCAACGCCAAGGCGCTGGCCAAGCTGCTGTTCACCCTCCCCGACGCCAAGACCGCTCTACGCGGGGAGCTGGTCACCGCCAAGCGGGTGGCCTGGACTGGGCGGCTGGACCTGGCGCTCGTGAAGGCGACGGCACGAGCACAGGGCGCGAGCGTCAACGACGTGCTGCTGGCGGCCGTCTGCGGGGCGCTGCGCCGCCACCTGCTGGAGCGCGGCGGGCGACCCCGGGCGATCAGGACACTCGTACCTTTCAACCTGCGCCCCCTGGAGGAGCCGATCCCGCGCGATCTGGGCAACCGCTTCGGGCTGGTGTTCCTGACGCTGCCCGTGGACATCAGCTCTCGCCGCGAGCGCCTGCAGGAGCTTACGCGCAGGATGGCCGCGATCAAGAGCTCGCGCGAGGGACCGGTCTCCTACGTGATCCTCAAGGCCATGGGCCTGACCCCGCCGGGCGTGGAGAGTCGCATCGTGGACATCTTCACGGCGAAGGCCAGCGCTATGACCACCAACGTCCCCGGTCCGCGCGAGCAGGTCTACCTGGCCGGCACGCGCCTGGGTACGGTGTTGGTGTGGGCGCCCGTGTCGGGCAGCGTGGGCATGACCGTGAGCATCTTCAGCTACCACGATGGGGTAACGATCGGGCTGCTGGTAGACGCCGGCCTGGTGCCTAACCCGCAGGTGATCGCGCAGCATGCGGAGGCGGAGCTGGCGGAGCTTGCGAGGCTCAAGCCGATGGGGGGAAGTGGACTTCGATAAGTCCGTGCGGTCCGATGTGCCCGTTACGGTGCTTGAAATTAACCGGAGATAGCGGCAAGACAGCGTGCAGGACTGGAATAGCGAACCCGACGCTGCAAGCCTAAGGCGTGAGGGAGCGCTGCAGTTCCGTGAGAGATCGCCGCAGGACGCGTCCAAAGCGGTATGGGTTCGTTGATATTTATCCTAGCCCCGGTGCTCGGGGCAATGTGCCTGGCCACCGGGTTCGTGATCGCGCTCGGGATTGTCGCGGCGCGGGCCGATGAGCACTTCGACCGGCAACTGGCCGAGGAGCGGGCGCAGGCGCTGTCGGCTACCAGCGACTACGGGCCGGGGCTCTACGCCCCGCCGCCGGAGGTGAGCACGGCCATGGCGGCCGCAAGCACCACGAGCGTGGCCGTGATCCCGATCACCAAGCGCTCGCCGCCAGAGTCAGAGGGGAAGTCGGGGCGGCTGCGGCCGATACCCATCGACAACAGAAACGCCCACACCACCAGCGCGCCGCCGGCGATATAGAACGGCACTTTGCTCTTCGCGGCGCCGAGGACGGCCGTCACGTGCGAGAGGGTGGCGAGCACAAGCACAAGCATCAGGCGCGAGCGTAACGGATCGCGGGGCGGGTATGCCGCGCGCGCGAGGAGCGACGCGGTCCCGTAGGGGGGATCGCCAGGCGGCTATGCTGCGCGCGATGTCCGACGCGGTCCGCATTCCCGATGAGGCGCTGCAGGATCTGCCCGACTTCCCTTTCCAGCCTTACTACCGCGAAGTGCAGGGCCTGCGCCTAGCGCACCTCGACGAGGGTGAAGGCAAGCCCGTGGTGTTCCTGCACGGCGAGCCCACCTGGTCGTTTCTGTGGCGCAAGGTGATCCCGCCGGTGCGCGCTGCGGGCTTGCGCTGCATCGCGCCGGACCTTGCCGGCTTCGGACGCTCGGACAAGCCCACGGACATCGGCTGGTACTCCTACGATCGCCACACGCAGATGACCGCGACTCTGCTGGAGGACCTCGACCTGCGCGAAGCCACGATGGTGGTGCACGACTGGGGTGGGCCGATCGGGCTGCGCCTGGCGGTCGAGCAGCGGCAGCGCATCGAGCGGCTGGTGATCCTCGACACGGGCCTCTTCACCGGACACCAGCGCATGGCCGAGGCCTGGACGCTCTTCCGCGACTTCGTGGAGCGCACGGAGGATCTACCGGTGGGCTTCCTGGTCAAGGGCGCCTGCAAGAACGACCCCGGCGAGGAGGTGATCGGGGCCTACGACGCCCCCTATCCCAACGCGCAGTCCAAGGCGGGCGCGCGCGCCTTCCCGCTGATGATCCCCCTCACCCCCGAGGCGCCCGGCGCGGCCGCCGGGCAGCGCGTGCTCGATGAGCTACGCAACGACCGCCGCCCGACGCTGATGCTGTGGGCCGACTCGGACCCCGTGCTTCCTCTCGCCACCGGCGAGCACTTCGCCGCGGCCATCGGTCGCGAGAAGCCCACGACGATCGAGTGCGCATCGCACTTCCTGCAGGAGGATCAGGGGCCGCTGATTGGCGGCCTGATCGCGGAGTGGCTCAGCGCAGGCTGAGTCGACAGCAGGTTGATCAGGTAGCACACGGCACTTCGGGTCCGTCCGACTCATTTACTAGCTACGTAAAGGCGCCTACGCGCGTTGCCCTCGGCGAGCGCTCTGCATAAAGCCCAGCGAAATCGGGCGTTACGTCGATCTGTTCTCAGGAGCGGGTGTCTTCTTATAAAGAGATATGCAGCTATTATGTTTTCGCTTCAAGCCAATACAGAAACATGCCATATCCCCCTTTACATCCAGCTTCCGACGATCAGCCCAGCCACTTCTCCTCCGCAGACGAGTTCCGGCGCATCTTCGTAGAGGAGACCGACTACGTCGAGTTCAAGACTGGGGCTGGCAACCAGCCCCTCCAAGACGCCATCGTCGCGTTCTCCAACGCAGATGGAGGCGTCATCTTCATTGGCGTCCAAGATGACGGGAGCGTTGTCGGACGAGAGCCGACTCAAGGGACACTCGATGCCATAGGTCAGGCGTTTCGGGATACGCGCGATCCCGGACGCTACTCAATCCGTCCCATATCTGTGGGCGATATCTCAATCCTGGCGATCGCTGTCGCCAAGAGGATCAACAGCTTCTCGCAGACTTCGAGTGGTCGCGTACTCGTGCGACGAGGATCTCACAAGGTCGCTCTCTTCGGAGACGAGCTCCGACGCCTGCTGATAGATCGCTCACTCGAGCGCTTCGATGAGCACGACTCGGGCGTTCCCCTTGCGACTGTCACGGATCAGCAACTCGCAAAGCTTCGTGCCATATACGGGTGGAGCAGCAACTCTGGGCTTGAAGAGCGCCTGCGTGAACGGGGCCTTCTACTCGCAAACGCTCCCAACCTTACGATCGCCGGTGCTATGTACCTGCTCGATGATCCGAGCTCGGCTTTTGGCAAGGCCTACATCGAGATACTCCGCTATCCACCTGGTGCAGGCGAGTACGACCGCCGTATCGAGGTCAGAGGTTCGCTCAACCGCCAGGTCGCCGAGGCAACGAGGGCGATCGCCGAGGAACTCGGTCATGAGCTGGTGGTGATAGGTCTTCATCGCCACGAGCTGCCGAGACTTCCGATCGTGGTGCTTCGAGAGGCGCTCGCAAATGCTGTGGCCCATAGGTCCTATGAGATGAGCGGCGTCTCCATTCGCGTTGAGATCAGGACCGATGAGGTTCGTGTCATCTCGCCCGGAGGACTGCCCGAGCCGGTCACCGAGGAGAACATCCGCGATGCCCAATCCGCGCGCAACTTCAGGATCATCGGGGTGCTACGCCAGGCCGGCTTGGCCGAGGACGCGGGGCGCGGCATCGACGTGATGCTCGACTCGATGCGCAGCGAGCTCCTGGACGCGCCCCGCTTCAAGGATCTGGGACATGCAGTTGAGGTTTCCCTGCCGACGCGCAGCGCCGTGACCCCGGCCGAGCGAGCATGGGTACGAGAGATCGAGGCAAGAGGCTTGATCCAGCCCTTGGACCGTCTTATCCTCGTGCACGCGGCGCGGGGAGAGCGTCTTACAAACGCTGGCATTCGAGAGCTTCTCGGCATAGACAGCTCCGATGCTCGCCAAGCCCTCAGGCGTCTTCGCGACGCCGGTCTGCTAGTGCAGCACGGACAGACGAGGGGGGCTACGTACATCCTCTCGGACTCGATCAGCGCACCAGCGGGCCTGCGGCTAAGTAGAGCAGAGCTGGGAGACCTGCTCTTGGAGATGGCCCAAACAGAACCACTCACCAATGCCAACGTCCGGCTCCGGACCGGACTCGACCGTACAGGAGCGCTTCGCGCACTCGAAGAAATGGTCGCGGACGGGAAGCTGATTCGCATCGGGGAGAGACGCGGCACGCGTTACCTGCGGTCGGTCTCCGCCGATAAATAAGTCGCCCCCGATGGCTCTGGTTAGCCTTCCGCGCTCCGCCCGATACGCGCCGGCTCGCTGCCAGCCTCCAGCCCCGGCTCCGAGCGCGCGGCGCGCAGTTCGTAGTCCTTGCGGATGTCGCTGTTGGCGCCGGCGAGCACGCGGTCGGCCTTCATCGCCCGCGCCATGCCCTCGGCGAGGCGCCGAGGAAGCAGCTGCCCGAGGGTGTTGGTGCGCTTGGAAGACTTGGGCACCCATACGTCCACGATGCCGTGCTGGAGGGCGTCCACGATCGCGTCGGCCACATCGGAGGGCTGCAATGTGTGCAGGCCTCGGGCCTCGCCGAGGCCCGAGCCGAGCTCGGTGTTGACGACGAAGGGCATCACGTAGCAGACGTCGATGTGCGCGTCCATCAGGCGCAACTCGCCGCGCACGGCCTCGGTCAGGCCGACGACCGCGTGCTTGGTGGCCGAGTAGGTGGCGCCGCCGGGAGCGCCGAACTTGCCCGCCTGCGAAGAGATGTTGACGATCTGGCCGTGGTCGCGCGGGATCATGCGCTCCAGCGCCAGCTTCATGCCGGTGATGACGCCGTGGATGTTGATGTCCACCATGCGCCTGGCCGTGAGCTCGTCCTCATCGATGAAGCGCCCCACCTGCATGATGCCCGCGTTGTTGACGAGCACGTCGATCGGGCCCAGCTGCGCTTCGGCGGCGTCGAGGAACTTCGCATAGGACTCTCGCTGGGTCACATCGACCGGCAACGCCACCGTGCCCGCACCCAACTCCGCGGCCGTGGCCTGCGCCGTGGCGAGGTCCACGTCGCCGATCGCCACGCGCATCCCCTGGCGGATGAAGGCCTGCGCAGTGGCGCGGCCGATGCCGCGTGCGGCGCCGGTGATCGCGGCTGTCTGTCCGGCGAGGATGCGGGGCTGCTTGGCCATCTGGGCCTCCTGGTCTGGGGGTGCTGGGAGCGCGGATGCGCAGGACTGTCTGTGAGGCTCACGCCGGTGTCTGCGGGGATCTCCGCTGATGCAAAACTAGCGCACCTTCCGCGCTTCTGTTGGGTTTCATCCTCTGGTCATCTGCTCGAGGACTGGCAGGGACCTCCGGAGAGGGGCACCGGCCCCGGGCGATCCACGGCGTCGCCCGGGTCCGTGTGCGCTTTGCAGGCAGTAGGCTGATGCAGTGTCTGACTTCCGCTTCCAGGACCAGCGCATCGCCTACACGGAGTACGGCGGTGGACCTGCAGTCCTAACGCCCTCCGGCAAACGCGCGCGTACGGCCCGCTCGGCGCCCGCGGCCGCGCGCCCCGTGATCCTCGTGCACGGCCTGCTGCTCTCCCAGGAGATGCACCGGCCGCTCGCCGAAGACCTGGCCGCCCGCGGAAACCGCGCGATCACGATCGACCTGCTGGGCCACGGCGAATCGGATCGCCCGCGGGATATGTGGCGCTACTCGATGAGCTTCTTCGCCGAGCAGATACTGGCGCTGATGGACCATCTGGAGCTGGCGCAGGCCGTCGTGATGGGCACTTCTTTGGGCGCGAACGCGGCGCTGGAGGTGGCGCTGAAGGCGCCTGAGCGCCTGCGCGGCATGGTTATCGAGATGCCCGTGCTCGACAACGCGCTGCCGGCGGCAGCCCTCACCTTCACTCCGATCCTGCTGGCGCTGACCTTCGGCGAGCAGGTCATGAAGCTTCTCGCCAGCGGCGCGCGCGCGGTGCCGCGGCAGCTGCTACCCCACTACGGCAACGTCGTGCTCGACCTGATTCGCCAGGAACCGGGCCCCGGCGGCGCGCTGCTGCAGGGTCTCTTCTTCGGGCGCATCGCCCCCCACCGCTCGGAGCGGCGTACCTTCACGACGCCCACCCTCGTCATCGGGCACCGCCGCGATCCGGTGCACCCCTTCTCCGACGCCGGGCAGCTAGCCGAGGAGCTTCCCAACGCCCGCCTACTTCAGGCCGACTCGCTGGTTGAGCTGCGGCTGAAGCCCGAGCGCCTGACCGAAGAGATCGCGGCGTTCTTGGATGAGGTGTGGAAGGGACCCGTCAGGCGGGTGGGTACAACACGAGTTCGCCGAGGCTGACCTTTTCCGGCGAGGAAGCAGGCGCCTTGGTGAACCAGAGTACGATGAAGCGGAAGGCCTTGCCACCCGTGGAGAGCTTGATGCTGGCGGTTTTCTTCTTGACGAGATGACTGGGGGTGAGCTTGGTCCAGGCGGGGTCGAGGATCGTTGGCGGCAGCTTGCTGCCATTGGCGCCGAACACTTCGATCGTCATCCCCGGGGTGCTGGTGTGGATTTCCAGCGTGCCCAAATGGCGCGCCGTCTTCAGGTCGAGCGCCAGGCCAGCGGCCATCAGCGGAGCCACTTTTGGTTCCACCTGGGCCGTCCAGGCCGTACTGGTTTCGCCGTCGATCGCCAGCGCGGGGTCGCCGAAGTAGGAGGCGGGGTAGCCCGAAGGGTTATAGGTGGAGGCCGCGTTGGTGTCCAGCAGGATCGGGTTGCTCGCGGGATTGGTGGGTTCGGTTGCGCCCGTCGTGGGGGTTTTGACCGGCAGGTTCGGTTCGCTTGCGGGCGTGCTGCCGGTATTCGTCGGCAACAGCGTCGAGCGTGAGGGGAGCCGTGGGGTCGGCACGACCGCGGGCAGCTTCGGCGGCCTGATCGTGCTCGAAGGCAGGCCCGTGCGCGAGCTGCCATTCCCGCCGGCGCCGAGCGCCCCGCCGAGGGTGCTCGTGCGCGGCGTGGTCGTAGGCGGCGGCGTGTTCAGCGTGGAGGGCGCGGTGGGCGTCGTCGTCGCTGCCGCCGGCACTTGCGCGATCAGCACGTGCGTCGGCGGTTTCGCGGGCTTCTGGCTGAGCGCCGCGTAGGCCGCCGTGCCCGCGCCGGCCAGCAGGATCGCGCCCGCGGCCGCCAGCGCCGCCAAGGGCCGCCAATCCCGCTCGCGCTCGAGGCTGCCGGGCGCGCCGGTGCCGCACTGTAGGCACCACCCCTGGTCCTCCGCCAACGTGGCGCCGCAGTTGTTGCACGTGCGCGCAGGGTCCGGCGGCGGTTGCATCGCACCGTACGGCGAGCCGTTGCCGTTCGCTGTCACAGCAGCGGGCGCAGGGACGGTCGCGGGCGTCGAGGGCACAGCCTGCGGCTGCTCCGATGCAGTCGGTTTGTCTGCCAGCAGCGGGTCCATCGTCATCGATTCTTGCAGCTCAGAGAGCCTTTGGCGGCACTTTCGGCGTCGGCGGCCCGCCCGGCACGATCTCGCGTCCGGTCGGACGCATGTCCTCGTCGAGCTCAAGCTGCCAGTAGTAGCGGGTGAAGCTGCGCCCGGCGCGGAACTCGCCGACGTGTGGCTCGGGCGCCTCGCCGCAGGCCATACGCACGATCAACTCGGGGTAGCTGCGGCCCTCCAGGGCCGCGTATGCGGGCGCAGGGAAGGCGCCGCCGAAGCGGGTGTTGACGTCGGTGATGCCCAGGCCCAGCTCGGGGTCGCGGAAGACCTGGATCGTCGCGGGGCCGCGCACCGCCAGCGCCTCCATCACGCGCCGGCCCAGCTCGATGAGCTCCTCATCGCGCACCACCCTGCCCTTGATCGACTCTCCCCCACGGGACTCTTCCATCGTGCGCGGGATCGCGTTCAGGCAGCGTCCCTGGGTATCCCCGAGGCAGTCGATCGACAGCTCAGGACCGCCCATCGCGCGCTGCACCATCGTCGGCTCCTCTACGTAGGCGACAAAGAAGTCCTTTTGCGCCTGGTCGTGCGCGAGGTGGATCGAACGCGCGCCCGAGCCCCGCCGCGGTTTGACCATCACCGGATAGGACTGCGGCTCCTGCTCGGGCAGCACGGTCGGCGGTGAGGGCAGGCCCAGCTCTCCTAGGAGCAGGTGCGTCTCGTACTTGTCATACGTGCGCCGCGCCACCTCCGAGCTCGGCACAAGCGCCGGCAGCCGTCCTTCCTCGCGGGCGCGCGCCAGCACCTCGATGTCGAGGTCCGTCAAGGGGATCACCGCGCCCACCCCGTGCTCCGCGCACAGGCGCTCCAGCGCCGGCACGTACTCGGGGTCCGCAATCAGCGGCACCTTCGCGCGCACCTGCGCCGCGTACTGCGCCGGCGCCAGCGGGTTGGGGTCTGCCGCCACCGTCCGCGTCAGCGCGGCGAAGCAGGAGACGATGTCATAGCGCTTGCCCACGCCCGTCAAGAGGACGGCCGCGCTGCTCATCGCAGCGCTCCAGTCGCTGCGATGAGCAGCCGGAAGGGGACAAGCGGCCCACACGGCGGAGCGAAGCGGAGCCTTTCAAAGCTGTTCATGCGCTCCATCCTCCGGTCTGTCCCTTGTAGAGACCCGCGCCCCCCAGCACCATCGCCGGCGTGCGCCTGAGGATCTCCAGATCCAGGCGCCAGGAGCGGTTTTCGATGTAGTACAGATCGAGCTCGATGCGCTCGTTCCAGGGCAGCGCGGCGCGGCCGTTGACCTGCGCCCAGCCGGTAATGCCCGGGCGGATCGCAAGCCGTCCGCGCTGGCGCGCGTCGTAGCTTGCCACCTGGTGGGGCAGCGTCGGGCGCGGGCCGATCAGCGACATCTCGCCGCGCAGCACGTTCAGCAGGTTGGGCAGCTCATCCAGGGAGGTGCGCCGCAGCAGCGCGCCCACGCGCGTGATGCGCGCGTCGTTCTCGTTCACCGCCAGGCCCGCGCCCAGGTGCTCGGCGCCTTGCACCATCGTGCGCAGCTTGAGCACGTCGAATTCGCGGCCGCCCCTGCCGACGCGGCGCTGGCGGTAGAGCGCGGGGCCCCGCGACTCCAGGCGGATCGCCAGCATCGCCGCCGCCAGCAGCGGCGCGGTTAGGAACAGCGCCACCCCCGCTACCGCTATGTCGATCGTCCGCCGCATCACCGCTGGCATTCTCGCAAGCGGAGCTGGTGCTCAGCGCGTCCCCTCGGCCGCCTCCCAGGCCGCGGAGGTGCCGTGCCTGAGCCAGTCCCAGAGCCCGAGGGCCAGCGCGGCGGTGGTTAGGACGTAGTAGCGGACCACGAGCAGCGGGCGGGTGGGAATCAGCCCACCCAGCCAGGCCAGCACGAGCAGCAGCAGTTGCAGCGCGAGCGTGGCCACGTAGACGCCATCGGCGCCGGCGGCCACCAGCGCGACGTTCGCCGCGAGCGCGAGCGCGTGCAGGAAGGGCGTGGCGTAGCGCAGCACGCGGTGGGAGAGGATCATCAGCGCGTAGGTCACGCCGTAGCCGCGCGGCGAGAGCATGCCCCCGCGCAGCACGATCGGCCAGGTGTGGCTCATCATGCGCCGCTTGCGCGCGAGCTCGCCCTCGATCGAGGGCACCATCTTCTCGCTCGCCCGCGCCTGCGGCACGTACACCGCGCGCCAGCCGCGCTTGACCATGTTGAAGGGGAAGGACAGATCGTGGCCCATAATCGGGTCCACCACCATGTAGGACTCGCGGCGCGTGGCGTAGATCGCGCCGTTGCCGGCGGTGATCGAGCGCAGCCGCGACTCGGCCAGGCGTTGGGCCATCTCGTAGCGCCAGTAGAGGCCCTCCTGGTTGGTGGCACTCGCGCCCGCGGCAGACTGCACGAAGCGCACCTGCCCGCAGGCGTACCCCACGCGCTCCTGTGCGAAGGCGCGCACGAGCGCGCGTAGGGCATCGGGCTCCCACAGCGAGTTGGCGTCGCTGAAGGCCACGATCTCTCCCCTGGCCCCCGCTACGGCCGCGTCCTGGGCGCGGATCTTTCCCCCGCGCGGCAGCTCCAGCACGAGGTCCGCCCCCGCCTCACGCGCACGCGCCGCGGTCGCATCAGTGCAGCCATCGCAGGCGACGATCACCTCCAGGCGCTCGCGCGGGTAGTCGAGCGCGAGCGCGTTGCGCACCTTCTCTCCCACGACGGCCTGCTCATCGTGCGCGGCCACGATCAGGGAGACGCTTGGGAGGGCAGCCATTGCCCCCGACGAGACAGACGGCCCGTCAGGGTTTGGAAAGGCTCCGCTTCGCTGCGCCGTGTTGGCCGCTTGTGTCGGTGCCCGCGCGCCCTCCTGCGCTCGCTGCGGTCGCAGTACGCGAGCAAGTAGCGCCAGCGCTGCCGCGTAGCCCAGCTGGGTCCACACGATCAACGCAAGTGAAATCCACAACACGATCTCCAGGGCGGTACGCATCAGAGATAGACAACCTCGACGCCCAGCCGAACATAGACCGCCTCCGCGCGCCGGTCGCAGCTGAGCAGGCGATAGCCGTAATGCGCGGCGGTGGCGCCGACAAGCGCGTCGTATACCGCGCCGCCCGCGATCGAGAGGCCTGCCAGTCGATCGAGTAGGCCGCGTCTGGCGCTGTCCGGCAGGAACAGTCGTTTGCCCGTGTAGTCCTCGCGCAGGTACTGCGCCACCAGCGCCGGCGCCGCCCGCTGCGGTTCCGGCAGGCGCGTTAGAACCGAGTAGGTCTCAAGCTCGGCGTGCGCGATCAGATCCCTGGCGTCGCCAAGCGCCTCGATCGCCGCCTCGTGATGCGTGTTCCAGCTCGCGAAGGCGGCGATCACCACGCTGCTGTCGGGGGTGATCCCCGCACTGCTGTTGCTCACCCGCGGATCTGTTCCAGCGTCTCGCGCACCATCTCCGCGGTAAGTGTCGGCATCTCCCGATCCGTGACGGCTACCAATCGCCCCTTGCGCTTCTCCAGGCGGATCGGGGTCGTCGGATGCTCGATCTCAAGCCGCCCGTCGATGGCGCTCAGCTCCAGCTTCTGGCCGGGCCTGAAGTGCAGCTCTTCGCGCAGGCGCTTGGGAATGACGATACGCCCGGCGGAATCGATGGTTGCGACCATGGCAGAAATATACCACTGCCGCACCCATCCCGCCCGGACCTTGCGTCAGCGAGATGTCCCCCTTGGGCTCCTCACCGAGATCGCGGTCCACCATCTGCCGGAAGTACTCCGCCAAAGATATCCCCCGCTCCGCGGCGTGGCTCACCTGACTCACTCCTTCAGCAGCTGCCGATACACCCGCATGTGCGCGCGGGCGATCTGCTCCCAGGAGTAGCGCCCGGCGGCGGCGGCGCGGGCGCGGGCGCCCATCTCGGCGAGGGCGCCGGGGTCGGCGAGCAGTTCGCCCAGGGCCTCGTGCAGCGCAGCGGGGTCGCCGGCAGGTACCGTGCGAGCCGCGCCCGTCGCCGCGATCTCGGGGAAGCCGCCGACGTCGCTGAGCAGCAGTGGCTTGCCGAACGCGAGCGCCGTGAACAGTACGCCGGACTGGTCGATCTCGCGGTAGGGCAGCACGACGAGATCGGCGCGCTGGAAGTAGGCGGGCAGCTCATCGTCGCCGATGAAGCGCGCGTCGAAGCGCACGTTGGGGGGCGCGGCCGCCTGGAGCTTTGAGATGTCCATGCGCGGCATTCCTGCGATCCACAGCTCGGGCGAGCCGGATCGGGCCTGGGCGTTCGGGTCGCCAATCCCCCGCCACGCCTCGATCAGCACGTCGAGGCCCTTATAGGGCCGCATCAACCCGAAGCAGAGCACGACGGGGGCGTCGGTCTGGTGCGGCGGGGGCAGCGGCGGGGCCTGCGCAAGGTGCGCGAACGCGCCGTGCGGGATCGCGTGCACGCACGCGGGGTCGATCCCCAACTCGCGCGTGAGCCGCCGGCGCCCGTGCTCGGAGTGCACGATGACCGCGTCGAAGCGCTCGTACAACCGCTGCTGCGCGGTCAGCTGTCCCGGACGCGGCTCGCGCGGGAGCACGTCGTGGGCAGTCAGCACCAGTCTCGGTCCCCGCCCACCCTGCCCGGCGGCCAAGGCGCGCGCGTGGCGCGGCAGCAGGTGCACGTCGAGCGGCTGCACCGTCAACCACTGAAAGTGCGCGATTTCCGCCGCGCGCGCCAGGCGCCGGTAGCGCAACATCTCCGGCACGTGCTCGGCCAGCTTCAGCGCCATCCGCCCGCGCGAGCGGGGGCGGGCGGGGGCGGGCGCCCCTGGGCGGGCGCTCGCGCCCCGGTGCGCGAGCCCGTAGAACAGCTCTCGGCGCTCGTACCCCTGCGCCGCTGCGACCGGCCCGTAGTCGAAGTGACTCGTGATCAGCTCCACCTGCGCTCCCTCGCGCGCCAGCGCCCGGCACAGCGCGTGGTCGTACGGCGGCGTGTAGGCCGACGGGTCCACGACGTGCACGCGCATGGACGGAGACAATAGGCCGGTGCCCGATACAGCGGCGCCCCGCGGGGCCACCACCGAGAGCGATCCAGTCGAGCTGACCTACTGCGTCGTGAACACCTCGCAGCGTGAGCTGCTGAAGTGCGGGCTGGACGCGATCGGCAGGGAGCGCGCGGCCGTGCCGTTCACGACGGAGGTGCTCGTGCTGGACAACGGCTCGCGCGACGGATCGGCGCAGGCGGCCCGCGCACATCCCGCGGTGGATGAGGTGATTGCGCTGGGCGAACGGCGCGGCAAGGGCCTGAACGACTCCGAGCTGCTGCGCCGCGCGCGCGGGCGTTACGCGCTGTTGCTCAACGAGGACTCCGAGTTGCAGGACGGCGCGACGCTTGCACTGCACCAGGCGCTCCAGGAGCGCCCGCGGGCGGCCTGCGCCGGGGCCAAGCTACTGCGTCCCGGCGGCGCCGAGCAGGCCTCGGCATGGCGCTTCCCCACTCCGCTGACGGCACTCGCGGGCGCGCTGTTCCTGCATCGCCGCTTCATCGTGCAGAGCAAAGGCCCGCGCACGCGCGCGGTGGACTGGTGCCAGTCGGCCGCGCTGCTCGTGCGGCGGGCGGCGGCCACGCAGGTCGGCTACCTGGACCCCGACTTCTTCGTCTACTCCGACGAGGTCGACTTCGCCCGGCGGCTGCGCGACGTGGGTTGGCGCAGTGTCTGGGTTCCGGACGCTGTCGCCGTGCACCACGAGCAGCTTGCGACTGACGTCGTCCCGGAGCGGCGCATCGTCGAAATGGCGCGCAATCGCGATCTGTACATGCGCAAGCACCATTCACGTCTGAGCGCCCTGGCGGTGCGTTTGCTCACCGCGTGGGCCTATGCGTCGAGGACGCTCGCAGCGCTGGTGCTCCCCCACCACACCCCCGCCCGCTACTGGCGTCACGTCACGGCGACGCTCATGCCCCAGCGCGGCGACGGGCTGCGCGAGGCCGCCGCGGAATACAACCACGTGCAGTCAGCCTCCGCGGGCGCGGAAGGACCCCACGAGCCGGCGTCCACCGGCGAGTAGCAGGCGCGCCTGCGTCAGCTCGGAGGGCACGAAGAAGCGCGTGAGCAAGAGCAGGCCCGGGATCCATGCGAGCCACACCACGCGCGCCGCCAGTCCGGCGATGCCTTGGGTCGGCAGCAGCAGCTCGCCGGAGACGGCGACGCCGCCAAGGATCAGGATCAAGAGGCACAGGCGCCGCCCGTCGAAGGCGATCGGAAAGACGCGACGGGTGAGCAGGCGCAGGACGGCGAGCATTGCTATGTAGGCGCCGCACAGCGCGATGCCGGCGCCGGCGATGCCCAGACCGGCGCCGGAGGTGGGTACGAGCAGCAGCAGCAGGACGACGTTCGCCGCGAGCCCCACCAGCGCAGCGGGCAGGTTCAGGCGCGTGACGCGCGCGCGACCCGTGATCACGATCAGCACCTGGTAGAGGCCGTACAGTGTCCAGCCCAGCGCAAGCCAGGGCAGCGCGGCGTGCGCGCCGAAGTATTCGGGAGCGGCGAGCAGGCGCACGAGCCAGCGCCCGAGCAGGGCCACGGCACAGACGACGGTGCCGGTGGCGAGCACGAAGAAGGTCGTCACCAGCGAGTACAGGCGCGCGGCCATGCGGTCGCTCTTGACGGAGTACGCCAGCGGCGGCCAGGCGTACTGAAAGCCGCGCACGAACACGAACACGACGGTGGCGAGTTGCAGCGCGATCGAATACTGCCCGGCGGCGGCGTGGGAGTAGCCGCGGTAGAGGTACAGCCTGTCGGCGACCTGCAGCCCGTAGACGCTGGCGTCGGCGGGGATCGTGGGCAGGCCAAAGCCGAGCATCGCGCGCAGGTCGGCCAGCTTCGCGCGCAGCGACCGCAGCCGGGAGACACTCGCCTCCGACCGGAGCCGGGGGACACTCGCCTGCGGCTCGCATCCCCGGTCCGGCCAGCATCCCCGTTTCGACCAGCGTGCGCGCAGCACCCACCACAGGCCGAGGACGACCACCGCGGAGGCGCCGAAGTTGCCGAGCAACAGGCCCCGCGCGCCCTCGCCGGCGAAGACGACGAGTACGATCGTGAAGGTGACAGTCATCGCGACGTTGGCCCCGGCGGCGCGCACGTAGACGCCGACGCGTTCGTCTACGCGCAACTGTGCGTAGGCCATCTCCAGGTTGGTGAAGGCCCACAGTCCGAGCACAGCGCAGTCGAGCAGTTCGACATTGGTGGCACCAAGCAGCAGACGCGAGAGCGGCGCGGCGAAAACCAGCGCCAGCAGCGCGGCGATCGTGGTGGTCCAGGCCACCGTGGCGGTCGCGCTGCGCGCGATGCGATCGCGGCGCGCCTGGTCCTCGTCCTCGAAGTAGAAGCGCACGAACGCCTCGCCGAGGCCCACACGCAGGAAGATGCTCGACAGGATCACGGCGGTGAGCAGCGAGTTGTAGGCGCCGTATTCGCCGCTTGAGACGTGGCGCGTATAGAGCGGCAAGGTGAAGACGGCGATCGCCTTCGCGGCGATATCCGCCGCCTGGTAGGCGGCTCCGGTGCGCAGCAGCCGCTTCAGGTAGGCGAGCACTGGCTCAGGCGCCGGCCGCCACCGGTTCAGTGCCGGCAGAGCGAACGGGCAGACTCTCTGCCAGCGGAGCGCGCGCCAGAGCCACGCCGATGCCCAGCAGTGTCCACGTCATTGGGTCCTCAAGAAAGTCCGCGTAGGTCCAGGTGTGCAATACGAGCGCCGCGAAGCACGCCGCGAGCGCAATCCGCGGCGGCGAGCGCCCGGCGCCTGCGAACAGCACGATGAAGGCCACGACAAGCAGCGCCACATACAGCGCCAGCCCCACGATCCCCTGCTCGGCGGCAACCGTGATCGGGATCGTGTGCGAGGCCGAGGTCGCATTCACAGCCGTGGCCTTTTTGTGCAGCTCGTACTCGTGCGCGAAGGAGCCCGAGCCAAATCCCTGTAGCGGCCGGTCCGCCCACAGCGAAAGGCCGCCGGAGACCAGCTTTGCGCGTCCGCTGGTGGCGCTGTTCGCCGAGGACCCCGCGCCGCGCAGGCCGATGTGCAGGCTCGGCGGGGCCGCCACCGCCACGACCGCCGCGAGCGCCACGGCGGCGAGCGCCACGTAGACGGTGGCGCGCACGTCCCAGCGCCACGCCGCGAGCACCGCCAACCCGAGCAGCAGCGCCGCGATGCTCGACTGCGAGAAGCTCGTCACCAGGCCGGCCAGCAGCCAGGCGAGCAGCGCCGCGCCCGCCCACACCTCGCGCCGCTCCCTGGCCCACAGCACGACGGTGCTCACCGCCAGCATCACCAGCGCCAGGAAGCGCCCGTAGATGCTGGGATCGAAGAACAGCGAGTTGACGCGGAAGTAGTTGTCGTACTCGTTCGCCGCCACCACTTTGGGGTTGAGCAGCAGCTGCTTTTGCCCATACTCGATGAAGCCGATGCCGGCAAACACGACGGCCTCCGCGACGGCGATCGCCAGGCATTGCAGCAGCAGCTCGCGTGTCCACTGCGTCTGGCGCAGCAGGATGTAGAGCAGCCCGAAGGGGATGTAGAAGAACGCAAGGTTCTCCAGGGCCTTGGTGAGGTCACTGGAGTAGGCAGCCTGCAGGGCATAGAGGACGACGGTGGCCAGCAGCAGCCAATCCAGGAGGATGGGCTTACCGAGGCGCCTGCGCAGGTTGGGTAGGTACGCCAGCGTCCCCGCGCCCACCACCAGATACAGCGGGATCAGCAGGTTCACGGTGCGCCCGTCGGCGGAGATGGGTAGCCGGAAGGGCAGCGCGGCGATCGCGAGCAGCGGGAACGCTCGCGGGTGCCGACGCATGCCCAAAGCCACCAGCACGAGCACCACGGCTGACGCCGGCACAGCGATGGCGAGCTTCTCCGTCGTGCTCATTGCAGCACGAAGGTCCTCGGCGATCGCACCGTGCGGTGCTGGACGCGCAAGCTCACGCGCACGCGGTATTCGCCAGCATCTGCCAGGCGACCACGATCCTTGGCCATGAGCGGGTTATGCGGTGTGCCTGTCCCTGTCGGCAGGCTGGTGGGGCCGCGGTGTCCATCCCACACCAGCGACAGCTGCGTGTAGCGCGCCAACGGGCGGTCTTGCACAAGCGTGGCCACGACGTTGCCGCTTGAATCTTCGATCGCAACCGTGACATCGTCGCTGTGGGCGATGCGGAATGAGATGTGCTCAAGCGCATGACGCCCCGGCACGCGCGGCGAGAAATGGCCTGTCATGTGGAAGTTCTGCACGACCGTCGGAGTGTGCTTGAGGTGCTGGGTGATCGCAAAGGCCGCAAAGCTCGCCAGCACGAGCGCGGCAAAGACCACGCCGGCGAGCCGACTTACGCCGGTGTCGCTCAATCCCGGCCGTCCAGCGCGAAGCGCCCGACGGTCTCCGAGCGCAGGCCGAGGCGCAGCGTCTCAAGCGAGAGGACTTCGTCGGGCGCGATGTTGCCGAGGTTGCAGTTGGAGCCGAAGAAGCTCAACAGCCACGCCTGCTGGTCGCGGCGGGGGGCCTCGAAGATCATGCGCTCGGGATCGATAGCGTGAGCGATCTCATCGATCAGACCGCTGCGCACCTCGCCGTCGGCGCGGAAGATGCCAGCGGTGCCGGACTCGCGCGCCTCGGCGATCACCTTCCACGCGCCCGCCTGCAGATCCCCCTGGATACGTTCGATCCAGACGTAGGGAGCCATGATCGCCTGCGCGTCCTTGCTGCCCACCTCAGCGAGCACCGTGAATTCGTCGGCGAGACGCGCGATCAGCTCGTGCTTGACGTCCTGCTCGAGCTCGATCGTGCCATCGGAGACCTCGACATAGCGCAGCCCCAGCTCGTGCAGCCAGCGCACGAGGCCCTGCACCTTGCCCTGGCGGATGGCGACCTCGGTGAGGGTGCCGCCGAGCACCACAGGCACGCCGTGGGCGGCGTAGCGCTCGAGCTTGGGCGCGAGGTTGCCGGTCACTACGGCGGTGCCCCAGCCGAGCTTGACGATGTCCACAAGCGCGCCGGCGGTCTCCATCAGACCCTCCACTGCCGCCACCGAGAGCCCGCGGTCGATCACGTGGGTCAGTCCCCGCTCGCGCGGCTTGACCGTGCGCTCGGGGATGTCCAGGAAGGTCTCTATGGGAGGGTCAGTGGCCCGTGCCACCGGCTGCTTCACCCGGGGTTCCGCTGGCTTCCGAGCCCGCCGCGCCTGCGCCGCCGGCGCTTTCCGCGGCGCCCGTACCCGACGTGCCTGTGCCCGATCCCGTTTCAGTGCTCGATCCTGTGCCCGCGCTCGATCCCGTGCCGGTGCTCGCGAGGTCGCTGCCGGCGATCACCACCACGGTGGCCGAGCCGCCAGCCATCGCAGCGATCGCGGACTCAAGCGGCTTGGTCTGCGAGACGCCAAGCGTCTGCGCCACATGGCGGGCATCGGTGCGGTGGCCGGATGCGTACTCGACAACCGTCGTGGAATACCCGGAGGGGTGGCCGCCCAGCGCGGTGGCCAGCGTGTAGCCGCTCTGCTGGAGGTTGCCCGAGAGCCGGTGCGCGAGCCCGCCCGTTTCGGTGCCGTTGAGCACCACGACGTGAGTTTCAGAGGGGTTGCTGGCGGGGAGTGAGGTTTCGCTGTGATGCGTTCCCGTGTGAGTGTTTTCGCCGCTCGCCGAGGACAGCGTCGATGGAGACGTGCTCGTAGAGGCGCTTTTGTTCGAACTGCCGCCACCGGCAGTCAACAGCACGATCAGCGCCACCACCGCCACAATCGCAGCACCCAGGATCAGCAGCCGGCCGCGGCCGCGTGCGCGTTCCTCGCGCAGGAACGGCGGCCCCGGCGGCGGACCGCCGCGGCGGCGCACAGGACGGCGAGAGGGCTGCGCGCGACCAACGGACGGGCGAGCGCCGGAGAGCGGAGGCGCGCTGCGGCGCGTTGGCGGCGCAGCCGGGGGGCTGGCAGGAGCCGCGCGCCGCACCGGCGGGGGGGGCGGGCTGGGGGCGCGTGGAGCAGATACCGCCGCGCGCGTGGCCATAGGCGCCGGTGCAGATGCGGTCAGGGAAGAGACCTCAGCCGCAACGGCCGCCAGCGCCGGGACCTCCTCGTCGGCGTCGGGGCGGGGCTCAGCGTCTGGGCTGGACTCAGCATCCAGCGCAGAGGCCTGAGCAGATGGCGTCGCCACGCCTATCACCGGCTCTGCGCCCGCGGTCAAATCCGCCACGAGGGGCTCAGGGACAGCGGGGCTCTGCGGCGCCTGCGTCTCCTCGGCAGCCACCGTCGCGTTGCCGGCAACGATTGCAGGGGCGGCGGGGAGCAGCTTGACTGCGGGGGCGCGCTTCACCACGGGCTCGACGTCGGCCGCAGGCGCCTGCGCGACCAGGCGCGTGGCAGGCGCTACGGCATTCGCCGCCTTGGCCGGCTGCGCCACCTGCGCAGTGGCTCGCTGGATGCGCAGCGAGAGCGCGGAGGTGAGACGGTGCTCGAGCTCGGCGATGCGCTGGGGCTCCTCCTCGGACCATTCACGCAGACGCTTGAGCTCGCGGGCCTGGGCGAAGAAGAGCATCGCGAGCAGCGCGATGCCGACGACCGCAGCGAAGGCCACGATCGCACCGATCTTGGTGAAGGAGTTGGAGAGGGAGAGCGCCAGCAGGATCGGCTTCATGAGCTCTGTGAGTGTATGAGGGGCACAGGCGCATCGGCGCCACCGGTAAGCGACTCCTCGCCGGCGTGCTCGGCGGTGCCCGTTTGCGGGACGCTGCGCACAGCCGAGAGCTCGGATACCTTCGCGGCCAGCCCCGCGGCATCGCCTTCGAGCACGAGCAGGTTTATCTCCTCGAACATGGCCTCCACGGTGGCGGCGTCGAGCGGCTGGCGCTCGGCCAGGAGGATCTTCTCGGCGGCGGTGGCACAGCGGCGCTCGTAGCTGTTGAAGAGCTCCTCCTGGAGCTTCTCCCCCGTGCGCCGGCCGACGAGCTCGATGTCGATGTCGCGCCCGGGCTCAAGGCCCGAGAGCTCGATCATCGCGCGGGCGAGATCGATGATGCGCACGGGCTCGCCCATATCGAGCACGAATACCTCCGAGCCTGCGGGGGGCTCGGAGGATCCGGGCGTGCCGAGCCGCCGGAAGGGATCCAGCGTGGGATCCAGGCCCCCCGCCAGCGAGCCGGCGCGGATGATCAGCTGGACGGCCTCGGGGATCGTCATGAAGTAGCGGGTCATGCGCTCGTCGGTCACCGTCACAGGGCCGCCGCGGGCGATCTGGCGGCGGAAGATCGGCACGACGCTGCCGGAGCTGCCGAGGACGTTGCCGAAGCGTACGGCCGAGTAGAGCGTGGCGGGAAAGCGTGCAGTGGCTGCCTCCAGCGCGAACTCGGCCAGCGCCTTAGAGGCGCCCATGACGGTCGCCGGCGCCACCGCCTTGTCGGTGGAGACCAGCACGAAGCGCCCCACGCCGCGCTCGCCGGCAACGTGCGCGACGACGCGGGTGGCGATGGCGTTGTTGCGCACCGCCTCCACCGGGTTGGCCTCCATCAAGCCGACGTGCTTGTAGGCGGCGGCATGGAAGACGATCGCGGGGGCGTACTCGGCGAAGACCTCGCGCATGCGCTCGCCCTCCTTGCAGTCCGCCAGTACGGCGCGCAATAAGGAGGGCGGCACGTGGCGCTCATCGAGCAGCTCGCGGTGGATTTCGAAGAGGTTGTCCTCGGCGTGATCGAGCAGCACGAGTTGGGCCGGTCCGAACCGGGCGATCTGGCGGCAGAGCTCGGCGCCGATCGAGCCGCCGGCGCCAGTGACGAGCACTACCGCCCCCTGCAGGTAGGCGCCGACGCTGTCGAGCTCCATCTGCACGGGCTCGCGGCCGAGGACGTCCTCGACCTGCACCTCGCGGACCTGGCGCGCCAGCGCCCCATCCACGCCGTTCTGCAAGAGCTCGAAGACCGTCGGCAGCGTGCGCACGGGAATGCCCCGCGTACGGCACTCGCGCACGACGCGCGCGCGCATCGACCCCGGCGCGGAGGGGATCGCGATGATTACCTCATCCGGCTCGGCCTCCTCGAGGATGCGCGGCAGATCGCCCGTCGTATCGCCGCGCACGCTGAGGCCATCGATGCGCAAGCCGCGCTTGCGGGGATCGTCGTCAAGGAACCCCACGGGCACCAGCCTGAGCTCGCGGTTGCGGAGGATCTCGCGCAGCACCAGGCGCCCACCGTCGCCGGCGCCCACGATCAGCACGCCACGCTCGCCCTCGCGCACGCCGCGGAAAGCCGCCAGCGGGCGTCCCTCGTGGATGGAGCGGGCCACGACCCGCACGCCCACGAGCAGCACGAGCGCGAGCAGGAAGAACATCGCCACGACCCCGTTGGGCAGCTCGACCGCCACCAGCGCCTTGCCGTGGGGAACCTGCACTGGTCGGATCACAGCGACGGCGACCACCGCGAGCAGCACGATCGCCACGACGCCGCGCACGATCGCCCAGTAATCGCGCTGGCCCGAGTAGCTCCAGCTGCGCTGATATGAGCGCGCGAGCGTAAGCACCACTACGCCGCCCGCCACGACCCACCAGATCGTGCGTTCGCGCAGGTGCAGATAGCGGCCGTGGGGGCCGTTGTCGAAGCGCAGCTGGAAAGCCAGCCAGTAGGCGAGCGCGACCAGCGCCCCGTCCACAGCCAGCTGAGGGAGCGAGTGGCGGTGCAAGAGGGGAGTGGCCACGGAACGGATCCTGCGGCGCATCAACGGGATTGTAAGGGGGAGAGCAGCAAGTTCACCAGCAGCCGTGGGTCGCGTTTGATCCTGGACTCGCCCGGTCCGCCGCTAACGCGGGATCGCTTGGCCAAATCGAGCTCCGCGGGGTCGCGTAGGCGGCGCAGGCGATGCTCCTGGATCAGGCGTTCGTCAACCGCTCCAAGGCGGCCCTCGAAGGTCGTGTAGACGGGCGTGCCCAGCGCCACCGCCTCGCGGTTCATGGTGCCTCCGGCGGAGATCACGAGGTCGGCGTACACGATCAACGACTGCGCATCGATTGCCCGCTCGGGCACGACGAAGCCGGGCACGCCCGCGAGCTCCGCGCGCTGCGCGGCGGTGCGGGGCAGCACGACGGACTGCACGCCTTCCTGCGCAGCCGCCATCCGCAGGCGCGCTAGGACCTGCGCGAAGAGATCGTTCTCGAAGCGGTGATAGAGAGACACTTCGGGCGGCGTCCTCACGACGACGATCGGCCTCCGCGGGTCGAGCGCCAGTTCCGCCAGCACCGCGGCGTCCGGCTCGAAGTCGGCCAGGTAGTACTCCTCCTTGAGGCCCTCGTAGGCGCGCACCTTGCCCTTGGCGCCGTAGCGGTCCAGGCGCTCGGGGGGGATCGCGGTGGGCACCACCACCGCCTTCGCCAGGCGGCAATTGACGTTGTGCTGCACGGTCGCCCACTCGTAGTCGAACATCGTGGCGCTGGGGATGCGCAGGGCGAAGGCGGCCACGGTGATGTCGTTGGAGCCGTGGCCAAGTGCGAGGTCGAAGTGCCTGCCCAGTGCCCAGCGCGCAAGCGCGCCGGAGCGGGCGGCAAGGCCCAGCGCCTTGGCTCCCAAGCGCTCGCCGCGGTGGCGTCCGATGACGGTGTGGGCAATCTGAAAGCGCTCCAGCAGCCCCAGCGTCTGCGCGAAATCGCGTGCGGTCACTTGCACCTCGTGACCGTCCGCTTGCAGCAGCCCCACGACGGGGCGCAGCACGAGCACGTGGGGGCTGTTGGTGAGGTCGATCCAGATTCGCACCCCGAGACCGTACCTGCCGCGCGGGCGACGACCCGCTTGCCCGCCTGTGCCCTCTGGGTGCTTGCGCCCTATGGGTGCGCCCGCCGCATTGCGGGGGCAGGTCCCGATATCGTTGCCGCCGCATGCTCGTCCTCGCCTCCATCACCGAGTCGCTCGTCAACATCGCCTGGCATTTCGTCCGCGACGCCGGCCTGCCCGCGGTGTTCCTGCTGATGGTCGCCGAGAGCGCCTGCATCCCGATTCCCTCCGAGGCCACGATGCTGTTCGCGGGCTTCGCCGTGGCGGACCCCGGGGGCAGCGCCGCGCACCACCACCTCACGCTCCTAGGGATCGTGGCCGCAGGAGTGCTCGGCAACCTCGTCGGCTCCTGGATCGCCTACGGCGTCGGGCGCGCGGGGCGCCTGGAGCTGATCGAACGGCACGGGCACTGGCTGCACCTGAAGCCCAGCCATATCGCCTGGGCCGATCGCTGGTTCGAACGCTATGGCGCGCCCGCCGTGTTCTTCAGCCGCATGCTGCCGATCGTGCGCACCTTCATCTCGCTTCCCGCGGGCGTGGCGAAGATGCCGTTTTGGCGTTTCACCGTGCTCACCCTCGCGGGCTGCATTCCCTGGGTGCTGGCGCTGGCGCTCGTCGGACAGGAAGTCGGCGGCGAATGGCAGAGCGTGCGCAAGGGCTTCCGCTACGCCGACTACGTCGTCGCGGTGTTGGTCGTGGTGGGCATCGTCTGGCTGCTCATCCGCCGGCGGCGATCGGGCGGGACGGGCGAGCCAGCGCCAGATGCGACCGCCAGCTGAGCAGCAGGCGCGAAGCGGCGAGTGCGTACCGGAGGAGGGACGGTCCAAGGCGCGCCGCAGACTGGGCCTGCGCCACGCGGTGCTGCTCGGTCTCATCCAGGGGCCCGCGGAGCTGCTGCCGGTGTCCTCCTCGGCGCACACGGTGCTCGTGCCCGAACTCCTGGGCTGGCCTTCGGAGCTCGACCCCGAGGAGGCCAAGACGTTCGAGATCGCGCTGCACTACGGCGCAGCGCTCGGGCTGATCCTCACGCTTCGCCGCGAGCTCCGCGAAGGTCTGCGCCGGCCGGGTGTGCTGGCGCTCTCGCTCGCGCCGCCCACGCTTGTGGGCTTCGCCTTCGAGCGTCCCATCGAGCGACGCCTGAGCGGGCCGCGAATGATCGCCGTCAACCTCCTCGCCGGCGGTGTGGCGATGGCAGTGGCAGATCTGCGTGGCGCGCAGACGCGCTGGGCGCAGGACACAACGGCCGCTGACGGGCTCGCCTTGGGCGTCGCGCAGGCGCTGGCGCTCGTGCCTGGCGTCTCGCGCAATGGCGCCACGCTGACGGCGGCGCGCGCCCGGGGCCTACGCCGCGCTGAGGCCCAGACGCTCTCCTGGCAGGTGGCGCTGCCGCCGATTCTCGGCGCCACGCTGCTCAAAGGGCGGCGCATGCTCACCGCTGGCGTGGCGCCCGGCTTGGGACGGCCACTTGCAGCGGGTGCCGCCGCGGCATTCGCCTCGACCGTCGCCTGCTCCCCCCTGCTCTCCCCCGCCCGCCGCGCACGCTCTCTACTGCCCTTCTCGCTCTACCGCGCGGGCCTCGCAGCGCTCGTCATCGCTCGCCGCCGGCAGGATCGCAGCACGCGGCCAACACAGCGAAGCGAAGCGGAGCTCCTCACAAAAAAGATCGGCCACACGCGCTTCTAAGCTGGGTGAGGTGTTGAGCGACACACTCCTTGGCACTCTCCTCGGCGGACGCTACCGCCTGGACTCGCGCATTGGCGCCGGGGGCATGTCGACCGTCTACCTGGCCTTCGACACCGTGCTCGAACGGCCGGTTGCGATCAAGCTGATGCACCGCCACATCGCCTCCGACGCCGACCAGCTGGAGCGCTTTCGCCGCGAGGCCAAGGCCGTGGCGCAGCTGAATCACCCGCACATCGTGACCGTCATCGACGCCGGCGAGGAGGGCCGAGACGAGGACGATGGCTTGGGCGAAGTCACGCCCTACATCGTCTTCGAGTACGTCGACGGAGAGACGCTCAAGGACCTCGTGCGCGAAGGACCGCTGGAGATTACGCAGGCGCTGGCCTACGCGATCGAGATCGCGCGCGGGTTGGGAGCCGCGCACGAGCGGCACATCGTGCACCGTGATGTCAAGCCGCACAACGTGCTCTTGACCGCCGAGGGCCGCGCCAAGATCACCGACTTCGGCATCGCGCGCCAGCTCTCCCAGGAGAGCCTGACGATGGACGGGCGCGTGCTGGGCACCACTGACTACGTCTCCCCCGAGCAGGCGCTGGGGCAGCCCGTCACCGGCCAATCCGACATCTACTCACTGGGCATCGTGCTGTACGAGCTTTTGACCGGCGAGGTGCCCTTCACCGGCGACACACCCGTCGCTGTCGCGATGCGCCACGTGCGCGAGGATGTGCCCGACGTGCAGCGCCTGCGTCCCGAAGTCTCGGCTGCCACGGCCGCCGTCGTGGACCGCGCCACCGCGCACGATCTCGCCCGCCGCTACCCCGACATCCCCAGCCTGCTTGCCGAGCTCGAGGAGGCGCTCGCGATCGAGGCCGCGCGCACGGGGCAGGCCACCGGTGAGGTCACCTCCGTCCTGCGCTCGCTGCCGCTGGGCGCGCGGCGGCGCCTGCCGTGGCGCATGCGCCATCCCGCGCGCTGGGTAGCCGGTATTGCGCTGTTCGGGGTGATCGTCGCGCTCGTGATCATCGCCGCCGCCGGCAACACACATCGCGGCACCGGCGTCGCCTCCGGCGTCAGCGCCAAGCCCGGTCTTGTGCCCGTCTCGCTTGCCCAGAGCGCCGCACACGACTACAACCCCTTCGGCACCGGCCCCGAAAACCGCTCCCAGGTCAACCTTGCCGTCGACTCCGACCCCAATACCGCCTGGAGCACGGCCCACTACTACGAAAAGAACCTCAAGAAGACCGGCGGCACCGGCGTGGGCCTCTATCTCGACGCCGCCCCCGGCGTGATCGCCCGCCAAATCGAGCTGCAGACGCCCACCCCCGGCTTCGGCGTCCAGATCTACGCCACCGACCACTTCGATGCCTCGCCGCCCTACGGCGACCCCACCCCGCTTTCCGCCCGCGGTTGGCAGGGGCCGTTTGGGGCCGACGCCTCGGTGCACAGCCGCGAACGCATCCCGCTGAACACCTCCGGGCGTCGCTTCCGCTTTTACCTGATCTGGCTCACCACGCTGCCCCCCGGGGGGGAACTTGCCTCGATCGCCGAGGCGACACTGTTCAGATGATCAATATCGGTATGCGCGGCGCGCCTCGTGGCGCTCCAAACCGAGCCGGCACAGACGCTCGACCAGCTCGGGATAGCCGATACCTGAGACCTCCAGCAGCTTGGCGTACACGCTCGTAGGCGTAAACCCAGGCATCGTGTTGAGCTCGTTGACCAGCACCTCCTCGCCAGCGACGAAGAAGTCGACACGGGCGAGACCCTCACAACCCGCGTGCACGAAGGTGTCGACGGCCAGCTCGCGTACACGCTCGCGCGCGCTCGGGGAGAGGCGGGCGGGAACAAGGAGCTCCATGCCACCCTCGCTGTACTTGGCCTGATAGTCGTACCAGTCGCTGCCGCTGGCAAGCAAGATCTCACCTGGCTCGCTGGCGAGCGCGGGCGCCGAGCCGGCGGCGCGCTCGGCAGCGGAGCGCCCGAGTACGCCGCACTCGACCTCCAGGCCACTGGCCATAGCCTCGACGATCGCGAGCTCGTCGTGCGCGAGCGCCTGATCGAGCGCACTGCCGATCGCGTCTGGCTGGCTGACCTTGACGATGCCGACGGAGGAGCCAAGATGGGCGGGCTTGACGAACACGGGCAGGCCGAGCGCCTCAAGCTCGGCGAGCACCTCTGCGGGCGCGCGGCGCCAACGCGCGTCGGGCACGCCCGCATAGGGGACCTGCGGTACAGCCGCGCTGGCCATAAGGTCCTTAAAGAGCACCTTGTCCATGCACACTGCGGACGCGGCGACGCCAGCGCCGACGTAGGGCACGTCGAGGGTCTCCAGCAGGCCCTGGGTCACGCCGTCCTCGCCGAAGGGCCCGTGCAAGACGGGGAATACGACGTCGGCGCCGAGCAGGCCCTCGCCCGGGGTGAGGCTCAGACGCTCGCCTCGCGCAGACCAGTGCCCGTCGCGGTCGATCTCGACCCACAGCACCTCGTGGCCGCCGGCCTGCAGCCCCTCGCTGACGGCTTGGGCGGAGGCCAGTGAGACATCGTGCTCGGAGCTGCGCCCGCCCGCCAGTACGGCGACCCTCATGGCTTCGGCGCCGCGGGATTGTTGCCGGCGACCGGAGCAGTCGTGGTGCTTGTACTCGTCGGCGTGGTCGTGGTGGTGGTGGGAGTTGTGACGGTCCCGCTCTGCAGTTCGCCGACGGCGATCGTGACGGTGGCCCCGCGCGGAGCCATGTGGCCAGCGACGGGGCTCTGCTTGAGCACGATGCCCACCTGCGTGGGGTCGCTCACCGCGCGCGCGACCGCTTTCGGGTTGAAGCCCGCCCGACCCAGCGAGGCCGCAGCCGCGGCCTCGTTCTGGCCGACCACTTCCGGTACCGCCACTTCCTTGGGCGCCTGCGCGACGGTGAGGTCCACCGCCTGCCCTGCCGCCAGCTGCGTGCCGGCCAGCGGCGATTGTGCGATCACCATGCCCGCAGCCACTTCATTCGAGGGCTGGTGCGTCACCGTGCCCAGCTTCAGCCCCGCGGCCTTGAGCGCCGCTTTTGCTTCGGCTTCGCTTGAGCCTGTCACTTCGGGAACGCTCACCTGCGCAGGGCCGCTGGATACGAAGACGCTCACCGCGCTGCCCTCCTGCAGGTCGGTGCCGGCGGAGGGGTCGGTGGAGATCACGGTGCCCTGCTTGACCTTCGTGCTCGCCTGGTCCTGGATCGTCGGTTTGAGGCCTGCCGCCCGCAGCGCAGCCATTGCCTGGGCGGCACTCTGGCCGACGACATTGGGCATTGCCACGGTGCCGGGGCCGCTGGAGACCACAATCGCCACGCGGCTGCCCTTCCGCGTTTCGCTGCCCGCCTTGGGGGCCTGGCTGATGACGTTGCCGGCTGCCACGGTGCTGGAGGGCGCCTGGCTGGGACTGGCCTTCAGGCCCGCGTGCGCCAGGCGGGCTTCGGCCTGCGTCTGAGGCAGGCCGTTGAGAGCCGGCACCGTGACCTTGCTGGAGGCCGTCAGCGCCAGCGCCAGCGCTGCGCCCACGATCGCCAATAGCAGCACCCCACCTAGGATCCACCAGCGCCAGCGCCGCCACCAGCTCTCGTCGCGCTGCTCCTCGTCCTCCTCACTGGCCGCCAGCAGCAGCGCCGCGGGAGCACCGGTGGGCAGCCCCACCGGCCCGTTGGCGATCGCCGTCGCAGGCGGGCCATTCAATGCACCCAGGTGCACGACCGGCGGGGGCCCGTCAGACGGGGATCCGGTCTGTGCCCGCACGTACTCCAGCGCAAGGATGAACTCAGCCGCGTCAGTGAAGCGCTCGCCGGGGTCCTTGGCCAGTGCCCGCGCGACGACGGCGTCGAGCTCTGGGCTCACCGCCGGATTCAGCAGACTCGGGCGCGGGGGCTGCGCGGAGACCTGCTGCAGCGCGATACTCACCGCCGTCTCGCCGTCGAAGGGAACAGCGCCGGTGAGCAGCTCGTAGAGCACGATGCCGACCGCATACAGATCCGAGGTCTCGCTCACCGTCTGGCCTTGCGCCTGCTCAGGAGAGAGGTACTGCGCAGTGCCCATGATCGAGCCCGTCAGCGTCATGTCCGAGGCGCCCGCGCGGGCGATACCGAAGTCGGTCACCTTCGCGCGGCCCTCCTCGTCCAGGATCACATTGTGCGGCTTGAGGTCACGGTGAATGATCCCGCGCTTGTGCGCGAACTTCGCTGCGCGCAGGACCTGGATCACGATCTCGATCGCCGCGGCGGGATCCATCGGTCCCTGCTCGCGCACGACAGCCTTCAGCGAGCGACCCGGCAGGTACTCCATCGCGATGTAGTAGGTGCCATCCCACTCGCCGCGATCAAAGATCGAGACCACATTGGGGTGCGAGAGCCCGGCGGCGCTCGAGGCCTCGCGGCGAAAGCGCTCCACGAACTCCTGGTCCTGCGCGAAGCGGTGCTGCAGCAGCTTCAGCGCCACATGCCTGCCCAGCAGCGCATCGCGGGCGAGATACACGTCGGCCATGCCCCCCGAGCCGATGCGCGAGAGAACCTCGTAACGGCCGTCGATGACGGTGCCGGGCTCGATCATCGAGCACCCGTGGGGCGCAGCAACGCTTCGATGACCCGCTTGGCTACTGGGGCCGCAAAGGCTGCCCCCTGGCCGGGAACTGCCTTGAGCGTCACGGCGATCGCCACGCGCGGATTCCCCGCGGGGGCGAAGGCGATGAACCACACGTTGTTGAGCGCCGCGCCCACCTGCGTCTCCGCGGTTCCGGTCTTGCCCGCCACCTGCACCCCGGGGATCTGAGCGGGGGTGCCGGTGCCTTCGTTCACTACTGCTTCCATCATCGCTCGCACCGTCGCAGCCGTGGAGGGCTTCATCACCCTGGACTGCACCTTGGGTAAGATCCTTTCCACGGTCCGCCCATCGGGGTCGACAATGCGCGCAGTCATGTGCGGCACCATCAGCGTGCCGCCGTTTGCCACGGCCGCGGCTACCTCAGCCATCTGCAGGGGAACGACCTGTAGCTTGTCCTGGCCGATGCCCATCCGCCCCACGTCCACTCTCGCGCTCAGGGGGGAGAGCAGGCGGCCGCGGTAGTACTCGCCGCTTGAGGACATCTGTTCAGCGGGATAGTCGAGCCGCGGCTTGTGATCGAAACCAAAGCGCTGCATGTAGCGGGCCATCGTTGCCTTGCCGAGCTTCACCGCCACCTGCGCCCATACGGTGTTGACCGACTTCGCAAGCGCCTGCGTGAGCGTCAGCGGGCCGAGGTTCTCGCCTTCGTCGTTCTGCAGCGGCACACCGGAGATCACCACGTTGTTGCGGCCGCTGACAGTTGAGTTCGCCGTGAACTGGCCGCTGTCGATCGCGGCAGTCGCGGTAACCACCTTGAAGGTCGAGCCCGGGGCGTAGCCGAACTGCGTGGCGCGGTTCACCAACGGGGTGCCCCGCTGATCGCTTTCGAGCTTGGCGTAGGTGGATGTGCTGCGCAGCGCGTTGGGGTCATAGCCGGGGGTCGAAGCCATCACTGTCACCGCCCCCGTGTGCGGTTCCAGCGCCAGCACCGCGCCGCTGTGTCCCGCGAGCGCGGACTGCGCCACGCGCTGGGCGGTGGGGTCGAGCGTCGTCACGACTTCATCGCCCTGCATGCGCCTGCCCTGCAGCTGATTGAGGATGCTCTGCAGTTCACTGTTGCTGCGTCCGCTCAGGGGGCTGTTGCGGAAACGCTCCAACCCCGCCTGGCCGAGATTCACATAGGAGTACCCAATTGCGTGCGCGAACTCTTCGCCGCTCGGGTAGGTGCGGGTATAGGTGCCTTCGCGCGTACGCACGCTGCGCGCCAGTACCGACCCGTCGGCGGCCACGATGGGGCCGCGAGCGATGCGCTGCTGCTCCAGCAGCGCGCGCTTGTTCAGCGCGTTCTCGCGCAGCGAGGATGCCTCGAAGATGCTCCAGCGCGAGGTGAACCCCACCAGCAACGCGAACAGTAGGACCACAAGGGTGTAGAGACGGACGATTGGGCGGTTCATCGCTTGTGCTCCGCTTTCGTACAGGCGCGCGGATGATTCATCCTCCGCTCAGCTGGCCCAATTCGAGACTGCGCATCAGCGACCCGGCGTCGTTTTCTGAGCGCAGCGAGTGATCCAACAGCGTATGTCTGCGCGGTGGCGTCAGCGATGCAGCGCTCACCCCGGAGACGAAGTCGCTCGTGTAGAGCTTGATCCCGCCGGGGAGTTCATAGGGCACGCCCCGGTAGAGCGTCACCAGGCCGCGGCTGTTGGTGCCGATGAAATAGACGGACTGTGAGGCGACCCATGCGCCGGCCGCCACGATGCCCAAAACCGCCAGGGCGACCAGCGGCACGAGTGCGCGACGGATACGGGAGCGGCCGTGGCTCTCAGCAGCTGGCGTGGGCTCGCGCGGCCGGCGGGGAGCCACTGTGCGCGTTCCACTCACTCTGGTGGATTGCGGATCCTCTACGGTGCGCGTCCCGCTCACCTTGGTGAGCTGCGGATCCTCCCCGGCGCCCGCTACTGGCGTCAACCTGGTGGCGCCGTCGCCGCCGACCTCCTCCAGGCGCACGAGGATGACGGTGATGTTGTCCCTGCCGCCCGCCTCATTGGCGAGGGCGATCAGCCGCTCGCCAGCCTCGTGCAGACGTGGGTGGGCGAGCAGCACCTCGGCCACCGTCGCCTCGCTGAGCATCGTCGTGAGACCGTCGCTGCACAGCAGATATACATCGCCGGGGCGCGCGCGGAAACTCTGGGTGTCGACCTCCACGACCGCTTCAGGACCGAGCGCCCGGGTGATGATCGAGCGTTGCGGATGGTCCTCGGCTTCCTCGGGGGTCAGCCGGCCCTGGCGAATCAGCTCATCAACCAGCGAGTGGTCGTGGGTGAGGCGCAGCAGCTTCCCTTCGCGCAGGCAGTAGGCGCGACTGTCGCCGACGTGCGCGATCGCCACATCGCTCGCGCCCACGTAAACCGCTGTCAGCGTCGTGCCCATGCCGGCATGGTCGGGATCGCTCTGGGCGAGCTCGTAGATGCGGGTGTTGGCGCTCAGCGCGCGCGTGGCCAGGGTCTCCTCGGGGCTGCCGTTGTCCTCCAAGGTGGCATCGAAGGACTCGATCGCGATGCGCGAGGCCACCTCGCCGGCCTGGGCGCCGCCCATCCCGTCGGCCACTACGAACAGCGGCGAGCGCGCCAGCAGCGAGTCCTCGTTGGCACGGCGCTGCATACCGGTGTCGCTGCCCGAGTACTGCTCGGCTACCCTCAGCATTGTTCGGCCACCTTCAACGTTCAGTCCACCTCGAAAGCGAATTCGCTATCGCCGATGCGGACACGATCCTCGGGGTGCAGCGGGCGGGGGGTCTCGAGCAGCTCCTCGTTTAGATAAGTGCCATTGGTGGAGCCCATGTCCTCGATCACCAGCGCTCCTCCCTGTTCGTAGATGCGCGCATGAGCGGAGGACGCAAAGGGATCCTCCAGGCGGATCTCAGCCTGCTCTCCGCGGCCCAGCACGATGTTGCCGTCGAGGTCATAGATCATCCCTGGATCGTGGCCCGGCGCGCGCTCCACCACCAGCCGCGGCGCACGTGTAGCGATGTCCACCGGTCCGAGCGAGGAGGCCGAGTACAGGCCGGTGGCTTCGGGATTGGCCGCGACTCCACTCCTCCCGCCGGGGCTCGCGCTGGCTTCGCCGCGATCGCCCGCATATGCTCCTCGCGGTGCGCCCTTTGGGGTGCGCAGATCGCGCAGGGCACTGCGCGCCACCCACACAAGGAACAGGTACATCACGGCGAGGAACCCGAACTTGAGCGCCACCGATACGGGCTGCAGCGTGGTCATCGAACGTCGAACACCAGCTCGGTGTGGCCCAGCTCGATGCGGTCGCCCCGCTGCAGCGCATGCTTGCCGCGCAGCGTGCGGCCGTTGACGCGCACGCCGTTGGTCGAGCCGAGGTCGGCAAGCACCCAATCGTCCTCGGTGGGTCGGATCTCGGCGTGACGGCGCGAGACGCCAGGGTCCTCCAGCACGATGTCGCAGTCGCGGCTGCGCCCCAGCACCGCGCCGGGCGGAGGCACCAGCACGCGCCTGCCCGCCACCAGCAGCACCGCGCGCGAGCTGCGGCGCGCGCGCGCCTCCTTGACCGCCCCGCCAACGCGTTGCGAAGAGCTGTAGATCATCGTTTCGCCGCGCCCCTGGGCTGCTTCTGGCTCCAGGAAGTCCACCTCCGGCTCAGACTCCGGCTCGGGTTCGGGCTCGGGCTCCTCGGAGTGCATCGCACCCGCCTCGATGCCGAACTCTCCCAGCGCGAGGTGCTCGTCGGTATGAAAGACGATCTGCACGGGTGCAGCAAGGATCAGGTTCTCGCGGCGAGCATGCTCCAGCAGGTAGGCACAGAGCTCTTCGATCAGGTCGTGCTCGACGCCTTCGTATAGCGCGCGATCTTCCGGCGACAGCCACACCGTGTACTCGTGGGGGGCGTATACCCGTGAGACGGATTGCGTGCGATGCGCGTCCATCTCGCGCGCGAGCCTGCGCGCCAGCTCCATCGGGCGCACCTCCGAGCGAAAGACGCGGCCGAACGTCCCCTCTACGAGGTTGGCGAGCATGGTCTCCAGGTTCTTCAGAGGATTCATGGAAGCGGCCTGACCGGACGAACACCGGCCCCCGCGGGTCATGCTAGTGCCAAGGGCCATGCCGAGAGAGGTCCAAGTGACGGGGAGCGCCTCAGATCGGGCCACGCAGTGCTCTGGCGCCCACCGCCAAGGCGCCCGCGAGGATCGCTGCAAGCAGCGCCCCGCGGGGCAGCGCCTGCCCTGGTAGGAGCGGCAGGCCATGATCCAAGAGGGGCTCGGCGGTGAAGAGCGCCGCCGTCCAGATCGTGGCCACCACGAGATCGAGGGCTGCGTGGCAGCCCCGCACGAGCCAGGGCAGCAGCAGCGCCGCGCAAGCCCACAGCGCCGCGCCCAGCAGCACGCCCGTGCTCAGCGGCGGCACGTAGGGAGGCCCTAGCCACAGGCGCTTGCCCAGCAAAGGCTCGGCCAGGCAGAGCCACCAGTAGCCCAGCGCACCCAGGGCAGCACGCTCGCCCCAGCCTCTCGCCTGCCCGGCTATTGCCGGGAAGACCCCGGCGAGGCCGACCGCACCGAGCGACGGGGCCAGCAGCCCGGCCAGCGCGCCGAGCGGGGTCCGGCGCAAGATCAGCAGCGGCACCATCGCTGCCAGCGCCAGCAGCGCCGTGCCAAGCTGGCCTGAGACGCTCTGCCACACAACCAGGGCGAGGGCTACGAGGACCCACAGCGTGCGGGGCAGCAGCAGACGGTGCGAAACGGGTTCGCGTTCGGGCACGGGCTGGGGAGGAAGCGGAGCAGGGCGAGGTTGAGCAGAGTGAGGCTGGGTAAGGTGAGGCGTATGAGCACGGGGAGGGCTCTCAGCAAGCCCCTGCTCCAGCAGCGTCTCCAAGGTCTGGCGCAGCGCGGGAAGCGTGCCACGCCGCTGTGGATTGGACGCCAGAGCGCGATCCACGGCTGCGCACAGATCAGGCGGGAGGTCGCGGCGGTAGCGCCGCAGCGGCGGTAGCGATCCACCGATGCGCCGCGCAGTGTCGGCAGGGTTGGCGCCACGCACCGGGTTGATGCCGCTGAGCGCCTCGTACAGCACGAGCGCCAGCGAGTAGAGATCGGTGTACGGTGTGGCTTCGCGGCCTTCGCTCTGCTCCGGCGCCATGTAGGCGAGGGTGCCGAGCACGTCCCCCGTGCGCGTAAGGACATCCTCTCCGGCCAGCAACGCGCCGCCGAAGTCCGTCAGCTTGGCAGCGCCCACGGCGTGCTCGATCTCCTCATATGGCACGAGGATGTTGTGCGGTTTGACGTCGCGGTGGACGACCCCGCGGGCATGAGCGTGCTCGAGCGCGCTCGCCAGGGCTACGCCAATGGCCAGGACCTCCTCGTCACAGAGCTCCCCGTCGGCGAGCATCGCCCCCAGTGTGTCGCCGCGCACGAGCTCGGATATGAGGTAGAAGGCATCCCCCTCAGCCTGCGCTTCGTAGAGCGCGACGATCGCCGGATGCGAGAGTCTGGCCGTCGCCTGCGCCTCGCGCGTGGCCCGCTCGGCGGCGCCCTGCACCCTGTCCGTCTGCAGCCAGATGCGCTTGACCGCCACCTCGCGGTGCAGCTGCTCGTCATAGGCGCTCCAGACAACACCGAAACCTCCGGCGCCAAGACGCTCGCGGAGGCGGTAGCGCCCAAGTACCAAAGTGTCAGCATGGGGCACGACAAGGGTCTGGAGCGAGTCCACCGCCTCCGGATTTCGCCACACCGGCGGTGGCTCCCTGCTCGTGCCAGGCAGGAAAAGCCGCTGCGAGCGAGAAATTGCAGGTTCGATCGGAGGCGGCGGTGCACTCGCCGGTGAGTCGGCGACGGCGACGGCGACCGTGGTTGCGGTCATACTGGAGCCTTCCTCCATAGGCCCTGCAAGGAGATAGCTTTTTGTCGTTCTTCGACGATGACGAGGACGAGCCCACCGGGCCCTCGCCTGGAGCGCCGCGTGCGCGCGCACGCGCCACACCGCCACGGCCCAGCCCCCGCCGCCCGCAGGGCGCTGGCGTGGGCGGCGCATCGCTCGACCGCCACGCGCTGTTGGTGCGCCGGCGCATCGCCGCCGGCGTCGGGGTGGTGCTGTTGATCGTGATCGTGCTGATCGTCAACGGCTGCCTGAAGAGCCGCAAGCAGAGCGCGCTCAAGGACTACAACCAGAGCGCAACCCAGATCGTCGGCGAATCCGACCGCTCGGTGGGCCGTCCGCTGTTCGCGGCGTTGGCGGGGGCCTCCGGGAGCACGCCGCTGCAGGTGGGGGTGCAGATCGATGGGCTGCGCCAGCAGGCCGAATCCCAGGCGCAGCGTGCCAAGAATCTCAGCGTGCCGGGCGAAATGACCGCGGCGCAGCGCAACCTGCTGCTGCTGTTGGATCTGCGCACCGAAGGCGTCGCCAAGGTCGCCAACCAGGTGCGCACGGCGCTGGGCGGTCAGAGCAAGCAGGCCAGCACCTACATCGCGGGTGACATGGAGAACTTTCTGGCCTCCGACGTCATCTACTCCCAACGCGTGGCGCCGTTGATTGCGCAGACGCTGAGCGCCAACGGCATTCACGAACCAACCGCGCCGAGGAGCAACTTCCTGCCCAACCTCGGCTGGCTAACGCCGGAAACCGTGCTCTCGCGCCTGACGGGCAAGTCCGCGAGCTCCAGCAAGGGGACGGCCGCCCCCGGCACCCACGGGCATGCGATAACCGGCGTGACGGTCGGCGCCACCACGCTGCAGCCGGCACCCGCGGTCAATCACGTGCACTCTGGCGCCAACCCGACCTTTACGGTGATGGTCGAAAACGGGGGGAGTAACCCTGAGACGAATGTCAAGGTCGAAGTCTCAGTCACCAGCGGGGGTAAGCAGCTGAAGGCCTCGCACGTGATCAACAAGACCGAACCGGGCAATACCGCGCCGGTGGACATCCCGGTCGAAGGCGTGGCGCTGGGCGCAGCCTCGCGCGTGACCGCCTATGTCCAGCCGGTCCCCGGCGAGACGAACATCGAAAACAACAAGCAGACCTACGACATCGTCTTCGAATAGAGAGGAGCCGCTCCTCCACCCTCGCAGCTGGAGCTAGGGTTTACTGAGTGAGTCCGTCGGCGTAGCCACTAAGTTGTGCCGATGGCTGCCACCTCGCTGACCGACACGCAGGGGATCGTCGCGCTCGCGGCTGCGGCGGTTGCCGTGGTGGCGCTGATCGGCTGTCTCACGGCTTGGATCGGCCTGCGGCGGCTGCGCGCGGCGCAGCGCGTGATCATTGGTGAGGACGGCGAACGCGACGTCGTGTCCCATGCCGCCCAGCTGCAGCAGGCCTTCCAGGAGCTGCGCGAGTACGTGGGCGATGCCGCAGAGCGCCTGGAGCAGCGACTGGGGGCTGTGGAGGTCGCGTTGCAGGGCGCCATCTCCCATAGCGCGCTGGTGCGCTACGACGCCTACAACGAGCTGTCGGGGCGTCAGTCGGTATCGATCGCGCTGCTCGACGGCACGCGCTCAGGAGTCATCCTGTCCTGTATCCACCATCGCGACCAGGCGCGTGTGTACGCCAAGCAGGTACATGGCGGGCAGAGCGAACTCGAGCTCTCGCCCGAGGAGGCCGAGGCAATGCGTCTCGCGCTCACCGCGCCAGCAGGCGAAGACGTGCGCGAGCTCTCGCTCTGAGATGTCCATCACGCGCAGCGATGAGGGGGAGGCGATGCAGGCCCCTGACACAACCAAGCGCCTGCCAAGAGTTGCCTACCTTGGGCCGGCGGGCACCTTCAGCGAGGAGGCACTGCTGAGCAGCGCGGCGCCGGAGTCGATCGAGCCGGTGGCGTTCGCGACGATCTACGACGCCATCACGGCCGTACGGGAGAACGAGGTGCAGTGGGCGCTCGTGCCGATCGAGAATTCGCTGGATGGGTCGGTGACCGTCACACTGGACCTGCTGGCGGATGAAACGGGGGGTCTTCAGATCGTGGGCGAAGCGCTGCTCGACGTGCGGCACTCCCTGATCGCGAAGGCGATGATCGAGCTCGAGGATGTCCAGGTAGTTCTCTCGCATCCGCAGGTGCCAGGGCAGTGCACGCGCTTACTGCACGTCGAGCTGGCGCATGCGCGCGTGTTGCCTGCCAGCTCGACCGCCGAGGCAGTGCGGATCGTCGCTGAGAGTGAAGAGGCGGGAGTGGCCGCGCTCGGCACGCCCCTGGCGGCAGCAATCTACGGGGCGGTGGTGGTGCGGGCAGACGTGCAGGATCGTGACGACAACGCCACACGCTTCGTGTGGTTGGCGCGCACGAACAGCGCCTCCCAACATCCCCCCTTGCGCGCGGGCAGTAGCGAAGCGGAGTGGAAGACATCACTGGTCTTCTGGGGCGCGGGCGCCGACAGTCCGGGTTGGCTGGTGCGCTGCCTGGACGAGTTCGCCCGCCGCGAGATCAACCTCACCAAGATCGAGTCGCGTCCACGGCGAGAGCGGCTCGGGCATTATATGTTCTTCGCCGACCTCCAGGGCAGCCTGCACGCCCGTGCGGTCAAAGCCGCGGTCGAGGGACTGCGCGCGTACTGCCAGGAGGTGCGGGTGCTGGGCAGCTACCCAGCAGCGTAGAACGCCCCGGTGCCTCGCTACACTGCGCCTGCGATGGATGCCACAGTTCCACCAGCGCCAGTGGGGTCCGCGCCGCTCTCAGAGCACAGGCGGCGCGGGCGTGACAGTGGCCGGGTGCTCGTCTTGAACGCGACTTATGAGCCGATCAACGTCTGCTCTGTGAGGCGCGCGGTGGTGCTGGTGTTGAAGTCCAAGGCCGAGCTGGTGGAGCGCGGCGGCTGGGAGCTTCACTCCGAGCGCGCCACGATGTCGCGGCCCGTGGTGATCCGCTTGGTGAGCTACGTGCACGTGCCCCGCGACGCGCACCGGCGCAAGATCACACGGCGAGCGGTGTTCGCGCGCGATGGCTGGACCTGCCAGTACTGCGGCTCGCGCTCCAATTTGACCGTGGACCATGTCATCCCGCGCTCCAAGGGGGGCGACTCGGGTTGGGAGAACATCGTCGCCTCCTGCGCTCCCTGCAACCGCCGCAAGGGAGACCGGCTGCCGCGCCAGGCCGGGATGCACCCGCGCAGAGCGCCCCATACGCCGCGTGCAGAGATCTTCATCCACGTGGCCAGCCCCACGATCCCCGCTGCCTGGCGTCAGTACCTGCCGACTGCGGCCTAGAGCGCTCGCGGCGCAGAGCCCTATTGCGGCTGTAGCGCTGTTCGCGGCGTAGCGCCGTTAAGCGCGAGGGGCGCCGTCGACATGCGGCGCCCCTCGCAATGCTCATCTAGCTGGAAAGACCGAGACTTCATCACGGCTGCCGGGGGGACCAGATCCGGCGATGGTCTCGGGGTGTCCCGGGTTGGATTCCGCTAAGCGGTCCAGCCATCCTGCCCCCCGTTATGGGGGGTCCGACCTAGCGGCCGGTCACCTCCAGGGTCCCGCAAGAACTGTCACCTAACGTTTGGACCACCTCCTTTCTCTGGTCCAGCCAGAGTAGCGGAAGCAGGTGATGTCAAGCAAGGGGGGTACTGCCATTGTCCTGCGGGCGGGCGCCATCGCGTCCGGATGTCTCCACCTCGGCGGCCTCAGAGCCCTCGGACCCCTCCGGCGCGGTCGCCTCGCTGCCTTCGACCACGAGCGCAATCGCCGAGACCGCATCGTCGTCCTTGAGATTCATGACGCGCACGCCGGTAGCCGAGCGCCCCTGGCGAGAGATGCCGCCGGCGGCGGTGCGCTGCACCATGCCTCCAACGGAGATGAAGACGAGCTCCTGGTGCTCGCGCACGACGAGCGCCCCCGCGAGTCCGCCCTTCTGCTCGGTGAGGCCGATCGTCTTGACGCCTTTGGCGCCACGGTTGGTCTTGCGGTACTGGTCGATGAGGGTGCGCTTGCCGTAGCCGTTCTCAGTGATTACGAGCAGGTCCATGTCGTCGCGGGCGACGTCCAGGGCGATCGTCTCGCCCTTGGCACCCACGTCCATGCCGCGCACGCCGGTGGTGTCGCGGCCCATCGAGCGCACATCGGACTCGGCGAAGCGCACGGTCAGGCCGGCGCGCGAGACCATGATCACCTCCTCGCCAGCATCCACGGCGCGCACCGCCAGCAGCTCGTCGTCGTCGCGGATCTTGATGGCGATGATGCCATCGGCCTTGATCGGCGTGTTATAGGCGGCGAGCTCCGTCTTCTTGACGAGCCCCTGGCGCGTGGCGAAGACGAGGTAGGGCGCCTCGCTGAAGTCGCGCGTGGAAAGGACAGCCTGCACGCGCTCGCCCTCGCGCAGCGGCAGGATGTTGACGAGCGCGCGTCCCTTGGCGGTGCGCGAGGCCTCGGGCAGGTCATAGACCTTGGAGCGGTAAACCTTGCCGCGGTTGGAGAAGAACAGCAGGTAGTCGTGCGAGCTGCACACGAACAGGTGCTCGATGAAGTCGCCGTCCTTCATGTCCATACCGGTGACGCCGCGACCGCCGCGCTGCTGCTGGCGGTAGGTGGCCAGGGGCAGGGACTTGATGTAGCCGGTGTGGGTGATGGCGATCACCATCTGCTGGTCGGCGATCAGGTCCTCGATGTCGATTTCATCCTCGCTGTGCGTGATCGCCGAGCGGCGCTCATCGCCGAAGCGCTCGCGGATCTCGCTCAGCTCTTCCTTGATCACCGCCAGCACGCGGCTCTCATCGCCAAGGATCGAGCGCAGCTCGGCGATGCGCTCCATCACGTCGTCGTGCTCCTGCTTGATCGCATCAGCCTCCAGCGCCGTCAGCTGGGAGAGGCGCAGGTCGAGAATCGCCGTGGCCTGGATGTGGCTGAGCTCGAAGCGCTCCACCAGCTGCTCGCGCGCGGCGTCACGGTCGCGCGAGGCGCGGATCAGTTCGATGATCGCATCGAGATTGTCGAGCGCGATCAAGAGGCCCAGGAGGATGTGTGCGCGCGCCTCCTTCTCGGCCAGCTCGTGCTTGGTGCGCCTGACGATCACCTCGCGCTGGTGGGCGACGTAGTTGTGGATCACCGAGCGCAGGTTCAGCGTGCGCGGCACGTTGTCCACGAGCGCCACCATGTTCACGCCGAACGTGCTCTGCATCGGCGTGTGCTTGTAGAGCTTGTTCAGCACCACCTTGGGGATGACGTCGCGCTTGAGCTCGATCACCAGGCGCATGCCGCGCTTGTCGGACTCGTCGCGCAGGTCGGAGATCTCGGGGATCTTCTTCTCGTGCACGAGGTCGGCGATCTTCTGGATCAGGCCGCCCTCGCCGCCCTTCTTGACCATGAAAGGCAGCTCGGTGACGACGATTGCCTCCTTGCCGTGCGTTAGGGGCTCGATGTGCGCCTTGGCCTGTACACGCACGCGCCCGCGTCCGGTCTCATAGGCGTCCCTGATGCCAGCGCGCCCAAGGATGATCCCGCCGGTGGGGAAGTCGGGACCCTTGACGTGCTTCATCAGCCCCTCGACCTCGATCTCGGGGTCCTCGATGTAGGCAACAGTCGCGTCGATCGTCTCGCGCAGATTGTGCGGTGGGATGTTCGTCGCCATTCCCACCGCGATCCCCGAGGATCCGTTCACGAGCAGGTTGGGGAAGCGCGCCGGCAGCACCAGTGGTTCCTGGCGCGAGCCATCGTAGTTGGGCGCGAAGTCGACGGTGTCCATGTCGAGGTCGCGCAGCATCTCCGTGGCGATGCGGGCCAGCCTTGCCTCCGTGTAGCGCATAGCGGCTGCCGGATCGTCATCGACGGAGCCGAAGTTGCCCTGGCCGTCGACAAGCTCGTAGCGCATCGAGAAGTCCTGGGCCATGCGCACCAAGGTGTCGTAGATGGCGCTGTCGCCGTGCGGGTGATAGTTGCCCATCACCTCGCCGACGATCTTGGCGCACTTCGCGTAGGGCCTAGTGGGGCCGAGCCCAAGCTCGTTCATCGCGTAGAGCACGCGGCGGTGCACCGGCTTCAGGCCATCGCGCACGTCAGGCAGCGCGCGGCCCACGATCACCGACATGGCGTAGTCGAGATACGCGGTGCGCATCTCCTCCTCGAGCGCGCGCGGTTCGATGTTGCCGCCGCCGATCACATCAGCCGATGCCATTTTTCACCTCTCGATCATGTGTGACGTCAGGGTCAAGCAGCTCAAGGACGCAAGGAGCGTGGCGTGCTTCGCACGCGAGCGACTGAGGACGCCGAGATGCGCCGGCCATGACGTCACACATCCAGGTTCGCTACCGCGCGGGCGTTGTCCTCGATGAACGCCCGCCGTGGCTCGACCTGGTCGCCCATGAGCATCGAGAAGGTGCGATCGGCGGCGGCGGCGTCCTCGAGCGTGACCTGCGCGAGGGTGCGCGAGGCAGGATCCATTGTGGTGTCGGCGAGCTGCTCGGCGTTCATCTCGCCGAGGCCCTTGAAGCGCTGGAGCTTGGTGCCCTTCTGCGCTACGCCCAGCACCGCCTGGCGCAGGGCCTCGAAGGATGGGGCGTCATCGCGCGCATCGCTCAAGCGCACCGAGAAGGCGGGCACGCCGGCGAGCTCGATCAACTGCTTGTGCACGGAGGCCAGCTGGCGGTACTCCTGAGAGTCAAACAGGGAGCGCTTGATGCGGTGGGTACGGGCAAAGCCGGTGCGGGCCTCGGTGGCCTTCACGCGCAGCTCGAGCGGATCCTGCTCGATCAGCTCGGTAGCGTGGGTCTCACCCTCAAGGCCTGCGCGTGAGAGCAACTCGATGGCCGCCTCGGCGCTCATCACCTGATCGCCCAGCAGCGAGGACTCCTCCAGGAACTGCACCATCTCGTGGCCGTGGGCGGCCCGCAGCGAGGAGGCCCAACCTTCGTACTGCTTGAGCAGGCGCGTGAAGCGCTGCCAGCGGGCGTCGGTGAGCTTGAACTGGGTGTTGTGGCGGTCGAAGACCTCGAGCTTCTCCCACTTATCCGAGAGCAGGATCTCCTCGAGCTCGGAGTCCTTCTCGATGTAGCGCTCGCGCGCGCCCTGCTTGAGCTTGTATAGCGGGGGCTTAGCGATGTAGACGTAGCCTGCCTTGATCAGCTCTTCCATCTCGCGGAAGAGCAGCGTGAGCACGAGCGTGCGGATGTGGGCGCCGTCGACGTCGGCGTCGGTCATCAGCACCACCTTGTGGTAGCGCGCGTTCTCGAGGTTGAACTCATCGCGCACGCCGGTGCCGATGGCCGTGATCAGCGCCTGTACCTCGGTGTTCTGCAACACCTTGTCGATGCGGCTCTTCTCGACGTTGAGGATCTTGCCGCGCAACGGCAGCACCGCCTGCGTATTGCGGTCGCGGCCCTGCTTGGCGGAGCCTCCGGCGGAGTCGCCCTCGACCACGAACAACTCGGCCAGCGAGGGGTCCTTGACGGAGCAGTCGGCGAGCTTACCCGGCAGCGTGGAGTTCTCCAGGGCGGACTTGCGCCGGGTCAAGTCACGCGCCTTGCGCGCGGCCTCGCGGGCGCGCTGGGCCTGTACGGCCTTCATGATCACCGCGCGCGCCTCGCTGGGGTTCTCCTCGAGGAACTCCGCCAACCCGGTGTTGACGATCGACTCCACGAAGCCGGCCATCCCCGGATTTCCGAGCTTGGTCTTGGTCTGCCCCTCGAACTGGGGGTCGCGCAGCTTGACGGAGATGACCGCAGTCAGCCCCTCGCGCGCATCCTCTCCAGAGAGATTGTCCTCCTTCTCCTTCAGGAGCGCGTGGTCGCGGGCGTATTTGTTGAGCGTACGCGTGAGCGCGGAGCGGAAGCCAGAGAGATGGGAGCCGCCCTCGCGGGTATTGATGTTGTTGGCGAAGCTGTGGATCGACTCCTGATAGGAGGAGTTCCACTGCATCGCAATCTCCGCGGCGCCCTCCTCGCTTTCGCCGGCGAAGAAGACGACCTTGCGGTGCACCGTGTCCTTGTTCTCGTTGAGGTAGGTGACGAAGTCCTCGATGCCGCCCTGGTACTGGAACTGGGCGGAGTGGCCCTCGGCGCGCTCGTCAACGATCGAGATCTTCAGGCCACGGGTGAGGAAGGCGGTCTCGCGCAGGCGCTCTTCGAGCGTGTGGAAATCGAGCTCGAGCGTCTCGAAGATGTCGGCATCAGGCAGAAAGGTCACAGTTGTGCCTGTTCCCGCGCCCGCGGCAAGCTTGGCGCCCTTGGCAAGCGGAGCCTGCGGGGCGCCGCGCGAGTACTCCTGTGACCACGTGTGCCCATCGCGACGGATCTCCACGCGCAGCTGCTCGGAGAGGGCGTTTACGACCGAGACGCCCACGCCGTGCAGCCCGCCGGAGACCTTGTAGCCGCCGCCGTCGCCAAACTTGCCGCCGCTGTGCAGAACGGTGAGCACGACCTCAACGGCGGGCCGGCCCTCCTTCTCGTGCATCGCCACGGGGATGCCACGGCCGTCGTCATCGACGGTGACGGAGTTGTCGGGGTGGATCGTGACGGATACCTCGGTGCAATAACCGGCGAGCGCCTCGTCCACGGAGTTGTCCACGACCTCGTAGACCAGGTGGTGCAGCCCCATGACACCGGTCGAGCCGATATACATGCCCGGGCGCTTGCGCACGGCCTCAAGACCCTCGAGGACGGTGATGTCCTGGGCATCGTAGGTGGCGTCGGCAGCCGTAGCGGTGTCGGCGACTTTGGTGGCCTTGGAGCCCTTCGCCGCCTTGGGCTTTGCGGCAGTGACCGGCTCGCTGGGGTCGGCGCTCAGGGAGCCGTCAGGGCTGTGGTCGTCTGTGGCCAATGATCCTCCGATGACGTGAGAACGCCCCGGCGCAAGGCGCGAACGCCGCGGTCCGGGGCGGGTGCGTTAAGTAGCGAGAATGATAGCACAGGCAGGCCTGCGAACCGGTGCGCAAGGGGGGCCGAATTGCCAGTGATCAAGCCAAAAACGAGGGTGGGTCGGGCCCATCGCTTCCCAGTCATCGGCGTCATCCTGTGCGGCAGCGAAGTTCATGCACAAGCTCCTCGCCGAGGGCCGCATTGAGGCGTTCGATTAGCTGCGCGGACATCAGCGTGAGCTCCTGCGCCCACACCGCGGCAGCGCAGGTGAGGGTCAGGACACCGGAGCGCTCGGCGGTCGGCTGCGCGGCCTGCACCACAGCCTCCCCCGCGGCCGCCGGCCACACCTCTTGGACTCGTGCCAGGAGGGTGTTGGGGGCGACCGTGCTCGTGAGGCCCGCGAGGGCAAGCGAGAAAGGGCGAGGCGCGAAGCGACTCATCAGATCACGCTGCCAGCGCCTCGCGCAAAACGGCGCCAGGTGAGATGCGCAGGCGCGTGGTGTGCCGGTCGCCCGCGGCAGGAACGTGGGCAAGATCGGTTGTAGCGATAACGCTCTGCCCTGCGCTTGAGAGCTCTTCGGCAAGCAGCTCACGGCGCTGAGAGTCGAGCTCGCTCATCACGTCGTCCAAGAGCATCAGCGGTGTATGGCTGCGCTCCTGCGCCAGCACCGAGCGCTCGGCGAGCAGTAAGGCCAGTAGGGCCAGGCGCTGCTCACCCTGGGAGCCATAGGTGCGCAGCTCACGTCCCTCGCGCAGGAACACCAGCTCATCGCGGTGAGGACCGTGGCTACTGAAACCACGCTGCAGCTCACCCGCCAGGCGCTCCTGCAACTCTCCCACGAACTCCTCGGGGCTCTGCGCGCCTGAGCGCGGACGGTACTCGAGCGTGGCGCCACTCTGCAGACCCAGCTGCTGGGCGCGCTCGGCAAAGAGCTCAGCGATGCGGGCCACGGCGGCGGCGCGGTCCGCGCGCAGGGCCACCGCATGGATAGCTAGCTCCTGGTCCCAACTCGGGAGCGTTTCGCGCGCTGCACGACCGGCGCGGATCGAGGCCAGCAGCGCGTTGCGTTGCGCAAGCACCCGCGAGTATGCACGGCGCGTGGCGGTGCGCGTGGGCCACAACCCGGCGATGAGCGCGTCGAGGTGGGCGCGCCGCAGAGCAGGCGTGCCCTTGATGAGCTCCAGGCGGTCGGGGAGGAACACGCTCACCAGCGGCCGGCTCTCGACGTCCAGCAGTCGCTCCACAGGCGCCCCGTCCGCGCGCATGTGCTTAACGGGCCGCTCGCCCTCTGCAAAGAGCCCGTAGCCCACGCTCAGCTCGTGCTGTTCACGGCCGTCGTCAGTGTGCACCACCACGCGCGTGGTGCGCTCCCCGAAGCGCACGAGCTCGCGCTCGTTGCGTGCGCGCAGCGCGTGGCCGGTACAGCCGAAGTAGAGCGCCTCCAGCAGATTCGACTTCCCCGCCCCGTTGGGCCCGTGGAGCACCGTCAGACCTGCGCCCAAGCACGCTTCTGCGCGGGCGTAGGAGCGAAAGTCGCGCAGCTGGATAGAGACGACCTTCACACGTTCAGGCGGATGGGCATGATGAGGTACACGAAATCGCCGCTCTCGGGGGACTCGATCAGGCCGGGGCGCAGCGGGCTGATGAGCTTCAGGACGAGCTCATCGGACTCGAGGCTCTCAAGACCATCGCGCAGGAACTCGGGGTTGAAGCCGATCTCGAAAGGCTCGCCGTGGAAGGGCACGGGGATCGTCTCGCTGGCCTCGCCCACGTCAGGAGTGTGTGCAGACACGGCCAGCTCACCCTCGCGGAAGCCCAGGCGCAGCGGCGTGTTCTTCTGCGCCAGCAGGCTGATGCGGCGCACCACCTCGGTCAGCTCCGTGGTGGCGATGCGCAATTCGTGCTCGACGGACTCCGGTAGCAGCTGACGGTAGTTGGGGAACTGGCCGTCCAACAGGCGTGAGGAGAGGGTCGTGCCGTTGAGCTCGAAGACCACCTGGTTCTGGCCGACGCTGACGGCGACGTCAGTGCTCTCGGATTGCTGGGCGATGCGCACGAGCTCCTGCAGCGCACGGGCTGGCACGTTGGCCTCGAGCGTCCCCTGCAGCGGGGACTCGAGGGTCGTCTGCTTAACGCTAAGGCGATAGGAGTCGGTGGCCACCATGCGCAACTCGCGCTCAGAGGCAGACATGAGGATGCCTGTGAGAATCGGACGCGTCTCATCCTTGGAGGCTGAGCGGGCGACACGAGCGATGGTTTGCACAAAGGCCTCAGCGGGCAAGACCACACGGGCATCCCCGGAGGGCATCGGCAGCGCGGGAAAGTCCTCAACCCTCAAGGTGCGTAGATGGAAGGTCGCCGAGCCCGAGATCAACTCTACGTCTTGCTCGGCGGTGCGTAACTCAAGACTTACACTCTCAGCGGGAAGGGCACGAGCAACGTCGAGGAGGAGTCTGGCGGGAAGCACAACCTCACCGGGGCGATCAATCTCTGCCTGGAGAGGAACACGCAAGCCTACATCCATGTCGGTCGCCAGCAGTTCAGCTGCCGTAGGCGTAGCTGAGAGCTTTACGCCAGAGAGAGCTTGGACAGCGCTTCGCGTCGAAGCAACACGAGTAACTGTCTGCAATTGGTTGAGCAGCTCGGCTGTAGAACAAGAGATCTTCACAAAGGCACCTTGGCTATAGCTATTAGCTTGAGAGATAGAAGTTGTAGGGGCTGTGAGGAGACGGTAAGCCGGTGGGTATTGGGGTTTGAGGTGCTGAGGCTGTGTGTAGTTGTGCGCTGAACCGAGGAAGTATTTCAGGAGCTTCGGTCGAAACTCTTTAGTTGTTGAGCCGAGCGAGTAGGTTATGCACAGCCGCGCGGCTATCGGCGTCGGCCGAGATGCGCTCGTTGGTGCGCCGCCAAGCGTGGAGGACTGTACTGTGGTCGCGGCCACCGAAGTGGCGCCCGATTGTGGGTAGGGACTCGGATGTGAGCTCACGAGCCAGGTACATAGCTACCTGGCGGGGCCAGGCAACGCGGGCAACGCGGCTGCTTGAGAGGAGCTCCTCAACCGTGATGCCAAACTGCTCGCAAGCAGCGTTTTGGATCTCGCCTAGCGAACGTGTTAGCGGCTTGGGGGCGGGATAAAGCCCATCGAGTACCTCCTGCGCGAGCTCTGCTGTGAGAGGGCGACCAGTAAGCGAGCTGTAGGCAACGACCCGGATGAGCGCGCCTTCAAGCGTGCGCACATTGAGGGCTACGCGCTGTGCGATCACATCGAGCGCGCGCGCATCGGCCAGGTCGATTCGATCGTGATGAGCTCGCTTACGTAGGATCGTCAGGCGCGTATTGAGGTCCGGTGGCTGGACGTCGGCGACAAGACCGGCCTCGAAGCGCTCGCGCAGACGGTCCTCGAGCGCCTGCAGATCGCGAGGTGGACGGTCGGATGTGAGTACCACCTGGCTGCCAACGTCGTGCAGCCAGTTGAAGGTGTGGAAGAACTCTTCCTCTGTGCGTGTCTTGCGCTCGAGGAACTGGACGTCGTCAATCATCAACACGTCCACGTGGCGGTAGCGGGCCTTGAAACCGTCGAGACCGCCCTCGCCTAGGGCGTAGAGAAACTCGTTGGTGAAGGCCTCGCCAGTGGTCACGCGCAGGACGAGCTCGGGGCTGTGGCTGGCCAGCAGCGTGGCGATGGAGCGCAGCAGATGCGTTTTGCCGACTCCGGGAGGACCGCAGATGAAGAGCGGGTTGTAGGCCTGCGCGGGCATCTCGGCAACCGCGAGCGCCGCGGCGTGAGCGAGACGGTTGCTGTCGCCGATGACGAACTGGTCGAAGGTCAGCTTGGGGTTGCCGAGCAGCTCGGGCTCGGCTTGCATCGGTCGCTCTCCACCCGCCGCGCTCGCTCGCGCGGTGCTGCTGCTGGTGGCGGATGCGCGGGCCGCTCGCGCGGCTATGTCCACGACGATGTCGGGGCCGAGGATTGCCGCTACGGAGATCTGCAGGAGCCTGCCGAAGCGCTCACGAACCCATCCACAGGCGTGTGGCGGCGCCTCGACGAGCAGGTGCTCCTCGCCGAGCTCGCGTGCGCGTAAGGGCTCGAGCCAGAGGCGGTAAGTGGGCTCGTCGACCGCGCCGGCGAGCTCAGTTTGCACCCGCGACCATATGTGCTCGAGCTCGGCGCTCACGGCAGCGTTGACCCACTCCCTTCCCAGGAGAAATTGCAAAGGACTGATTGATGGTGGGGCCCGAGGGGCCCGGCCAGGCGAATATAGCCAACGGCAATGTGGGTGCGCTAATGCGTGCCCGCAATTGGCGAGAAAAAGAGCTGACGCGGCGGGCCGGTAGTTCCCCGCCGGTGGTGCTGGTGGTAGCTCGGCGATGGCCGGCGCCGCAGCGTGGGGCACGGGTATACTGGACGACCATGAAGCGGACCTACCAGCCGAAGAAGCGCAAGCGTGCCCGTGCTCACGGGTTTCGCGCGCGTATGCGCACACGCGCGGGCCGGCTCACCCTCAAGCGCCGCCGCGACAAGGGTCGTAGGCGCCTGTCCGCTTGACGGCTGCGGGATGAAGCCGCGCTCCAGTGCTCGCCGCGGTCGTCTCTCGCGCAGCGCGGAGTTCGAGCGCGTGTACCGGCAGGGGCGCTCTTCGGCGAACCGCCACCTGGTGCTCTACGCGTTCCCCAATCCCTCCGTCCAGCGCCCCCGCCTGGGGCTGTCTGTGTCGCGCAAAGTCGGCGGCGCCGTTGAGCGCAACCGCGTCAAGCGGCTGCTGCGCGAGGCCTTTGATCAGGCGCAGGACACTCTGAGTGCGGGCCATGACGTGGTCGTGGTGGCGCGCCCCGAGGTCCGCGATCTGGCGGAGCGCGAGGGCCTCGCGGGGGTTGATGCTGCGCTCGGTGAGCTGCTCGAGAAGTCTGGCCTAAGGAGCCCGGGGTGAGGCGGGCCGGCGCGTTGATCGTGAAGGCTCCGCTGCTGTTCTACCAGCGGGCGATCTCGCCGGCGCTGCCGCGGCGCTGCAAGTATGAGCCCACCTGCTCGCGCTATGCGTTGCAGGCGATCGAGCGCTATGGAGTCCTGCGCGGCATCGTGCTCGCGGGGTGGCGGTTGTTGAGGTGCAACCCTTGGAGTCACGGCGGGTACGATCCCGTGGAGGCCCAGCGGCTGTTTGCGCCCGGCACGCGCGAGCGCTTTACGGGTGTCGCGCGCCGAGGCGAGCAGCCCCGCTAGCCTGAGGCGGATACCCCGCTAGCCACTGAATACCTCTCATATGCCCGTCATTGCCAACATCATTGAGGAAGCCTTCTCACCGCTGATCTCGGTGTTCGAAGCGATCATGGTGTTCATCCACGACAACATCGTGGGCGGCAGTTGGGGGCTGGCGATTATCGGACTAACCGTCGTGGTGCGCGCCGTGATGGTGCCCCTCACCGTGAGTCAGTTCCGCTCCATGCAGCGTATGCAGGCGCTCGCGCCCGAGATCAAGAAGCTGCAGGAGAAGTACAAAGAGGATAAGCAGCGCCAGCAGCAGGAGCTGATGAAGTTCTACCAGGAGAACAAGGTGAACCCCTTCGCCTCCTGCCTACCCCTGGTGCTGCAGCTGCCCGTATTCATCTCGCTCTTCTACATGCTGCGCTCGGACCTCAAGCTCGATATCTGCGGGCAGGCGCTGCGCGAACACTTCCACGTTGCCACCAATAGCGCGATAACTTCGAGCGCCCATCTCTCCAGCGAACTGCAGAAGATCACCTGCAACCAGGTCGCGCCGCACTCGGCCAAGTTCCTCTTCATCCCCGACATCACGGCCAAGGCCACGGGCGCCGTGCTGATCGTGCTGCTGCTCCTCTACATCGGCTCGCAGGTGATCTCGACGTTGATGATGAGCGCCACGGCCGACAAGAACCAGCGGCGCATGATGCTGGCGCTGCCGCTGGTGTTCGTGCTCTTCATCTTCAGCTTCCCCGCAGGGCTGCTGGTCTACTGGATAACCACCAACCTCTGGACGATGGGGCAGCAGTACTTCGTCAGGCGCGGCGTCGGAACCCCACCTGCGCCTGCGGACAAGCAGGTGGCTGCTAAGGGCAGCGGGAGTTCGCCCAACGGGAAGGCTGAGGGGGCTCCCGGAAAGAAGGCCCCCAAGGGCGAGCCTGCGCTCGCGGGTGTGGGCGGCACAGGCTCACAGAGCGCTCCGCCGCCCCCCCCGCGCAAGAAGAAGAAGCGCTCTGGGCGGCGAAGGTGAGCGAAGAGGTCAGTATGAGCGAGGATGGGGACGAACACGGCGAGGAGATTGACCCCAGCGATCCGCTCGAGCTGCTCGGCGAGTTGTTGGAAGAGATCGTCGATGCGATGGGCCTCGACGTCGAGATCGAGGTTGAGGAAGCAGACGAGGTGCTAACCGGACTTCTCGCCGGCGACGATGTGGGCCTCTTCATCGGCCGTCGCGGACAGACGATCGACGCCGTGCAGCACCTGGCGCAGCGCATCGTGTTTCGCGGACGGCCCGCCAAGGCGCGCGTCGTCATCGACGCTGACGGCTACCGCGAGCGCCGCGCCAAACAGCTGCGCGAGGATGCCGACGACGCGGCCGACGAAGCTCTACGTCTTGGTGGCGCGGTCGAGTTAGACCCCATGCCTGCCTCAGAGCGCCGTGTCGTGCATGAACATCTGCGCGATCGCGGGGATGTGGGCACGCACAGCGAAGGCGAGGAGCCCGAGCGGTATCTGGTCGTGTCCCCGCTGCGGGCGTAGCCATAGCGTGCTTGGGGGCGAGCGTTTCACGTGAAATCATCGGTCGCTCGGGTTTGCCCGAGCGGTATGGCCTGTCCGGGCGCCAGTTGGCCCAGTTCACATTGATCCTGGAGGAGTTGGCGGGCGATGAGAGGGCGCCAACGACAGTGCGCGACCCACAGCGGGCCGTAGACGTGCACCTCGCGGATTCACTGGCTGCGCTTGAGCTGGAGGCGGTCGCTACGGCGCGGAAGCTCGTGGATATCGGTGCTGGCGCTGGCTTTCCTGGCCTGGCGCTGGCGGTGGCGCTGCCGACCAGTGAGGTCGTGCTGGTGGAGAGCATGGCACGCAAGTGTGGGTTCATCGAACGGGTGCTCGCGGCGGCGGAGGTCGAGAACGCGCGGGTGATATGTACGCGCGCGGAGGAGTGGCGCGAGGGATTGGGTGGCAGTGACGGGGTGCTCGCGCGTGCGCTCGCGCCGCAGCCGGTGGTCTTGGAGTACGCGGCCCCATTGCTGCGCCTGGGCGGCGCGCTGATCGACTGGCGCGGCGCGCGCGATGAGGAGAGCGAGGCGCGCGCAGGAGTGGCGGCAGACGAGTTGGGGCTGAAGCTGGCCGAGATCCGCCACGTGGCGCCGTATGAGGGAGCTCGCGAGCATCACCTGCACGTGTACCAAAAGCTGCGTGAGACGCCCGCCCGCTATCCCCGTCGGCCAGGCATCGCGCGCAAGCGCCCGCTCGGGGGCGTATCTCGATCAGCCACCGGTTGCTAGCTTCTGCGGGGAATGGGCACGGTCTACGCGATCGCCAACCAGAAGGGCGGGGTGGGCAAGACGACGACGGCTGTCAACTTGGCTGCCTGCATCGCGGAGGCCGGCCCCCAAACGCTGCTGGTGGACGTGGACCCGCAGGCGAACGCCACCGTGGGGCTGGGTCTGGGGCGCACACATGCACCGGGGCTGTACGAGGTACTGACTGGCGAGAGCACCGCTGCCGAGGCGTTGGCGCAGACACGGGTGCCCGAGCTGCAGATGATCCCCGCCGGAGCGGGGCTGGCGGGGGCGAATGTCGAGTTGCCCCGCTTGGAGGGCTTTGAGGGGCATCTGCGCGAAAGCCTCGCGCCGATCAGAGAGCGCTTCGAGTACATCCTGCTCGACTGCCCGCCGTCGTTGGGGCCGCTAACCGTAAGCGCGCTGGTCGCCGCCGATCGCGTGGTGGTGCCGGTGCAGACCGAGTACTTCGCCCTGGAGGGGCTCGCTGGGCTACTGGAAACCCTGGCGCTCGTGCAGCGCGAGCTGAATCCCCGCTTGACGGTCGCGGGGATGCTCCTGACGATGCACGACAACCGCACGCGGCTCGGCCGCGATGTCGAGCGCGAGGTGCGCGAGCACTTCCCGGAGCTCGTCTTCGACACTGTGATCCCGCGCAATGTGCGCGTGGGCGAGGCCCCCAGCTACGGCCTGCCCGTGACCCACCACGACCCTCACAGCGCCGGCGCTGAGGCTTACTTCGAGCTCGCGCGGGAGCTGGTGGCGCGGTGAGCGCCGATGGGCGCATGGGGATGACGCGGTGAGCGCGCAGAAGGCCGCCAAGCGCGGCATGGGCCGGGGCCTTGACGCGATCCTGTCGGTCTCGACCGCCAGCCAGGCGCAGGCGGGCGAGGAGCTGCGGGAGGTGCCGGTCGAGCTGATCTCGCCCAACCCCAAGCAGCCACGGCGTCGCTTTGACGAGGAGGCGCTGAATGCACTGGCGGGATCACTGGGCGAGCGAGGCGTGCTGCAGCCCGTGCTCGTGCGGCCGCGGCCGGGAGGCCGCTACGAGCTCGTTGCCGGCGAGCGGCGCTGGCGCGCCGCCCAGATGGCTGGCATGGACACGATCCCTGCACTGGTTCGGCCCCGCGAGGATGCGCTGGCGCTGGAGCTCGCGCTGATCGAGAACATGGCGCGCGAGGACCTCAACCCGGTCGAGGAGGCCAACGCCTGCATGGCCCTTGTCGAGGAGCTGGGGCTGACACGTGAGCAGGTGGGGCGGCGCGTTGGGCGCAGCCGCGTGGCGGTCTCCAACTTGCTGCGCCTGCTGGAGCTCCCAGAGGAGGCGCTATCGATGATCGAGGATGGGACTCTCAGCGAGGGGCATGGGCGGGCCCTGTTGACCGCCAAGGATCACGGGGTGCGGCGCCAGCTTGCGCGTAGCTCGGCGTCCGAGGGCTGGTCGGTGCGTGTGCTTGAGGACCGCGCGCGGCGCAGCAATGAGGCCGGGGCGGGAGTGCGCAAGGTTTCCACCCGCGCGCCTCGAAGGGGCAGGGCCCACCCTGACCAGGAGGCGGCTGCCGCGGAGATCGCCGAGGCCCTGTCGCTTGCGCTCGGGGCGGATGTGGAGGTGCGACCAGCACCTGGTGGGGGGTATCGCGTAGGGCTAGCGTTTGCCTCACGTGATGAGGCATTGGCACTGGCGCGGCGAGTGCACTCGTGGCGTTGACGGGCGCTAGACTGCGGGCTCCTCGGGCGATTAGCTCAGTCGGTTAGAGCGCTTCTCTGATAAGGAAGAGGTCCCTGGTTCGAATCCAGGATCGCCCATCGAAGAATCCGGCTCTGAGGCCGCATGGACACTGGGGTTTAGCGTCCACTCCAGTCCGTTGTCCTGGACCCCGCATCGGCCCGGATGTGCCCAGTGCTCAGCGGTCGTAGGCTCGCCCGCGAGGCAGCACGCGAACCACGACGATCGTGAGCTTGCGATCTTCGTGCTCGAACCGCACGCGCCAGTCGCCGACTCGCAGTCGGTACTCATCGGAGCCACGCAAGCGCTTGACATCGCCGGTCAACTCCGCGCTCTGAGCCAGTCGCTCGATGGCGCTCAGGATGCGCTTGCGTGTCGGAGGGTCGATCCGGCGGAGGTCCTTGCGAGCGCGGTCGTCAACGACGACACGCCAGTGCGGCTCGCTCACTGATCGCCGTCGAACTCGGCGAGTACGCTCTCCAGTGGCACCGGCTCGATGCCCCGCTCGCGGTCAGCGTGGGCTTCGGCGACCGCACGACGCTCATCCTCGGTCTCGGGCTCGTCGTCAAGCGGCGCATGATCGAGCATCCAGGCGACCGGATCGCCCGAAGCGTCGGCGAGCGTGCGTAGCGCCTCGCTCGCCTCGTCGTCGGTCATCGTCTCGACCGCATTGTGTAGCCGATCCTTGACGGTCATGGCCTAAACGTAGCACCGGGACCGCACGACAGCGAGTCCTTCGAACACCCGCAGAGCCCGGTCCCGCAGCGTCATGAGCGGACGCTCCGGTAGCAAATTGGTAGCACGCAGGACGCCGCGCCGCAGGGGATATGGCTTCAACAAGTCACTCCCCACCCCGAAGTCAATCTCTGATAAGGAGGAGGTCCCTGGTTCGAATCCAGGATCGCCCACTCGCTCATGGTGATGCACGCCCGTCCGGTGAATCTCGTCCAACAGCGCTAAGGCCAGGCGGGGGGACTGCCGATGAAGGGGCCGTGACGCTTCTTTTCCGCCTGCCCCGCCTGCGTGCCCTGGTGCGCCGGCCCGCGCTTCTGCTCGCTGGGCTGAGCGCTGGGCTGCTTGCCTTCACGGGGCTGGCTCAGGCCCACGTCATCACGGTGGAAGGGCAGCAGTTTGGAGTCCAGGCCCACGCCACCGTGCTCGAACCCACCTTCAACCCGTTCAGCTCTCTGCAGTATGGCGGTGGACCGGTGCTGGGCACTAACGCGACCTATGTCATTTATTGGGACCCAGCGGTCCAGCGTCCTGGCGACCCGGGACGCCCCGGTAAGTACCACGGCGACTGGCAGCAGCTGATCGACAGGTTCCTCTATGACGTCGGCGCTAACAACGGCAGTCTCGGCAATGTCTTTTCGCTGACCCCCCAGTATCCGGAAGCCAACGGCACCCGCGCGGCCTATAGCTCGACCTTCCGCGGTGCGGCCGTGGACCGTGCCATGTACCCCTCTGACGGCTGCAGCGATCCAGCCCCCGGGCTGAACAAGACCTTCGCCTGCTTCACCGATCAGCAGGTACGTAACGAGCTCAAGAGCTTCATCGCCAGCAACGGCCTGCACGCCGGGCTGGGCACAGTCTTCTTCCTCCTCACCCCACCGGATGTAACGATCTGCACCGACTCCGGCGGAGCTGCCACGGGACACTGCTCTGACAGCAGCAAGAAGCAGCCGTGGAAGCCGATGGAAGAACCCCCCACGGCTGAAGAAACAGCCGAAGAGAACAGCTATCAGCGCAGCTTCTGCAGCTACCACAGCTTCACCTCCACGTTTTCCGCCGAACCGCTCCTGTACGCGGTGGTCCCCTGGGGCGCCGGCTCATTTGGCGCCAAGTTCGACCCCGAACTCCTTCCCGACTTTCCGAACCAGCACAATGGCTCGGACTGCCAGGACGGCTCCAAGATCGTCCAGGAGCCCAACCAGGAAGAACTCTCCCCCGACGGGTACTCCGACCATGGCCTGGCCGACATCATCATCAACCAGGTCGCCGCGCAGCTGTTCGCCACGATCACCGACCCCACCCTCAACGGCTGGAATGAACCGCTCAGCGGCAACGAGGCGCCCGACCAGTGCCGCAACTGGTTCGAGGCCCCCCCGGTGGTGCAGGGCTCTGGCAGCCCCGACGAACACACCGAAGCCGGCCACTACTTCAACCAGACCATCAACGGGCACAGCTACTACCTCAATACCGAGTACAACCAGTCCGCGCAGTACTACGCCTATCCCGGCCTGCGCTGCGAGCTGCACAACAACTTCGTCCCCGCCTTCAGCGCACCCAATCCCGTCAACTCCGGCGATATCGTGGGCTTCGACGGCGCCGAGTCGGACATCACGCTCGAGCAGTCCGCCGACCCGAACCCCGGCGCCCAGCCGCAGTATCGCGCCACCTTCTCCTGGAACTTCGGCGACGGCACGCCCGTTGTCAGCGGCCCCGGCTACCGCGACCCCAATGCGGGCGAACCGCTCTACGCCAGCGTCTTTCACTCCTATAAGTACGGCGGCACCTACCAGGCCACCCTCACCGTCACGGACGCCGCCGGCAACGTCGCGACGACCTTCAGGGACATCACCGTCAACGGTCCGCCCGCGCCTTCCACGGGCGGCGGCCCCGGTGGGGGCACTCCCAACGAAACTCCAGCCGGCACGGGCACCACGACTGGCAAGGGCTCAGGTACAGGCGCGAATCCGCTGCAGGGCCCCGGAGGAGGCGTCCCTGGACCGGTCGCGAGCGCCGTGGCCAACAACCGCTCGCTCTCTCAGGCATTGCAGAAGGGTCTCGTCGTCAACTACTCCGTCAATGAGCAAGTAGCCGGCCACTTCGAAGTCCTGCTCGACAGCCGCACCGCCGCGCGCTTGGGTATCAAGGGCCGTAAGGCCGTTGGCCTGCCCGCTGGCTCGCCGCAGTCGCTCGTCATCGGTCAGGCTATCCTCGTCACCACCAAGGGCGGCCACTCGAGCGTGCGCATCAAGTTCTCCAAGCGCACCAACGCGCGCCTACGTCGCGTGCGCAAGGTGGCGCTGCTGCTGCGCCTGGTGGTCCGCAACGCCGCCACCCAGAGCCCTCAGAGCACCACCGTGCTCACGCCCATCGTGCTGCATCGTTAGAGCCCGGGCCAGTGGCGCGCCACGAAGCCTTCGTTGGAGCGGATCGCCGGCTGCCAGCGTGAGGCGAAAACGCCGCTGCGCCCGCTCGTGTCGTAGCGGATCCAGCCGCTGCCGAGGTTCACATACATATAGGTGTGCCCTGCGTTGGCGTACACCGTGATCCACTGTCCGGGGCCTGGCGCGCCCCAGCTCTCAAGCGACCCCGAGGTCTCCGGTGCGGACAGCATTCCGCCCGCTGCCAGCGCGTAGCTGACCGAGCCCGAGCAGTCGTAGGCGTTATCGACGAAAGAGGCGTGGCCGCCGCCGAACACGTAGGGGAAGTCCGTGATCGCATTGGCCCCGGCGATCACTCTCGCCACCACCGCGGGGATCCCCGGAGGTGGACTGATGGTGCCGTTGCCGCCGATCGAGCCTCCGCCAGGCACCGTGCTCAGCGTCTGCTTGCGCGCTTCGCGTTCCACGGCGTGCATCTGGTTGAGCTCCCGCCGCACTTCCGCGTCTGAGGGCGCGCCCGGGGCCACCGCCACTTCCGCGGCCTTGCTGGGAGTGGCGGCTGCTTTGTGGTGCACCGTCGCGGGCGCTGGGAAGCTCTTGGAGGCTTCGGGGTCGGGCGCCTCGGTTGCCACCACCTGACCAGCCGCTCCCACCGAGACACTGGGAGTACCAACAGGGGGACTTGTGCGGGCTCCTGCAGCCACGGCCGGGGTCGTGTGGACTGCTTCGGCGCTCGTGCTGGGCGCAGTGAGAGGGACGACCGCCTTGGCGGCGGCGTGTGCGTGCTGCGATCCGCCTGAGCCGACACCCAGCGCAAGCACCGCCACGAGCGCCAACGCGCCGCAGCCGCTAAGCGCCCCTGCCAGCGAGTATCTGGATGGTCTCAAGCGCCGGACCATCCCCAGCCGAGCTTTTCCTTGTGCAGCCACTAGCAAAAGCCTAACCCGATCGCGGCGGCGCGTGCGCCGCAAGCCCCGTTTGGCGAATCACCCCACCTGTGCTAACCACCGGATGTGCGGATCGATGCCACCAGCCTCCCTCCCGATGCCGAGCTTGAAGCCGAAGTAGCGGTTGTTGGCGCGGGTCCTGCCGGGATCACGCTCGCGCTGGAGCTGGCCGATGCCGGCCACAGCGTGGCGCTGATCGAGAGCGGATCGGACTCCTTTGACGCCGAGGTGCAGCAGCTCGGCGATGCGGTGCTGGAGGATCCCGCGCACATGCCGATGTCGGAGGCGACGCGCCGGGCGCTCGGCGGGGCCTCGAACATATGGGGCGGACGTTGCGTGCCCTTCGACCCGATCGACTTCCAGACGCGCTCGATCGCCAGCAACGTTCACTGGCCGGTGAGCTATGAGGAGATCCAGCGCCACTACGCGCGCGCAAGCGCGTGGTGCGTGTGCGGCACGGACGACGTCTTTGACGCGCGCGAGCTGCCGGACCTGGCCGAGCGCTCCCTGATCCCCGGCTGGCCGGAGGGTGACGTGCGCTCCACGACGCTCGAGCGCTGGTCGCTGCCGACCAACTTCGCACGCCAGTATCGGCGTCGCCTGAAGGAGTCCGCGCTCGTCACGCTCACCACGCGGCTCACATGCACGGAGATCGTCGTCGGCGAGGACGGCTACGCGGTCAGCCACGTGGTCGGGCAAACGCTGTCGGGCGGCTGCGCGAGAATCCGCGCAGCGCGCTATGTGCTCGCCTGCGGAGGTCTCGAGGCGACCCGGCTGCTGTTCGCCTCCAATCGCGTGCACTCACGGGGCATCGGCAACCACGCCGGACACCTCGGTCGCTGGTACATGGCGCACATCGAGGCGCGCATCGCGCGCGTGCACTTCGCCACGCCCGCGCGCGCGACGATCTACGGCTACGAGCGCGACCCCGAGGGGGTCTACGTGCGTCGGCGCTTCACCTTCTCACCGGAGTTCCAGCGCGAGCATGAACTGCCAAACGCGGCGCTATGGCTTGAAAACCCTGAGATCGGAGATCCCTCCCACCGCAGCGGGCCACTGTCCTTCGTGTACCTCATGCTGGTCTCCCCGCTCGGGCGATACCTCATCTCCGAGGGCATCCGCAAACACCAGCTCGGCGATACGCGCCTGATTTCAACGCGCGCGCATATCGGCAACGTCCTGCGCGCCCCCTTCGCCACTGCGTCCTTCGCACTTGCGCTCGGTTATGGGCGCTTCCTCAAGCGCGGCCGCAAGCTGCCCGGCTTCTTCATCCCCAGTTCCGCCAACGTCTACCCGCTGCTCTATCAGAGCGAGCACCTGCCAAACCGCGCGAGCCATGTGGAGCCGGTCGCGGATCGCGACGCGCTAGGCATGCCGCGCCTGCATCCGCGAATGCACATCGACGAGCGCGACATCGACGGCGTCATCCGCGCCCACGAGCACTTCGACCGCTACCTGCGCGAGCACTCCCTTGGGCACCTGGAGTACATCGTGGAGGACTTCGATAAAGCCATCCGCGATCGCTTCTTCTATGGCTGCCATCAGTCGGGCACGACGCGCATGGCGGCGCGCTCGGAGGACGGCGTGCTCGATGCCGATCTGGCGGTGCACGGTTTCGAGGACCTCTTCGTCGCCAGCAGCTCGGCCTTCGTCACCTCCAGCCAGGCCAACTCCACCTTCACAATCGTGGCCTTCGCGGTGCGCCTGGCCGAGCACCTGCATCGCAGCCTCAGCGCGCGGCCAACGCGGGAGCTCGGCGCGGAACCCAAGGTCGGCCCTTCCTAAGCCTTCTCGCTACCCTTGAGCGATGAGCGACGAGGCCACCGCTGTGGATCTCCGACGCCCGGCGCCTGCGCCGGTCGCCGAGCCGCGCGCACACATGCGCCTGTTGCACGGCCTGCGCCGGCCTGCGAACTGGCTGCAACTAATCCGCTTCGGCATGGTCGGAGGCACCGGTTTCGCCGTCAACCTCGGCGTCTATGCGCTCTGCGTGCACGCGCTCGGAATCGACTACCACGTCTCCGCGGTGCTGGCCTGGTTCGTGGCTGTGACCAACAACTTCCTGCTCAATCGCCACTGGACCTTCGACGCCGGCGGGGGCCAGGTACGCTTTCAGGCGCCACGCTTCTTCTGCGTGAGCCTCGTCGCGTTTGGCTTTAGCTTCATGCTGCTGGTGCTCTTCGTGGAAGTCGGCGGTCTCGCCAAGGTACCCGCACAGGCGCTGGCCGTGGCGACCTCGATGCCGCTCAATTTCATCGGCAACAAGCTCTGGAGCTTTCGCGGCTCGGCCCGCTAAGGGCAGGCGCCCACAGGCCCGTTTCCGGCGCAAGGCGGGTCCAGCAGGCACCTATACTCTGAGCTCTGAGCCCCACCCTCCCGGAGGCTGCAATGCAGGAGATGGTCATTTACGGCGTCAGCTTCGACATGGTCGGCAAGCAGCCGATCGTGCTGCTGAAGACCGTTGACGGCAACAGGTTCCTGCCGATCTGGATTGGGCATCCCGAGGCAGCCTCGATCCTGATGAAGCTGCAGGGAGCCTCGACGCCGCGGCCGATGACGCACGATCTCCTCTATGACATGCTCGGCGAACTGGAGGCCAAGTGCACGCAGGTGGCGGTCACGGAGCTGCGCGAGAACACCTTCTTTGCCTCCATCACGCTCAGCATGAACGGCCGCGAGCTTGAGATCGACTCGCGTCCCAGCGACGCCATCGCCCTGGCCGTGCGCTGCGGCGCGCCCATCTTCGCCGCCGAGGATGTCATCAACGAGTCCGCGATCGAGTTCGAGCACAACATCGAGGAGTCCGAGGACGTCGTCGAGAAGTTCAAGGAGTTCCTCGATGAGGTCTCGCCGGAGGATTTCGCCGCAGGCGACTCCTAGCGGGTCCAGGCGCTGGCGAGGATGCGGGCGACCAGCGTGTCGAAGTCGATCCCCGCGGCGTCCGCCGCCTGGGGTAGCAGGCTGGTCTCGGTGAGTCCCGGGATCACGTTGGTCTCGAGCACCAGCAGCTCCTCGCTCTCCTGCTCGAGCATCAGATCCACCCGCGCGACGCCGTGGCAGCCAAGCAGCTCGTATACCTGCAATGCCAGCGCCTGTGCTCGCTCGGTGGTCGTGGCCGGCAGCTCGGCGGGGCACACGAACGTGGTCATGCCAATCTCGTAGCGGGACTCGTAGTCATAGAAGTCCTCCTCGCGCGGAATCGCCTCGACCACCGGTAGCGGGTTGGAGTCCAGCACCGACACTGCGAGATCCCGCCCTTTGACGTAGCGCTCCAGCAGGATCTTGTGATCGTAGGAAAGCGCTCCCACGATCGCGCCCGGCAGCTCCTTACCGGAGGAGGCGAACTTCACGCCCAGCGCCGAGCCCTGGCTGGCGGGCTTGACCACCATCGGGAACTCGAGCGCGCGTTCGATCCGCGGCAGCGCTGCGGAGGCGCCCAGCTCCTTGATGGCACCTTCCTCGAGCGCGTGGAAGTTGGGGGTGGGAATGCCCGCCGCGCGCATCAGGTGCTTGGCCAGAGCCTTGTCCGTGCAGCGCATACACGCCGCGGGACCCGAGCCGGTATAGGGCATTCCGATCGCCTCCAGCAGCTCCTGCACGGTCCCGTCCTCGCCATCGCGACCATGCAGGGCGACGAACACGCAGTCGGGCGCGGCGGCGAGCAGCTGTGCCACGAACTCCGAGCCGACGTCGATCGCGAGCGCATCGTGCCCGAGGCGCCGCAGTGCATCCTGCACCTGCGCGCCCGAGCGCAGCGATACGTTGCGCTCGAGCGAGTGCCCGCCCTTGAGCACCGCCACCCGCCTGGGCGGGTCCGGCGAGGGCGTCTGACCTGTTCTCGTCATGCTCACGACGGGCGCGCCGCCGCTCATCGTCCCTGTCGCCGCCGCCGCGGCTGCTCGCCGGCGCGGGGAAGCTCGACGATATCGGCCAGCTCTGAATCCGCTCCCGCCGCAGGGTTCTGCGTGGCTGTGTCGACCGGGGCGCTCTCCGTGGCCTGCGGGGCACTCTCCAGCGCCTGGCGGGTGGGTGAGCCGGTCAAGCTGCCAAACAAACTGACCTGCTCGTCTACGACCTTGCCGATCCGCCGGATGCCCTCGCGGATGTTCTCCTCCGGCACGCCCGCGAAGTTCAGGCGCATCGAGGCGGCGCCGCGATGTCCGTCCATGTAGGCGGCGCGCCCCGGCACGAACGCGACTCCCTCGCTCTGCGCGAGCAGGTCTGTGGTGTCGATGTCTCCGTGCAGCGTTGCCCAGATGAAGAGGCCCCCCTGTGGTGTGGTCCAGTGCGCTTGCTCACCGAAGTTCTGCTCAAGTGCTCCGAGCATCGCGTCGCGGCGGCGGCGGTAGAGCTGCTTGAGCTGCTCCAGGTACTCACGCCAGTTGCGCTCGGAGAAGTAGGCCGCCACAAACAACTGCGTCACCGGTGAGGAGCAAAGGTCTGCGCCCTGCTTGCCCAAATTGAGCTTCTCGAGCACCGGCCTGGGCGCCACCGCCCACCCCAGACGCAGCCCAGGGGCGAGGATCTTGGAGAAGGTGCCGAGGTAGATGACGAAGTCCGAGGCGCCCCCGCTGCCCGCGTTGGAGGCGTCCAGCGAGTAAAGCGTCGGCAGCGCCTCGCCCTCATAGCGCAGTAGCCCATAGGGATTGTCCTCCAGCACCAGTAGCTCGCGCTCGCGCGCGACCTGCACCAACCGGCGCCTGCGCGCCAGGGACATCGTCACCCCGGCGGGGTTATGGAAGTTGGGGATGGTGTAGATGAACTTCGGACGCCTGCCCTGCGCTTGGAGGCTGTCGAGCATCGCCTCCAGCTCGTCGATCGGCATACCCTCGCTGTCCATCTCGATCTGCACGACCTGCGCCTGGTAGGCGCTGAAGGTTGGCACCGCGCCCGGGTAGGTGGGCGCCTCGGCGACGATCACGTCACCTGGGTCGATCAGCGTCTTGCATACCAGGTCGATCACCTGCTGCCCACCTGTGGTCACGATCAGATCCTCGGGATCGACCGCGGTGTCCTCGGCGGCCATCACCTCAACGATGCACTCCATCGCCGCCGGCATACCGTCGGTAGGCCCATACTGCAGGGCGCGCGCTGTGGACTGCGCCGCGACATGGGCCATCAGCTGCGCATACACCTCGGGTGCAAACGTCGAGGTGTCCGGCAGACCCCCGGCCAGCGAGATCACCTCGGGCCGTTCGGTCAGAGCCATCATCTCCCGCATCGCCGAGCTGCGCATCCCGCGCGTGCGCTGGGCGAACAGCCGCTCATAGCGCGCCAGCTCGTGCGCCGCGGGTCGGGCCGGGCGGGCCTCTTTCCCCCTGTCGTCTATCGTCATGACGCTCCGCACGGTAGCGCAACGGCTGTCCGTCGATGCAACCGCTAGACCACGTTTAGACCTAAAATGAACAACCTCACCTTCTATATCGGCCTGGGCCTAGGACTCGCGCTCGCTGCCGGTCTGCGCCCGTTCCTGCCGGCGCTGCTGGCGGGCGCCCTGGCCTCTGCGGGCGCGCTGGGCGTGAGCTTCTCCCACAGCGACTTCTCCTTCCTGCAGGAAGGCTGGTGGCTCGTGGCGATGGCCGCGCTGCTGCTGGCGGCCTACCTGTTGCAGTTCCGCTTCGGCGCAGAGCGCTTTGAGGCGGGACCGCTGGGAGCCACGATCGCGGGACTGGGCATCGGCGTGGGGGCGCTGCTGTTCGCGGGTACGCTTGGTGAGCACGCAGACGCGACGTGGCCGGGCCTGCTCGGTGGGGCCGCGGCGGCGCTCTTGGGGCAGGCGGCGGTGCGCCCACTGATCGCCCGCGCGCGCGGGCGCCTCACTGACCGCAGCGCGCGCGAAGCGCTGACGCTCTATGTGGATGGCACGGCGCTGCTGATCGCTGCGCTCACCGCGCTGCTACACCCGCTGGGGTACCTCGCGCTGGCGCCGTTCGCCTGGCTGGTGTTCTCCGCTCGTCGCCGCGCGGGGGAGAAGTACGCTGGACTGCGGATCCTTGGCCGGTAGTCGGTGTCCCCACCCCCCAAGCTGATCCTGTGCGTGATCGATGCGATGGCGCCGGCGATGCTCGAGCGCGCGGTCGCGGAGGGACAGGCGCCGCTGCTGGGTGAGTTGATGCACCGCGGGCACTATGTCTCTGACTGCGTGGCGGCCTTCCCTTCGGTCACTCCCGTCTGCGCCGCGTCGATCGTGACAGGCACCGGCCAGGATCGCCACCGTATCCCGGCGATGAACTGGTATCACCGCGAGGAGCAGCGCTATGTGGAGTACGGCTCGAGCTTCCGTGCCGCCCAGCGCTTTGGTATCGCACGCCAGCTGACGGACACGGTCTACAACATGAACCGCGCGCACTTAGCGAGCGAGACGCCGACGATCTTCGAGGCGCTCGATGACATCCAGGTGCGCACCGCGGGCACGACATACCTGATGTACCGGGGACGCCACCGCCACGAGCCTCAGCGCGACAGTACGCTCACGCGGCTGGCCTCGACGCTGATGCGCCACCCGGTGCTGGGCCCACGGGAGCTGTTCTACGCCGACATCTTCTCCAGTCGCCCCACGGGCTGCCGCTCGGGCCTGGGGATGCCGGGGGTGCGCGACCAGCACTCGGGCTGTGTCGGCAGCTATCTGGTGGAGCACGATCTGTTCGACTTCCTGCTGCTGTCGCTGCCCGACAACGACTGGCACTCGCACAAGTACGGCCCGCAGGGGCAGGTGCAGTCACTGGCTCAGGCCGATGCGCAGCTGGCGCGCCTGGTGGAGATCGGCGGAGGGCTCGACGCCTTCCTCGATCGCCACGCGATGGTGGTCATGGCCGATCACTCGCAGGCTCTCATTGAGCACACCATCGACTTGCAGCCGGCGTTGGCGGAGCTTGAGATCGCGGGTCCCACGGGTTCGCGCCTCGGCTCGGTGTCGCCCGCTGCACGTCGCGGGCGCGGCGAGCCGCGTATCGCCCTCTGCCCCTCACAGCGGGCGGCGATGGTCTACGTGCTCGCCGAGCGCCGCCGCTCGACGCTGCGTTCGAGCGTCATCAGGCGCACGCTGCAGGTAGATGGCGTGCAACTGGTGATGTGGTTAGAGCTCGATCCCCACGGCGCGCCGCGCGAGGCCGTGATCGCACGCCCCTCGGTGGGGGAGCTGCGCTTCTGTCCTGAGGGCGATGTCGGCGACACGCGCGGGCGCAGGTGGAGCGTGGAGGGCGAGCTCGCGGTGCTGGAGGCCTCGCTGCGCGGGGGGCACCTGCATGCGCCGGCCTTCCCAGATGCGTTGGCGCGGGTGTGGTCGGCGCTGACATGCCCGACCTCGGGCGACGTGCTGCTCTCAGCAGCGCCCGGATTCGAGTTCCTGGATTGGGGCCGGCAGGCGCATGTGGGGGGTGGCTCGCACGGCTCGTTGCACGCGGACGATTCGCTGGGGGCGCTGATCAGGTGCGGTCTTGAGGGTGTGCCGGAGCGCGAGCAGTGGGCGATCCGCGACGTCGCGCCGTTAATCGCAAGGCACTTCGGCTTGGCGCCGTCAGCGCTCGCGCCAGCTTGAACCCACCTCGCGATGCCCCAGCCGAGCTGTCACGACGGTGCAGCCGAGCTGTCACGACGGTGCAGCCAAGCTATCTGACGACGCCGCAGCCAAGAGACGGCCCCGCCGGCAGCAGGCGGTAAACGTCAAGTGCGCTGTTCGAGAATACGAGCGTGCTTACGCTCGCTGGCAGCTGCGGTCCGCCGACGTGCGTCTTGTCGATCAATACATAGCTCACCCCCCTACGCGTCAGTTCGCGCAGCGCCTGCGGGTTGCCCTGGGCGACGGCGCGCTGATTGAGGGCGAAGCGGCCCGGGTAGGGCAGTCCACCGGTCTGGCCTCCGGCTGTGTAGCGCCAGCTCTCGAGGAACACGCGCCGTTCGCTGAAGGCTGAGTAATAGAAATAGACAGACTCCTGGCGCCTGGCGTTGTCGTAGTGGTTGTTGACGGCCAGGACATCGCACGGCGTGGTGTGCGCCTTTACCCACAGCAGACCCGCGTACAGCGGCGCCGTCATGCCGTATTCGACACCGGTATCAGCCAGCGAGGTGCGCTTGCCCACGATGGTCTTCCACGCGCCGCTGCCCGCAAGCGCCACCGGCTTTACCAACGCGAGCGCCAGCAGCAGAGGGATGGCACACGCCACCACGCGTGCCCAGTGCGATGTGAGTGAGACGGCGTAGCGCCGCTGCAATCTCCAGACCACCAGCACCACGGCGAGGACGACGGAGCCGTAGGCGAGCGCGAACCATGCCTTCTCGGCCAAGCCGGTGAGCGTCACCGAGGCGGACACAGTGGCGATTAGCACTCCCAGTAGGAGCAGCGCGCCGCCGACGCGCAACAGCCCCGGTCGGACGGCCTCGGGCGTTTCGTTCCAAAGGCGCACGAGACCGAGCGCCGCCACCGGTACGAGCGCGATGTAGCCGTAGACGAAAAACACCCCCTCGACGCCGCCGGGCGCTCCCAGCATCACGTAGCCCGTCAGGCCCGCGAGGAAAACAGATACCAGCAGCCCTGTGGATGCCGGCAGTCCCCGTCCTCGCCACAACAGCCACCCGGCTCCGAGCAGAGGCGCGAGCACGCAGGGCGCGAGCACGCCGATGCCAGCCGCCAGCACGAGTGGGTAAAGCGAGCCGGCAATGCGTTTGGCCAGATGCGTGGCGTGTTCGAGCGTATTGCCTTCCTGCAGGAAGGCGAGCGGGTGAACCCCCATTGTGGCCGCGCCGCCACCAGCGATCATGAGGAAGTAGACGATCAATACAGCAATACCCGCCGCCACCACGCAGTAGGTAAGGGTGCGCGAGCCCTTGCCCCTTACCGTCTGCCAAAGCCAGTAAAGACCGAGGCCGCCGACGAAGTCAAAGGCGCCAAACGCCTTGGCCGAGGCGACGCCCGCCACATACATCGTGACCATCAGCAGCAGACCCGCGATCTCCCACGGTCGTGGGGTCTCGCGTGACGGTGGCGTCTTGTGCAAGGGCGCCACTACGCGTGTCTGCATCAGCAACAGCGCGCCCAGGAAGAAAGGGATCCCGAAGGCGAAGCTGGGGCTCAGGGAGAACTGCGTGAAAGGGTTGATCTGCAGAAGCTGGGATTTGAGCGGGTTGAGGTTGACGTCCTGCGTCATCAGCAGCAGCGCAATGGATATAGATCCAACCCACCCCGACCAGCGCGAGCGCTCGAGGCTGGCGCCCAGCGCCCACAGCTGCAATGCGGCGATCAGAAACATTGTGCTCGGAAGTAGGCGCAGGAAAGCGGCGGCCAGCGAGATACCCATGACCTGGTTGAGCGCCGCGGCGTGCTGGAAGACACCTGTGTAGTAGTGCAGCGGCTGTCCCGCGATCCAGGACTCGGTGATGGGCCAGTGGCGGCGAGCCTCGCCCGCGAGAGTGATATCGAAGATGTTGTCCTCGCTGTAGGAGACACTGCGGACGTGTTCGGGCATGGGGTAGGGGGCGAAGAAGGTAAAGGCCAGCAGCACCACCGCGGCGCTCAATGCGAGTGGTGCGAGCAGGCGCGAGTTAAGCGCGGAGGCGAATCGGGATGAGGGTGCCGACGGCGATGCGGACGAGGCTGATGCGCGTGACCCTATGAGGGTCGTCTGCAGGCGCTCCCGGCCCGCGCCGTGCGAGACGAGTAGGCCGCCGAGGACGAGCGAGCTCAGGGGCAAGAACACGAGAGCCCAGCGCAGCTGCAGCGCGGCGGTGAGCGCAAAGGCTCCGACCTCCATGGCATAGCCCAAGGGCCAGCCGATGGCGAGCATGCGCAAACGCCCCCCTGGCGCGGGACTGAGCAAGAGGTAGAGCAGGCAGCCGGGCAGCACCACCCACAGCGCTTCGAAGGCGATGAAGCGCAGGAGCACAGTCAAGGCCACGCCTGAGGCCAACCAGGTGATCAGCACCGCCGCGACGGCGACAGCGAGCGCGATACGCAGCGCCCCACTGCCTCGGCGTCCCGCCGCGGCCGCCGAAGGCGCCTCATCGGTGGGCAGCAGCAGGCTCGACATGGACGAATCAGGGTAAATATCGAGCCGCGCGCGGCTGTCTCGCCACGGGCCCGGCGTGTGTTGCAGCGGCTCCTATCAGCGGGGAATGTGTCTGACTGGGAAATAGAGGGGCCCGACCGAAGCCGGGCGACACGCGCCTGCGGCGCGAATCCCCGTTTCGGCCAGCCGGCCTGCGGCCGACTGCGCCACCCTCTGGTTGGGACCTACAACCCGCTTGACCCGACCCTCTGTCACGAATACGATTCAGTCGATGCTGCCCATTTGTTCGAGCACCGATCCCGACTGGCTGCCGCTGACCCTGGACGCCCTGAAGTACTCGGGCGCGGGGATCGTCACCGACGTGCTCTCGCCTGAGCTGCTGCAGCGCATCCGCGCGGCGATGTACGAAGCGCAGGCGCGCACGCTGGAAGAGGTCGGACAGGAACGCCTGGATCGCGCACGCGAGGTCGGCGTGATGCGGGTGATGCTGAGCTATGACCCTGTGTTCGGGGAGCTCTTGGAGCTGCCGGAGATCCTCGCGATCGTCGATAACACCGTGTCTGAGACGGCCATCATGCATTTGCAGAACGGTCTCATCCTGCCGCCCTACGACGGCTCGCTGGGGGAGATCCTGCAGTACACCTTCCACATGGACTTCCCGCGCCACATGGAGGGCTACATGGCCTCGGTCAACACGATGCTGGCGATCGACGAATTCAGCGCCGCCAATGGCGGCACGCTGGTAGTGCCCGGCACGCACCAGCGACCGGGACGGCCCGGGCAGCGCTACATGGAGAGCGCTGGGGTAGCGGTGGAATGCCCCGCCGGTTCGATGTTCGTGTTCGACTCCACCCTCTGGCACGCGGCCGGGCGCAATATGACAAACCGCGACCGCCTGGCGATCAATCATATGTTCACGCGCTCATTCTTCAAGCAGCAGATCGACTACGTGCGCGCGCTGGGCGATGAGTTCATCCAGAACAGTCCTCCGCGCACACAGCAGCTGTTGGGCTGGTACACGCGCGTGGTGACCTCCAGCGACGAGTACTACCGACCCACCGAGGAGCGGCTTTACCGCGCGCATCAGGGGTGAAGCAGCGACTTGGGCTCGCTGCCCAACTTCACGAGAATAGTGAACTCGTACAGGTCGTAGTGGTGCAGCAGCGCCACATTGCGCGACCAGTTCTCCTTGCATAAGCGAAAGTACTCGCCGGGGTCGGCGTAGTAGAGGTAATCGCGCAGCTTGTCACGGTCGGCGTAGCGGGTCAGCATGTTAAATGCGAAACCCTTCGTGCTGTGCCGTGCAAGGGTGGCGATGGTTTTCACAACATGCGTCTTCCACTGCTCCAGCGAGGCCTCCAGGCGCACGTTGAAGATGCCGCTCGCCACTGCGTAATCGCAAACAGGCACCTCGCTCTCGCTGTCGGTGAAGCGGCAGCGCGGGTCGTGCACGTCCGCGCGTGCCTGCACGATCATCGGCGTGCAGACATCGAAGCCTACGTAGCGAAACGGTCTCGCCCCCGCGATCAGGCGCTGTGCCAGTGCGCCGTAGCCGCAGCCAAAATCGAGCACTGTCGGCTCCTCCTGCTCCTCGCCTTCCAGCACGCCCAGCAGCTGCGCGAAGCGCAGCTGCTGGGAGTCATCGGAGTTCCAGTCCACACCCTGTGGGGTCACGCCGTGGGTGCTGAGCTTCTCGGCGTAGTAGCGCGCCACGGGCGTCACGACATCGCCTGATGCGAGCTCAGAAATTGCGTAGCTCCCAGCTCTTCTTGGGATGCTCCGGCGCCTCGGTGGCGCGCAGGACTGTCCCTTCCTCCTGGTCTCTGAGCACGACGGCGCCCGCACCGATCACACACCTTGGGCCGAGCTCTATGCCATCGCGCATCGTCGCATTCACTCCTATGAATGACATTTCGCCGACCACCACGTGTCCCGAGATGACGGCATGGGAGGCGATGAAGCAATGATTACCGATGCGACTGTGGTGGCCGAGGTGGTTGCCGCTCCAGATGACTACGTTGTCACCGATCTGTACAAATGGCTGGATTACGTTGGCCTCGAAAACGAATGTGTTCTGTCCAACACCTTCGTCACTCATCACATAAGCCTGCGAGCTCACATATTTGACGAACTCATACCCGAGCCCCTTGCAGCGCTCGTAGATGCCACGGCGCACGCTGTTCACACCACGAAAGCCTGTTGCGATCAGGAGGTCCACGCGCTCGGGTGGGTGGCTCTCCAGCAGGTCCTCAAACGCGATCACGGGTAGGCCCGCGAAGACGGCAGCGCTGACGTACTCGCCGTCCACGGTGTACCCCACCACTTCGCGCGGGCTGTCCTTGCGCAGGTAGACCTCGGCGACCTGCGCGAACGCGCCCACGCCGAAGATCACAACGGGCTTCTCGCTCATGGCGCGCCCTCGGGAAATGACGCTAGCCGCGCGTGGCCCGCTGTGGACGCAAGCCGCTCCTGTTCCGACGCGACGCCGAGCATGTATCTCGGGGCCTCCTCGCCGACGTTGAACAGCAGGTCGAGTACGCTCACGCCGTGCTCGAAGGCCCCATGCAGCTGGGGGTATTCGGGGTAACCGTCGTAGCTCATCCACTCCACTGCGATGCCGGCCGCACGAAAGCGCTCCTCATCGAAGTACGCGCGCGCGGCGGGGCCCGAGAGGTAGGTGGTGGCGCCTGCGGCCCTGCAGATCCCCAGCAGGCGCTCGGTCTTCTGCCCGTGGGCGCCGTAGACGCTGGAGGAGCTCAGGGGAGTCTGGATCCCCAGGAGATCGCGCAGGCCCTCCAGAAAGCGGCGGTTGATGGCCGACAGCGCCAGGTCCACCCGTCCCGTGTAAAGCTCTTCCAGCACAGGCTCGTAGCGCTTGAAGAAGGGCGCCTTGCGGTACCACGAGCGCAGTGTCCGCCAGTGGCGCTGCGCCCAGCCGGGGTCGCTCACGAACGTCTCGTCGATGCGCTGTGTGTAGCGCCCCTTGACCTGCACGGGAATCGTCAGCCACTGCACCCCCTGCGGGGACTTGAAGCGGTTGCGGTTGCGCCAGTCGCGGCGGGTGTACTGGACGTCGTCGTAGAGGATGAACTCGTCCACACGGCGCATGAGGTCGAAATAGCCCTTCCAAGGCACATAGTTGGACTGCACTATCGCCACGGTCTTGCCGGCCATGCTTAGGCCCTCACGCCGACGATCAGGCCGGTGACGACGATCAGCACGCCCGCGACCTTGCCCGGAGAGATCCCCTCGTTCAGGAAGAGTCCGCTGAAGAGGAGTACCGACAGGAACGAGACAGCAGAGAAAGGGTAGGCCCTACTCAACTCCAGTTTCGAGAGCGCCGCCATCCAGCACAGCGCGGCGATGAAGGTCGTGGCCATCGCGCTCAGCACCCAGGGGTCGCTCAGCAGGCTGAGGAAGAAGTGTGCCTTGCCCTGCAGGCTGGCTGGCAGGTGGCCGCGCTGAGCCACACGCCACTTCACCACCAGCTGACCATAGGCGGTGATGATCACCGATATGCCCACGTACACCCATGCCACTTCAGTCGCTCTCCCCGCTGCACACCGCGTAACCCACGCCGCTGCGCCCGTAGCCGTTGCCGTTGTACAGCAGATAACGGGTCTCGCCGCGGACAAATACCGCGGGGTAGGCCTGCATCTGCGAGTCCCACTCGCGCTCCTCCTCGGCAAAGGACGGCAAGCCAGCGGCACGGGCCGCCCGAGAGTCGGGAGCAAACACGACCTCCCCGTCGCTGCGCTCCCAGTTCAGGCCGTCCGCTGAGGAGGCATAGGCGAGGCGATAGCGCTCGCCGCGGGCGCAGAACCACATGCGGTAGCGCTCACTCTCGCGTAGTACGCAGGGACGCCCCAGCGCGTACTCGCCGGCATCCTTGAAGTCGATCGCCACGCGCCCCTCGCGGCGCCAGTGCACGCCATCCTCGCTCTGCGCATAGCGCACGTGGTAGTAGTGGCGCGGGGGCTGGGCGGAGTCCTCATCCTTCTCCCAACGCGCACAGGAGACGTACCACATGCGCCACACACCATCCTGATCGCGCAGCACCCACGGCGAGGCGGTGAGGTAGGGGTCGACAGCGTTGCGCTCGAGGATCGGCGCACGGGAGACGCGCTCGAAGCGCTCCTGCCCGGACGCGCGTACGGCCAGGCCAGCGTAGAAGTAGAAGGGCACGCTAACCCCCAGTGTCCAGCCGGTGTAGTAGAGGAGCGTTCCCTGTCCCTGCTCGCCCTCCACGACGCAGGAGACGGTCACGCCGGCGTCATCGAAGGCCCCGAGCTCGCCGGGGCCCAGGACGGGGTCGGGGTCGTGCGCCGCCACACGCAGCCCGCCATCGGGCGTCACCTCCAGGCGCGCACGCGCGATGTGAGCCCGCCCCTGCGCGTCGCGGGGGGAGTAGTAGAGATTCAGGTTGTTCTCGGGGGTTCTCTCAAGGACCGGCAGCGCCACATGCGAGTTGCTCCAGGAGCGCTGTGGTGGCGCGGACAGCAGCACTCCCCTGCGCTCCCAGCCCACTAAACGGCCTCCATGTTGGTTGTGGACGACTCGCTGCGGGTGCTCTGAAGCGGCGTATGCGAGCCGCGCGAGCGCCTCGGCGCCAACCCGGCCTCGCTGGAGCGGGCGGGGGCCGAGAGCGCAGGAGCAGTTGCTCCCCAGTCGACTCCCACCACGCGGTCCACGACGAACACCGGTCGTGCGCGCACCTGATCGAAGACCTTGCCGATGTAGAGGCCGGTGATGCCGGTACTGAGGATGATGAAGCCGCCGACGAACAGGCCCCCGGCCACCAGGCTGGTCCAGCCCGGGAAGACGGTGCCCACGATTCTCGCGTAGACCACGCGCAGCGCCAGCAGCCCGCCGAGCGCGGCGAGGCCGAAGCCCATGTAGACGATCCAGCGCAATAACACGGTTGTCTGGAAGAAGACGCCGTCGAGAGCGTGGTCGATGAGCTTGGGCAGGCTGTAGGAGCTGCGGCCCCGATAGCGGGGGGCGGGCTGGTAGTCGACCGCAACGGTGTCGAACTTCAGCCAGGTGAGAATCATCATGTAGTGACGGTCCTCATCCTTGAACGTCAGAAACGCATCGACCACCTTGCGGGTGATGACGCTGAAGCTGCCGAACTGCCCGTCGAGGTCGGCGCCGGCGAACACTTTGATGCCACGGAAGTACAGGCGGCCCACGAATCCCCGCAGCCAGCCAGTGGGCTTGCGTACCCTGCGGCCGAAGACGATCTCGTGGCCCTCCAGCGACTTCTCATACAGGCGCGGCAGGTCCTCGGGTGGGTCCTGCAGGTCGCAGTCCATCACCGCCACGCGCGCGCCGCGCGCGTGCTGCAGACCTGCGGTGATCGCCGCGTGCTGGCCGAAGTTGCGGCTCAGCAGCACTCCCCGCACGGCCTCGTCTTCCGCGGCCATGCGCTCGATCTGCGGCCAGGAGCCGTCCCCGGCACGGTCGTCGACGAGCACGAGCTCATAGCTGATGTCCATCTCCCCAAGCACGGCGGTGAGGCGCTTGTGCAGGTGCGCCACGCAGGCTCCGCAGCCATACACTGGGACAACCACGCTGAGCGCCGGGATCGGGGAGGAGCTGACCTTCGCCCTACCAGCGGCCGCGAGCGAAATCTCGGCCCCTGACGCTGGATGTCCTTTCCCGTTCGGGTGCTCGAGATTCATCCAGCCGACGCTACCGATGCCGCCGCTGGCAGCCAAGCGCCCGGCGGATGTCTGAGACATGGAAAAGCCTTTGCCTGAGTGATTGTTTCCGACTGGCGCCTTGACCCAATCGCTGATAACTGGGACCATTTTGCAAATGGAAACTGCCGTCGACGGTGTGCCGAGCACGAAAATCCCTTTCAACCGGCCCCACACCACCGGCGATGAGTTCGGCTACATCCAGGAGGCCATCGACAACCTCCACCTGTCAGGCAACGGACCCTTTACCGAACGCTGTTCACGGTGGCTTGAGCAGCAGTTGGGCACCGCGCGCGTGCTGCTCACCTGCTCCTGCTCCTCGGCGCTGGAGATGGCGATGCTCGTGGCCGACATCGGCCCGCGCGATGAGGTCATCGTGCCCTCCTACACCTTTCCCACCACGGCGGGCGCCGTCGCGCTGCGCGGAGCCGTGCCGGTGTTCGTGGACATATGTGCTGACACGTTGAACCTCGACGAGCGCCTGATCGAGGAGGCCGTCTCCCCGCGCACACGCGCGATCGTGCCGGTGCACTATGCCGGCGTGAGCTGCGCGATGGACGCGATCGTGGATATCGCCGAGCGCCACGAGCTGACCGTGATCGAGGACGCTGCGCAGGGCATCTCCGCCGCCTATCGCAACCAGCCACTGGGCGCGATCGGCGACCTTGGATGCCTCAGCTTCCATGAGACCAAGAACCTGACCTGCGGCGAGGGCGGAGCACTGCTCGTCAATCGCCCCGACTGGATCGAGCGCGCGGAGATCCTGCAGGAGAAGGGCACCAACCGCTCGCAGTTCCTGCGCGGGCAGGTCGACAAGTACACGTGGGTCGACCTCGGCTCATCCTTCCTTACCAGCGAGATCAACGCCGCGTTCCTGTGGGCGCAGATCCAGCACTCCGCGGAAATCCTCGAGCGGCGCATGGCCATCTGGAACAGCTATCACGAGCGCTTCGCCGCGCTCGAGCAGCAGGGCCTGCTGCGCCGGCCCACGATCCCCGCCGACCGTACGCACAACGCGCATATGTACTACCTGTTGCTGCCCACCCGCGCCGAGCGCGACCGCTTCATCGAACGCCTTGCGGCGCGGCGGGTGGAGGGGCATTTTCATTACATCCCCCTGCATTCCTCGACCGCGGGCCGGCGCTATGGCCGCGCCGCACGCGAGCTGCCCGTCACCGATCGCATCAGCGACACGCTTGTGCGCCTGCCGCTATTCCTGGGCATGAGCACGGGGGATGTGGAGCGCGTGTGTCTCGCCGTCGAGGATGCTGTGCGCCACGTTGGTGCGCCACGGCGCCCGCGTCCTTGCTCGGGGCGCCAAGCGCGTGTGCCCGCTGCGCGCCGCGTCGTAGGCCGTCGCGCCGGTAAGGCGTCGTTGTGAGCCTCGCGCGCCAGTAATCTCGCAGGACGATGGCCCTGCACCCGGTTGCGCTCGCGCTGATGGCGGCGGCTGCCCTTGCCGCACCCAGCAATTCCTCCTCCGCCACCACAGCGCCTGCCAGTGCCGCCAATGCCAATACGCCTGTGCCGGTGGCGCCCTCAGACATTCCCTATCCCGGCCGCCACCTATCGGCCAACCAGGTCTTACACATCGTCGAAGTGCTTCCCAAGGTGCGCAGGGAGCGGGCGCAGTATCCGGGCTCCTACGGCGGTGCCTATTTGAAAGGTCCCGGGCGCTGGCAGGTCAGCTACTTCTCGCATAAGGGTAAGGAGATCGTGCAGGTCTACGTTGCCGACGCCTCGGGGAGGGTGCTCGAGCAGTGGACCGGGTTTCAGGTGGCGTGGACGATGGCTCGCGGATATCCAGGAGCCTTCGGCAGGCACGTCAACGCGCTCTACATCTGGCTGCCCCTGTGTGCGTTTTTCTTCCTGGGCTTCTTTGATTGGCGGCGGCCTATCTCGCTACTGCACCTGGACCTACTCGCACTGCTGTCCTTCTCAGTCTCCTTGGCCTTCTTCAACCACGCGCACATCTACGCCTCGGTGCCGCTGGCTTACCCACCGCTGCTCTACCTACTCATGCGCATGCTCTGGCTGACGTGCCGGCCGAGCGGGCGTCTGCGCCTCCCTGCGCTGCGCGTACCTCCAGAGGCGCTCGCGGTGGGCGCCATCTTCTTGATCGGCTTTCGCATCGGCCTGAACGTCACCGACGCGAACGTCATCGACGTGGGCTACGCCGGGGTGATCGGGGCGCAGAAGCTCACGCACGGGCAGCCGCTCTACGGCCATTGGCCCAGCGACAACGAACACGGGGATACCTATGGACCGGTCAACTACGAGCTCTACGTGCCCTTTCAACAGGTCTTTGGGTGGAGCGGGCGCTGGGATGATCTGCCCGCGGCGCACGCCTTCGCGATCTTCTGCGATTTGCTTGCGATCGGGCTGCTGTTCCTGCTGGGGCGCCGCGTGCGGGGACCGACGCTCGGCATCGCCCTGGTCTACGCCTGGGTCGCCTACCCCTTCACGCTGTATGCCCTGGAGAGCAACAGCAATGATGTGCTCGTCGGCGTGCTGGTGCTCGCGGCCGTGCTCTGCGCGAGCTCCGCGCCGGCCCGCGGCGTCTGCGCGGCGTTGGCGGGGCTGACGAAGTTCGCGCCGCTTGCGCTCGCGCCGCTGCTCGCCACGCAGGGCCTGCGTCAGCTGCCGTCCGTGCGCAGCCGCATGCGTGCGCTGGCGCTGTTCGCCGGTGCCTTCCTGTTGACGGCCGCCATCGTGTGCGTCCCCGCGTTCATCCACGACTCTTTGCACACGATCTACGAGCGCACCTTCGCCTATCAGGCCAATCGCGCCTCACCGTTCTCCGTGTGGGGCCTATATGGGCTGCCCGGCTGGGAGATCGTCGTTGAGGGCCTTGCCGTCGCGCTGGCGCTGGCGCTGGCCTTTCTGCCCCGCCGCGCCGACCTCGCCGGGCTTGCCGCCGCCTGCGCCGCTGTGCTGATCGCCGTGGAGCTGGGCATCGAACACTGGTTCTACCTCTACATCCCTTGGTTTTTCGGGCTGGTCATGCTTGCGCTGCTCGGCGGGCCGCCGTCTGCGCTCGCACGGCCCGCTGCGACCGTGTCGGAGGCTGGGCAGCCGGTGGCGTGCAGCACCCACACGCCCACGTTTTTGCCCACCTGAACGTGGCAGTGCGCGCGCGCCCACGCCACGGCGGCGCCAGTGCGCGGGTCACCTCCCTGCAGGTGCTCATCGACCTCGCTCACCACCATCCACACGCCGCCCCCTCCCTGCCTGGCCAGGGTGCGAACGGTGCTCTCGCTCGGTGGGCCTACCGGCACGCTGCCGTAGCCCGTGGGGTCCTTGTAGCCCACGAAGCCCGCCGGCAAGGGGCGGTCGTGCCACTCTTGAACCACCACCACACCGTCAGCTGCTCGGAAGGCGGGGTCGTAGTAACCAAGCGAGGGCAGCACGAGCGCGTTGTCAACGATCACGGCTTCTGCGGGCATCCGTGCGCTGCGCAGCTGTGCCAGTGCTGGTGGCCAGTTCTCCTGCAGTTCGCTTTGCTGATCGGCGTCCGCGACGGCGCCGGCCAGCGCGACCGCTGCGAGGCAGGCCAGTGCGAGTGAGCGCGCCGGGCGGCTGTCCCACAACTGCGCAGCTGCCTCTGTCACCAGCAGGCACAAGCCGGGCAGCGCCAGGATCGCGTAGCGCGGCCAGAACACGGGCTCGACCGCCGAGACCGCCAACAGCAGCGCAGGCGGAGCAAGGCCCCACGCGCCCGCCACGGCGAGTCTGAAGCGCCGAAGGGGGATGGCCTCCCCGCTTCGAAGGGGTGCGGCCTCTCCGCGTGTATGGACTGCGCGCAGGCGCCACAACGCCATCCCGACGAGCACTACGACCGCGAGTGCCGTCACCCAGCGCACGGCGCTCACGCCGGAGAGTCCGGCGGTGAACTCCTGCACAGCACCTTCCACGAGGCTGCGGCTCAGCTTGGGTAGCCAGTAGAGCGCGTTGCGCCGCCCGCGGGCGATGATGATGGCGACGATCAGGGGCACGCAGCACACGAGCAAGGCCGCCAGCGACCACAGCCAGCGTCGTACTCCCGCGCGCCCTGCCCGACGTGCGATCAACGCCTGCGCGGGTAGGGCGACTGGAAGCGCCAGCAGATCGCAGTAGCCGAGCAAGGCCATCGCGGCCACGTAGCCCATCCGCGCGCGCGCGTCGCTGTGCTCCACGGCGCGCGGCAGCGCACCGAACGCCAGGCACGCCGCCAGCACGACCAGCGCGTAGGGCCTTGCCTCCTGGCTGTACCAGACCGCCATCGGGTTCACGGCCAACAGTGCAGCGGCTCCCAGCGCCACCGCGTCGCGGTATCCCAGTCGCCTTGCCGCCCACCACAGCGCTGGCACGCTTGCCGTACCCGCGAGGACGGCGGGCACCCGCAGCACGGCCTCGCTACTGCCGAAGATGCGGATGAGAGGCCACAGCACGAGCGGGTAGGGCGTGCCGTTGGCCTCATAGCCGAAGAGGCCCAGCATGTGCCCGAAGCCGCGTTGCGCCAGCGCCAGCGAGTAGGTCTCGTCCGTGAAGAGGCTGCGGTCCAGGTGCGTGACACGCAGGGCAAGCGCCAGCAGCGTGAGGGTCGCCAGCGCAGCGGTGCGCCCTACTGTTGCCCCCCCGGGGCTGGCATCAGCACCTGCTCGATGGCGTCGGCCTTGCGCGGGTGCGTGCACCTGATCACCACCCCCATCAGCCAGGGGTCCTCTTCGGAGGTCTGAAAGCGCACCGGCATCTGCGTGACGAGCGCCTCGACAGCCTGCTCGCGCTTGACGCCGATGACGCCGCCGCGGGGACCGGTCATGCCGACGTCGGTGATGTAGGCGGTGCCGCCGGGGAGCACGCGCCCGTCGGCGGTGGGTACATGCGTGTGCGTACCCACGACCGCGGTGACGCGCCCGTCCAGCAGCCAGCCCATACCGATCTTCTCGCTGGTGGCCTCGGCATGCATGTCGATGAGGATGTGCTCCACCTCGCCCAGCTCCTGCAGGGCCATGTCGATCTCCGTGAAGGCGCTGCGACCCGCGCGCACATAGAGGTTGCCGCTGAGATTCACGACGCCTAGGCGTATGCCCTCATGTTCGACGGTGCACGCGCCCCTGCCGGGCTGTCCGCGCAGATAGTTGTAGGGACGCAGGATCCGCTTCTCTTCATCCAGATAGGGGTAGATCTCGCGACGGTGGTAGGCATGGTTGCCAAGCGTGATGACGTCCACGCCGGCGCGGAAGATCTCGCGGGCGGCCTTGGGCGTGATGCCCAGGCCGCCGGCCACGTTCTCGCCATTGACCACCACGAAGGTGGGTGCATAGCGCTCACACAGCGCGGGCAGGCACTCGAGCAGCGTGCGTCTGCCGACGCTCCCCACGAGGTCGCCGACGAACAGGATGGTCGCCTGCGCCTCAGCCATACTCTGGCCATGATGGGAGGGCGATGAGCGTGCAGGACAGGGCCGCGGCACCGGCCGAGCCGCCGCGCCCAGAGGAGCAAGAGCTCGCGGGTGAGAACGAGGGCGAGGGCGTCGCCCGGCAGGGAATGCCCGCCGAGCCGCCGCGCGTGGTGGTGCCGCGCTGGGTGCAGTTGGTGCTGCTGCCACTCGCGCTGCTGGCGCTGTGGGCGCTCGCACGAGCTTCGGGAAAGGTGCTGCTGATCTTTGTGGTGGCGGGGGTCATCGCGCTGATCCTCAACCCTGCGGTGTCTTTCCTCCAGCGCTCGCGTCTCCCCCGCGGCCTGGCGGTGCTGGCTGTGTACCTCGCATTCTTCCTGACTTTGGCAGGGATCGGCTTTCTGCTGGCCAACCCCATCGCTAACCAGGTGCGCTCGTTTACGCACAACCTGCCCACACTCGTCTCCGAAGCCAACAGAACGATTGCCGATACGCAGAACTATTTGGATGAACATGGCGTGCACGTGCATCTCGTCAAGCAGGGCAAGACCGCGCTACAGACGCTGCAGGAAAAGATCACCAAAAGCTCGAGCTCGCTTGCGTCCTTCGGCGGGGGCCTGCTCACCGAAGCCGCCTCGGCCTTCTTTGATCTGGTGCTGGTGTTCGTGCTCTCGGTCTACATGCTGCTCTACGGCCAGCGTATCGGCAGCCTCGTGCGTCGCGTGATGCCCGACGGCGATGGCACGCCAGCCGACGATTACCCCACGCTGGCTCAGCACGCGGTTTCGCGCTACGTGGGCGGGCAGCTGCTGTTCAGCCTCATCATGGGGGTCTCCACCGCTCTTGCTCTGTACCTGTACGGCGTGCTGGGGATCTTCCCCGACGGGAAAAAGTACGCCGTGGCCTTCGCCATGTTCTACGGCGTGATGGAGCTCATCCCCTACATCGGCCCGATCCTCGGCGCGCTGCCGCCGATCATCGTCGCGTTTGTCAGCGAACCCATCTCCGCGTTGTGGGTACTGCTGCTGTTTGTGGGCCTGCAGCAGCTGGAGGGCCACGTGGTGGCGCCGCAGATCTTCTCGCACACATTGCGCATCAACCCCCTGCTCGTGATCTTCGCGCTGCTGCTGGGCTTACAGCTGTATGGGGTGATCGGTGCGCTCGTGGCCTTGCCGATCCTCTCGATCCTACGCGAGACCGCCGTGTACCTCAGCCGCCACCTGACCCTCGAGCCCTGGGATGGCTCGCAGGGCAAGCTGCTGTGAGCGACGCGCCAATCCTCAGCGCCAGCGGCGTCACCAAGCGTTTTGGCGCACGCGTTGCGCTGCACGAGGTGAGCTTTGAGGTGCGCTCCGGGGAACTCGTGGCTCTCATCGGGCCCAACGGCGCCTGCAAGACGACGCTGCTGTCGGTGCTTGCCGGCGTGCAGGCTGCCAGTGCGGGCAGTGTGGGCGGTCAGGGCGGAAAAGTCGGCTGGGTACCGCAGCAGCCAGCCGTCTACACAAAGCTGACCGTCGCGGAGAACCTTGCCTTGTGGGCGCACTTGGAGCGCGTCGCCGATACACAGGACACCGTCCGGCGCATGCTCGAGCAGACCGGCTTGACAAAGCGCGCGGACGAGCAGGTTGGACGCCTCTCCGGCGGCAACCGCCAGCGAGTGAACATCGCCGTGGGCATGCTCTCTCGACCTGCCGCGCTGCTGCTGGATGAGCCCAGCGCGGCGCTCGACCCGATCCAGCGCGGGCGTCTGTGGGAGTTCGTCCGTGGGCTCAGCGCCAATGGCACGAGCGTCGTCTTCTCTACGCACAACGTCGCGGAGGCCGAGCGCTACGCGGGGCGCGTGCTCGTGCTCGACGAAGGGCGGTTGCTGCTCGATGGTTCACCGCAAACGCTCCTGCGCGAAGTCACTGGCCGCAGTGAGGCCGCGGATGGGGTCGACTTCGAGGAGGCTTTCGTCGCCTTCTTGCGGAGATCGCGCGTATGACGGAGATCGCGCGTATGAGGTGGTTGCTCCACAAGGATTTTTTGATCCTGCGCCGCTCACGCGTGCTGGTGGCGGTGCTGGTGGTGTATCCGGTTGCGATCGCGCTGCTTATTGGCTTAGCCCTCTCACGCTCGCCGGGTAAGCCGAAGGTGGCGATCGTCAATCTGGCCCCGCCCGGAGCCACTGTGGAACTGGGTGGCAGCAAGGTGGAAGTGGGGCGCTACTACTCGCAGCTCTTCAGTGAAGTGCAGCCGCTCAAGGTAAAGACGCGCGCGGAGGCGATCGAAAAGGTGCGCTCGGGCGAGGCGCTTGCGGCCGTCGTCATCCCCGCGAACATCGCCGCCAAGCTCTCCTCGGTGCTGAGCCAGGGGCAGTTGGAAGTGATCTACAACGGCGACGCCCTGCAGCAGAGCCTCGCGCAGTCCAAGATCCAGGCGGCGGTCGCGCAGGCCAATCTCGAAATCTCCTTGCAGATCCGCAAGCTGGCCTCCCGCGGGATCAGCCTGCTGCTGCAGGGCGGGGATCTCAGCCAGCTGGGGATCAACCAGAAGCGCCTGCTGGGGTTGGAACAGCTGCCCAAGGTGCTGAGTCGCGTTATTGCGCGAGTGCCTACGGCGCGGGACAAGCAGGAATTGCAGCGCATCAAGGAACTCGCGGATTTCGCTGCGAGCAACCTCAACCTCAGCAGGAATGTGCTGGCCACCATTGGGCAGCCGGTGCAGGTGCGCAGCGTCCTCGTGCACGGGCGGCGTACACCTTTGGACACCTTCGCCGTCGTCGTGGCGGTGAGCATCTCGCTGATGTTCGTCTGCGTGCTGCTTGCCGCTGGCGGCATCGCGCTGGAGCGCGAAGACAACACCCTGCCGCGGTTGCTCAGAGGCCCACCCGGGTCGGGCGGGTCGGGCGGGGCGGGCGGGTCCCTCATCTCGCGTGAGGGGCTGGTCGCCGAGAAGCTGCTGCTGGCCGGCGCCTGCTCGCTGGTGCTTGCCTTCGCGATGCTCGCGGGCATCGGCGCATTCGTAACGCTCGACTGGAGTCGCATCGGGCTGTGGCTGCTGGCGCTCGTGGCCGGCGCTTTGGCCTTCGGCGCCCTGGGCGTGGCGATCGGCGCGCTGGCGCGTGAGGTGCGGGCCGCTTCGCTGCTGGCCTTCCTGCTGTCGCTGCCGCTGGCCTTCCTGGCGCTCGTGCCCGCGGGGGCCGTGGCGCCTGGGGTCTATGACGTAATCCGGGCCGTCTCTGTGGTGTTCCCCTTCAAGGCGGCGCTGCAGGCACTCGATGCCGCCGTCAACGGGGCCGAACCGGCGATCGCGGGATCGCTCGCGCACCTACTCGCGCTCACGCTGCTGTTCGGCATCCTGGCTCGGATTGGACTGCGTCGGACATAGAGCTCTATCCTCGATGGGTCATGGCTTTTCCATATACGCGCCTGCGCAGGCTGCGGGCCTCGCCGGGCCTGCGCGGCTTAGTGCGCGAGACGGATCTGCGCGCCGAGCAGCTGGTGCTGCCGTTGTTCGTCTCCGAGACCACCACAGACCGGGAGGACATCGCGACGATGCCGGGGGTGCAGCGGCTGTCGATCGCGGCGGCGCTTGCCGAGGCGGGCGCGGCGGCGGAGTTGGGCCTGGGCGCGGTGCTGCTGTTCGGGTTGCCCGGCGAGAAGGACAGCGAAGGCTCCTCCGCGTGGGATGAGGAGGGCATCGTGCAGCTGGGCATCCGCGCGATCAAGCAGGCGCACCCGCAGCTGCTGGTTGCGACCGACGTGTGCCTGTGCGAGTACACCGAGCACGGGCACTGCGGTGTGTTGCGCGAGGACGGCCAGGTGGACAACGACACCTCGGTGGAGCTGCTCGCGCGCACTGCCGTCTCGCACGCCCGCGCCGGGGCGGATCTCGTGGCGCCCTCGGACATGATGGATGGGCGCGTGGGAGTCATCCGCGAGGCCCTTGACGAGGAGGGCTTCAGCGAGACGCCGATCATGGCCTACAGCGCCAAGTTCGCCTCCGCCTTCTACGGGCCCTTCCGCGATGCGGCCGATTCGACCCCCGCCTTCGGCGATCGCCGCGGCTATCAGATGGACCCTGCCAACGGGCGCGAGGCCGTGCGCGAGGCGTTACTGGACGCGGACGAGGGCGCGGATCTGGTGATGGTCAAGCCAGCGCTCGCCTACGGCGATCTGATTCGCGCCGTCAAGCGTGCCACACGCCTGCCGGTGGTTGCCTACAACGTGAGCGGCGAGTATGCGATGGTGAAGGCGGCGGCCGCGGCGGGCTACCTGGACGAGCGCGCCACCGTCATGGAGATCCTCACCTCCCTGCGCCGCGCGGGCGCGGACGTCATCATCTCCTATCACGCGAAGGACGCCGCCCGATGGCTAGCCGAGTAGACATACCGACCCCCAAGATCCGCAGCCGCAAGGATGGCGCGGCGGTGGCCCTCGATGATCTGGACCGGCAGCTGCTGAACCTGATGCAGGGGAGCTTCCCGCTGCAGGCGCGCCCTTATGCAGCTGTGGCCAACGCTGCGGAGATCGGTGAGGATGAGGTTCTAGCGCGGGTGCAGCGGCTGCTGGATGAGCGCATTGTGCGCCAGGTGACGCCGATCTACGACACGCGCGCGCTGGGGTATTCCTCGATGCTCGTCGCTGCGAAGGTCGATCCCGAGTATCCGTGGCGGGCGGCGAAGATCGTCAACTCACATCCGGGGGTCTCGCACAACTACCTGCGCAACCACGACTTCAATATGTGGTTCACGCTCGCGACCGAGCCGGACTCCAAGCTCGGCCTGCAGGGCACGCTGGGCGTGCTCAAGGAGCTCACCGGCGCGGAGTCGATTCGCCAGCTGCCGACACTGAAGCTGTTCAAGATCCGCATGGATCTGGAGATGCAGGGTGACACCCAGGCGCTTGCCTCCGAGGGTATCGCGCAGGAGCCGGTGGACCTTGAGCCCGCCGCGTATGACGAGCTCGACATCGCGGTGATCCGCGCGACGCAGGGCGATATGGCGGTCACCTCTGAGCCCTATCTTGCGCCGGCGCAGCGCTTGGGCATGACCGTCGAGGGTCTGCTCGAGCACATGCGGGGAATGCAGGAGCGGGGCCTGTTACGGCGGGTCGCGGCGATCCTCTATCACCGCCGCGCGGGCTTCTCGGCCAATGGCATGGGCGTGTGGAAGGTGCCCACGGAGCGGATCATGGAGCTGGGCCCAAGGATGGCGGCATTCCGCGGGATCAGCCACTGCTACGAGCGCCCCACCTACGAGGACTGGCCCTACAGCGTCTTCACGATGGCCCACGGGCGCTCCAAGGAGGAGTGCGACGCCGTGCTCGACGCGATCGCGCAGCAGATCGGCATACAGGAGCGCGCCACGCTCTACAGCTCGACGGAGTTCAAGAAGATCCGGCTGCTGTACTTCACCGACGAATTCAAGCAGTGGGAGCAGCGGTTTGGTTGAGGAGGGGGACCGCAGGCTGGGCCGGGTATGGCGGTCTTGGTCCACGGTCCGGGTTGGTCGGCACACCCGCAGCTTGCGGGTGTGGCATTGGACGCACACACCATGACCTCGCTCAGCGACACACATTCAACCGAGCTCTACGCGCGCGCCTCACGGGTGATCCCGGGGGGCGTGAACTCTCCCGTGCGCGCCATGCGCGCCATCGGTCGCGATCCCGTGTTCATCGAGCGCGCCCACGGTGCCGAACTGTTCGATGTCGACGGCAATCGCTTCATCGACTACGTCTGCTCCTGGGGTCCTCTCATTCATGGGCACGCACACCCAGCGGTCGTGGAGGCTGTGAGCGAGGCGGCGGCCGAGGGTATGACCTTCGGGGCGCCCACGCCGGGGGAGGTGAGGCTGGCCGAGGAGGTGCGCGAGCGCATGGCGGCGGTCGAGATGCTACGCACCACCTCCTCGGGCACGGAGGCCACGATGACCGCCATGCGTCTCGCGCGCGCGGCCACCGGCAGGACCAAGGTGCTGAAGTTCGCGGGGTGCTACCACGGGCACGTCGATGGGCTGCTCGCGCAGGCCGGCTCGGGTCTGGCCACGCAGGCGCTGCCCTCCAGCCCCGGTGTGCCCGCGTCGGTCACGGCGGACACCGTGATCGTGCCCTGGAACGACCGCGAGGCCCTGATCGCGGCCACGCAGGAGCGCGAGCTGGCGGCGATCCTCGCCGAGGGGATCCCGGCGAACATGGGGCTCGTGCCCGCGCCCGAGGGCTTCATGGAGCTGCTGCGCGAGCGCGCCGACGCTAATGGCGCGCTGTTGGTGCTTGATGAGGTCATCACCGGCTTCCGCGTCGCGCGCGGCGGCGCGCAGGAAGAGACAGGGGTCTTGGGGGACCTCGTGGTGATGGGCAAGATCATCGGCGGCGGCCTGCCCGCCGGCGCCGTCGGGGGCGCAGCGGAGCTGATGGAGCTGCTGGCTCCCGCGGGCGAGGTCTACCAGGCGGGGACCCTCTCGGGCAATCCGCTCGCGGTCGCGGCCGGGCTGGTGACGCTCGGGCTGCTCGACGAGCAGGCCTACCTGCGCCTGGCGGCCATCACCGAGCATCTCGCTGAAGGTCTGCGCGCGGCTGCCGCGAGCGCCGAAGTGGCGGTGACAGTGGTGCAGGCGCCGGGGCTCTTGACGGTGTTCTTCTGCCCGCAGGCGCCGGCGAACCTCGCCGCGGTGCAGCGCTGCGACTTGGAGGCCTACGGCGCTTGGTGTCGGGGCCTGTTGGCGCGCGGGGTATACCCGCCGCCCTCGCAGTTCGAGGCCTGGTTTCCCTCGCTCGCGCATACAGCCGAGCACATCGAACGCACCGTCGAGGCCGCCAGCGCTGCGTTCAAGGAGCTGAGGTGAGCTCCGTGCTCCAGCGACTGGAGGCGCTACTGCGTGAGCAGGGGGGCCTGATGGCCAGCCTGCTCTCGGCGCAGCCCACGCTCGCCAACGGACATGGGCCTGCGCAGGTCGTGGCCGCGGGGCCGCGCGTCGGCGCAGAGGCGGCCGCATACGAGCTGCTGGTGGAGGCCATCTACGAGGGCTACCTGCTGCACTATGGCTGCTCGCGGCTGCTGTGCCCGCCGGAGGCGGACCTGGGATTGCTGGCGGGGGACCAGCTCTACGCGCTCGGGCTCGCACGGCTGGTAGCGATGGGGGATCTCGTGGCGGTGGCCGAGCTGGCGGATGTGATCACGCTGACCGCGCTGGCGCATGGGGCGGGCGACGGCGAGCTCGCGGCGGCCATCTGGGATGCGGGCGCGCGGGCCGTGGGCTGGGGGCCGAGCGCCGAGCTCGAGCAGGCCAAGGCGCTTGCTCGCGCGGGCGCCCCTGAGGCGCTACAGGCCATGCGCAGCGTGGTCGCGGCGGCCGCGGATACGGGTGAGGAGGGCCGTTTGCGGTCCCGGTCAACCCCCAACCGATATCCTTAGTGGGCCTTGCCCAGTAAGCACGAACAGCAGCGTTCGAAGTACACGCTTGACCGCGGGATGCCAGGCGCCTTCGAGGGCGAGACGGTCACGCGGCGGCGCTTCATGAATATCGGCGGGCAGACCGCCGGTGGCATCGCCGCTGCCTCCTTCCTGCTGCCGGCGCTCGGATTCGCGATCGGGCCGATCTTCAAGAGCACCCCCCATACCTGGGAGACCGTCGGCTCGGTGAACGATTTCCCCGACAACAACTACATCCCCACGGTCATCACGATCACACCCGGCATCGGCGAGGCGGGCAAGACGACGGTGTATGTGCGCAAGCGCAACCCCGCGATCGATACCGACAAGGCCGACCGCGACGCTGCCTTCATTGCGATCTCCACGCGCTGCGCGCATCTGGGCTGCCCGGTGCGCTGGGTGGACGCAGCGCAGCGCTTCATCTGTCCCTGCCACGGCGGCGTCTACGACCTGCTGGGGCGCCGCGTGGGCGGGCCGCCGGTGCGGCCGCTGGACCGTTTCTACACGCGCGTGCACGAAGGCTACGTGCAGATCGGCCCGCGCTACAGCGTCAACAGCGAGCTGCAGCGCTTCTCCCCGCGCGACCCCGGCGAGCCGATCGACGGTATCGGGCAGTACGCCTATCCCTCGCGACCCTCCGCGCGAAAGCTCTAAGACGGGAAGGCCGCTGCGATGCCCCGGATGCCCAAGCTACCCGCTCCTCCGCTCCCCGCTCCTCTCAAGGCGCCGCCACCGCGGCCGGGCAAGGGGAACGGCGATGGCGAGGGCAACGGCAACGGCAAGGCCACGCCGCTTGATCACGCGCGTGAGGGCGGCATCGCCGTCGTTGATTGGGTGGACGAGCGCACTTCTTTGAGCGGTGCCGCGCGCTGGCTGATGTTCCGCAAGGTGCCCAAGGGCACCAACTGGTTCTACACGCTTGGCTCGGCGACGATGTTTGCCTTCCTCTCGCAGGCCGTGACGGGGGTCTTCCTAGCGATGTATTACCGCCCCGATCCCTCAGGCGGCGCCTATGAATCGATCCGTCACGTCACCAACGAAGTATTCCTCGGTCAGTTCGTGCGCGGCATGCACAAGTGGGGCTCAAGCGTGATGGTGATCCTCATCTTCCTGCACATGGGCCGCACGTTCTTCTTCGGCGCCTACAAGTACCCGCGTGAGCTCAATTGGGTCATCGGCGTGGTGTTGCTGATCCTGACGATGATGATGTCCTTCACCGGCTACCTGCTGCCCTTCGACCAGCGCGCCTACTGGGCCACGATCGTGGGCACCAACATCAACGGCACCGGTCCCTTGCTCGGGCCCTACCTGAGCGACTTCCTGCGTGCGGGGCCGGAATTCGGGGCCACGACCCTGTCGCGCTTCTACGCCATCCACATGCTGCTCTTGCCCGGCGCGATCATCGCCCTGATCGGCGCGCACTTGTATCTGGTGACGAAGCTGGGGACGACCGCACCGCCGTGGCTCAAAGCCGAGAAGGACCCCGAGCTGCGCAAGGCCGAGGCCTGACGTGAACCAGCGCGAGAAGGAGGAGTACCTCCGCGAATACGGCATCCTCAAGAGCCAGGGCAAGCCGTTCTTCCCCTATGCCGTGGCGAAGGACGCCGCGATGGCCTGCGTGGTGATGGCGTGCATCATCACGCTGTCACTCGTGCTGGGGGCCGAGCTGGGGTCCAAGGCCAACCCGACGACCACCACCTACGTACCCCGGCCCGAGTGGTACTTCTTCTTCCTCTTCGAGGTGCTGCGCGTCGTCAAGCCGCCCAGCCTGGTGCCGCTGGCCACCATCGGCGTACCAACGCTGGCGATGATCCTGCTGTTCCTGCTGCCCTTCTACGATCGCTCGCCCGAGCGCCGCCCCGAGCGCCGCCCGATCGCCACGATCACCGGCATCCTCGTCATCGGCGCGATGGCCTTCCTCACCTACTCGGGCGCCAACGCGGGATCGCCCACGGCGATCGAAATGGCCACGCCCGCGGCCGTACTCAAGGCTGGCGGCAGCACGCTTGCCACCTACGAAAAGGGCAAGCTCGCGGTGGCGCAGTCCGGCTGTCTGGCGTGCCACAAGATCGGCGAGAACGGCAACGACGGGCCCGGGCCGCAGCTGACGCACATCGGCTCGCGCCTGCCCCGACAGGGGATCGCGCGCACGCTCGTGAACCCCACCGCGCCGATGCCCTCCTTCCGCAACCTGCCACCGGAAAAGTTCAACGCGGTGGTCGAATTCCTCTCGCAGCTCAAGTAGAGGGCTCGTCCGCCGTCATGCCCGAGCCAGGCACCCTGGAGGCGGGGCAGGTGCGGGCCATGTTCGATCGCATCGCCGGCGTATACGACCTGCTCAACAGCGCCATGACCGCTGGCCTGCACCATCGCTGGCGCGAGCGCGCGGTGGACATCGCAAGGATAGGGCCGGGCGCGCGCGTGCTCGACGTGGCCACGGGGACCGGAGACCTGGCGCTTGAGCTCGCGCGGCGCGTCGCGCCGGGAGGCGAAGTGGTCGGCAGCGACTTCTCCGAGGGCATGCTCGCGCGCGCACGACGCAAGGCGGGTGCAGCCAGCAACCTAAGTTTCGAGTGGGGCGATGCGCTTGAGTTGTCCTACGCGGACGACTCCTTCGATGCCGCCACCGTGGGCTTCGGGGTGCGCAACTTCTCCGATCTCGGGCAGGGCCTCGCAGAGATGGTGCGCGTGGTGCGGCCCGGCGGCAAGGTAGTGGTGCTGGAGTTCACTACCCCAACGCGCCCGCCGCTGTCGTGGTTCTATCGGCTGTGGTTCGACCGCTTGGTGCCGCAGTTGGGGCGCTTCTCCGCCGATCCACAGGCATATACCTACCTGCCCGAGTCCGTCAAGCGTTTCCCCGCGCCCGCCGCGCTGGCGGCGGAGCTCGAGCGCGCCGGGCTCGAGCGGATCGGGTGGGTGCTCACCGCCGGGGGCATCCTCACCATCCACTCAGGCACCGTGCCCGCGAAAGGCGCATGATGGAAGCAGTGGTGAGCACACCCAGCGACATGGATGCGGTAGAGGCGATCATGCGCGGCGGCGGCAAGCAACTGCGCGCGCGTATGACCAGCGCCGAGGTGCACCTGGAGGAGGTGACTAAAGCTGCCGGCGTGCCGTTGGCGGCGCACGCCACCGCGACGGTGGTGGCGGGCGGCAAGCGCCTGCGCCCGCTGCTGGTCGTGCTGGCGGCCGAGTCCGCGGGCGGGCCGCTCGCCACCGGCGCGGGCGAGGAGGCGCTCGTGCGCGCGGCCGTTGCGGTCGAGCTGGTGCACTCCGCCACGCTTGTGCACGACGACGTGATCGACGGCGCGCAGCTGCGCCGCGGGCACCCCACCGTGGTGGCGGTGGCCGGACGCGAGACCGCGATCGCCACTGGCGATCTGCTCTTCTCGCGCGCCTTTGCCGAGCTTGCGCGCAACGGCAGCCTCGAACAGCTGCGCGCGCTCTCCGACGCCAGCTCGGCGCTCGCCGCCGGCGAGCTGTTGCAGCGCGAGGACGCCTACGCCAAGCACGTCGCCGTGGAGCGCTACCTGCGCCGCTGCGAGCTGAAGACGGCAGCCCTGTTCGAGGCCGCCTGCCGCCTGGGGGCACTCATCGCGGTTGAGGGCTCGCGCACCTTGGCCGATGCTTTGGGCGCCTTCGCCAAGCGCATCGGCCTGGCCTTCCAGCTGCTCGATGACGTGCTCGATGTCTCGGGGCCCGTCGAGCGCACGGGCAAGTCGCGCGGCACCGACCTACTCGACGGCACCGTGACCCTGCCGCTGATCCTCGCCCGCGACCGCGACCCGGCTCTGGCCGATGTGGACCTGGCGGAGCTCGAGGGTCCCGATCAGGCTGAGGAGCTGTGCGAGCGCATCAGCGCCACGGGCGCGCTGGAGGAGGCCCGCAGCCGTGCGTTGGGGCTCGTCGCGCAAGCGAAGGCGGCGCTGCCCAAGAGTCTGCCCGACGGACGTGCGCGGCTGCTCGATCTGGTGGCGGATGCGGTGGTCGAGCGCTACCGCTAAACGGCGGAGGGGCTACCGCTGAACGGCGGAGGGCTATCGCTGAACGGCGGTGGGGGGAGGATGGACCCTTTTTGGAGTCTAGCCTACATTCCTGTGTTCCAGCCTGAGTGTAGGCTGGGTTGTGTGTGCGCCATCAGAAGTCGCTAGGCACGATCACGTCGGCGTCCAAAGCCCGTACGAAAAAATCGATCTCCTGCGCCATGTTGGCGTGCGTCATGCGCCTGAAGTCCGAGAGCAGCGCCGCGGTGGCGCGATCGAGCTCATCGTCCAGGCGCTCGACCGCTGCCTGCCCAAAGACACCCTCGCGCAGCTCCTCGCATTCAGGGCAGCGCAGCTCGATGCGCCAGAACCCAGGGCGCTCCTCGCTCCAGTCGACGGGATAGACGAGCTCGCCGCCGCAGCTTGTGCAGACGTGCAACCACTGCTCCAGTTGCACCTCTTGGCCGACATGGTTGTCGTTCTGTGAGTACATGGGCCTTCGCCAAGGTCATCGACCCTCCTTGATGGCGCCTTTAGCCGCTGCTCATGATCGGGTAGCTTTGCGCAGCTTCAGTACGTAGTCGGACCTCAACACACTGCTAATTTCAACGGGGAATGGCCACTGCCATACGACCGATCGGCCACGAGGAGCGGCTCAGCCTCGTGGACCATCTGGACGAGCTGCGCACGCGCTTGATCATCAGCGCGGTGGCGCTGGCGGTGGCCTTCGGGGTGTGCTTGTGGCAGAACCACGCGCTGCTGGGCTGGATCAACGAACCGTTGAACAAGCAGACGCAGAAGCAGGTGGAGCGCGGCGAAGGTCCCTTGGGCCAGACCGCGTTGGCGCAGCAGGGCGTGCTCGCGCTGGCCAAGCAGACCGAAGCGATGGCGCGCACACTGAGCGCCCCCTCGAGCAAGCTGCCCGCGACGGTGCGCGCGCAGTTGGCGGCTCAGATTCCACAGCTACGCGCGGCCGTGGCGAAGATCCCCGCAAAGCCCCAGGGCAACAAGCCGGTGACGCTGGGTTTCGGCGAGCCCTTCACGACGACGCTCACGGTGAGCTTCTACTTCGCGCTGGTGCTCTCGCTGCCGGTGATCCTCTTCGAGCTCTACGGCTTCGTGTTGCCCGCCTTCAACCCCAGTGAGAGACGTGCGGTGCTGCCGCTATTAGGTGCGATCCCCTTCCTGTTCGTGATCGGCGTGCTCTTCGGCTACTTCGTGGTGCTGCCGGCGGCGGTGCGCTTCTTCCAGAACTTCAACAGCGGCGAGTTTGACGTGCTGGTGCAGGCCAGTCAGTACTACAAGTTCGCCGCAACCACGCTGCTGGCGATGGGTCTGGTCTTCCAGGTGCCCGTGGCGATCCTCGCGCTGGTGCGCGCGCGGGTGGTCACCCCCACTCAGCTGCGCAAGGGCCGGCGCTATGCGATCGTGGCCTGTGCGGCGATCGCGGCTTTCCTGCCGGGGGATGTAGTGACGCTGCTGCTGGAGACGATCCCCCTGTATGTGCTCTATGAGGCGAGTATCCTGTTGGCATCAGTCATGACGCGCCGCTGGACGGCGCGAGAGGGAGCGTGGGGCTCCCCTACCGCGACCGCAGAGGCGGCCGGGTGGGCGGGGCACACGGAGTCCTCGAACGAGCAGACGGAGCAAGGAGTGCAGACCATCATCGACCACACAGATCCGGGGCTTTCCGAGTAAATGCTGTTCGACCTCACAGGGCGAGGCAGGCGCAAGACCGTGAAGATCATCTACACGGGCCTAGCCGCGATCTTCCTGTTGGGCTTCGTGGGCTTCGGCGTCGGGACGGGGATCGGCGGTGGCGGCGGCGGTGGTGGGCTCGCCGAAATCTTCGGCGAAGGTAAGAGCGGTGGCAGCATCGATTACAGCTCGCAGCTCAAGAAAGCCCAGCAGCTCACGGTCAGCCAGCCCAACAACCCGGCTGCCTGGAGCGGCTTGATCCACTATGCGGTGCTGCAGGCTGGGACGGGGGACAACTACATCCGCACGGGCACCCAGGAAGGGTTCAGTCCCAAGGCGCAGACGCTGCTGAACCAGATCCAGACTGCCTGGCAGCGCTATCTGAAGCTGACCCCTCACAACCCCAGCCCAGAACTGGCGGCTGAAGTGCGGCGGATCTACCTGGCGCCCGGCGGTTTGAGCAATCCCAAGGAGCTCGTGAAGCTGTGGAAGATCGCCATCGCCAGCCAGCCTGCGAGCGCCAACCTCGAGTACCAGCTTGCCGAAGCAGCCTACGCCGCCAAGGACGTCAAGGAAGGTGAAAAGGCTGCGAAGCAGGCGATCAAGCTCGCTCCCGCCGGCGAGCGCACGATCCTGCAGAACTATCTATCGCGGGCCAAGGCGTTAGCCGTCTCGCCGCCGCACAGCTCGAAGGCCGGCGCGACCTCGGGCGGGCAGACCATCACGATCCCCAGCTCGCAGGTGCCCAAGGGGGCAGCCAACGGTGGGACGGTCACGATTCCCGCCTCGCAGCTGCCCAAGGGGATCGTCACCGGCGGGAGTGCCACAACAGGCGCTCCGGCGAGCACCGCTCCAGCGCAGACCACCACGGCGCCAAAGAAGTAGGCACGTCGCTCGCCATGGGCAGCCCGGGCTACACGGGGCGCCTGCTGGTGGACTGCGCCGATCGTCCGGGGATCGTGGCGGCTGTGTCCGGGTTCCTGTTCGACCTCGGGGCGAACATCGTTTCATCGCACCAGTACTCCTCCGATCCCTCCGGTGGGAGGTTCTTCCTACGCACCGAGTTCTTCCTGGAGGGCGAGCCGTGTGCAGACGCGCGCGAGCAGCTGCGGGCGCGCTTTCAGTCAGAGGTCGCAGAGCGTTTTGCGATGGACTGGCAGATCCGCTGGTGGGATCAGCGCCGGCGCATAGCCATCCTCGTCTCACGCCACGACCACTGCCTGGTGGACCTGCTCTGGCGCCACCGCCGCGGCGAGCTCGACGGCGACGTCGTGGCCGTGGTCTCCAACCACCCCGATCTGCGGAGCGAGGCCGAGGCGGCGGGGGTGCCTTACCACCACGTGCCCATCGAAGGAGAGAGCGGCAGGGCGCCTGCCGAGGCGCGGATGCTCGAGCTGCTGGCCGGAGAAGTGGATGTCGTGGTGCTCGCGCGCTACATGCAGATCCTCAGCGCAGACTTCCTCGCGCGCGTTGGGGTGCCAGTGCTCAACATCCACCACTCCTTCCTGCCGGCCTTTCCCGGCGCTGAGCCCTACCGCCGCGCGCGCGAACATGGGGTCAAGCTGATCGGGGCCACCGCGCACTACGTAACCGAGGAGCTCGACGCTGGGCCCATCATCGAACAGGGGATCGAGCGTGTAACGCACACGCAGAGCGCCGCGGAGCTCGAACGCGTCGGCCGCGACATCGAGCGAATTGTGCTCGCGCGAGCGCTCGCGCTGCACCTCGACGACCGCGTCATCGTCGATGGTGGACGGACGATCGTGTTCTGAGAGGGCCGCTTGGCGTCATATTCGCCGCCGCACCTTGTTGTGCGGCCCTCGTCACGGCCCAAGCCCTCGGCTAGACTCCTTCCCTGCATCCCCGTGCCGGCTCTGTGCAAGGTCGGTGTTCTCGCGGGCCGTTAGCTCAATTGGCAGAGCAGGGGCCTCTTAAGCCCAAGGTTGCAGGTTCGATTCCTGCACGGCCCATTGAAAATCTAGCTCCAGCAAAGGGTTTCGTGGATTTGGCGGCGACAATCACGGGCAAGTTCGGGCGAAAAGGATAGCGATCTGCGGTGACGTTGCGGTGCGGAATCGGCGTGCTCGCGGCAGAAGATCGATACCGCTATCTCTCCAGCTCGTCCGTTGCGAGTGTGTCGAGTTCGAGCACTTGAGGGCTCGCTCGTCCCCCGTCGTCTTGTCTTGATGTGTGTCGGCGTAGTACTACATAGTCGGTCATTTGGGATATCCGTCCAGTCCGTCGCTTGATCACGCCACGACGGGTGCCGCGTATCCCAGCCATCTGCAATCCCGCTCCCGGTCTGCTGGTTGTGGGCGGGTCGTGGCAGACTCCGCGGGTGCCTGTCGAGATCCCGCTGCTGCTCGTCGAGGACGCCGCCGCCTGGCTGGCGTGGCTGGCCGAGCACCACCAGCAGCAGCATGGTGTGTGGCTGGTGCTCGCCAAGAAGGGCACCACCCAGCCGACGAGCCTGCACTATGAGCAGGCCCTGGAAGAGGCCCTCTGCTACGGCTGGATCGACGGGCAGCTACGCCGCCACGACGAGCGCGTCTACCACCAGCGCTTCACCCCACGCCGCGCCCGCAGCACGTGGTCAAAGCGCAACGTCGCACACATAGAGCGGCTCCTCTCCGAAGATCGCATGCACCCCGCCGGGCTCGCCGCGGTGACCAGCGCGAAAGCCGACGGGAGATGGGACGCCGCCTACGCGGGCGCCGCGAGCATCCAGGTCCCCGCGGACCTCGCCGCTGCGCTCGCTGCCACCCCGAGCGCACAGAGAGCGTTCGAGCTCCTACCCGCCCAGAGCCGCTACCGCGTCCTCTACCGGGTCACGACCGCCAAGCGCAGCGAGACCCGCGCCCGCAACATCCAACGCTACATAGCAATGCTCACCCGAGGAGAGACCCCCTAAAGCAGGAAGCCGCGAGTTCGACCCCCGTCGCTCCCGCTCTGTGCACCGCTAAATCCTGACATCGCCCGCGCTCGTGCTCCTATCCCGGCCATCGGGGGAGATCTCTTCCACTGGGCAGCAGAGTCGCCAGTAAGAACGGATCGTTCCTGAGATTGGAGGCCGTGACAGGGTCAGCGGCGGTGTTCACGTCGCGTCCCAGCAGATGGCCGCGGCGCTCGCGTCTCGTCCAAGTCGGCAGTCTCGAAGCTCGAAGTCGATCAGTACACCGGATCTGACGCGGTCGAGCTCGACGGGCGGAACTCGTTGCAGGTTCGATTCCTGCACGGCCGATTCCTGCACGGCCCATACCCAGAAGTATCCCGCAAACCGACGTTTCGAATGCTCAGTGCATTACGCGAGGGACGTGCTCTCCGCGGGACGCGGCCCGCTGCACATCACGCGTAGCCAGACGATCTGTCCGTCATCCTCGCGCACGTACGCCTGCTGTTCGAAGATAAACGGGCCGTCGGCGCCAGTGCCGTGGACACGCCAGCCAACGCGCAAGCTGTCCCCGACGGATACGGGGTCGGTGGGATCGACGCGTTCGACATTCCTTTCGGGATGTTCGAACCATGCGCGCAGGACCTCCTCGACGGCGGCCGGACTGTCGGCCTCCCAGACCCGTTTCGGCGTCATCGCCCGGAAGTCGATTTCGGGATGCAGGAAGCCACGGGCGCGCTGAAAATCTCTGGCGAGGATCGCGTCGAGGAACCCATCGATCACGCTCACAGGCACAGCGCTCATGGCTGGAGTGTCGCACCCGGGGCGAGCGGGGTCAACAAGCACTGGCGATTGCGGGGTTGAGTAGGCTCCCATTAGCCTCGCTGGACCATTGGCCCACCGGAGCGTGTTGCAGGCCCTATCTCCACCCCGAAGGCTGAAATGACGGATGAGCGCATCGCCGTGCTGTTCGATATCGATGGGACGCTTCTGATCACGGGCGGCGCGGGGGCGGCTTCGTGGCGGCTGGCGTTCGATGAGCTCTATGGCATACCCGCGGACATTGGCCAGTTCACCGACACCGGCATGACCGATCCCGAAGTCGGGCGCAAGACTTTCCAGGCGGTGCTACATCGCGATCCCGAGCGCAGGGAGTTCGCACGCCTGCTCGAGCGCCGACTGCACTACCTGCATCGGACGGTTGAGGAATCCGATGACTACCGCATGCTGCCCGGCGTCGAGGAGCTGCTTCCCCGCCTGATCGAGGAGGGTCATCTGCTGGGGCTCGTAACCGGCAACGTCGAGGCTGCGGCGCATATCAAGCTGCACCGCGCCGGCCTGAACCGCTTCTTCTCCTTTGGCGGCTACGGCTCGGACTCTGCCGATCGTGGGGAGATAACGCGCACCGCGCTCAAGCGGGCAAGTCTCGTCTTCGGCGAGCAGCTATCCCCGGAGCAGGCGATCGCGGTGGGCGACACCCCCCGTGACGTCGAGGGCGCACACGCTGCCGGCATAGCCTGTATCGGCGTGGGCTCTCACCACTTCAGCATCGCGGAGCTCCGCGACGCAGGCGCGGATTACGCGGTCGGCTCGCTCGCAGAGAAGCTGCCGCTATGAGCGCCGAGCGGCGCCCCGCAATCATGGCCGTGGACGACGAGCCGGCGGTGCTGGCGGCGGTGGCCCGCGATCTGCGCCGCGGCTTCGGTGAGCGCTTTCGGGTGCTGCGTGCGCCATCTGGGCCGGAGGCGCTCGAGGCCTTGCGTGAGCTGCGCCGGCGCGGCGAGCAGGTGGCGATGCTGATCGCCGACCAGCGCATGCCGGGCATGGCGGGTACGCAGTTCCTGGTGCAGGCACGCCAGCTCGTGCCAGACGCCAAGCGGGTATTGCTGACGGCGTATGCCGATACCGAGGCCGCGATCGCGGCGATCAACGAGGTGGCACTCGACTACTACCTGCTCAAGCCGTGGGATCCGCCGGAGGAGCAGCTGTTCCCGGTCGTGGAAGACCTGCTCACGACGTGGGAGTCGGGTGCGGCGCTGGAAGCAGGCGGCGTGCGCCTCGTCGGTCACCGCTTCTCCAAGGAGTCTCACGACCTGCGCGACTTCCTCGTGCGCAACCGCGTGCCAGCGCGGTGGCTTGACGTCGAGCGCGACGGCGAGGCGCGCGAGCTGCTGCGCGTCGCCGGCGTGGACGCCGAGCGCCTGCCGGTGGCGCTGCTGGAGGACGGCACGGTGCTCGAGCGGCCGAGCATCCTCGAGCTGGCCGAGCGTCTGGGTGTCGCGGGCACGCCCACTCAGGACCACTACGACCTCGTGGTTGTCGGTGGCGGTCCCGCCGGTTTGGCGGCCGCGGTCTATGGCGCCTCGGAGGGTCTGCGGACCGTGATGGTCGAGCGCGAGGCGCCGGGCGGGCAGGCGGGTCAGTCGAGCCGCATCGAGAACTACCTCGGCTTCCCCGCGGGCCTCAGCGGCTCGGACCTCGCACGCCGCGCGACCGATCAGGCGCGGCGCCTGGGAGCTGAGCTGCTCACCGTCAAGGAGGCGGTCGGCCTGCGCGCGGAGGGTGCGGCGCGCCTGGTGCAGCTAAGCGGCGGCGGTGTGCTGAGCGCGAGCTGCGTGATCGTCGCCTCGGGCGTCTCCTATCGCCAGCTCGACACCCCCGGCTTCCCCGAGCTCACCGGCGCGGGCATCTACTACGGGGCCGCCATGACCGAGGCGCGCGCGTGCTCCGATCAGCACGTCGTCGTCATCGGCGCGGCCAACTCCGCCGGTCAGGCCGCTGTCTACTTTGGCGGCTACGCCTCCCGGGTGACGATGCTCGTGCGCGGGCCAACGCTTGAGAAGTCGATGTCGCACTACCTCATCGAGCAGGTCGCGGCACGGGGGAACATCGCGGTGCGCACGGGCACCTCGGCGACGGCCGCCGAGGGCGAGGGAGGACGCCTGCGGCGGTTGCGCATCCAGGGTCCCGACGGCGAGGAGGTGCTGGAGGCTGATGCCTGCTTCGTGTTCATCGGGGCCTCTCCGCGCACGGACTGGCTAGATGGCGTGCTCGCGCGCGATGAGCGCGGCTTCATCCTGGCCGGCCGCGATGCGCAGGCCAATGGTTGGCCCCTGCAGCGCGAGCCCTATGTGCTCGAGACTTCCGTTCCGGGGGTATTCGTCGCGGGCGACGTGCGCGCGCGCTCGATCAAGCGCGTCGCCAGCGCGGTCGGAGAGGGCTCGATGGCCGTCTCGCTCATCCACGAGTACCTCGTTGAGGCATGAACGACGCGCCGGTCACCCTGGAGGAGCTGCGCACCGTCGACCTCTTCGACGACCTAAACGACGAGGAGCTCGCCCAATGGGTCCTCCTCGCGCGTCCACGCCACGTCGCGGCTGGAGAGGTCATCGCCGAGCAGGGCGAGGAGCCGCCCGGGCTGCAGCTGCTGCTGGAGGGCGAAGCGCAGGCGCTGATCATCGACGGCAGTCGCAGCGAGCCTGTGGGGCGCCATCGTGCGCCGACTTGGATGGGCGCCATCCCGCTGCTGATGGGCCGTTCGCTGGGAGTGCGCATGCGGGCCGAGACCGCCTGCCGCCTGGCGATCGTCGCACCCGAGGACTTCCGTCGCCTCGCGTATGCGCAGCCGGCTGTCAACCAGCGGGTGATGCAGCAGGTCGCGCCGGTCACGAGCCGCGTCACCGCGATCGAGCAGAACCGCGAGCGCCTGGCCTCGCTGGGCACGATGGCGGCGGGGCTGGCGCACGAGCTCAACAATCCCGCTGCCGCGGCGCGGCGTGCGGCCGACCAGCTCACCGAGGCGCTACAGGCCATCGGCGCGGCGCTGGCGGCGTTCGTGGAAGCGGGCGTGGAGCGGGCCGATGCCGAGCGGCTTTTGGGCCTGCAGCGCCAAGCGCTTGCCCAAGCTGCCGCGGCCACCGCGCTTGACACGCTGGATGCCTCAGACGCCGAGGAGGAGCTGCTCCAGCGCCTGCAGGCGCTGGGCATCGAGGAGCCCTGGCGGCTCGCTGAGCCGCTGGCAGCCGCGGGCGTCGATCAGCCGTGGCTGGATCGGGTGGCCGAGCTGGCGGGGCCGGCAACCGGCGCGGCGCTGCGCTGGGTAGCGGCGACGCTCACCGCAGGGCGGCTGGCAGCTGAGCTGCAGGAGTCCACGGAGCGCATGTCGGCGCTTGTGGGCGCCGTAAAGTCCTATGCCTACATGGATCGCGGCGGTCTCGTGGAGATCGATCTGCACGAGGGTTTGGAGACCACGCTCACGGTGCTGGGCTACAAGCTCAAGCACACCTCGATCGAGCTCGTACGCGACTACGACCGCACCTTGCCCAAGCTCACGGTACGCGGATCGGAGCTCAACCAGGTGTGGACGAACCTGCTCGACAACGCCATCGACGCGCTCGGTGAGCAGGGGACGATCACGATCGCCACCCGCGCCGACGGCGACTGCGCGGTCGTGGAGATCACTGACGACGGCCCCGGCGTTCCCGAGGATGTCGCCGGGCGCATCTTCGATCCCTTCTTCACGACCAAGGATGTCGGGCAGGGCACGGGCCTGGGCCTGGCCACTGCCAGGCGCATCGTCGTCGATCGCCACGACGGCTCGCTCACCCTCAGCTCCAAGCCCGGCCACACCACCTTCCGCGTGCGGCTCCCCTTCACCCAGACCTAAGCACCGGAGGCGCTGCCGCAGACCTAAGCACCGAGAGGCGCTGCCGAGGTCAGGTGCTGCCGAACCCCCCGCGGCTCTTGCCTTCGGGCCGGTGGGCCGTCCACGTGACCTGCTCGGCGCGCACGAAGACTCCTTGCGCAATCCGGCTGCCAGCGGGGATGTGAACGGCAGCACGAGTGAAATTCAGGAGCTGCAGGCGCAGCTCGTCTTCGGCGCCACGATAGTCCTGATCGATGACGCCGATGCCGTGCGGCTGCAGGACGCCGAAGCGCTTGGGTGTAGACGAGCGCAGGCACACCAACAGCGCCCACCCGGGCGGCGTGGCAACCACGAGGCCGGTACCGACGAAAGCGATCTCCCCAGGCTCGATGTCGGCCGCCGCGGTGGTCGACAGATCGAACCCCACCGAGCCCGGTGTCGCGTAGGCGGGCTCAAGCGCGGACTGGTGCAGGCGCAGCAGCGGCACGTCCATCGTGAGGCAGCCTATAGGCCGGCCCCCCCAACCCCAAACTGTCGAGCTCGACCTGTGGCCACGGCTTGGCGGGGCGTCCCAGATAGAAGCCCTGCGCGAGCGGCACCCCGAGATCCATGAGGGCCTGGAGCTCGTCGGAATTCTCGATGCCCTCGGCGACGAGCAAGCTGCCGACGTGCTCGGCGTAGCCCACCAACGCCTGCACGAGCGCGGCGCGATCGCTGTCGCCGTCGATGCCGCTGACGAGCGAGCGATCGAGCTTGAGGTAGCTGGGCTGGACGGTCGTGATCTGGCGCAGCCCGGAGTAGCCGGCGCCCATATCATCGACGGCCAGCCTTGCGCCGCGTTCGCGCAAAGGCGCGATGGCGGTGTGCAGCTGCGCTTCGCTCTGCACCAGCGCCTCCTCGGTGACCTCGATGATCAGGCCGGAGAGATCGCGGGGCTGCTCGAGGATGCGCAGGGTGCGCGCATCCAGCAGTACTGGCGCAGACAGGTTCACGGCCACGCGTGTACCCCGTGGCCGGGGACCGAGCAGCGCGAGCGCAGCGCGCAGGCAGGAGCGCTCGAGCTCATCGCGCTCGCCGAACTCCTCGGCCAGTGAGAACCAGTGCAGGGGGCTATCCGTCCCGCCCTGGCCAAAGCGCGCGAGCGCCTCGTAGGCGTGGACGGCGCCGCTGCGCAGATCGACGATCGGCTGCACGGCCATGGCCAGACCCTCGCCGCCGATCAAGCGCGTCAGCGCGCCGCGCGCGCTGTGCGCGCCCTGCCCGTTCAAAGGGCCGCCGGCGTAGAAGGAGGCCTGGCCGCCGACGCCGCTGCGTTTGGCCACGCGCAGGGCGATGTCCCCGGCGCGCAACAGCGCCTCGGCATCGCTGCCATCACGGGGGCTCTGGGCGACGCCGACGCAGGCTGATACGTGTCGCTGCTCATCGCCGCAGCGCTCAAGGGCTTCGAGCAGCTCAGCGGCGAGCGGCGCGGGATCCTCCTCGCCGCGGGCGAGCACCGCGAACTCGTCTCCCCCCAATCGCCCAACCACGCGCCGAGGTCCGGCGACAGTGCGCAGACGCTCGCCCACCGAGGCCAGCAGGGCATCGCCTGCGGCGTGGCCAAGCGCCTTATTAACCACGCCAAAGCCATCGAGATCGAACAGCAAAAGACAGGCGGGCGCGGCTTCGCTGGCGCTCTTCGTTGCGCTTTCAAGGGCGCCGCGGAAGGCCGAGCGCGACAGCGCCCCCGTGAGATCGTCGTGGTCGGCGTCATAGCGCGCCTGGCGCAGCAGCCGCCCGAGCTCGCGCGTCAGGCGCCCGCAGCTCAGCAGCAACCCGATGGCAGCCACGCACAGCGCCGCGTGCGCTGCCGTCAGGCGGCCTTCGCGCAGCACGGGCAGCGCCATCGCGCTGAGCACCACGGTGCGCCCAATCCAGTGCACGCGACCCCCGCGCGCGACCACGCCGCTGGCTATGGCCGCGAGCCACAGCACGCTGAGTACGGTGACGCGCTGGTCGCCGAAGCCCACGATCAGGATTGCGGCGGCGCCCGCGAGAGACTCCTCGATGCGCAGCCACGACATGCGTGGTGCCGAAAGCTGCACCGCCGCGCTTACGGCGATCGTCGTAAACCCGGCAAGGGTAAGGAGAGGGTGGGCCGCGAGTCGCGGATCGCCTGCTACGAGGAGGATGCCGCTCCCCCCCATGAGCGCGCGCGTGCTGGCCGCGGTGCGGCGGGCGCGCAGCAGATAAGGATCCCGCTTGCCCTCGGGATCCCGCCCGTCGTATTCGACCGGTACCACCACGTTCGGGCTTTCGGCAAATACCCCGTCGTTCTTGACGATTGCGACCCGCGTACGGACCGGTGGCAGGCCTATTTCGATATAAGGAACTTTCAGTCGAAAAAGACGTTACCGTGCATATGTACGCTCGCGTTCATCCCCAATTATTTGGGCGCAGCTGGCTAGGTCCGGACAAGCGTCGAGGAGAGCACCGCGGCGGCAGCTGCCTCACTGCCAATGAAGGGAGTAAGCGTGATGTAGGTGGCGTGATCGCCCAGCTCGGGCAGGCGCTCGGTGAGCCCGCGCGCGACGTAGTCGTGCAGCAGCTCGAAGATGCCGCCGACGATCGCCTCGCCGACAATCGATGAGGACTCGCCAACCCCCGAGGATGCTCCATTGAGCCGGTACAGGCGCGAGGCCAGCAGCTCCGCGTAGGCGCTGCGGGCCTGTTCGACGCGTTCGGTCAGCCGCGGGAAGGCCACGGTGATGTCCACGCACGCCAGGTGTGCGTAGGAGGGCTCGGCGGCGAGGAACTCAAGTAGGGCCGCGATGGCCGTGCGCACGCCCTGTACCCACGTCTCACCGGCAGCGAAGGCCTCGGTACAGATGGCCAAGGCGCGGGCGTGCCCAACCTCGTAGGTGGCCACGAAGGCCTCGTCCTTGCTCTCGAAATGGCTATAGAAGGTCTGCAGCGAAACGGCTGCCTCGGCTGCCACGTCCTCGAGGCTGAGCGCGGGATAGCCGCGAGCAGCGGTGAGGTTGGCGATCGCGTCGAAGATGCGCTCGCGCTGATTGTGCTCGACAAAGCCGCGCGGGAGGTTGTGCTCCCCGGGTGGCAGTCCGCGCGGACTCTGCCGCGAAAAAGTGACCAAAGATCCAGGAGCCCGCCCGCCCGCCCACCCACCCACGTGCCGGCCTGCCCGCTGCACGTTGCGCAGGCGCCGCGGGCGCATGGGAATGCCCTCAGGCGAGGGGTAGTAGCAGCAGATCCACTCCACCACCTCGGGCAGGGCGCGCTCAAGCTCGGCGCGCAGGGCCCTGCCTGACTGCCCGCTGGCAACGCGCGAGTAGAGGATCTTGCGCAGCGCGCCCACCACTGCCTTGGTGACTGGCTCGGGGATGCCTCCCTCGCCGGGTGCGCGCGCAAAGACTTCGCCCAGGTAGCTCTCAAAGCGCGCGGCGCCCTGCGCCCAGCGCTCCATGCCCTCGGCGCCGGCGGCGATCACATCCACGCATACCAGCCGCGTCGCGTTGGGGCGCTCGAGCGTGGCGTCGAACAGCGAGCGCACGATCGCCTGCACCTGCTCACGCCCCTCCATCTTGGGGTCATAGGCGTGCGCCATCGCTTCCGTCAGGCGCTGCACGCTGGCATCGAAGGCCGCCAGCAAGCACTCCTCCTTGTTGTGGAAGTGCTCGTAGAAACTACGTCTGGAGACCCCCGCGTGGGCGACGAGCTCGGAGATGCGCACGCCCCCCAGGCCGTGCTCGTTGATGAGCTCAAGCAGCGCCTCGAACAGGCGCCGGCGCTGGTCGGCCACGACCTCCGCGCGGGGCAGCGCCTGTGGTCCTCGCGGCAGTCCTCGGCGTCCGTTTCCCTCTCCCCGCTTATTGGCCACCCAGCCAGAGTAGATCACTTTGCACGGGCTGCCAACACGTTTGACAGCGTGTCACAGTTGACAAATCGTTGCGCTTAGAGGTTGACAGGCTGAGTAAAACCTGATTTATATGTCTTTGCGGGAGATACTCATGGGGTCTCCGCGGATTGCATTTTGGGAGGCGCAATGGGTCGAAAAGCAATGGAGGAGAGAGGTTTTGGTCTTAGGTCAGGTAGGACCGCAGGACCGCAGCACAGGGCGAAGGGCAGCTGCCCAGGGATGGTTCCACCGCCGCCATTCTGTAGGCCCGGTGCTATTAGTTGTGACTTCCAGGCACAACTTCAGGACGACCCTTGGCCCGCACGGCCAAATCGCCGCTGAGCTGTGAGGGAGTCGGGTAGGTAGGGAGCAGCAGGGAGGTAGGGATCATGAGAACGCATTACTGTCAGGAGCAGCGGATGTCGCGGGCGCTTCACGCTCGTTGGCCCTACCGCCGCTCGCACTGTCGCCACGACATGCACTGGCTCGTACGCGTGCGCCCCACGCGCAGCTGGTGTGCACGCGGGCGCTCGCACTCGATGGCGGCGCTGCCGCCTTACCAGAGGCGCCCTTCGGTCGGTTGAGCCATACGCCGCGGGCCGACCGGGTAGTGGACCGAGTCGGCCTGGCGTGCGCACCCGAAGGGGTATAAACGGCCAACACCGGACCTCCTCTGGAGGTCCTCCTCAAAACGATGGGCGGCGGGCAAGGCGGCCACCGCCGTCGATAGCATCACTCTTCGTGGCCGCCCCGCGTGAGATCACAGCGCTCTCGATAGACACCATCCGCGCGCTGGCCATGGATGGCGTGCAGAAGGCCGGCGCAGGGCATCCGGGCACGGCGATGGCGCTGGCGCCGCTGGCATACACGCTCTACACGCGCATGCTGCGCGTCAATCCGGCCGCTCCGCAGTGGCCCGATCGCGATCGCTTCGTGCTCTCCTCCGGGCACGCCTGCGTGCTGCAGTACTCGCTGCTGCATCTCACTGGCTATGACTTGACGCTGGAGGACCTCAAGCAGTTTCGCCAATGGGGTTCACGCACGCCGGGGCACCCCGAGCGCGGGCACACGCCCGGGATCGAGATCACCACGGGGCCGCTCGGGCAGGGCTTTGCCAACGCCGTGGGCATGGCGATGGCCGAGCGCTTCCTCGCCGAGCGCTACAACCGCCCCGGAGCGGACGTGGTCGACCACCACACCTACGCGATCTGCTCCGACGGGGACCTGATGGAGGGCGTCAGCCAGGAGGCCGCCTCGATCGCAGGGCATTTTGGCCTCGGCAAGCTGATCGTCTGCTACGACGACAACCGCATCACGATCGATGGCACCACCGCCATCTCTTTCGATGGCGAGAACCACCTCGCGCGCCTGGCCGCCGACGGCTGGCACGTGCAGCGCGTCGCGGACTCCGAGGACCTCGACGCGCTACACGCCGCGCTGCAGGCAGGACGCGATGAAACGGAGCGGCCCTCGTTCATCGCGATTCGCTCGCACATCGCCTACCCGGCCCCCCACGCGATCGACACCGCCAAGGCCCACGGCGCGCCCCTGGGCGAGGATGAGGTGCGCGCCACCAAGGAAGTGATGGGCTTCGATCCCGACGCGCACTTCGCGGTCCACGCGCGCGTGTATGAGCACATGGACCTGCGCGAGCGCGGGACGGGGTTACAGCGTGAGTGGCAGGAGCGCTTTGGGCGCTGGCGCGAGGCGCTGCCCGACGCGGCCGCCGAGTGGGATCGCGTGTGGGCGGGCGAACTGGAGGCGGGCTGGGAGGCGTCGCTGCCGAGCTTTCCCGCGGGCAAGGACCTCGCCACGCGCAGCGCCGGGCAGAAGGTGATGGCCGCCTTCGCCGCACACGCGCCCACGATGGTGGGCGGCGCGGCCGACCTCGTGGAGTCCACCAAGACCGTCTTCCCAGGCGCCGGCCAGTTCTCGCGTCCGCACGCGGGGCGCAACGTCCCCTTCGGCATCCGCGAGCACGGCATGGGCGCGATCGTCAACGGGCTCGCCGCGCACGGCGGCATAGTCAAGCCCTACGGCTCCACCTTCCTCGTCTTCTCCGACTACATGCGCGGCTCCGTGCGCCTCTCCGCGCTGATGGGGCTGCCGGTGGTGTGGGTCTGGACGCACGATTCCGTGGGCCTCGGTGAGGACGGCCCCACGCACCAGCCGATCGAGCACTACGCCGCGCTGCGCGCAATCCCGCGGCTGTGGGTGATCCGCCCCGGCGATGCCAATGAGACCGCGCACGCCTGGCGCGTGGCGCTGGAACGCGAGGACGGGCCGGTGGCGCTGCTGCTCTCCCGTCAGAACCTGCCCGTGCCCGACCGCGCCGCGGAGGGCCTGGGAGCCGCCGAGGAGCTCGAGCGCGGGGGCTATGTGCTGTGGGACTCGCGCGGCGGCGGGGCGAAGGGGTCTGAAGGCGCAGGCGATCTCGAGCTGATCCTGATCGCCACGGGCTCCGAGGTATCCTCGACGCTCGCTGCCGCGCGGCAGCTGGCCGGCGATGGCGTAAAGGTGCGCGTCGTCTCCATGCCCTGCATGGAGCTTTTCGAAGCGCAAAGCCAGGAGTTCCGCGAGGAAGTGCTCCCGCGTGATGTCACCGCGCGTCTGGCGATCGAGCCGGGCGCCACGATGAGCTGGTGGAGATGGGTGGGACCCCCCCCGCACGGCGATGTGCTGGGCCTCGACCGCTTTGGCGCCTCTGCACCGGGTACAACGGTATTGAAGGAGCTCGGCTTCAATGCCGAGAACATCGCAGCACGCGCCCGCGCGCTCCTAGACTGAAGGAGACCTTCTATGACCTCACCGACGCTTTCTCCCCTGCACCGCCTCAGCGCACTCGGGCAGAGCGTGTGGATCGACTTCCTCTCGCGCAAGTCCATCCACGGCGGGCACCTACAGTCGCTGCTGGACGAGGATGCGGTGGTGGGCGCCACCAGCAACCCCAGCATCTTCCAGAAGGCGATGACCGAAGGTTATGCCTACGATGAGCAGCTACACGAGCTCGCCAGCGAAGGCGTGGAGGGCAAGGATGTCTTCTGGCGTTTGGCCGAGCAGGACATCAAGGACGCCTGCGACCTCTTCCGCCCGATCTGGGACGCGGGCCTGGGGCGAGATGGCTACGTCTCACTGGAGGTGGATCCCAACCTCGCCTACGACGCGCCGGCTACCTTCGCGGAAGCGATGCGCCTGCACGAGGCGGTGGATCGCCCCAATCTGATGGTGAAGATCCCCGCGACCAAGCCCGGGCTGGCAGCGATCGAGGATGCAATCGCTGAGGGGCGTTCGATCAACATCACCCTCATCTTCTCGCTGCGCCGCTACGCGGAGGTTGCCGAGAGCTACATCCGCGGCCTCGAGCGCCTGATCGCCGCCGGCGGCGATCCCAGCAAGGTCGCCTCGGTGGCGAGCTTTTTCGTCTCGCGCATCGATACCGAGGCCGACCGGCGCCTGGATGAGATCGGCGGTCACGAGGAGCTCAAGGGCAAGCTCGCAGTGGCCAACGCCAAGCTCGCCTACCAGCACTACAACGCCACTTTCCGCGGCCCACGCTGGCAGTTCCTGGCTGGGAAGGGCGCCACCACGCAGCGCGTGCTGTGGGCCTCGACCTCGACGAAGAACCCCGACTACCCCGACACCGTCTACGTGGAGGAGCTGATCGGGCCCGACACCGTCAACACGATGCCCGAGGAGACGATCCGCGCCTATCAGGATCACGGCCGCCCGCGGGTGCGCCTGGAAGACGGACTCGCGGACGCGCAGTGCCTAATCGAGCAGTTGGCAGCCGTGGGCGTCGACTACGACGACGTCACTGAGACGCTCGAGCGTGAGGGCGTCGAGAAGTTCGCCGACGCCTTCAGCCAGCTGCTGCAGGCGCTGGCGTCGAAGCGCAGTGAGTTCGCTGTAGCCTGAAGTTTGTGCCCACGGCTCTCATCACCGGCGCCTCCACCGGCATTGGCAAGGCGACGGCACTGCACCTGGCGCGCGCGGGCTGGGACGTGCTGGCGGGCGTGCGCGCCCCAGCGGCGGGCGAGGCTCTTCTGAGCGAGTCGGGCGCTGGCGCCAGCGGCGCCGGCGGCAGCGGGGCGGACGGCAGCAACACCGGCGGGCGCCTGACCCCTGTCCAGCTCGACATCACCGACTCCGCCCAGATCGCGGCGGCGGCGGAGCTCGTGGAGCAGCGCACGGGCGCGCAGGGGCTGGACGCGCTGATAAACAACGCGGGCATCGCGATCGGCGGGCCGCTTGAGATGCTGCCGCTGGCGGAGCTGCGCGGGCTGATGGACGTGAACTTCTTCGGCCAGGTCGCGGTGACGCAGGCGCTGATCCCGGCGCTGCGCAAGGCGCGGGGGCGGATCGTGCTGCTGTCCTCGATCGGCGGTCTCATCACCACCCCCTATATGTCTCCCTATCACGCCTCGAAGTACGCGCTGGAGGCCGTTGGCAACGCGCTGCGCGTGGAGCTGGCGCGCTCGCACATCCAGGTGGCGCTGATCGAGCCGGGCTCGGTGGCCACGCCGATCTGGGACAAGGGCAACGAGCTGATCGACGGCGTCGAGATCCCCGAGCAGCTGCGCCAGTACTACGGCCACGTGCCCAAGGCGATGGAGAAGACTCTTAAGGACACCGCCAAGCGCGGCGTCCCACCCGAGCGTGTCGCCAAGACGATCGAGCGCGCGCTCACCACCAAGCGCATGCGCGCGCGCTACCTCATCGGGCTCGATGCGCACGCGATGGTGTGGGCCAGCCGTCTGCTGCCGGATCTCGTCTTCGACCGCGTGCTGCGGCGCGCGGTTGGAGTTTGATGACAAGCGACCCTTTTACGCCCGTGCCTCCCTCCGAACGGAGGGCCTGGGCACTGGCCGCAGCTCTGCTGGTGCTCGGCGTGACGGTACTCGTGGCGGTGCTAAGCGGTCTGGTCGGCCAAACGGCGCGGCGCGGCGCAGCCCGCGCGGACGGGTCCTCGGATGCGGCTCCGCCGGTGGTGACGCTCGTCGCCACGCCCACCCCAGGGCCGGCAAGCGCTCAGCAGGCATCAACCGCTGCAGCCAAGGCGGCAATCGTGACTGCGGCCGGCACGCCGCAGCAGAAACGCGCGCTGGCGAGCTTCGTGCGCTACACGGACACCCAGACTCACATTTCCGAGGCGTGGATGTCGGGCTTCTACCCGATCTATGCGCAGGCGCAGAGCACGTTCGGGGTCAACTGGCTGCTGCTGGCCTCGATCCATCGCCAGGAGTCGGCCTTCTCCACCGCGCCCAGCACCTACCACGGCCTGAACTTCGCCGGCTGCTGCGGCGGCCCGATGCAGTTCAATGTGACCAATGGGCCGGTGAGCACATGGCAGCTCGTGAGCGACTCCTACCGGTATGGCAAACGGCCCACGGCATACGACCATCCGACGGCGAAACACCCATCGATCTACGACGACTTCGATGCGCTGATGGCGGCTGCGCGCCTGCTGTACTCCGACGGTGCCACCCTGGCGCTGGACGGCGCGGCATGGGGCGCGGCCTACGACTACTACGGCCACGACGAAGCAGGCATCGCCTACGCCGATCAGGTGCTTGCGCGCGCGATCGATTGGTCACAACACGGCTTCTGCATCAACTGCGGCGTGGACCCGAAGCTCGTTGCCGCTGTGCACGCGGCCTACGGCGCGCCGGTGGCCGAAGCTGCCGCGACGGCGGTGGCGGCGAAGGCAAAACGCGGGCCCTAACCTAGGCGGCCTGCGCGGCCTGCGTGAGCAGCTCGCCAGCGACGCGATCGGTGGCGCCGTTCGTGCCCCCAAGCAAGCGCCGCGAGAGCTGGGCGCGGCGGAAATAGAGCGGCGCATCGTGCTCCCAGGTGGCGCCGATGCCACCATGCACGGAGATCATGGTGCGCGCGGCGGTGTCGAGCGCGTGCCCCGCGACCGATCGCGCGGCGGCCGCAGCCAGAGCGAACTCCCCCGGTGCTCCGCGGCGGGCCCAGCCGGCGTAGTAGAGCAGCGAGCGCCCGTTCTCCTGCTGGCGCAGGACCTCGGTGAGGGAGTGCTTGACAGCCTGGTAGGAACCGATGGCACGCCCGAAGGTGTGGCGCTCCTTGGCGTAGGCGACGGAGACGTCGAGGGCGGTTTCGACAGCCCCGATGGACTCGGCGGCGAGCAGCGACTGCGCCAGGTGCCACGCGGCGGCCAGGGAATCCACCGGCGTATCGAGCAACACGGCGCGGGCGTCGCTCAGCGTGACGTGCCCCAGCGAGCGGGTGGCATCGTAGCGGCGGATAGCCTCGATCCTCACGCCCTCCGCGGAGGCCTTGATGGCTACGCCAACAGGCTTGCCGTCGAGCAGGACGGTGCCTACGAGCACATCGGCGCCGGGCGCGTCGGGTACGAAGGCGAACGTGCCAGTGACGGTGACATGACCCTCGCCGGCGCCCGTGGCCACTGGCGGCGCCGGGCGCTCCGAGCCGTGTAGCGGGTCCACGCACCAGGAGTCGTAGACGTCGTTAGGCGGACACGCGGGCAGGTAGGCGGCACGCTGCTCGCCGGAGGCCAGCGGGGGCAGCAGCGCGGCCGCGGCGGGCGCGGCGGATTCGCTGAGGATCGCAGTTGCGGGTAGATGCCCGAGCAGGGCGACGCCGGCGAGCACGCGCCCGCACTCGCCCATGACGAGCATGGCATCGAAGGCGTCCAGCGCGGCACCGCCGTGGGCGTCATCGATCAACAGCCCTGGCCAGCCGGCCTCGCACGCGGTGGGCCAGAGATCGGGCAGCTCGCCCTGACCGCCTGCCTGCCCCCCGCCGTGGGGGGTGCCCCCTTGTGGGGTATCGAGCGCGTCGCGCGCGGCCGCGAGCGTCTTGAAGCGCGAGAGCGCGCCGCGGGCAGCCTCGCGCAGGAACACCTGCTCGTCTGAGAGTGCGAGATTCATGCCTTTGCAGCCTCCTTGGCGCGCAGCTCAGAGAAGGGGATGCCCTTGTCCAGGCGCGGCTCGGGCGGTAAGCCCAGGACGCGCTCGCCGATGGTGTTGCGCAGGATCTCTTCGGTGCCCCCAGCGGACTTCAGGCCGGGCAGGAAGGAGATCATGTAGGCCCACTCGGAGCCCTCGCCGAGCGCGTCGGGTCCCTGCACGTCGGCGATCAGCTCGCCGGCGTGGATCGCGCCGTTGACGATCGTGACCTTCGCCAGGCCGGCCTCGGGGCCGGGGATCTGTCCGCGCTGCAAAGCAGTCAAGGTGCGGTAGCCGGTGAACCTGACCGCGAGCAGGTCAGCGGCGATCTCGCCGAGCTGGCGGCGCACCTCGGGATCGCGCGAGGCGTGCGCGTCGGCGGCGATGGCCTGGGCAAAGCGGTGGGAGTTGAAGCCAAGGCCCTCGCCGCCGAGCCCGATCGTGACGCGCTCGAACATGAGCGTCGTCAAGGCCGTGCCCCACCCGTTTCCGACTCCGCCGACGACGGCGTCGGCGTCGAGCGCGACATCGTCGAAGAAGACCTCGTTGAACTCGGCCTCGCCGGAGATCTGGCGCAGACCGCGGATGCTGACGCCGGGCGCGTCCATCGGCACGATGAACATCGTCAGGCCCTTGTGCTTGTGGGCGTCCAGATCGGTGCGCGCCAGCAGCAGCCCGTAAGCGGAGAACTGTGCATTGGTGGTCCAGACCTTCTGGCCGGTCAGTCGCCAGGAGCCATCGTCCTGCTGCCTGGCGCGCGTCTGCACGGCCGCCAGGTCCGAGCCAGCGGCAGGCTCAGAGAAGAGCTGGCACCAGACCTCATCGCCGTGGAGCATGGCGCCGAGATAGCGCCCCTTCTGCTCCTCGCTGCCGTGAGCGATGATCGTCGGCCCGAGCATGCCCACGCCGATCGCGTCGAGGATTCCGGGCACCTGCGCCCGCGCGATCTCCTGGTTGCAGATGACCTGCTCGATCGGCCCGAGCCCCTGTCCGCCGTACTCCTTGGGCCAGGTGACCCCGGCCAGACCGGCCTCGGCGAGCCTGCCCTGCCAGGCGCGGCGGGCGGCGACGATCTCGTCCTCGTCAGTGAGCGCGCCTGGCCCCTGCAGGACGGGCGCCTCGCCCTTATGTTCCTGTAGCCACGCACGGACCTTCGCGCGATGTGCTGCCTGCTCGGGTGTGTCGTCGAGGTCCACGTCGTCTCCTTTGGCTGACTGACCAGTCAATCGGTGCTGTAAGGAGGGTACTACATCCGAAGAACCTCGAATCCTTCCGCCGCCGCAGCCCGGATCAGATCGTGGTCGAAGCTGGCGAGCGTAGTGCAGCTCTTGTCCACCGCACGGATGGCGAGCGCTGAGGCGAGTTGCACGGCGTCGTAGGCGCGCAGGCCGTGGGCGCCGGTGAGCTCGGCCGCGTGCTCGACAGCCGTGGCGGTGATCTCAATGGTCTGGAAGCGCGGTGGGCCGTCAGGCGTCCCCGCATAGTCAGCGGCAAACGCGCGGATCAAGAGCAGGGTGTCGTCGAGGTCGAGCTCACCCGTGCGGTGCTTGCGCCAGAGCGCCGCGGCGACCTCCACGCGTGCGAGCACCGAGACGAGCAGCGGCGCAGGCAGCCGCCGGACCGGCTTGTACTCCTCCTCGGGAACGTACAGCTTGACGAGCGCGGAGGAGTCGGCGAAGACGCTCAGCCGCGATCCTCGATGATCATCGAGGAGAGCGTCCGTCCGCGAGCCGCGCGCTTGCCCGCCGCTGCCACAGCCGCCGGGTCGGGGCGCGGGTAGGAGACTGGCTTGGGAGTGGCCAGCAACCCGGCTCTGGCCAGGCGCTCGCGCAACTGCGCGGTCTCATCTCCGGCGTACTCGGGATCGACCGCTGCTGTCAACACCGTGCGGGCGAAGGAGTTGACGCTCTCGCTGCGCGCGGCGGCAGCCTGCTTGAGGAAGTTGGCCAGCCGCTCATCCATCCGTAGCGTAACCTGCTTCATGCTGTCATGGTAGCAAACATGACAGCAATCCTTCCAGCCGCTCTACATCCCCTTGGGGACCGGAGGAGCCGCCTCGGGCGGCAGGTGGTAAACGCCGGAGAAGGCTCGATCGAGCAGCACCTCGGCCTGGCGCCCCAGTTCGGGCGAGCCAAGCAGCACCACGCCGAGCCTGACGTTGCCGCGCAGCGCGGCTCCCACGAGGCAGCGCCCAGCGGCTTCGGTCTCCCCGGTCTTCAGTCCGATCGCGCCGGGGTAGTGGAATCTGAGCAGCGGGTTGTTGTTGTAGAGCCAGACCTTGCCTCCCTTGATCGGCAGCGGCTCAACAGCGGAGACGGAGCCAGCGACGCGCGCGATACGCGGCTGGGCGAGGTCCAGGCGCGCGAGCGTGGCGAGATCGGCCGCGCAGGATCGATTGGCGTCCTGCAGGCCGTCAGGTGAGACGTAGTGCGTGCAGGAGAGCCCAAGCCGCCGGGCCTCCTCGTTCATACGCGCGACGAACCGCGGCACGCTCCCGGAAACACGTTCGGCGAGCGCGATGGCGGCGTCGTTGCCGGAGGGCAGCAGGAGCCCATAGAGCAGCGTCTCCAGCCGCACGTACCTGCCGGCCGGCAGCACCCCGACCTTGGAGCCGGCGGCGTTGACGGCGTTGTGCGTGATGCGCACCTGCGCGTCGGCGTGCTGGGAGCGCACGACGAGATGTGCGGTCATCATCTTCGTGAGCGAGGCGATCGGCAGCCGCTCCGTGGGGTTGATCGCCCACAGCACCCTGCCGCTGTCGAGATCGAAGAGCAGCGCGGCGCGCGGCGGATGGTGGAAGTGCAGGGAGAGGAGTGCCGGCGAGGCCGGCACTGGGTTGGCCGCGGTCGCCGATCCTGACGCGGTGCTACCGCGAGCAGGAGCGGAGGGATGAGCGCGATCGCGCGCGCTCGTTGTGGCGCCCGAATGCCCGGGGCCGGTGTCACGCACGGTGCGGGTCGCCAGCAGGGCGAGCACGGCGAGGATGGCGAGCGGGAACGCGATCCCCAGGGCCAGCCCGCCACGCAGTCGCCGCGCGCGCCGCGGCCCCCGCCGCCGCCCGCGCTCCCGGCGCCGCCTTGGGGGCGGGAAGGGTGAGGGTGGAGGCGTGCTCACGGCCGCGGTCCCCGCGGCGGCTTGCCCAGCAGCGCCCCAATCGCCCCGAACACGAGCAGCACGAGCACGAAGAGCGAGACCACGCCAGGCAGGGTAACCCCCTCTTCCACGAAGGCGTCGAGGGTCAGCGCCCCGAACCCGAGGACGAGGAAGAGGATCAGCAGCCGCGCCGCCATCGCCCCAGTACAGCGGTTTGCGCGGCGGAGGGCGCCGCTGTGGGTGTCTCTACTGCCCGGGTGCCACCGTTGCGCCCGCCCGCGTGTCGCCGTCAGCAGGCATCATGACAGCATCGGCGCCGCTGCTATGATGCCTTCATGAGGACGACGGTGACACTGGACCCGGATGTCTCGGTGACGCTGCGCCGGGCGGCGCGCGAGCGCGGGGTGTCCTTCAAGACGGCTCTCAACGATGCTGTACGCGCCGGCATTGGCAGCGAGGGCCGCTCGGCGCGTCCCTACCGGATGCCGGTGCGCCGGATGGGCGTGAGGAGGGGCGTGGACCTCGACCGCGCGGGCCGCCTGGCGGGCGAGCTGGAGGACGCGGAGATCGTGCGCAAGCTCGCGCTGCGCAAGTGAAGCTGCCCGACGTCAACCTCTTCCTGTACGCGGCGGATGCGTCCTCGCCGCGTCACGACGCGGCCCACGGGTGGGTGCAGGAGACGCTGTCGGGGACGGAGACTGTGGCGCTGACCTGGACGACGCTGCTCGGGTTCGTGCGGCTGAGCACGAATGCCGCCGTGTTTGAGTCGCCGCTCGAGGCGGAGGAGGCGCTGGACCTTCTCGACGGGTGGCTGAAGCAGCCCTGTACGACCGTCGTGCACCCCACCGACCGCCATTCAGCGGTGCTACGCGAGCTGCTCACGCCACTGGGCACGGCCGGCAATCTGAGCACCGACGCGCACCTCGCTGCGCTGGCGATCGAGCACGGCGCGCTGCTGTGCTCGTGTGACAGCGACTTCTCGCGCTTCCCGGGCCTGCGCTGGGTCGATCCGCTGCGGGCCTGAGCCGGCGGGCGTCCGTCCGCGGGGCGTCAACCCTTCGCTCTCCGTTGTCCGGCCTTCCGCCAGGGCGCCAACCTCTCCCTCTCCTTCCCCTGGCCGCCCCAGGGTGGTCAGCCCTCCCCACGCCTCTCTCTCTCGGCGGGGTTGCCTGCGTCTGTCCGCGAGGCAGGACGCGCAACTCGCTCACGCGTACCCCGTGCTTGCGCTGGATCTCCTCGAAGGAGACCGTCGGCACGCTCAATACACCGGATACCGTGGCGGTACCGTCCGTCGGTGCCGGGCGAACAGCCAGATGAGGGCGGCGCCGAAGGCGAAGCCGCCGATGTGGGCGAAGTAGGCGACGCCTTCGCCGCCCGCGGAGCCGGTGAGGCCGGCGGTCCCTAAGTAGACCTGCTCCAGGAACCAAAAGCCCAGCAGGGCGACGGCCGGCAGCTCGACGATCGTGGCGAACAGGATGATGAAGATCAATGTGAGCACGCGGGCGCGAGGGTAGAGGACGATGTAGCCGCCGAGGACCGCGGCGATCGCGCCGGAGGCGCCGAGTGTGGGGGCGGTGGAGTCGGGGTTGACCGCCACCTGCGCGGCGAGCGCGACGAGACCGCCGAGGAGGTAGAAGGCGATGTAGCGATAGTGGCCCATCGAGTCCTCGACTGTGGGGCCGAAGATGGCGAGGAACAGCATGTTGCCAAAGAGGTGCAGGAAGCCACCGTGCAGGAACATGGACGTGATGGCCGTCTCCCACGTGGCGGGCTGGGCGGGAGCGCTGCCCGCCACCCCGCGCTGCCCCTCGCAAACGATGCCTTCGTTGCTTGGAAACCCACCCACCCCGCCGATCAGATCGCAGTGGCTGCCGGGGTGGGTCAGCTCATAGGGGATCGCGCCGTAGTGGACCGTCACAGTCTCGCTCGGGCCGCCGAAGAAGCTGCCGCCGTTGCGCAGCGAGATCAGGTAGACGATCACGTTCAGCGCGATCAGCGCGATCGTCACATAGGGGAAGTGTTCGCGAGGGATGTTGTCCTTAAGGGGGAACATGCGTCTGGACGTGCCGCCGTCTTGAACGCCAGCGCGGAGCTATCCCCGGGCTGCGAGCGGTCCCACGGGTGGGTGGGTCCTATTCACCTGCTCGATGTGCTGGTCGGCGTGATAGCTGCTGCGCACCAGCGGCCCGGCCGCTACGTGCTCGAAGCCGAGCTCATAGGCGGCGAGCTCCAGCGCGGCGAACTCGTCGGGGTGCCAGTAGCGCACGACCGGCAGGTGACGCTCTGACGGCCTGAGGTACTGTCCGACGGTGAGCACCTGCACCCCGTGCTCACGCAGCTGCGCAAAGGTCTCGACCATCTCCTCGTGGGTCTCGCTCAGGCCAACCATCAGCCCCGACTTGGTGACGATGTCGGGGCCGCCCATCTCCTTGGCGAGCTTCAGCACGCGGCAGGAGCGCTTGAATGTGGAGCCCCGGCGGGCCACCGGATACAGCCGCGGCACCACCTCGACGTTGTGGTTGAAGACGTCGGGGCGCTCGGCGATCACCTTCGCCAGCGGCATCTCCTGGCCCTGGAAGTCCGGCGTCAGCACCTCGACCTTGCACTCCGGCGCCTGGCGGCGCACCTGACGGATCACGCCCACGAACGCCGAGGCGCCCTTGTCGGGCAGGTCGTCGCGGTCGACCGAGGTGATGACGGCGTGGCGCAGGCCCATGCGGGCGATCGAGCGCGCCACGCGCGCGGGCTCCAGTGGATCGTTCCAGGTCGGCTTGCCCGTCTTCACGTTGCAGAAGCCGCAGCGCCGCGTGCAGGTATCGCCGAGGATCATGAACGTCGCGGTTCCCCGCTCCCAGCACTCGCCCACGTTCGGGCACGCCGCCTCCTGGCAGACCGTGTGTAGGTTCTCCGAGCGGATCAGCTCCGTCAGCTCGCGGTAGCGCTCGCCGCCCGGCGGCGGCACCTTGAACCACGGCGGCTTGCGCTCACGCAGCGGCCTGACATCTGCGCCCAGCACCTTGAGCACGTCCATGCCGCCGGGGTTGGCGCGGGATCGAGTCCCGCCCACCCCGCTCATCATGCAGCCACCAGCCGGCGGTCGGGCTCCCGATCGAGCTCCAGCCGCCGCGGGGTGACGAGACGCTGACGCCGTCCGTGGGCCTGGCAGAACTGATACGCAACACGCTTACGAAAACAACTCATTCCAGTCTCTCGCGCAGGCGCAAGCTCGCGCGCGATCGAGGTCATCTCCACGTCCGGCAGGCCGCAGGCGACGACCCACGAGAATGGCTCCAGGTCGTTGTCGACGTTGACGGCGAAGCCGTGGGTGCTCACGCCGCGCGATACATGCACGCCGAGCGAGGCGATCTTGCGCGCTCCCACCCATACGCCTGTGAAGTCCGGCCCGTCATCGACACGGCTGCGCGCCGCGATGCCCTCCTGCGCGAGCGCGGCGACGAGCGCCTGCTCGATCGTGCGCAGATGCGCGATCACGTCGGTCACGCCCATGATCGGATACCCCACCAGCTGCCCCGGCCCGTGGTAGGTGACGCGCCCGCCGCGGTTTGTGTCCACCACTTCGATTCCGCGCGCGCGGTAGAAGTCCTCGCCCAGCGTCAGCTCCCCTGCACGCGAGCGCCGGCCGCGCGTATACACCGGCGGGTGCTCCAGCAACAGCAGCGTGTCCGGCAGCTCGCCCGCCTGCCTGCGCAGCCTGATCTGCTCCTGCAGCGCCAGCGCCTCGCGCCACGGGACGGTGCCCAGGTGGCATACCCACAGCTCATCGGACGGTCGAACGCTTAAGCTCATCTCTACTCAAGCCTAGCGTCGCATGCCAACTGCGTAGGACGCGGCTGCGAGCAGGCATGAGGGTCGATTTCGCGCCAGGTTATTCCCCAGAGACCTGAAATGGCGAGAGGTATCTCCAGGCGTCTGTACTGTCAAGTTGCTCATGACTTTGCCTACGCGAGATCTCACCGTGGCGATCCCGACGAGCTTCGCAGCCGCTTCGGCACCCTGCTTATCGTGCCCGCTTCAGGGCTATCGACGGCCACGAGGTCAGGTTTCCATCCAAATAAGCCGCTCCCTCCGCAACTTCCCCGCGCGGCTCGGGCTGGTCGCGGGAGGCCCAGTGTGATCGAATTGAGGCGTGCGCGATCGTCCCGGCCCAGCCCTTGGACCGTCTTGGTGACCCGTGGCGGGGATATCACCGCCTCGGATATCGCTTGGTGCGCCCAAGTGGATCGCGCTCGCCGCGAGCAGTGGGCCTCCGCTGGGCGCCTGAAGCGCGATCCTCCGTTCACCGAGCATGACGCGATGGAGGCGGCGATCGCCTTTTCCTTGGCTCGCGAAGGCGTATCCCAGAAGGCTGCCACTACGGCGTGGGAAGCCGTCAGAGGCGATGTTCAGCGCCTCCTCATTGCCGGTGAGCGAGAGATCTGGGTGGTTGTCAGCGCCGCGGGACGGCGGGCATGGGCTCTCGCCAGCGCCGCGACAGCGGCACAGCGGGCCGTTGGCGAGGGGCCATGCTGGACGGTGGCCACCGCGGCTGCCACGGAGCAGGCATGTATTCGATACGCCGAACTGGTCACTCGACCAGGCGCCGCGGGTGGTCGAGTCACGCGTCTTCAGCGATCCCATCGTAGCGTCCGATCCGCTCGGCTAAAATAGAGATGCAATTAATGATGATATTTTTAGCCCAAACAAACGAGGTATCCGGTGTCTGATTCTCACCGTCATATGGGCCCGGCCGAGCAGGTTTCGGAGGCCCGCCAGGCGCTTATGCGCGTAGCTGAGGGCGCTCCAGGGCGTTGGTGGACCGCCCGGGAGCTGCGTCGAGCAGCACAGAACGGCTTTCCATCCACGGTAATGAGCGCTGCGATCTACGACCTGGTGGAGAGCGACGCGCTGCGGCTGGACAGTCACCTGCGCATCCAACTCGCCCAGCGGTAGCTCACGCGGACAGTAGTCTGATTGGCGCATATGCGCGAGCCGATCACGCTTCTATCCGACAAGGCCCTGGGCCGCCTGAACGAGCGGCTGCCCCGAGAGCCGTTTGACGACGACGGGGCGGTCGTGTCGGGGATCATCGATGATGACAAATCACGCGGCGCGTTTCGGACGCCCGCCCAGCGGGACCGTGACCGCCTCCTCTACTGCTCGGCGCTGCAGCGGCTCGGCGGTGTCACCCAGGTCACCGGATCAGAGTCCGGGTACACCTTTCATACTCGGCTGACCCATTCGCTCAAGGTCGCCCAGGTGGCGCGGCGCTGCGCGGAAAAGCTCCTGCAGGAACGCGACACAGGCGCATTGAGCGGACGGGCGGCAAGGGCTCTCGACGGGGTCGACCCAGATGCGGCCGAGGCGGCGGGCCTGGCTCACGATCTTGGCCACCCGCCCTTCGGGCACGTGGCTGAGGAGGTCTTGCGGGACGACACCCCCGCCGGCTTCGAGGGCAACCCCCAGAGCTTTCGGATCGTCACGAAGCTCGCAGTGCGCAAGCTCGATGCTCCGGGCCTATCGCTGACGCGCAGGACGCTCAACGGGATTCTCAAGTACCCCTGGCCACGCGAAACCGAGAATCTCAAGAAGAAGTACAAGTGGGGTGCCTACGAGCCGGATCTGGCAGCCTTCAAGTGGGTTCGTCATGACAGCCAGAGCGACGAGCCCTCGCTCATCGCTCGCATCATGGACTGGGCGGATGACGTGACCTACGCGGTCCACGACCTCCAGGACTTCTATCAGGCTGGGCTGGTGCCTCTGCACCTGCTGTGCGCAGACAGCGACGGCAAGAAGGAGCTGGCGCGATTCGAAGAAGGCCTCCATGCCGCCGGGCGTGAAGACCTCGAGACGCGAATCGAAGCCGTTAGTGAGGTTCTGGGCCTCGCCGGCATCGATGAGTCATTCGAGGGAAGAGACGATCAGCGCGCCGCTCTACGAGCGATGGCGTCGATGCTGATCACCAAATATCTGGGTGCATTCACGATCGAGGACGGGCCGAGGGAGGGTTGCGCGGAAGTGGTCATCGACCCGGCGGCGCGGATGCAGGTGGATGCACTCAAGGACCTCACGTGGGTTTATGTCGTGAGGCGTCCGTCGCTCGCTGTGATGCAGGCCGGCAAGCGAGAGATCATACGCAGGCTCTGCGAGTGGTACCTAAAAGCGACGAGCGGTGACGGCGACGAGTCGCGGCTGCTCCCGCTCGCCTATCAGCATAGGCTCCATGCGGCTCAAACCGACGAGGCGCGATCGCGCCTCGTCAACGATCTCGTCTCAGGGCTGACCGAGGATGCTGCGCTCACGCTGTTCCGGCGCATGTCAGGAGTCGATCCCGGCTCGGTAATCGACGCGGTCGCGCGACTACGCTGAGATAAACGCACCTGTTTGTATCTGGAGTACAAGCTGCCGCGCGTGCACTCACAGCGTCAGCGACGCCGGCGCTTCGAGCAGCTCGCGGATGCGGGCCATGAAGTTGGCCGCGTCGGCGCCGTAGAGGATGCGGTGGTCGCAGGCGAGGGCGATCGACATCGTGTGGCGTGCGACGATCTCGCCAGCCCCGTCAGGGCCGCCGGCCAGCACGACGGGCCGCGGCTCGAGCGCTCCCACCGAGAGGATCGCGGCCTGCGGCGGGTTGATGATCGCGGTGAAGCGCGTGACGCCGAACATGCCGAGGTTCGAGACGGTGAAGGTGCCGCCCCCGAGCTCGGGCGGCGTGATCGCGCCGGCGCGCACACGCTCGGCCAGCGTACGCGTCTCGCGGGCGATCTCCCCGAGGGATTTGGTGTCGGCGTCAAAGACCGTGGGGACGATGAGCGCGTCCTCGGTAGCCACCGCCACCCCCACGTTCACGCGCGCGTGCAGCTCGAAGCTGCCGTCCCGATAGCTTCCGTTTGCGCGCGGGAACTCGCGCAGGGCCAGTGCGCTGGCCTTCACGACCATGTCGTTGTAGGTCGGCGCGGGGTGGGCGGGGCCTGCACTCTGCGCCAGCTCTTTCAGCTGCGTGCGCAGCGCCACGCACGCCTCCATGTCGACGTCCATATTCAGTGTGAAATCGGGGATCGTGGCCTTGGACTCCGCCATGCGCCTGGCGATCGTGCGCTGCGTGCGCGAGAGCTCCTGGACCGAGGTCTCGCCCTTGGCGGCGGCGACAGCCGCGACGGAGGCTGTGGGGGCAATCGGTGCAGAAGTCGTGGTGAGCGACCCAGCGGCGTTGCCCCGCTCTGCGGCGGATGGCATGTCAGCGCTCCCTGCGGCTTCGACGTCGGCCCTAACAATGCGCCCGCCGGGGCCGCTGCCGTTCAGCGTCTTCAGATCGACACCATTCTCATTGGCTACCCGCCTGGCTACTGGAGACGCCTTGATGCGCTCTTGCTGAGCCAACGCTGCCCTCGCTGGCTTGACTTGCTCGGACGGCGAGGCCTGCTGCTCGGATGAAGGGGCCAGCTCGGATGACGGGACCTGCTCGGGTGAAGAGTCCCTCTCCGGGGGCAGAGCACCCGCCTCGCCGCGCTCGCCGATATGCGCGATCGTCTGTCCCACGGCCAACGTGTCACCCTCCTGCGCGACGATCTGAAGCGTTCCCTCCTGATCGGACTCGTAGGTCATGTTGGCCTTGTCGGTCTCGATCTCCACCAACTCCTCGCCGCGCCTGACGCGCTCGCCGTCGCCCTTGAGCCAGCGCAGGATCGTGCCCTCCTCCATCGTGTCCGAGAGCCGCGGCATCACCATCTCCGTCATGCGGGCACACCTCCAAGGACCTCCAGCGCGGCCTGCACGATCTGCGGCTCGTGCGGGTAGGCGATGTCCTCCAGCGGCTTGGAGTAGGGCATTGGCACATCGGCGCCCGACACGCGCTTGACGGGAGCGTCGAGGTCATCAAAGGCCTGTTCTGAGATCAAGGCCGACAGGTTGGCGCCGACCCCCCCGTGCGGCCAGCCCTCCTCGACGACCACGCAGCGGTTGGTCTTGGCGACGGAGGCGAGGATCGTGTCGAGGTCGAGGGGGCGCAGCGTGCGGGGGTCGATGACCTCGGCCTGCACCTCGTGCTCGGAGGCGAGCTGCTCGGCGGCGCGCTGCGCCGTCACGGCCATGCGCGAGACGCCCACGATGGTCACATCGTTGCCCTCGCGGCGCACTGCGGCGCGGCCGAAGTCCACGAGGTGTTCCTCGCCGCCTGCTTCCGATGGGGGGTCGGGCACCTCCCCGCGCACACCGTAGAGCGACTCGTGCTCGATGAAGATGACGGGGTTCTCATCGCGAATCGCCGTCTTCAGCAGTCCCTTCGCATCCGCGGCCGTGGCGGGAGTGGCGACCAGCAGACCCGGCACGTGCAAGAACATCGCCTCCAGGCAGTGCGAGTGCGTGGGGCCCAGCTGATGGCCTGCCCCCTGAGGCATGCGCACCACCAATGGCACCCGCGCCTGGCCCCCGAACATATAGTGGATGTGGGCGGCGTGGTTGACGATCTGGTCGAAGGCGAGCAGCGCGAAGTTGACAGTCATCAGCTCAACCACCGGGCGCAGGCCGGTCATGGCGGCGCCCACGCCGATGCCGACGAAGGTGTTCTCGGAGATCGGCGTGTCGCGCACGCGCCGCTCGCCGAACTCCTCCAGCAAGCCTTCTGTGACCTTGAAGGCGCCGCCGAAGACGCCGATGTCCTCGCCCATCAGCACGACGCGCTCATCCCGCGCGAGCTCCTCGCGCAGGGCCTGGTTGAGCGCTTCGCGGTAGCGCAGCTCGGCCATCAGTGGTAGCGCCCCTTGACCTCGTCGTCGAGCACGTAAGCGTTGTCATACAGCGACTCAGACGCCGGGAAGGGGGATGCCTCGGCGAACTCGACGGCCGCATCGACGCGCGCCATCGCCTCCTCCTCGATGCGCGTCCGCGCGTCGGTGTCCACCACATCCGCCGCCTGAAGCTCCGCGCCGAAGGCGGGGATCGGATCGCGCTCGCGCCACTGCGTAACCTCCTCCTTGGAGCGGTAGGACTCGGGGTCGGCCATCGAGTGCCCGCGGAAGCGGTAGGTGATGGCCTCGACAAGCACCGGGCAGCGCTCGCTGCGCACGCGCTCGACGGCCTCGCTGATGGCCCTGTGCGTGTCCAGCACGTCCATGCCGTCGCAGCGCGTGCCGGGCACCCCAAGGCTCTCGCCCTTACGCTGTAGATCCGTCACGGCGGAGTGGCGCTTGAGCGCTGTGCCCATGCCGAACTGGTTGTTGGTGACCATGAAGAGGACCGGCAGTTTCCACAGCGCGGCCAGGTTGAGGGTCTCGCCGAAAGTACCCTGGTTACAGGCGCCGTCGCCGAACACGCACAGCGTGACCTCCTCCGTCTCGCGGTAATCACTTGAAAGCGCAATGCCCGCGGCGATCGGCAGGTTGCCGCCGACGATGCCATAGCCGCCCATGAAGCGGCGCTCGGAGTCGAATATGTGCATGGAGCCGCCGCGCCCCTTGCAGCATCCATCGACGCGCCCGAACAGCTCGGCCATCACTCGTTCGGGCGGCGTGCCCCGCGCGATCGCGTGGCCGTGCGAGCGGTAGGTGGCGATCAGATAGTCCTCCTCGCGCAGCGCCCGCGCGGCGCCGACGATCGCCGCCTCCTCGCCGATCGAGAGATGCAGGAAGCCCCCGATCTTCGCCCGCGCATACATCTCCCCCGCGCGCTCCTCGAAGCGGCGGATCAGCGTCATCGTCGCGAGCCACTCGCGCGCGAGCGCGGGGTCGGGTAGGGAGGTAGGGGCGTGGGTAGCGGTAGGTGGGGTCTGCACCCCATGCATGCCTGAAGGATCGGACCGTGTCTGCGCCATCAACTATCCACGGTACTCCAGCGCGCCAGGAACTCCGTGTCCTGTAACTGCGCCAGGTCCGCGCGCAGCGCCTTCGCCATTCGCGCGCACGCCTTTGGGGGGCAGTCCCAGAACAGCACGACCTCACCACTGTGGATCTCCACCACCTCGATGTGGTCCACGCGGCTGGGATCCGCCAGCGCAGCCGGCATCCAGCCGCCGCGGCGGACGATCAGGCGGTAGGCGCGGTTGGCTTTCATCACGTCGCCGCTTCGTCCCGCTCCAAGGGGCTCGCTCCCAGTCGTATCGCCGCTTCGTCCCGCTCCAAGGCGCTCGCTCCCCATCGCATCGCCGCCTCGGCCTGCTCCAGCGCGCTCGCTCCCACGAACACGCGCTTGCCGACGCGGACCGCAGGAACATCGCTGACCCCAGCTGCTGCCGCGTCCGCCGTCGCCTGCGCCAGCTGCTCGCGGATGGTGAAGAGCTCAGCCCCCTTCAGCACTGCCGCAGGGTGCATCTCACATGCGGCGGCCGCGATCAGCACGTTGTCGGTCTGCGCGAGGCTGTTGCCGGCGGCGAATGCCTGACGGAAGGCGGCCTGCGCAAAGGGGACGGTCCGTCCGATCGACTTCGCATACGTGGCCACGCGCATCGCGGACTCGCTGTCGAACGGAAAATCCGCCGGCCAGTGCAGCGGCTGCAAGCCAAGGGCGTGCGCTTGGCGCTCGACATTTTCGCGCCAGACCGTTCCTTTGTGCTCGCAACGCGCGGCAAACGCAGCCGCGCTGGGACTCAACTCGCGTGCGAGCACCGGCCGCCACTCCACAGGTCCGGGCAGCGCCTGCAGGATGCTCTCCGCCGCCAGATATGCCAGCGGGCTGGCCAGATCGAAGTAGAACGCGGCCTCAGCCGTGGATGAGCCAGCCATCTGCCGCTCGCCCCGCCTCCATCACGGCCTCCGACAGCGTGGGGTGGCCGTGGACGATGCGGCCCACCTCAGCGTAGCCGCCCTCGAGCATGCGCACGTTCACGAGCTCCTGGATCAGCTCGGTGGCGCGGCTGCCGACGATGTGTCCGCCGAGCAGCTCGCCGTACCTGCTCTCGCCCACGACCTTCACGAGGCCGCTGCGATCGCCGTAGACGGTGCCGCCGCCCACCGCGCCATAGGGCACCTTACCCACGACCACGTCATAGCCCTGCTCGCGCGCCTGCTCCTCGGTCAGCCCGAAGGACCCCACATTGGGGGTGCAGAAGGTCGCGCGCGGGATATCGATGAGGGCGAGTGGGTGCGTGGCCAAACCGGCCGCATCCTCCACCGCGATTATGCCCTCGTCCGAAGCCTTATGCGCCAACGCCGGCCCCGCGACGAGGTCGCCGATCGCATACACGCCGGCGGCGCTCGTGCGCAAGGCGCCGTCCACCTTTACGAGGCCGCCGTCACCCTGCCTGCCCCCCGTCATGGGGGGTGCCCCGGATGGGGTATCGAGCTCGACACCCGCGTTCTCCAAGCCCAGCCCTTCGACATCGGGGCCGCGGCCGGCGGCGATCACCAGGTAGTCGACCTCGGCGGACTCGCCGCCGTAGCTGAAGCGCACGCCTGCGTCCGTGCTGCTGACGTTCTCCACGGGGGTGCCGGTGAAGATCTGCATACCCTGGCGCTTGAGGCCCCGTTCCACCAGACGCGAGATATCGGCGTCCTCGCTCGGCAGCACCCGGTCGAGCATCTCAAACAGCAGCACCTCGCTGCCCAGGCGCGCGTAGCCTGAGGCGATCTCCGCGCCCGAGGCCCCCGCGCCCACGACGGCCAGGCGCGCGGGCAGCTCGCTGAGCGCCCATGCCTCTTCGGTGCCGATCACGTGCCCGCCGAAATCCACACCCGGGATCGGCCGGCGCACCGAGCCGGTCGCGAGGATCACGGTCTCCGCGGCGATCTCATCCTCCCCCACGCGCACGCGCCCGGGCGCGAGCAGCGACGCCGCGCCCCCGATCAGATCGATGCTGTTCTTCTTGAACAGGCCGCCCACACCCCCCACCAGCGTTGCCACGACCTTTTCGCGTCTGGTCTGTACGGCTGCGAAGTCAACCTCCACGCCGCTGACCTTCAGCCCGAAGTCCTGAGCCTCGCGCACCTCGCTGAGCAGATCAGCCGAGCGCAGCACCGCCTTGGCCGGGATGCAGGCGTAGTTCAGGCAGCGCCCGCCGACCTTGTCCTGCTCAATTACGGCCGTTTTCATGCCCAGCTGCGCGGCGCGGATCGCGGCCACGTAGCCGCCGGGACCGGCGCCGATCACGATGCAGTCGTAGCTTGCCTCGGGCATCCGGAGCGAGCCTATCGCAGGGCGCTCCCTGCCGATTTGCGCTGCTGGGCCTGGATGCGGCCCATTACGCGGACCAGCTTCCAGAACAGCCACCCCCCGAGGCCGATGCTCACGACGCACACCGCCGCCGCCACCACGGTCGAGGCCACCACGAGCGCGAGCGAGGTCACGATCACCTGGAACGCCAGCAGCGCCTCGAAGCCGAGCACGGCCCAGTAGCGGTGCCGGTACATCCCGCTCGCCAGCGCCACCAGCACCGCCGCTAGGAAGATCGCACCACCCAGTGAGCCTCCATGGCGGTTCAGGTCGTGCACGCTCGCTGCGCCCACGATTACGAGCACCGCCAGCAGTAGGGCGAGCGCGATCGCCGCCACCAGGGGCTTGGGCCACTCATCCGCAGCCAGCGGCTCAAGCGCCGCGCGGGCTTCGGCGTCGCGCAGCTCGCTGCGGCTAGGCTCGGGCAACGTCGGGCTCCCGTGCGACGTCGGCAAGCGCTTCGCGCAGCACGAGCGCCGCGACTTCGGGGTTTGCCGCCTCGGCGATCGCCCTGACCACGGCTACGCGCGTCGCGCCCGCCGCGAGCACTGCGCTCACGTTGTCGGTGTCGATTCCGCCGATCGCGAAGAAGGGCATCGAGGCGTGCTGCGCCGCGTAGCGAACTAGATCGAGCCCCACCGCCGGCCGGCCCGGCTTTGTCGGCGTTGCATGCACGGGACCAACTCCAATGTAATCGGCCTCTTCCGCGGCGTCGATCTCCGCGGAGGTGTGCGTGGAGAGGCCGATCAGCAGCTCCTTGCCGACCAGTGCCCGCACCTCTGTGACCGGCATGTCGTCCTGGCCGACGTGCACGCCGTCCGCTCCCACCGCCAGCGCGACCGCGGGGCGATCGTTGACGATCAGGAGCGCGCCTGCGCGCGCGCAGAGGGACGCTGCCGCGCGCGCCACCTCCGTAAGAGTCTCATCGTCCATCTGCTTCTCGCGCAGCTGCACCATGTCCACCCCGCCCGCGAGGGCCGCACTAAGCACGTCCACCAGCTCGCGACCTCCCGGTCGCGCATCGCACACGAGATACAGGCAGACATGCGCAAGGCGCTCGCGACGCGCGGCGTACGGCCTGGTGATCGGCGCCTGCTCGGCGGGGATCGACATTGATGCAAGTCTTACAGACGAGCCAGTGGCGGAATTCGTAAGAGTGTTTGTCACGGACTAGCATCACAGCCATGTCCGACAAAGTCGACGTGGCCATTGTGGGCGGCGGGATCATTGGTCTCGCCTGCGCCTGGCGCGCACGTCAGGCCGGCCTGTCGGTGACGCTGCTGGAGCGCGGCAGGACCGGCGCGGGCACATCGCACGTGGCCGCCGGCATGCTGGCGCCGGTGGCCGAGGTGGAGTTCGGCGAGGCCGGCCGGCGCGTGCTCGATTTGGGCCTGCGCTCGGCGGCGCTGTGGCCGCAGTTCGCGGCCGAGCTACAGGAGCGCTCCGGCGTGGAGCTTGGCCTGCTTTGCACGGGTACGCTCGTCGTCGCCCGTGACGATGACGAGGCGCGTGAGCTGGAGCGCCAGCTGGCCTTCCGGGAGTCGCTTGAGGTCCGGGCGCACAGGCTGCTTCCCAGCGCAGCGCGTGAGCTGGAGCCGGCGCTGACGCCCACGATCCGCCTGGCGCTGCACGCGCCGGACGATCACAGCGTCGACCCGCGTCTTGTGCTCAAGGCGCTGCACACCGCCTGCGAGCTGGAGGGGGTGGTCGTGCGCGAGCAGGCACGAGTCGCCACTCTCGAGCACGACGGCACGCGTGTGACCGGAGTAGCACTCGACGACGGCGGGCACCTCGCCGCCGATTGGGTGGTGTTGGCGGCAGGTGCATGGACATCGGAGCTCGAGCTCCCCGCCGGGATGTCCATTCCCGTACGCCCCGTGAAGGGCCAGATCATGCGTCTGCGCGATCCAGCCGGGCCGGGGCTGCTGACGCGTGTCGTGCGCTTCCACGGCGGCTACCTGGTGCCGCGTGGCGATGGGCGCTACGTGCTGGGCGCGACGATGGAGGAGCGCGGCCACGACCTGCACCCCACCGCCGGTGGCGTATACGAGCTGCTGCGCGACGCCCATGAGCTGGTGCCGGGGATCGAGGAGTTGCAGATCGAAGAGCTAAGCGTGGGTCTGCGGCCGAGCACCCCCGACAACGCCCCTGCGATCGGGCCGGGCGCGTTCGACGGTCTTCTGTGGGCGACCGGCCACCACCGCAGCGGCATCCTGCTCGCTCCGCTCACCGCGCAGTTCATCGCCGCGACCCTGGCTGGCGACTCTGCCGTTCCAGGCCTCGATGGATGCGACCCCGCGCGCTTCATCGCTGCCGGCAGTACCGCGGTGCGCGGCCACCACGGGCGGGTGAGTCCCCAGACAATGGTCCTCTCCTAAATGATTTTCCTCAACGGAGATGCTTCCGATCTGCGGGCGGGCGAGACCGTGGCCGCGGCGCTCGCTCGACTGGACCTGGGGCTGGATGCCAAAGGCATCGCGGTGGCCGTCGACGGCGTGGTTGTGCCGCGCGGCACGTGGAAGGACTTTGCGCTGCCGGCGGACGCGCGCGTCGAGGTACTCACCGCGATGCAGGGCGGATGATGGACCCGAACGTGCCGCTCACCATCGCCGGGCGCGAGCTTGAGTCGCGGCTGTTCCTCGGGACGGGTGGCTTCCCCTCGCTGGCGCTGCTATCCGATGCGATCGCGGCCAGCGGCAGCGAGCTTGTGACGGTCGCGCTGCGGCGCATCGATCCAAACGCGCGCGGCTCGCTGATCGACGTGCTCGCTGAGGCTGGCGTCGGTCTACTGCCCAACACCGCGGGCGCTCACACCGCGCGCGACGCGGTGCTGACAGCGCAGCTTGCGCGCGAGGCGTTCGCCACCGATTGGGTGAAGCTCGAGGTGATCGGCGACGAGGACACGCTATTGCCCGACGCGCCCGAGCTGCTGCGCGCTGCCGAGCAGCTGGTGGACGCGGGTTTCGTGGTGCTGCCCTATACGACCGACGACCCCGTGCTGGCGCGGCGACTGCAGGACCTGGGCTGCGCCGCGGTGATGCCGCTGGGGGCGCCGATCGGCAGCGGTCAGGGTATCCGCAACCCCTACAACATCGCGCTGCTGCGCGAGGCGGTGAGCGTGCCCGTGGTGCTCGATGCCGGTATCGGCACTGCCTCCGATGCGGCGCTTGCGCTGGAGCTCGGCTGCGATGCCGTAATGGTTGCCAGCGCCGTCTCTCGCGCGCAGGACCCCGTGGGCATGGCCAGCGCCATGCGTCACGCCGTCGAGGCTGGGCGTCTGGCCTTCACCTCAGGGCGCATCCCTCGCCGTGACTACGCCACCCCCTCAACCCCCACCGAGGGCCTCGCTTCCTTTAATTGACGACTTCGATCGTCCCGTTCATCGTTGTCGGGTGGATGGTGCATACGTAGTGGATGACCCCAGCCTTGGTGGCCTTGAATTCAAAGGTGCCGCCTTCGCCGAAATTCTTTGAGGCAAACTTCGCAGGCCCGCCCTTGCTGGTGACGTTGTGCTCGACGGGGTCGTAGTTGGTCCACTTGATCGTGGAGCCGACCTTGACCTTGAGCACGTCGGGATCGATGGCGATGTTGCGGTAGGCGATCTGGACGGCGCCACTCTGCACGGGCGCGTTGGCGGGAGGTGTGCCGTACTTGGGTGTCGTATTGGGCTGCAGCCCACCCGCCTTACTCTTGCTCCCTGAAGTCGTCTTGGAGGTGGTGATCGTGCTGGTGCGCCCGCCCACGGTGACCGTCGTCGTTTCGGCTTCATTGGAGCTGCCGCTGGAGCCGCAGCCGGCGGCGAACGCCAGCGCGGCGCCGCACATCAGCGCCGCCAGAGCCAAGATCCCTCGCTTCATCCCTTGATCCGATCCTTTCCCAGTTCTCAACGTTGCGGTGGGTGAGGGGCGTGCAAGCCCGTTCACACCTCTGCACATAACCCTAACCTAGACTGACGCCTCCCATGGCGCGCCACTTCCTGATCGGCAACGAGTTGACGAGCGGCGAGCTCGCTGCGCTGCTGGCGCGCGCGGCGCAGCTGAAGGCGCAGCCGCTCTCCTCGCGGGCGCTCGAGGGCCGCAGCGTGGCGCTGGTCTTCGAGCGGCCCTCCACACGCACGCGCGTATCCTTCGAGGTGGGGGTGCACGAGCTGGGCGGGGCGGCGCTGGTGCTGCGCCCCGAAGAGCTGCAGCTCTCGCGCGGGGAGTCCCCGCGCGACACAGCGCTCGTGCTCTCGCGCCACGTGGCTGCGATCGGCCTGCGCACGGGGCGGCACGCGCTGGTGGCGGAACTGGCGCAGTACGCCTCGGTGCCCGTCTTCAACATGCTCACGGCCGAGCACCACCCGTGCCAGCCGCTGGCGGATCTGTTGACGATGCGCGAGCGCTTCGGTCCGTTGGCGGGCCTCAAGCTGGCGTATGTGGGTGACGGCAACAACGTGGCGCGCTCGCTGGCGGTGCTGGGAACGCTGGCGGGGGTGGACGTGGCGGTGGCCTCGCCGACTCGCTATGCGCTTGACCGCAGCACGGTTCCCTTGTCTGTCGAGGCGGCCGGCAGACTGACGCTGCACGAGGACCCGCGTGAGGCGGCACGTGGCGCGCACGTTCTCTACACGGATGTATGGGTCAGCATGGGCGACGAGGACACCGCGAGCGAACGCCGTGAGCTGTTGGCGCCCTACCGCGTGGACGATGAGCTGCTGGCGCTGGCCGATCCCGAAGCGATCGTATTGCACTGCCTGCCGGCGCACCCCGGCGAGGAGATCGCACCCGAGCTGCTCTACGGCGAGCGCCAGCGCATCTGGGATCAGGCCGAGAACCGCCGGCACGCGCAGAAGGCCCTTTTGGAGCTGCTCCTTGGAACTGCGATAGTGAGCGAGTGAGCGCCTCCACCGCACCCCCCGCTGACGCCTCGCCCGGCCAATCCAAGCGTCCGCAGCGCGGGCAGGAGCTCGAGCTGACCGTTGACTCCCTCGCGCACGGCGGCGAGGGCGTGGCGCGCTGGGGCCCAGGTGGCTACGTGGTGTTCGTCGCCGGCGCCGTGCCCGGCGATCGCGTGCGCGCGGTCGTGTACAAGCCCAAACGCACCTACGCGCACGCGCGCACGCTGGAGGTGCTGGAGCCGAGCTCCGAGCGCATCGCGCCGCGCGCGAGCCACCCCGGTGTGCCCTGGCAGGTGCTGCCCTACGAGCGCCAGCTGCAGATCAAGCACGCGCAGGTGGGCGACGCGCTGCGGCGCATCGGCAAGCTCGAGGGCTTCGAGCTCGAAGACATCGTGCCGGCCTTGGCGCAGTGGCGCTACCGCAACAAACTGGAGTACTCCTTCGGCATGGACCTCGAAGAGGAGGAGGGAGAGGCTCCGCTCCGCTCCGCCGGGGTGGCCGCGCACGATGAGATGCCTGCCACGAGCGGCAGGTTGGTGTGTGGCTTTCACGCCTCTGCGGGCGGCAACCGGGTGGTGGCGATCGAGGACTGCCTGCTTGCCTCCGAGCTCGGCAACCTGGCGCGTGACACCGCGGCGGCGTGGGCGCGTGAGGCGGGCCTGGGCGCGTGGACGCGCGGCGATGAGCCAAGCGGCGAGGCGCTCCTGCGCAATCTCGTCGTGCGCGAGGGCCGCCACACCGGGCAGGTGCAGGTGCGGCTTGTGAGCACGCCCGGCGAGTTGGACGTGTCCTCGCTGGCCGATGCCCTGCGCGGGACGCTGGGCGGGCGTCTTTCCGGCCTCTTGTGGACACGCAGCGGTCAGCTGGCGGAGACGACCATGGGCGGGGAGACGGAGCTCGTGAGCGGCGTGGCTGAGCTCCCCGAGCGCCTCGGCGAGCTCGACCTGCGCATCTCCCACGAGGCCTTCTTCCAGACCAACACCGAGATGACCGAGGTGCTGTATGGCCTCGTCACCGAGTACGCGGCCCTTGAGGGCTGGGAGCGGGTCTTCGACCTCTACTGTGGCATCGGCACCATCGGCCTCACCCTCGCCCCTCGCGCGGGCGAGCTGTGGGGTATCGAGCTGATCGAAGAGGCCGTCGCCAACGCCATCGCGGCTGCCCGTCGCAACGAGGTGACCAACGCTCACTTCTTCGCCGGCGACACCCGCCTGGCGTTGCCCGAGCTCTTGGCGAAAGCCGGCAAGCCCGACGTGCTCGTCGTGGACCCGCCCCGCGCAGGTCTCTCCGCCAAGGTCGTCCGCCGCATCATCGACGCCTCTCCCAAGCGCATCGTCTACGTCTCCTGCAACCCCACCACACTGGCCCCCAATGCGGCTCAGCTCGTCGAGGCCGGCTGGACCTTGCATCGCGTTCGACCGGTGGACATGTTCCCCCAGACGCACCACGTCGAGTGCGTTGCTTCCTTTGAACGCTGAGCGGGCCGGTAGCCGGCGCTTGACCTGCTGCTGATCCCAGTGAGTTACGCCGCGACGGCCGTTTTCGCTGGCACGTAGTTTTCGATCGCCAGATCGTCCCGGTCCAGCGCGAAGCGGACACCCTCCTCGGCCAGCCGCTGCGCCTCGGGGAACGTGTCAGCCACCGCGGTCCAGCGTGGCACCTCCGGCGACGTGGCAACCCACGTGTCTTCATCCTGCCTGTAAAGAATTCTCACGACCATGATCTCCTAGCTTAGAGCAGTGCCCGGGCGTCCTTTTCCGTAAGACCAACTTGATTGCACAGGATGTCCTTGACGGTTGACGGACGGATGGTCTGGTTGTCGTGGAAGGCGAAGACGATCGTGGGATGCCCAAGGGCCTCCAGCTTACGGTGCGAGCCGCTCTGGCGAACCACGCGGTACCTCAGCGGCTCCGCCTGCAGCAGCCGCAGGAGCTTCTTCGCCTTCAAAGACGGAAATCGAGACATGGCCGAGCACCATACGGAGCACCGGGGATACAACTCTCGGGCGCGCTAGTCTCCTCCGCCATGCGTGCCGTCACCATCCGCGAGCAGGAGATCGTGGTCGAGGGGCACCCGGACCCGGTTCCCGGTGCGGGCGAGGTGCTGGTCCGCGTGCGGGCGGCGGGGCTGAACGGGGCCGACATGATGCAGCGGCGGGGGTTGTATCCGGCGCCCCCCGGCTCACCCCAGGACATCCCCGGGCTGGAGCTCGCGGGCGAGGTCCAGGAGCTTGGACCGGGAGCGGAACGCTTCAGGCCCGGTGACCGGGTCATGGCGATTGTCGGCGGCGGCGGGCAGGCCGAGCGGGCCGTGGTCCACGAGCGCCAGCTGATGCCGGTGCCGGCCGGCATGGACTGGGCCGCGGCCGGTGGGCTGCCGGAGGTCTTCACGACAGCGCACGACGCGCTGTTCACACAGACAGGACTCAGACCGGGAGAGCGCCTGCTCGTCCACGGGGGGGCCGGCGGAGTCGGCACGGCCGCGATCCAGCTCGCTCGTGCCTGCGGCGCGCATGCGGTGGCAACCGTCCGGCATGAGGAGCTGCGCGAGCAGGTGGCCACACTTGGCGCCGAGGTCATACCGCCCGAGGGCTTTGCCGAGCACGGGCCGTTCGATGTGATCCTGGAGCTGGTTGGCGCCCCCAACCTCGCGGAGAACATGAATGCGCTCGCGAGCGGCGGGCGCATCTGCGTGGTCGGGGTCTCCGCAGGCGTCAAAGGCGAGCTGAACCTGCTGGCGCTGATGGGCAAGCGCGCACGCATCCACGGCTCAATGCTCCGCGCTCGCCCGCTGGAGGAGAAGGCCCTCGCCGCGCGTGCCCTGGAGCACGAGGTGCTGCCGCTGTTCCAGTCCGGCGTTTTGCGCGTGCCTATCGCCGAGACCTTCTCATTGGACGAGGCTGCTACGGCCTACGAGCGCTTTGCGGCGGGTGGCAAGCTGGGCAAGTTGGTGCTCGTACTCTGAGCGCGTCCTAACTCTCTCAATACGGTGGCTGCGCCGCATACCACTCGCCGAGCGCGCGGAAGGCGGCCCAGAACTCGCGCTTTGAGTCCTGCTCGTCGAGGGCTTCGTCGATGTTGGGGACGTACAAGGCGCTGATCGACGGCGTGAGCTGCTGGATGAGGCCTGGCTCCTCCTGCAGAGGACGTGCAAGGGGGATATCCATGTCGCTCAGCGCAAGCAGGGCATCGGGTCCCATCGCCACGACGATCTTGGGCTGGACGATGGCGATCTCCTCGGTGACGCGGGCGATGCAGCCTGGGTCGGCGAGGGCGGCGTCGCTCAGAGGGCACTTGACGCAGAGGGTGCCGTAGACGGCCAGGGGGTCGATCGATAAGCGCTTGAGGGACTTCATCAGCGCGCCGCCGGAGCGCCCATAGAAGGCGACCCCCTCCTCGATCTCCGAGGGCAGGGGTGCGTACTTCAGCAGCATGATGTCGGCCTGGGGGTGGCCGGAGCCGAGCACGGGCATCAGGTTGCCGCGGGGGCAGTGTGGGCACGCCTGCAACTCGCGCGTAAACGAGTTGAGCTCGCGGATGGCGCGCTCGAGGTACTTCTCCTTAATCTCATCATCGGTCACCGGCATGTGGGCCCGTTGGGTTTAGACGGCTGCTCGCTATGTCCTTGGCCGTGCATCAGTAGTTGCGTCCTGGGCGGTCGATGGCCAGCGCGGTGCTGCGTCCTCGGTCGCTCGCGTGCGTAGCACGCCACGCTCCCTGCGTCCTTGCCCCGCTTGGCCCTCGACCGCCCAAGAAGACTGGGCTATTACCGGTGTCGGCCATCTGTAGCACGCTTGACGCGGCGGGCCTTGCGCGCGCGCCGGGCGGGAGCCGGCGTGGCCCTCGTTTCGAGGAACTTGAGCGCCTGCACGTAGAGCAGACTCGAGGGGCGGGTGAGGATGTCGGCGTCGCGCAGGGACTGCAGGAACTCCTGCGGGCCGTCGAAATTGCGCATGCGAATACGCACCGAGCCAAGGCCCTGAGCGACGTGGGAGTCCGAGCCGGCGCCGGCGACGATGCGGTACTTGGCGGCGAAGCGCACCGCCTCCTCGTTGAAGGCGCCGATGGCCACGCGCGGATTAAAGACCTCGATCGCGTCGATGTCACCAAGGATGGTGAGCAGGTGCTCGTAGTCGGGCACCGAGTGCATGCGATCGAAGGGGTGGGGCACGTAGACGAGGCCACCCTGGCGTTTGATCTCGGCGACGGTCTCGGCGAGCGTGAGGCCGCGGGGGATCTTCTCCTCGATGAAGAGGCCGATGACCTCGCCCTGCTCGGCCGTCTTGACCTCCTCGGCGACGATCACCTTCACACCTGCCGCCTGCGCCTGTTCGCGCGCCTGCAGGGCGCCGGAGACCTCGTTGTGGTCGGTCACGGCGATCGCGCCAAGACCCTGCTCGCGGGCGGTTGCGAGCAGCACCTCCACGGGCGTGGCGCAGTCGTGGGAGTGATCGGTGTGCATGTGCAGGTCGACGTCGATCAGCGAGCGGCGCGCGAGGCGCTTGCGCAACGCGAGGTCGCCGACGGGGTCGTGGCGGCGCGCGGCAACGGTGCGGTAGATCGCTTCCAGCTCGTCGCTGGCGTTGCGGTCGTCGCGCACGAGCGCGTACTCGCCGGGGAAGTGCTTGTCCATCAGCTTGGCCGTCGCCTTGAGGCTGGCCGTGCGCGCGTCGAGGCGACCGAAGAACGTAGAGACGAAGCGCTTGGCCAGCACAGTGGAGAGCAGGCGCTCTGTTGGCGCATGAAAGCTGCCGATGTTCAGCGCGCGCGAGTGGCGTAGGGCTACGCTGGACGCGCTGGGCGGGAAGGGCTCGTGCACGTGCACGAAGTCGAGCTCCACTGCCCCCAGCAGCTCCTGGATCGTGCGCGCCACGTCGATCGGCAGCGAGCCCACGCCGCCGCCGGCCCGGCGGCGCGTGGAGCGCGTACCGCTCTGCACGTCGAGGACCTCGCCGATGGCGATCACGCGCGGGGTCCCGCTGTCGGTCCCCTCCAGCAGGGACCCGACAGATTCGACCCCACCCGCCCCCCGCTCGCGCGCCGCGCGCAGCGACGTGCGGTCTTGACGCACCCGCTCGGGCGAGCGCGAGGGCGCGAGGATCAGGACGCGGTGGCCACGCTCGGAGAGCTCGGCCGCGACGCGCTCGATATGCGCGTTGACTGGGTGCTTGGCCTCCCAGGGGTATGGCGTTACATGCGCGATCGAAAACGGCGGGTCAGCCATCGAGGAGCCATTATCACGCCTTCTGCGACACCTTCCGCGGGTTGGTCCTTGCCGGCGCCTTGGCGCGCGGCGCCGTGCGCCCCTTGGGTCGCGTCCCCGGCTTGCGCGCGTATTTGGCGATGAACTTCTCGGTGTCCGCGCGCGCCTGCTCGTCAGGACGCTGGTTGTGCGGCGACTTCATCAGGTAGGAGGAAGGACCATCTAGCTGCCCGCTGACGCCGTGGTTGAGCGCGAGCTTGCAGCAGCGCACGGCGTCGATCACGATGCCGGCGGAGTTGGGCGAGTCCCACACCTCGAGCTTGAGCTCGACGTTCAGCGGCACGTCACCGAAGGCCTGGCCCTCCAGGCGGATGTGCGCCCACTTGCGGTCTGTCAACCACGGCACATAGTCGGAGGGGCCAACGTGCACGTCATACGCCGGCAGCTTGTCCTCCATGATCGAGGTCACCGCGTTGGTCTTTGAGATCTTCTTGGACTCCAGGCGCTCGCGCTCGAGCATGTTGTAGAAATCCATGTTGCCGCCCACGTTGAGCTGCGAAGTGTGCGCCATCTTTACGCCGCGGTCCCCGAACAGGCGCGCCAGCGAGCGATGCACGATCGTGGCCCCAACCTGCGACTTGATGTCATCGCCGACGATCGGCAGCCCAGCCTTCTGGAAGCGTCGGTTCCAGTAGTCCTCGCGGGCGATGAAGACGGGAATGCAGTTGACGAAGCCGCAGCCGGCGTCGAGCACCTGCTCGACGTACCACTTCGTGGCCTGCTCGCTGCCCACGGGCAGGTAGGAGACGACCACGTCGGTGTGCGTGTCCTTGAGGATCTTGACGATGTCGGCGGTCTCGCCGGGCGCCTTCTCGATCTTCTGCGAGAGGTACTTGCCCAGACCATCGTGGGTCATGCCGCGGTGTACGGGCACCCCCAATTTAGTGGGCACCGCCCGCCCGCCCTTGGCGAACTTGATCGTGTTGTTCTGCCCCGCCCAGATCGCCTGGCCGAGGTCCTTGCCGACCTTCGTCCTGTCGATGTCGAAGGCGGCCGTGAATTCGATGTCGCTGATGTGGTAGCCGCCGAGGTCCACGTGCATCAGGCCCGGCACGCGCTGGGAGGGGTCGGCGTCGCGGTAGTAGTGCACGCCCTGCACGAAGGCGCTCGCGCAGTTGCCCACGCCGACGATGGCGACGCGGACCTTGTCCTGCTGGTAGCGGGCGGCGCCGTTGGCGGAGGCCGCGCCGTTGGTGTTCGAGGGGGGAGTCACGTTGTCTTTCAGTCCTTTGGTCTGTTCGTTCTGAAGGAGTACCCCGGCGCGCGGGGGCGGTCACACCGAGGTGGAGGACAGCTCGCTGCGCACGTGCCACACGCGCTGCGCGACAGTGAAGACGCTGAGCGCCGCCAGCACATACACCGCCGGCGCGAGCAGTTCGAAGTCGCCCAGCGAGGCACCCTTGGCGAAGATCAGGCCGATGGAGATGATGACCACGCGCACGGGACGGGTAGCGATGCCCACCTTGCACTCCACGCCCAGCGCCTCCGCGCGAGCGCGCGTGTAGGAGACCATCAGCGAGGCCAGCACGGCCACGACCACCGCGGCCGCCGCACCCGCTTCGCCGCGCGTGGCGAAGTAAGCCGCTACGGCGGTCAGCACGATGCCCTCCTCGATGCGGTCAAGGGTGGAATCGAGGAAGGCGCCGAAAGGCGAGCCCTTGCCCGACATGCGCGAATAGCGTCCGTCGAGCGTGTCGCAGACCGAGCCGATGATGAAGGCGATGCCGCCAAGGAAGAAGTATTCCTGCCACACCAACGCCGCCGCCAGCAGGTTCAGCGCGAGGCCCGTCAAGGAGATGGCGTTAGGTGTCAGGCGCGACTCGATCAGCGCGTCGCGCGCGGCGGCACGGCGCTGGCCCGAGCCGATCGGCCCGCGCGCGGAACGTCCTGAGCCGCGATAGGCGCGCCGGGCAGGGCGCGCGGGTGCGTGTCGGGGGGCCACCGCTGTGCCTACCCTGCGCCAAGCTCTATCGATGGAGCCCTGCTCCCGCCCGCCCGCGCACCCATCCCGGCGGCCGCTGCGCTCGCCGCCGAGAAGCGCCATACGCCGGGACGCGCGCGCGCCAGCCAGCGCGCCCCGTATGCCGAGACGCCGGCCGTGAGCGCTCCCAGCAGCGCATCGAGGATGAAATGGTTGGCGGTGGCCACGATCACGAACGTCATCAGGAAGGGATAGACGATCCACATCGCCTGTACGGCTTTGCGGCGGGTCAGCTTCGCCAGCGTCCAGCCGATCATCAGCGCGAAGGCCACGTGCATTGAGGGCACGGCCGCGTAGGGGTTCAGCAGCGCGCTCATCGAAGAGCTGGCATGCGAGACGTGCACGCCGGTGAAGTCCGAGACCGAGTCGATGAAGCCCCACTCGGGCATGAAGCGTGGCGGCGCGGTGGGGAACACCATATAGCCCACGAGCGCGATGACCATAGCGATCATGAACATATTGCGCACGAAGTAGAAGGAGCGGTTGTGGCGCAGGTACAGATAGACCAGAGCCGCCACCGTGACGGAGGTCTGCGCGTTGACGTACAGCCAGCTCGCGCCGTCCATCAGGAAGTGGCTGCCCGAGGCCCACGCCTGCACCGAAGGCTCCACGAAGAAATGCATGGTGCGCTCGACCTGGATCAAGTCGCGCGCGTGCTGGAATGCCGCTCCCGCACGCCCCTCGACCATCCCGCGCACCACCCTGTAGGCGAGGTAGGCGAGACCGAACAACAGCACCTGGCGCAGCACGTCCAGCCAACCATTGGGCAGGACCCGCGCCGGCAGGAGGCGGATGCGGGCAACCATCGAATGTGAAGCCTAGCGGGAGGGCGCGTCGAGGACATACAGACGCCAATGCTGCGCGCGCCACACTTCGCGCAAATAGGGTAGTCCGTGGGCGATCAATGCACCCTCCTTGCGCCCTGCGTAGTCCAGTCGCACATCGGGCAGCGCCACATAGGCGACGCGGTTTTCGTGCAGCCAGGTCAGGTAGGAGGAGGGGTTGAGCCGCGGCCCGTAGAACAGCGCGGCATAGCGGGTGTCGAGCTGGCGCTCCCAGCCGCGCGCCAGGGCGATGCCGTCGTGGCCCGCCAGGTAGGCCGCCTCCCAGTGCGCGCCCGTCAACGGGACCTCCACGATCGCGCGCCGGGGTGGGCGGGGAGGGTGGGTCCCACCTAATCTGCGCAACTCGCCGCGCAGCGGCGCATAGTAGTCAGCGTGCACGGAGGGGTCGCCCGCGATCGTGCGCTCGTCACGGAGCGGAGTCTCCAGCTGCCAGTACAGGAGCAGGGGTGCGAGCAGACAGAGGATCAGGCGGTGGCGATCCCACCCCACCCCGGCGAGCAGCGGCCCCGCAAGCAGGGCACCCAAGCGCGCGGCGTTCCCGCCCACCGGGGTCTGCAGCGCGAACGAGCCGATCAGCGCCAGCGCGTACAGCGCGGCCCCGACGCGCACGACTCGGCGTCCGCGCTCGCTCAACGGACCCTGTGGCAGCAGCAGCGCGATCAACAGCACGCCGCCCAGCGCCGGCCAGAAGGCGGAGGGCGCAAACGGCTCGTAACCGCCTTCGGGAAAGGCCAGCGCCAGCGCTGCGATTGGGGCCAGCGCGGCGCCGGCGAGCGCCAGGCCGCGCGTGGACTGGCCGCGGCCTGCGGCCAGTCCGTAAGCGAGGCCGATCAGCGCCAGGAACGCTCCCGCGATGGGACTCGCCGCGCTGGTCAAGGCGGCCAGCGCGAGCGCCAGCACGGTGCCCCCCGCGCTGAACGCGAGCAGCGCGCCGAGCCCGAGCGCCAGGCCGAGGTCGTAGGGCACGCGCCCAGACAGCAGCCCTACGCAGAAACCAAGCGCGAACCAGGCCGTGGCCACACGCGCCGCCGCCAGCGAGAAGACGCGGAGTGCGATCAGCCCGAACAGCATGGCCGAGGCCACGGCGGAGAGAGCGAGCAGCACGCGTACGCCCAGCAATGCCCCCAGGGCGGGGGCGATCAGCGAGTAGCCCGGCAGGTAGTGACCGTGCACCGCGTACCAGCCGCTGTCGCGCAACGCGAAGCCGGCGCGAGCGAAGAGGTCGCTGCGATAGGTGGCCGCGGCCAGGTCGGCCGCTGGTGGGGCGATGATCAGGTAGAGCAGCGCCAGCGGGACGGCCACTGCCATCCCCACTGCCCAGGGCGCAAGCTGCGGCCGCGTGCGCGATCTGCGCAGTTCCTCGGTTGCCAGTGCGCGCGAGGCCATCGCCAAATGCCTACGGGGCGGTCAGGAACCCGACTACGCGCTCGATCGCATCGGGCCGGTCAAGCCACCACCAGTGCCCGGCGTCGGGCAGGCTGATGAGCTCGGCTCCGAGCACGTCTGCGTACTCGCGCGCGAAGCGGTTGGGGATGTAGGGGTCCCGCTCTCCCCATACGACGAGCGCGGGCACCCGCAGCGTCTTCAAGCCTGCGCCGGCCGCGGCCAGGACCTCGCTCGGTGAGCTCCTATACAGGCGCAGGATCGCGCGCTGGGTGCCCTCGTCGAAGTGCGCGAGCACGGAGTCGATCCAGGCGTCGGGCATCGGGCCGGGCTTCGCGTTGGACTCGCGCGTGGACTGCTTGAAGACCCAGCGTGTGGTCGTGCCCATCGCCAGCTCGCCCAGCAGGGGAGTGCGCCAGATCCGCGCCGTGCGGTGCCAGCGGTAGCCCGGCAGGAATGTCACTGCGTTCATCACCACGAGCCGCTCGATGCGCTGCGGGTGACGACGTGCGAACGCCAACCCCACGGCACCCCAGTCGTGCACGACCATGCGCACGCGCTGCACTTCGAGCATGTCCAGGAAGTGCTCGATGAAGTCCGCGTACTCCCCGATCGTGTACTTCAGGTAGCCCGGCTTGCCCGAGCGCCCGAAGCCGGGGAAGTCCGGCGCGATCCCGCCGCTGCGCTCCAGGAACTGAAGCCAATCGTCCGAGCTCGTCGGCACTCCGTGCAGGTACAGCGCGGGCGCTACCGTCTCGGGTGTTCCTGGCGGTGGGCTTGCCTGGCGCCAAAAGATCGGCAGGTCCCCGAGCTCGCCGCTGTGGTCGCTCACCTGGGGCACCCGTCGAGGATATAGCGTGGGTTGCATGCCCCGAGCCTCAGCGAACTCCTCCACGCAGGCCCGGCAGGCGCCCGCCCCCGAGACCCTGCTTCCTGCGCAGGCGTGGAAGCCGCCGACACGCGCGCGCGTCCTGCGCATCCGCGAGCGCCTGCGCGAGGTCTATGGCATCCCGCGGATGGCGCCGCATGGTCGCCCGCTGGACGAGCTGATGCTGACCGTCCTTTCGCAGAGCACCAACGACCGCAATCGCGACGTCGCTTTTCTGCGCTTACGCGAGCGCTTCGGGCGCGAGGGGATCGACTATCACGCGGTGCTGGCGGCGCCGGTGATGGAGATCGAGGAGGCGATCCGCCCCGGCGGCATCTCCAAGGTCAAGTCGGCTCGCATCAAGCAGATCTTGGCGGCGATCGCCGCCAATCCGCGCGATCCCAAGGATCCCCTGTCGCTTGCGTGGATGCGCGCGGCGCCGGTGGCGGAGAGCCGTGCCTATCTCTGCGCGCTGCCCGGCGTCGGGCGCAAGACCGCCGCCTGTGTGCTGCTCTTCTCTTATGGCCTACGCGACATCCCTGTCGATACCCACGTCTCGCGTGTCGGGACGCGCCTGGGGCTCTTGCGTCCGGGTGCCTCGTTCGAGGAGCAGCACGACGCGATGCTCGCGCTCACGCCGCCGGGCGAGGAGCTCGAGTTCCACGTGAATCTGTTGCGTCACGGACGGCGGACCTGCCACGCGCGCTCGCCCGCATGCGCTGAGTGCGCGCTCGCGCGCATGTGTCCCAGCCGGAATACCTTTGCGGTGGCAGCCGAGCAGCCCAAGCCGGGTCTCAAAGGCTCTCGTCAACGCCCGGTATCGACAGCAGCGGAAGCTCGCCGCCATTGAGGGCCGCAAGCTCATCGAGGTCGAGGCGATCGTGGGGACGGCCGGCGAGGCGCTTGAAGGCGACGAGGTGGGGCAGGTCGGCGACGCTGAGTGTGACCTCATCCATAGTCGTCTCCACGGCGCTGGACTGCACGCTGGCGAAGTCCAATGGCGGCTCGCCCTCCAGCAGCAGGTCGATTCGCCCATGGTCCGTGTCAAGCTGCCAGCCCTGCGCTGGCATCTCGGAGTCCGCGGCGATGGGCTGTCCGTCGAGGCGACGCGCGTGCACGCTGCTCAGCGCACGCGCCGCGGCCCGGCGGGCGTCGGGGGTGTCCGGGATCAGCACGTCGATGTCCTTCGTGTAGCGCACATAGCCGTGCGTGATCACGGCCCAGCCCCCGATGACGACGTGCGGCACCCGATGGTCTTGAAGAAGGCGGAGCAGAGCGGCGTCATCGCGACCGCTCACTGCGCTGGGCGCTCTCTCCGCCCGGCCTGCAACTTCTCCGCGATGCGGATCAGCTCCAGTCCCTCTGCGATGCGCTGCTCATGCGTCTGCGCGCGCGCGCGCTCGCGGTCCAGCAGCTTGGCCTCGGTGGCGCCGCGCGCCCATGCTTCGCGGCGGCTGCGCATTCGCTCTAGATCAGGCGAGGTGAGAGCTTTGGACATTCGATCAGCGTAGCGCCGCAGAGTGACGCTCAACCCCGCGGCAGCACGGCGAAGGCGATCACAGCGTAGTGCAGCCCGGCGGCGGCGATCACGAGCGCGTGGAATATCTCGTGGTAGCCGAAGACCTTCGGGAAGGGGTTGGGGCGTTCGGTGGCGTACACGATCGCGCCGATCGTGTAGAGCAGGCCGCCGAGCGCGAGGCCGGCGAAGCCGAGCCAACCGATCGCGGCGGGCAGCTCGCCAAACACGGCCACCGAGACCCAGCCGAGCGCTACGTAAACCGCCGCGAACAGCCACTTCGGCGCATCGATCCAGACCAGCTTGAAGATCACGCCCGCGGCGGCCCCCACCCACACCGCGATCAGAATCGCGTGCGCCAGCGAGCCCGACAGCGCGATCAGCGCCACGGGCGTGTACGTCCCCGCGATCAGCACGAAGATCATCGAGTGATCCAGCCGGCGCATCCAGCGTCTTGTGGTCGGGCGCCACGTCACACGGTGATATAGCGCGCTCGTCCCCAGCAGGGCTGAGACCGCCACGGCGTAGATCGCTGCCGCCACTCGCGCTCGTCCTCCCGACGCCGCCAGGATCAAGCCCACCCCGCAAGCGACCGACACGAAGAACGCGTACTGGTGTGAGACCCCGCGCAGGCGGGGCTTCATAGCCGCGCTGATTCCCCCAGCGTTCATACACAGACGGTAGCGCGGCTATGTCCGCTGTCACGCGGGTTGGTGCCAGCTCACACCCTCAAACCGCGCGAAGTCGCCATCGAAGGAGACGACCTCCGCGCGGTACTCCAAAGCAAGCGCCGCGAGGTGGGCGTCGTTGACCAGGTTGCCGGCGGTGCCCACCTTCTTGAGAAGCTCTGTCAAGAGTGCGAGGTGCCGGTCGCCTGATTCAAGGACCACGGCGCTCGGCTGAGCCAGCCACTGCTCCACGGCGCCGGCCGCGGTGTCGGGCTCGAGGGGGCGTGGGAAGATACCTGGCTGGGTACTCAGGCGCAGGAAAGCCAGCAGCACGACCCAGGCGAAGCCAATGGTCCGGCGTTTGGTGAACGTGTCGTTCAGCCAGGCCCGGGCCGGCGCATGATGAGGCGCTTGCTCATTTACGGCGTAAAGAAGGACGTTTGCATCAACGACCTGCACGAGGTCACTTGCGTACGGCCATGCGCCGCCGCAGCTCTTCGTCCTCCAGTTCGCCCGCCAGCCGCAGCGCCTTGTCGAGGGGGACAGAGGGTTCGCCCATGTCGAAGACGGGCGTGCGGTAAACGGTTCTCTCCTCGCCTTCGGTGAGACCGTTGCGCAGGGCGCCGTTTACGGCATCCTTGAAAGTGAGCCCACGCTCCTTCATGCGCCGCTCGATCAGAAGGCGGACATCGGGCTCGATCGTCAGCGTTGTGCGCATCAGCACATCATAGCAAGCGATGCTCTGATGTCTCGCTGTGTCTGCCTGTGCCTGACGTCTTTACCCCGTGTCAGGCTGCCAGCAATCTCAGCGTCCCTCACGCCTTTCCTGAACGATGCCCTGGACGATGCTTACACCCGTATGTGGGCGTGGGGGCTGACCTGCAAGGGTTCCGCTCGGAGCGGCTGCCAGCTTCGCCGCTTCGCGTTCCGGCGTGACGCGCACCACGTCCCACGCGAGGCCGACCTTCGCCAGGCCGAGGATCAGCCAGCCCGAGGGGTCGAGCTCGTACCAGCGCAGGCCGTGGAAGGCGCTGCGGGGGAAGGCGTGGTGGTTGTGGTGCCAGGCCTCGCCGAGCGAGGGCAGGGCGAGCCAGAAGACGTTGGTCGATTTGTCATCGGTGGGGAAGCGGCGGCTGCCGAAGAAGTGGCAGATCGAGTTGATCGACCACGTCACGTGGTGCACCAGGAAGATGCGCACGAGGCCCGCCCAGATGTAGGCGCTCAGGGCGGCCAGCCACGAGCCGCCGCTCAGCACGAAGCCGAGCAGCGCCGGCAGCGCGAGGCTCGCCAGCGCGATCCAGGGGAAGGAGCGGTTGATGCGGCGCATCGTTGGGTCCTCGACGAGGTCGCGCGCGAAGCGGCGGCTGGAGGCCTGGCCGTGCACCGTGAACAGCCAGCCCACGTGCGCGTGCCACAGGCCACGCAGCATCCCTGAGATGCCCGAGCCGTGCTCGGTGTGCGGACTGTGCGGGTCGCCCTCCTCGTCGGTGAAGGTGTGGTGCTTGCGGTGGTCGGCGACCCAGTCGATCACCGAGCCCTGCAGGGCGGCCGAGCCGAGGATCGCCAGGGTGTAGCGGAGCCACGGTTTGGTCTGGAACGCGCGGTGGGTCAGCAACCGGTGGAAGCCGACCGTGATGCCGATTGCCGTCGCGAGGTACAGCACCGCGAAGATCGCCAGGTCCAGCGGCCCCAGCAGCCGGTTCCAGAACAGCACCGCGGCGGCGATCAGGCCGAGGAAAGGCAGGACCACCGCGGCGATATTGGCGTTGCGCTCCAGGCGGGTCATGCGCGGGGGCGGCGCGGGCGGGTCATGGGAGCGGGCCGTGGGGGCGGTCATGCATTCCCGCTCAGGGTAGCGCCGTGCTGCGCTGGGTGTGGCACGGGCCCGTGCGCCCCTCGCGGCATGGCATTCCAGGCGTCCTGAGGGGGTCTGTCGGCTACCCCCCTTGACATATTCCCCCATTTATGTTTAGAGTACGCGAGCGTTTGTTTTTGAATAAGGGTCTGCCCGGCTCGGCCGCCTCGGCGGAAGCGCAGGGGCGCAATGACGGTTGGAGAGGGAGGGGTGGTTGATGGTGCATCGTCTGGTCTGCTTGGTGATTGGTGTGGCGGCGTCGCTGCCACTGCTCGGTGTCCCCTCGGCGTCCGCGGACTCATGCCCCAACGCACCGGTTCGCACAGGTGCGGCTGCGGGATTGCCCGACTGTCGGGGGTTTGAGCTGGTTTCGCCTGCGGATAGCCCGGGGGAAGCTTTTACGCCGAATGTATTTACCCCCAATTCGCGTGATCTCCAGACATATTCGCCGCTGCGCGCGGCCGCCGACGGGAGCGGTGTCGCCTATGTGGAAGACGCGCCCATCGCTGGCGGCAACGGCGCGGCGGGTCATGGTTTCGGCAACCAGTATCTGGCCACGCGAAGCGCAGCAGGCTGGTCGTCGAGCGATATTACGCCGCCCGGCACGACCAGCGAAACACAATATGAAGCGTTCTCCGCCGATCTCTCGCAGGGGGTGCTCGTCTCCGAGGGCTACACCGGACCGGCGTTGACGCCGGATGCGCCGCCCAAGTGTTTTGTGATGTATTCGCGCAACAGTGGCGATGGAAGCTATCACGCGCTCTTCAGCGAAACTCAGACCCCGCGTTGGTGCGGGTTCCCCGAAGGCCTCGGCAATGGCGACACCTTCGTCTTCGCGGGAGCTTCAGACGATCGCTCGCAGCTCTTCTTCCAGTCACAGGCCGCGCTGATTCCGGGCGCCACAGAAGCAAGCGGCCGGTTCGGTAACAACCTGTACGATTCTATCGGTGGACGGCTCGCTCTCGTCAATGTGCTGCCCAATGGCACATACGCCACCGATGCCACATTTGGCACTCTCGCCGAAGAAGAATCGCAGAGACTGCCTGATTTCAGCGGCGTCGTGTCGAAGGACGGCGCACGGGTCTATTGGACCGATCTTGCGACTGGCAAAGTGTACCTGCGGGAGAATCCCGCGCAGCCTCAGGGCGCGCTGAATGGCGAAGGCAGGTGTGTCGAACCGACACGGGGGTGCACGGTGCAGGTGTCCGGCGGTGGGTCGGCGCTGTATTGGACGGCGACCCCGGATGGTCGTTATGCGTACTACACCGAAAACGGTGAACTGTGGCGTTTCGACGCGCAGAGCGACGCTCGCGAAGCGCTTGCGGGCCCCGGTTCCGACGTTCGCGGTGTGATCGGGGTCAACGAAACTGGCGAAGACGGAGCCTACCTGTACTTTGTGGCCGGCGGGGCACTGGCTCCTGGCGCCGAAGCCGGTGTTTGCGGAGAACCGGCGGGAGGAATAGAAGAAGCAGAAGAGAGCAAAGGCCTTGTCCCTCCGGGTAAGGGTTGCAATCTCTACATCCTGCGTGGCAATGCACACGTGAGGTTCATCGCCACGCTCGTTGCCTTGGATGACCACTTCGCTTCTCCCCTAGGGATATTCGGGGATTGGCGCTCGAGCCTCGGATTGCGCACGGCGGAGGTCACCCCCGATGGCCATAGCCTGCTTTTTGAGTCGAGCGTTCATCTCGCTGAAGCAGCGGGGGCAAAGGGAGGCGGGATCTTCGTATATGACGCGGATAGCGCACGGATCTCCTGTGCGTCGTGTGATCCCAGTGGTTTACCTCCACTCGAATTGCAGGCTAAGGAACCCAAGGACGCATTCAGCTTGCCCGTCAGTCGCAGGGCTGCGTTCATGCCTCGCTGGATCTCGGCGGACGGCAGCCGCGTGTTCTTCGACAGCAGCGAACAGTTGGTCCCACAGGGCGAGAACGCCCAAGATGGCACTGGTTTGGGAGGTGGTTTTGGAAGTGGCGGCATCCCGTATGAGAACGTATTCGAGTGGGAGCGCGAAGGGACTGCAGGCTGCCCGCAAAGTGTTCCCGTCAGGGTGAATGGTGGCTGTGTGTCGCTGTTGTCCGACGGCGCGAGTCTTGGCGACGCGTTCTTCGTGGAAGCCAGCGTCTCGGGTAACGACGCGTTCTTCGTCAGCCGCGAAGATCTTGTGCCGCAGGCCGTGGGCAATCACATGAAGCTCTACGACGCGAGAGTGGACGGAGGTTTCCCTGCTCCCGTGGAAGCGGCGTCGTGTGTCGGTGAAGCGTGTCGGGGCGGCCTTTCTGGTCCGGCCGGGTTGGGGACCGTGGGAAGCACGACGTTCTCCGGTGGCAGCAATCTTCCCCCGCCGACAACTGTTGTCGCTCCCCGGAAGGCCACGAAGAAGAAGCCGGTCAAGTGCTCGCGAGGTAAGCGGCATCGAAAGTGCGTGCGACAGGGTGCGAAGGCGAAAAAGAGGTCAACCGACAACCGGAGGGGTAAGTGATGAGGTTCTCTGTGCTGCGAGCGACTCAGCTCGTCGGAGCTCTGCTGCTCCTTGCCATCGCAACACCCGCCGTCGCAGACGCTGAATTTGGCGCTCCCGGATGGGAGTTGACGACGCACACGTATCCCACCAATCTGACGCCCGGTGGCAAGGGGACGATCGCGATCGACGTTTTCAATATCGGCGCAGGCGACAGCCACGGTGCGATCACGGTCACCGACAAGCTTCCGGCGGGTGTGACCGCCAGCAGCGCCGGCGAGCTCCTTTCATGGAGAACGCCGTCGGAACCGAGGATCGCCAACGAAGTGTGGATCTGCACCGGAAATGGCCCGGGCGCCGCCCCGCGAGTCGAAGGCGCCAGCGAAGTGTCGTGCACGAACAATCCCGAAACGTTCCCGAGCTTCGCGGGTGGCGCCGGCCAGCCAACGCAAGGTGGCGCCGCGGAGTTCCAGAGCCCCGCCAATCCTCAGCCGATCGTTGGGATCGCTGTGAACGCTCCCGAAGCTCAAAGCACCCAGTCGAATCGTGTGACGGTTTCCGGCGGTGGCGCCGCGAGCGCGGCGAGCGTCGAAGATCCGGTGACGGTCAGTGCGAGTCCGCCGCCGTTTGGCCCCACGGTTTGGGATGGTTGGTTCTCCAATGCCGACGGCACGCTCGACCTGCAGGCTGGCTCGCATCCCTATTCGTGGACGACCAGCTTCGATCTCGCACAAAAGGTCAACGAAGAAGGCGCAATCCAGATCGTGGGGGGCGAACCGCGAGACTTGATCGTCAAGCTGCCTCAGGGGTTGGTTGGGAACCCCACGGCTGTGCCGCAGTGCACCCGTCAGGAACTCGATAACGAAACGGACTGCCCTCTCGCCAGCCAGGTGGGAGAGCTAACCGCGAACCTGGAGGGCCTCGGCGGTACGGAGCTGAAGTTCAGCGTGTACAACATGGTGCCGCCGCCGGGTGTCCCGGCGGAGCTTGGGGCGGATATAGTGGGCATCAGCACATTTGTCGATGCTTCGCTTCGCACAGGCGATGACTACGGGATCACCGCGCATGTCGACAATATCCCAGAACGGGAAATCGCCGGCGCCATCCTCACATTGTGGGGCGTTCCGGGTGACCCCAGTCACGATCGCTGGCGCAATCCCCACTTCGGCGGCTGCTCGTTTGAACAAATCCATGCAGAGAGTGAAGGTTGCAGCTCGCTGGGCAATCCCCGGGTCGTCAAGCCGTTCCTGACGCTGCCGAGCTCGTGTGCGGGTCCCCAGCCATTCTCGATCTCCGCGAACCGTTGGACTGAACCGGCCTTCACCGAACCCGTCAGCTTCCTCATGCACGAAGGCGAGGACGCACAATCCGGGTTCGCTAGATGCGCGAAGCTGCCGTTTACACCCGCGGTTGCGGCCACTCCCGAAACCGGGGCGGCGGACAGCCCGACGGGCCTGCACGTCGATGTGCATGTTCCCCAGCCCGAAATCTTCTACCGCGAAGATCGGGTCGGTGTGCAGACAGGTCTGGCGGAGGCGAACCTGAAGAACATCACCGTGTCGCTGCCGGCGGGCGTGAGTCTGAACCCGTCCTCGGCGGGCGGCCTCGTGGGCTGCTCGACCGCGCAGGTGGAATTGAACGGCCCGCAACCGGCACAGTGTCCCGCGGCGTCCAAGATCGGCTCGGTTGAAGTGGACACGCCATTGCTGGATCACCCTGTGAAGGGTGGTATGTATGTGGCCGCGCCGCACGATAACCCGTTCAACAGCCTGCTTGCGATCTATGTGGCGGTGGACGATCCCAAGACCGGTGTGGTGATCAAGTCCGCGGGCGACGTCGAAGCGGACCCGTCGACAGGGCAGCTCACGGCTCACTTCACGGAGTTGCCAGAGCAGCCGTTCGAAGACCTGAAGGTCGACCTGTTCGGCGGTCCCGGCGCCGTGTTGCGCACCCCTTCGACGTGCGGCACCTACACCACCAACAGCGACCTCACGCCCTGGACGACGCCTGAAGAGGAAGACAAGCTCCTGTCGAGCTCCTTCCAGATCACAGGCGGGCCGGGTGGCTCGGCGTGTGCGAACAGCGAAGCGCAGGAGCCGCACGCCCCCGCCTTCGAAGCGGGCACCGTCGCACCGGTCGCCGGCGCTTACAGCCCGTTCGTGCTGAGGCTCTCCCGCGAAGACGGCTCGCAGTACCTCAAGAGCCTCAATACCACGCTGCCGCCGGGCTTGATCGGCAAGCTCGCCGGGATCGCGCAGTGCTCACAGGCCGGCGCGCAGGCCGCCGAACACAAGACGGGCGGCGAAGAGCAGCAGAGCCCCAGCTGCCCTGCCGCGAGCGAAGTCGGCACGGTCGACGTCGCCGCGGGGGCCGGCCCGCATCCCTACCACGTCACGGGGCACGTGTATCTGATGGGCCCCTACAACGGCGCGCCGTTCAGCTTTGCGGTCATCACGCCCGCGGTCGCGGGCCCGTATGACCTCGGGACCGTCGTGGTGCGCGCCGGGCTGTACATCGACCCGCACACCACCCAGGTGCGCGCCGTCAGCGACGCGTTCCCCTCGATCCTGCAGGGTATTCCGCTGGATGTCCGCTCGATCGCCTTGAACGTCAGCCGGCCGGAGTTCATCTTGAACCCGACCAACTGCAGCCAGATGGCGGTCACCGGGGAAGCGGTCTCGACGCTCGGCCAGGTCGCGCCGTTGAGTAGCCATTTCGATGTGGGTGGGTGCCAGGGACTTGTGTTTAAGCCGTCCTTCAAGGTGTCGACGCAGGCGAAGACGAGCAAGAAGGCGGGCGCGAGCCTTGACGTGAAGGTCGGCTACCCGCAAGGGAGCGAGGCGAACCTTCGCAGTGTCGCGGTGACGTTGCCCAAGCAACTGCCCGCGCGCCTGACGACGATCCAGCAGGCGTGTCCGCAGGCGACGTTCGCGGCGAATCCCGCCTCGTGCCCGGCGGGCTCGAACATCGGCACGGCGACGGCTCACACGCCACTCCTCGCGAGTCCGCTGGCGGGTCCGGCGTATCTGGTCTCGCATGGTGGCGCTTCGTTCCCGGACGTCGTCGTGATCCTGCAGGGCGAAGGCGTCACGTTCGACCTCGTCGGCAGCATTGACATCAAGAAGGGCGTCACGAGCTCGACGTTCGCGAGTATCCCCGACGCACCGATCAGCTCATTCGAGCTGAACCTGCCCGAGGGCCCGCACTCGGGGCTTGCGGCGGTGCTGCCCGCGAAGGCGAAGGGCAGCCTGTGCGGCTCAAGCCTCACGATGCCGACAACGCTCACCGGGCAGAACGGCGCGCAGATCAAGCAGTCCACCAAGATCACCGTCACCGGCTGCCCCAAGGCTAAGAAGAAGAGCAAGCCCGCGAAGCACAAGAAGACCAAGGCGAAGAAGGGCAGCCTCGGCAAGAGGCCCTGAGGGCGGAGCGGCGAGGAATCTCGATGCCTTCCCGCAACGCAGGGGCCGGGGCGCGCAGCAGGCGTCCCGGCTCCGAGTCGGGCCTCGCGGCCACGCGGGTCGCGGAGATCCAGCGCCAGCGACTGCTGGCGGCGATGGCCGCGGTCGCTTCCGAGCGGGGGGCGGCGAACGCCAGCGTCACGCACGTGGTCTCGCGCGCGGGGGTCTCGCGGCGCACCTTCTACGAGCTCTTCGAGGATCGCGAAGCGTGCTTCCTGGCCGCGTTCGACCAGGCCGTCGCGCGGGCGGCGGAGACGGTGCTGCCTGCGTATGAAGGTGAGACGCGGTGGCGCGAGCGCGTGCGTGCGGGGCTTGCGGCGCTGCTGCACTTCCTCGACGCCGAGCCGGGGATGGCGCGGCTCGTGGTCGTGGAGGCGCTGGGAGCGGGGCCGCGGTCGCTTGAGCACCGCGCGCGGGTGCTGGCCGCGCTGATCGCGGCCGTGGACGAGGGGCGCTCGGAAATGAGCCGGACCCGCCCGCCCAAGGAGCCGCCGCCCCTGACGGCCGAGGGCGTCGTCGGCGCGGTGTTCGCCGTCATCCACGCGCGCATCGTCCTTGGTCCCACCCGCCCCGCGAGCCAGCCGCTGACAGAGCTGTTGGGCGAGCTCATGGGCGTGATCGTGCTGCCCTACCTTGGTCCCTCCTCGGCACAGAAGGAGCTGCACAGACCGGCCCCTCCCCCTCAAAAGAAGACCCCCCAGCATCGCGACCCGCTGGAGGGTCTGCGGATGCGCCTGACGTACCGCACCCTGCGCGCCCTCGCGGCTGTCGCTGCGCACCCCGGCGCCAGCAACCGCAAGCTCGCAGAGGCCGCCGGCATCGTCGATCAGGGGCAGGCCTCCAAGCTGTTCACGCGCCTGGAAGACCTTGGGTTGATCGAGAATACCGGCGAGGGCCACGCCAAAGGCGCCCGTAATGCCTGGGTCTTGACGTCTAAAGGAGAGCAGGTCGCGCAGTCGATGAGCTGACTTGACACGCCCAGAAAATCTGCTACCTTGACGCTTAGATTTCTCAAGCGCAATTCAAGGAGCTTCAGCATGGGCAAGACCATAGGCATCGATCTCGGCACGACCAACTCGTGCATGGCCGTCCTCGAGGGCGGCGAGCCGACCGTCATCGAGAACGCGGAGGGCGGGCGCACGACCCCCTCGGTGGTGGCCTTCACCTCCTCCGGCGAGCGACTCGTAGGCACCGTCGCCAAGCGCCAGGCGGTGACCAACCCGCAGAACACGATCTTCTCGATCAAGCGCTTCATGGGCCGCAAGGAGGCCGAGGTGCGCGAGGAGGAGTCGATCGTGCCCTACAAGGTCGTCGCCGGCCCCAACGGCGACGCGCGCGTGGAAGCCAACGGGGAGCAGTTCTCGCCGCCGGAGATCAGCGCGATGATCCTGCAGAAGCTCAAGACCGACGCCGAAGCGTATTTGGGCGAAACCGTCGATGGGGCGGTCATCACGGTGCCCGCGTACTTCAACGACGACCAGCGCCAGGCGACCAAGGACGCGGGGAAGATCGCGGGGCTCGACGTGAAGCGCATCATCAACGAGCCCACAGCGGCGTCGCTGGCCTACGGTCTCGATAAGGAGTCAGACCAGACGATTCTGGTGTTCGACCTCGGCGGGGGCACCTTCGACGTGTCGGTGCTCGAGATCGGCGACGGCGTATTCGAGGTGAAGTCCACCGCCGGCGACAACCACCTGGGCGGGGACAACTTCGACAAGGCCATTGTCGATTGGCTCGTGAGCGAGTTCAAGAAGAGCCAGGGGATCGACCTCTCTGCCGACCCCATGGCCCTGCAGCGGCTGTACGAGGCGGCAGAGAAGGCCAAGATCGAGCTCTCCACCACGCAGGAGACGCAGATCAACCTGCCGTTCATCACCGCCGATGCAAGCGGTCCCAAGCACCTCGACACGCGCCTCACGCGCGCCAAGCTGTCTGAGTTGACCTCCACGTTGCTCGACCGCGTCGTCGCGCCGGTCCGGCAGGCGATTGACGATGCCAAGGACAAGGGCGTCAAGGAGATCGAGCACATCGTGCTCGTCGGCGGCATGACGCGTATGCCCGCCGTGCAGGAGAAGGTCAAGGAGCTCGCCGGCAAGGAGCCCCACCGCGGCGTCAACCCCGATGAGGTCGTCGCCGTCGGCGCCGCCATTCAGGCGGGCGTGCTCGCGGGCGACGTCAAGGATGTGCTGTTGCTCGACGTCACACCGCTGACGCTTGGCATCGAGACCAAGGGCGGGGTCATGACCAAGCTGATCGAGCGCAACACCACGATCCCCACGCGCAAGGGCGAGGTCTTCTCCACCGCCGAGGACAATCAGCCCTCGGTGGAGATCCACGTGCTGCAGGGCGAGCGCGAGATGGCCGGCTACAACAAGTCGCTGGGCAAGTTCCAGCTCACCGGCATCCCGCAGATCGAGGTCGCCTTCGATATCGACGCCAACGGGATCCTCAACGTCTCCGCCAAGGACCTCGGCACCGGTAAGGAGCAGAAGATCGAGATCAAGGCCGGCTCTGGGCTCTCCGAGGAGGAGATCAAGAACATGGTCTCCGACGCCGAGACGCACGCCGAGGAGGACCGCAAGGCGCGCGAGCTTGCCGAGGCGCGCAACAACGGCGAGAACGCGGCTTACCAGGCCGAGCGCCAGCTCTCCGATCTCGGCGATCAGGTCGATGAGGACAGCAAGGGCCGCATCGAGGCTGCGATCAAAGAGGTTCGTGACTCGCTCGAGTCCGAGGACCCTGCTGAGATCAACGCCAAGACCGAGGCGTTGCAGTCTGCCTTCCACGCGATCTCCGAGGCGATGTACCAGCGCGCGCAGGAGCAGGCCGCGGCAGCCGGCGGCACTGGCACTGGAGCCGCGAGCAACGGCGCCGGCGCCGATGACTCGGCCGCCGAGGAGGACGTGGTGGACGCAGAGGTCGTCGACGAGCCAAAGCGCTGATCGATGAGCGACATCGATCAGGTCGTCGGCAACGAAGTCGAGGAGGAGCCCCAGCCCGCCGCGTGCCCCGAACGGGGTATTGAGGTCGAGGAGCCCGAGGCCAGCGAGGTCGCGGGGGACATCGATGAGCTGGTGGCCACCTCGGCGCAGCGCGATGAGTACCTGGCGCTGGCACAGCGCACACAGGCGGACTTCGAGAACTACCGCAAGCGCGTCGCGCGGGACTCCGCACGTGCGCTGGAGCGGGGCATGGCGAAGCTCGCCAAAGAGCTGCTGCCTGCGCTCGACAGCCTCGACCGCGCTTTGGCTGGCGCCGCGCAGGACGATCCGCTGCTCGATGGTGTGCGACTGGTGCGCACAGAGCTGATGGCCGCGCTCGAGCGCGTGGGCATCAAGTCCTTCGCGCCGCTGGGCGAGCCATTCGATCCGAACACCTCCGAGGCGGTTGCGCAGCAGCCGGTGGAGGGGGCGCAAAGCGGCACGGTCGCCGAGGTCTACCAGACGGGCTATCGCATGAACGGGACCGTAATCCGCCCCGCGCGCGTGCTGGTGGCGGCGTAAGGGAGGGCGGGAAGAGATGGCAAGCCGTCCCGATCACTACGCCACGCTGGGCGTCAACAAGAAGGCCACGCCTGAGGAGATCAAGAAGGCCTACCGCAAGCTGGCGCGCAAGTACCACCCCGATCGCAACCCCGACGACAAGCAGGCCGAGGCGCGCTTCAAGGAGATCTCGCAGGCGCACGATGTGCTCGGCGATCCCGAGAAGCGCAAGCAGTACGACAACGGCACGGGGCCCTTCGCCTCGGGCGCTTCCGGAGGCTTCGGCGGCTTCGGCAACTTCGACTTCGACAGCTCCTCGATGGGCGACATCCTCTCGAATCTCTTCGGCGGCTCCGCGAGCGGGCGCAAGGTGCGTACCAAGCCGCGGCCCGAACGGGGCGGGGATCTGGAAACGCAGGTGCGCATCAGCTTCGACCAGGCCGTGAGTGGAGCGCAGGTGCCCCTCAGTGTGCCCACGGCGAGCGCCTGCCCCACCTGCCACGGTACCGGCGCCAAGCCCGGCACGACGCCCAAAGTGTGTCCCCGCTGTCAGGGCCGCGGGATCGAGACGCAGGGGCAGGGCATGTTCTCGATCTCCCAGCCCTGCTCGCAGTGCGGCGGCAAGGGCACCGTCATTGAGGACCCCTGCCCGACCTGCCAGGGCGCGGGCGCCGTGCGCACGATGAAGCGCTACAAGGTCAACATCCCCGCGGGCGTGAAGGAGGGCTCGCGCATCCGCCTGCCCGGCAAGGGCGAGCCGGGGCGGGGCGGCGGGCCGCCGGGGGATCTATATGTGACCACGCACGTCACGGCCTCGCCCGTGTTCAAGCGCAAGGGTGAGAATCTCGAAGTCGAGGTTCCCCTGACGATTCCCGAGGCGCTGCGCGGGGCGGAGGTGCAGGTGCCAACGCTGAGTGGCTCCAAGACGCTGCGCGTGAAGCCGGGCACCGCGCACGGCACGGTGCAGCGCCTGCGCGGCGAGGGGCCGCCAAAGCCGGGGAGCAAAGACCGCGGTGACATCCACTACCGCTTCACGATCGAGGTCCCCGAGGAGCTCAGCGACGAGCAGCGCAAGGCGGTCGAAGCGCTCTCCAAGACAATGAACGGCAACCCCCGCGCGCGGCTCTACGAGCAGGCTGCGCAGGGCTCGGGCGCCGGGTCCACAGGGGCCGGCGCGAAGGACGGCAAGCGATGACTCGTCGCATTGTCTCTCAGCGTCAGGTGGCACGCGTGCGCGTGGCGCGCACGCGTGGGGTGTTCATGATCTCGGTCGCGGCCGAGCTGGCGCAGATGCACCCGCAGACGCTGCGCGTGTATGAGGCCAAGGGTCTGATCGAGCCCCAGCGCTCGGCGAAGGGCACGCGCCTGTACTCGCAGGAGGATGTCGAGCGCCTGAAGCACATCCAGCAGATGACCGCGGATTTAGGCCTAAACCTCGCAGGGGTCGAGCGCGTGCTCGAGCTCGAGGGGCAGCTCGAGCGACTGCACACGCGCATCGAAGAGCTCGAGACGGCGGCGGTACGCGCGCAGGTGGAGCTGGCCGAGCAGCTCGAAGAGGTGCGCCGCGGCTTCCGTGCCGAGCTCGTGCCTTACGGCAACGGCGCCGGCACGGAGCTGGTGCGCGCGGCGGACGTGCGCTCGCCGTGGGGGACGCGATGAGCCCCAACGGAACGCCGGCACAGCCCACCGAGCAGCAGCAGGGCGAGGAGGAGCAGAGCCCGCTGAAGCGCTTCGGGCGCGACCTCACGGAGTTGGCCGAGCAGGGCAACCTCGACCCGGTGATCGGGCGCGATGAAGAGATCCGCCGCGTGATCCAGGTGCTATCGCGGCGCACCAAGAACAACCCCGTGCTGATCGGCGAGCCAGGCGTAGGCAAGACCGCGATCGTGGAGGGCCTCGCGCAGCGGATCGTCAGCGGCGACGTGCCGGACTCGCTGCGCGACCGGCGCGTGATCGCACTCGACATGGGAGCCCTGATCGCGGGCGCGATGTACCGGGGAGAGTTTGAGGACCGCCTCAAGGGCGTGCTCAAGGAGGTCAGTGAGGCGAAGGGTGCCGTGATTCTATTTCTCGACGAGCTGCACACGATCGTCGGCGCGGGCGCCGCGCCGGGCGCGGTCGACGCGGCGAACCTGCTCAAGCCGATGCTCGCGCGCGGGGAACTGCGCTGCGTGGGCGCCACCACACTCGATGAGTACCGCAAGTACATCGAGAAGGACGCCGCGCTGGAGCGGCGCTTCCAGCCGGTGATGGTGGGCGAGCCAAGCGTAGAGGACACGATCGCGATCTTGCGCGGCCTGAAGGAGCGCTACGAGGTGCACCACGGCGTGCGCATCCAGGACAGCGCGCTGATCGCCGCGGCGACCCTCAGTCATCGCTACATCGCCGATCGCTTCCTGCCCGATAAGGCCATCGACCTGATTGACGAGGCCGCGAGCAAGCTGCGCATCGAGATCGACTCGCTTCCCCAGGAGATCGACGAACTCGACCGCCGTGTGATGCAGCTGGAGATCGAGCTGACCTCGCTGCGCAAGGAGAAGGACGAGGCCAGCGCGCAGCGCCGCGCCGCGATCGAGGCAGAGCTCGAGGATCTGAAGGCGCGCAGCGCCGAAATGAAGGCCCAGTGGCAGAAGGAGAAGCAGGCGATCCAGGGCGTGCGCGAGCTGAAGGTGCGCCTGGAGGAGGCGCGCGGGGAGGCTGAAAAGGCCGAGCGCAACGCCGACTTGCAGCGCGCGGCTGAGCTGCGCTACGGGGAGATACCCCAGCTTGAAAAGGAGTTGGCCGCCCAGGAGGGCGGCTCGGCCGGGTCGGTTGACGGCGAGGATGACGCGGCCGACCCCTCCGACGGAGCCGCTCCCGAGAAGCCAGTCTTCCTCAAGGAGGAGGTCGACGCCGACGACGTCGCCGAAGTCGTCGCGCGCTGGACCGGCATCCCCGTGAGCCGCCTCTTGGAGGGCGAGGTCGAGAAGCTGATCCACATGGAGGAGCGCCTGCATGAACGCATCGTCGGCCAGGACGAGGCGATCGAGGCGGTGGCCGCCGCGCTGCGCCGCTCGCGCGCTGGCCTGCAGGACCCCAACCGCCCAATCGGCACCTTCCTCTTCCTTGGCCCCACCGGCGTGGGCAAGACCGAGCTCGCGCGTGCGCTCGCCGAGTTCATGTTCGACTCGCAGGACGCGATGGTGCGCATCGACATGAGCGAGTACATGGAGAAGCACACGGTCTCGCGCTTGCTAGGAGCGCCCCCCGGCTACGTCGGCTACGAGGAGGGCGGCCAGCTCACCGAGGCGGTGCGTCGCCGCCCCTACAGCGTCGTGCTGCTCGATGAGATCGAGAAGGCCCACAGCGATGTCTTCAACACCCTGCTGCAGGTGATGGATGACGGGCGCTTGACCGATGGTCAGGGCCGCACGGTTGATTTCAAGAACACCGTGCTGATTATGACTTCCAACTTCCCGGTGAGCGAAAGTGCGGACGATTCCCAGCTGCGCTCAGAACTCCTGGCTCACTTCAAGCCCGAGTTCATCAATCGCCTGGACGACATCGTTCGCTTCCACGCCCTCACGCGCGAGCAGATCTCGCAGATTGTCGATCTCCAGGTCAGCCACGTGATCGAGCGCGTGGCAGAGCGCGGGGTGGAGGTCACCCTTACCGACGACGCCCGCACTCTCATCGGCAACCTCGGCTACGACCCCGCCTACGGAGCACGGCCGCTGCGGCGAGTGATCCAGAAGCAGCTCATCGATCGCTTGGCGCTGGCATTGTTGCAGGGCGACCTACGCGCAGGAGACAAGGTGACCGTTGAGGCCGAGGGCGGCGAGCTGGTGCTGAAGGTCGCGGAGCGGGAGACAGCGGGCGCCGCCTGAAGCCCGTACGCCGAACCGCCGTCCCTTGGGTCTAATCTGTTGGCCAGGACACACCATCCGACCCGAGGAGGCTACTGATGCCCACGTACATAATGCTTGCGAACCTCACACCGGACGGTGTGCAGACGGTGAAGAACAATCCGCAGCGGATCAAGGAGGTCAACCGCGAGGTCGAACAGCTGGGGGCGACAGTGAAGGCGCAGTGGGCGACGCTGGGGCGCTTTGATTTCGTGAATATCGTGGAGGCGCCGGACGAGCAGACGATGGCGCGGGTGTCGCTGGAGCTGGGCTCGCGGGGGACCGTGAGTTATGAGACGCTGGCTGCCATTCCGGTGGACGATTTCATTGCTTCTCTTTAATGCGGTGGATAGCCGCAAGCCTGTAGGGGCGATTTGATGAAGGTGCTCGTCGTGGGCGGCGGAGGGCGCGAGCACGCATTAGTGCGGGCGTTGGGACGCTCGCCGCAGCGACCGGAGCTGCTATGCGCTCCGGGGAATGCGGGGATCGCGCAGGACGCGCGCGTGGTGGATCTCGCGGCGGGAGACGTCGAAGGGCTGGTGGCAGCCGTCGAGCGTGAAGGGGTTGACTTCACCGTGGTGGGGCCGGAGGCGCCGCTGGTGGCCGGGCTCGTGGATGCGCTTGCGGCGGGCGGGCACCTGGCGTTCGGGCCGAGCGCGGCGGCGGCTCGGCTGGAGGGGTCCAAGGCATTTGCGAAGGAGGCGATGGAGCAGGCGGGTGTGCCGACGGCGCGGTGGCGCCGGGTCGCGTCGCTCGGGGAGGGCATCGAGGCGGTGAGCGAGCTCGCCGGGCCGGGGGTTGTCATCAAGGCAGATGGCCTCGCTGCCGGCAAGGGAGTGACGGTCGCCGACACCGCCGCGCAGGCGCGGGCGGCGCTTGCAGAGATCTTCGTGGAGGGCCGCTTCGGCGCCGCGGAGGCCAGTGCGGTTGTTGAGGAGCGCCTGGAGGGCGCGGAGCTCTCGCTGTTGGCGCTGTGTGACGGCGAGCGCGCTGTGCCGATGGCGCCGGCGCGCGATTACAAGCGCATCGGCGAGGGAGACACAGGGCCGAATACAGGGGGTATGGGCTCCTACTCGCCGGTGGCCGGGTTTGATGCCGCCCGCGTGCGGGCGATAGCGGCGGCGGTGCACCAGCCTGTCGTCGAACTGATGCGCGCGCGGGGGACGCCATTTCACGGGGTCCTATACGCCGGGCTGATGCTGACGGCCAGTGGGCCAAGCGTGCTGGAGTTCAACGTGCGCTTCGGCGATCCCGAGACGCAGGCGGTGTTGCCGCGCCTGCGCTCGGACCCGTTGGAGCTGTTGCTGGCAGCGGCGCGTCCGGGAGGGCTTGAGGGGATGGAGCTTGAGTGGTCGGCACGCTCGGCGGTGACGGTGGTGCTGGCAGGTGCGGGCTACCCGGCGTCATCCTCCAGCGGCGAGGTCATCGCGGGTCTCGAGGATGTACCGGCGGGCGTTGAGGTCCTCCATGCAGGCACCACGGTGCAAGACGGCGGGATCGTCACCGCGGGTGGGCGTGTGCTGAACGTGACCGCGCTGGGCGATGACCTGCGATCCGCCCGTGAGGCGGCGTATGCTGCCGCTGAGATGGTGTCCTTCACAGGCATGCAGCTTCGTCGTGACATCGCCGCGGGAGCGGGCGAGCTGAACTCCATGCGCGTGGGGGCAGCTGCGGCGGGCGCCGCTGCTGCGGCGAAAGGCGCCTGAGCATGGGCGACGTCTCCCCCATATCCACCCCCCTAACCGAAGTCGAGGCGCCACTCTCGGAGATCGACGTGAATGGCCCGCTGGTGGGCATCGTGATGGGCTCCAAGAGCGATATGGAGGCGATGGAAAAGGCGGCGGCGGAGCTCGAGGAGCGCGACATCATGCACGAGCTGCGCGTGATGAGCGCCCACCGCGAGCCAGAGATGGTGGCCGAATACTCCAAGAACGCGCGCATGCGCGGCCTGCGCGTGATCATCGCCGGCGCGGGCATCTCAGCAGCGCTGCCGGGCGCGGTGGCCGCCCACACCGACCTGCCCGTGATCGGTGTCCCGCTCAGCAGCCGCCTGAGCGCTGCCGGCGGCCTCGATGCGATCCTCTCGATCGTGCAGATGCCCCCGGGCGTGCCCGTCGCGTGCGTGGGTCTGGACAACCCTCGCAACGCCGCCATCCTCGCAGCGCGCATCCTTGCCGCGTAGCCCTCGTGCTGGCTGCCTATCAGGAACGCGTCCCATCTGCCAGGAAGCGATAATCGAGGGGTGATCGCGCGCTACACCCGCCCGGAGCTCGGCCTGTTATGGGCGGATGGGGCGCGGATGGAGAGCTGGCGAGCGGTGGAGGTGGCGGCGTGCGAGGAGCTGCCGGCGCTGCTCGGGAAGGGTAAGGGTCCCACTCCGGCGGATCTGGAAGCAATCCGCACTTCGACGTTCACGGTGGAGGCGGTAAATGAGCGCGAGCGCACAACGGATCACGATGTGGCGGCGTTTGTGGACGTGCTGGCGCAGTCAGCGGGCGCAGCGGGGCGCTGGGTGCACTTCGGGCTGACCTCCTCGGACGTGCTCGACACCGCGCTGGCGCTACAGCTGAAGGCCGTGGGGGAGATTGTGGTGGCGGGCGCGCATGAGCTGCGCTCGGCTTTGATTGCACGTGCGCGCGAGCACGTCGGGACGCTGTGCGTGGGGCGCACGCACGGTGTGCACGCCGAGCCGACCACCTTCGGCGTCAAGCTCGCGGGCTTCGCCTTCGAGGCGGATCGCAATGCGCGGCGTCTGGAACGCGCTTTCATACAGGCCTCCGTGGGCGCGGTGTCGGGCGCTGTAGGCACCTATGCGGCGACCTCGCCCGAGTTCGAGGAGCGGGTGCTGGCGCGACTGAGGCTCAAGCGTGAGCCGGTGTCCACGCAGGTCGTGGCGCGCGACCGCCACGCCGAGCTGCTGGGTGCGATCGCTTTGGCCGGCACGGGCCTTGAGCGATTCGCGACGGAGGTACGCCACTTGCAGCGCACGGAGGTGCGCGAGGTGCAGGAGCCCTTCCGCGGCGGACAGAAGGGCTCGAGCGCGATGCCGCACAAGCGCAATCCGATCAAGAGCGAGCAGATAGCAGGCCTCGCGCGGGTGCTGCGCGGCAACGCGCAGGCGGGGCTCGAGAATGTGGCGCTGTGGCACGAGCGCGACATTTCACACTCCTCAGTGGAGCGCGTGATCCTGCCGGACTCCACGATCCTGCTCGACTACCTGCAGCACCGTACGACCGCGCTCGTGCAGGGCATGACGGTGGACGCCGAGCGCATGCGCGAGAACCTCGAGCTGACGCATGGGGCGCTCTTTTCCCAGCGCCTGCTGTTGGCGCTGGTGGAATCGGGCATGAGCCGCGACGATGCCTACTACGGCGTGCAGCGGGTGGCGCAGCAGGCGTGGGACACGCGCACCTCTCTGCGCGAGCTCTTGGCCAGTGACCCCGTCGGCAGCGAGCTCGATCTCGATGCGATCTTCGACTACGAGCAGTACACGCGCTACGCGGCGGAGATCGTCGCGCGGCTCGACGAAATCGCCTGAGGGAGCAAAGACCCTCGGACTATTTTGCTATTGTGGCGCGCTCGCGCCACGACTATCGTGGCAAAAGCCACAGTCGCTGCCAGCGACATTGGCACACGCGGTCGGAGACATGAACATGCTTCCCGGCCTCCATACGTACGGACGCTACCTTGGAAGTGGGTATTCGACCGAGGCCAACGTCATTATAGGCAAGATGGATTCCGGACAGAGCAACTTTTCCTCTAAGCCGAGGGGCAGGGCCCGCGATGCACAGGTGGCTACGGCTGCGTCCTACCAGCTCATGGCGAGCTACCTGGTTTGGGATCTGCACGATCTGCTCAACAATCGGGGCGCACCCAGTGGCTGGCACACCCGGATCAGGGATCTGCTCGAGCTGCTCCAGGCCGCCGACCGCGGGGGACAGCCCATCTATCCCCCTCCCAAGAGCCGGGCTAAGTCGGGCGGAATCCGCGCAGATCGGACGGAGCGGCTGACGAGCCTCGACCACGATGCGGATCTCTTCGATCTTGTAGCGGTCGTGGCGGGCAAGTCCAACAATCCTAAGGAGCAGACGGTAGCGTGGGTCCGCAAGGCCAGTGACGCGCTCGAGCGAACGCTTGGCGGGCAGATCGCCGGCGAGGATCGCACGTTCCTGGATCAAGAGGTGGAGCCGTTCCTGCGTCGCCTGGAGAGGCTCGATGAGTTTGATGAGTACCGTCCACCTTTGCGCAGCAAGAATATGATCCGCAGGTAGGCTCGATGCCGTCCGTATCGCCTACGGCTGGCGCCTCGCTGCCGGGCCTGTCGGGACTGGTTCTCAGGCGGGCGCGTCTGCGGCTCCATCGACTCCAGGATGAGCTGGGCGCGCTGCGTGCTGTCTATGCCGAGCGTGAGGATCTGCCTGGCCTGCGGACGCTGGTCGATGCCATGAAGCTGCTCGCATCGGAGGCCGAGCGGGAGTTGGTGTATCAAGCACGAGCGTCGTTTGCTCGGCTGCAGCGCGGCGAAGATCAGGAGATTGAGGAGAAGCGCTTCCGCGGGCAGGTGGCCGGCTTGATTCGCGCGATCGAGAACTCTCTGCCGAGCCCCATGCAGCTCGCGCGCGAGCCACATGGCAGGGAGGTCGAGGCGCTCATCGCGCCGTTCTCACAGATGATCTCGCGGGTGATGCGCAGGGAAAGCGTGTCCATGGAGCTGATTTTCGAGCCAAGCGATGACTACTCCTTCCAGCTGTCCGCGCTGCACGAGCTCAAGCCCGTCGCGGAGCGCCTTGGCGAGGGGCGCGAGGCCTGGGCCGTGATGGACAAGCTGCCGCAGTTGACGGTCATTGCCTATCCACGACATATGGAAGCGGAGACGCTGATGCACGCCGTGATGGCGCATGAGATCGCGCACCTGGCGATCGATCCGATCTGCTCCAGGCGCAATGCGAGGGAGGTAGCAGTGGCCTTCGACCAGGCGGTACAGGACCGTTGGCGGGAGCTCGAGCTCGCCATCGAAGGCGATCAGCCTGTCCGGGCACTCACTGATGAGAATGTCGAGGAGTCGGGTAGCACGGTCATGGACGAGCACGTCGCGGGCTTGAGAAAGTGGTACGTCGAGCTGCTGTGCGACACGCTGGCCGTCGCCTTGGTAGGACCGGCCTATCCACTGGCTCTGGCCGACCTCGATGCCGCATCCAACCGCTGGGGCCAGTTTCGGGAAGCGAGTCATCCGGGGTTGACCTGGCGTCTGACCAGGTCGATCGATCTGGCTCAGACGCTCTATCTCGATGCAGCTCACGAGGCAGGCATGGTGGGCGAGGAATGGGATGCCCTGAATGACGCTCTCCGCCACATGAAGGAGAAGCTGCCCGAGGAAAGCGACAGCATCGAGGTGGTGGAGAAGGAAGTGGTCGAGCAGGCGCTGAACACGATCGATCCTCGGCGCATGGTGGGGGAGGCTTTCTATGAGCCCAAGGTGCTGCAAAGCGATCTGCCGATCATCTGGAGGAAACTTGTCAAGGGCATTCCACCGGCGGAGAAGATCGCCTTGCGCAGCAGCGACGAGGAGTTGCCCGCAGGTGTGTTCGAGGAGCCTGCAGGTGAGATCAGGGAGCCCGCAGGTGAGATCGAGGAGCTTGCAGGTGTGATCAGGGAGCCTGCAGGTGAGATCAGGGAGCCCGAGAGGTGGTCCTGGCCGATCTGCCTGCCATCGATCTTCAATGGCGCCTATGCGTGGTGGCATGCGGGCAAGGCTCGCCAGCCCGAGTACGAGGGGGGTCATCGGCGCCTGCCCGACCGGCCTCGAGCGCTCGAGGACTGGCTCGAGTTCAGCGAGCTGATTCGAGGGACCATCGAGCTAGCCGCGCTGCACGAGCGTCTGTGGTCTGAATACGAGCGCCTTGACGCGCTCAACCCGCCGCTCGCCGCCCCTCAGTTGGCGAGCATCTGACCGATGCTTTCAGGCACCGAGATCAAGCGCAGGCTGCTCGACCACGAAAGCGGTCTCGCCATAACGCCGATCATCGACGTCCAGCAGATCGGCAATGCAAGTGTCGATCTGCGCCTGGGACCAGATTTCATTGTGACACGCCGCGCGACCGGCCTCGCCGCCTTCGATCCGGCTCGCGTCGAGGAGATCGAGCGCCGTGTGAGGGAGTACCAGGATTACGTCAGGCGCCCCGTGGGGAGCGCCTTCTATCTGCACCCGGGTGAGTTTGCGGTCGCTCGCACGCTCGAGTACCTAACCGTTCCCCCTGGCACTGCCGCGCAGGTCGATGGCCGCTCCTCGTGGGGCAGGCTCGGGCTGGTCATCCAGACCGCACCGCTCATACAGCCGAGATTTGAAGGAACGGTTACGTTGGAGTTGGCGAACGTGGGAACTGTGCCTTTGGTTCTCTACGTTGGGCTGCGCGTAGCCCAGGTGATGTTCTACGATCTGCTCACCCCGCCGCAGAGCGACTCCCGCGGGCGGCACGCTGCTGATAGAGCCAAAGGGAAGCGGGTCATGAAACAAGTACCGGCGGGGCAGGTCAGGCGCCTAAAGGACAGATCGAGTTTGAATTTGCCATGAGCCTGCCGCGACGTTATGACCGCCAGTTCAGGCCACGATTCTCCCGCCTGCACCTCGACCGCGATCTACGCTGGGTTGTACCACTGTCGGTTCGCTACGTCGTGGCCATCACCGGCGAGCGCTTTGCAGGCAAGTCCGTTGCACTCGCGTACCTGACCGAGAAGCACGGCTTTGAGGTTTACAGCCTGGCAACCACGCTGCGGGAGTTGGCAGTAGAGTTTGGCGTGCCGCTCGAGCCGCGCCACAGACTGCAGGATCTGGGCGACGAGTTACGCACCGAGCACCGGGATCCTGCGTATCTGGCGCGACTGACGCTGAGAAAGATCCACCGCGATCACCTCGATCATCGCGCGCGGGCGGAAGCCCCAAGGAGGATCGCCGTCGGGAGCTTCAAGCGTCTTGAGGAGGTGAGGCTTTTTGAAGCCCTGGATCGCTTCCGACAGCTCAACATATTTGCCTCTCGCAAAGTGCGTCTGGAAAGAGCTTTGGACTCCGGCATCATGGCCCAAGAGCTGATGCATCTGAGTCCGCCTCCCGCGCTCGACATGGCTACCTTCAAGCGTCACATCGAGCGGCGCGATCGAATGGGCAATGACAATCCCTGGACGGATGGCTACGGCCAGGCCGTAGCCGAAGTTACTTCTGCAAAATCCGCAAAGACGATCTCAAATCGAGGCAGGCTCGCGGACCTAGCGACGGCGCTGGACGGAGAGATAAGCGATCTCGACGAGCAGCATTCCGCCTTCAGCGGTTAGCTCAACCCACAGGAGCGGTTAGCTTCAACCCACAGGTGGGGATCAAACGTGCGGCTTGGACAACGTGTCAGCCGACCAGCTCCGGGATGGCGATCTCGTAGCGGCGCAGAGTGCTCTCGACCACACGTTCCACCACCGGACTCATGCCCTCCAAGCGAGCGATGCGCTCCCCCTCGCGTAGCGATCTTTGCATCAAGGTGGCGACGAACTCATCGGCGAAGGAGTAGCTCACCTTCTCGACGCCTTCAAAGTCGAGCACCAGCTCCTCGTCCGTGGGGTACTGCAGAAGCTCTCTATCGAGAGCGGCGAGCAGCATGATGCCTCGGTCTCGAGTGGAGAACACAGCTCCGCTCTCTGCTAAAGAAAAACGCATGGAATCCTCCGCGGGAAGTGGTCGTGGGGAAGCGACAGTCGAAATGTACCTTATTTCGGACATCGGCCGGATCATGGGTGGCGAGCCTGCAAGACGATCTCCACCCAGGCGCCGGCGGTGTACAGATCCTGGTTGTATGCAGCGATTTTTGGTGACTGGTGCGGTTCGAGCAAGGCTTCGAGCCGGCCTGTTGCAGACCAGATCCTGAGCAGCGATCTCGCCACTGGCGCGCGCTGAAGCTCATCCAAGACGCGAGCCAGGCCGATGCCGCGGGTGGACGGCTTTGTGACGAGACCTGAGCTGGACTGGCCAGGGACAGCTCCTGGGCTGGGCAGGTCAGGGATAGCTCCTGTGGTGGGCAGGTCAGGGATAGCTCCTGGGCTGGGCAGGTCAGGGATAACTCCTGTGGTTCCCCGCTCGATCGCATCGCGCAGGGTACGGCCGTCGTCTACTGGATCGGACGGCGCCGAGCCTAAGTGCGCGGGTATGCCCACACCCAGATCTCCGACGACGAGCATCAGGCTGCGCTCGCCATCACTCTGGGCGGCCACAAATATTCCATGCGAGCTAGCTCCGTGGCTGATCGCGTTATCGCAGAGCTCCGACAGTGAGAGCACGACCGCATCCTCGCTGTCTGCCAGCGGCCCGTGCAGGCGAATGCGCATTGCCTCAAGCAGCCGTTCGAGGAAGGGCTCCACCTCTTCGGCACGTCCAAGGCACCTCAGAGGTGCCAGTACCACCTCGCGCTCGATCCTCCTCAGTGCAGGCAGCTCCAGCAGAGAACTGTCCTGCAGCTGAGTAGGGACACCGATGCGAGCCAGCCATTCGCCGGCCTCGCGCGCGAACGGAGGTGTGACCTGAACATCGGTCCCGGCGCGCGTGTGCATGTCGATCGCTGCCACCAGGCGCGCGGCAAGCAGCGGGCGGGCTGAACTCACCTCGCTGAGGTCGATCCTCAGCGCTTGCGCATCGAGTGGAGCAAGGACTATCTCCTCGACCCACTCTCCGCCATCCGCTGAGACACAGATCTCTGTGGGTCTCGATGAGATGGGATACTTGGCCATGGGTGCGTTGCGGTGAAGCCCGCCAGCCTGTCTCGCAGCCGCACATTGGCGGCTAGAACAGGACCTCGGCTATCTCATACTCATCGGCGCCGGCTCGGGCTCGCCCCGTCGGCTTGACCCGCTTGGTGCGTGGAGGGCGTATGCGCCTCTTCTGAACGCGAATCGCACGGTACAGGGGCGTGGCATCGACCACGCCCCGCTCGTCATAGGCCATCCCCACTGTGTTCACGACATCCACGCCGATGTCCTCGCTGTCCAGGCCCGCTGCGGCTCCGGCGAGCGCGCCGGTCAGCTTCAGTTCCGCGCTGGCTCCCTTTTCCTGGGAGATCAGCACCGTGAAGCGCGCCGCTCGCACGACGTGTGTGATCAGCACCCAGTCGGGCTCCCACTGCTGTTCGGCGCGCATATGCAGCAGCCTGTCCTCGATCAGCCCCTGGTTTTCCAGGTAAAGCTCTCTCGACTGCTCGGCTCGAAACAGAATGGCGTGTTTCGCATTGAACTCCACTCGTGTATTCGCGCCCACATCCGGCGTGCCCGTCGTGGCCGCTGCGCGAGCGCTGACGGCGAGCGCCCCCTTCGAGGCCCAACCTCGGTGAGCCACGGCAGCATTCTCGTGGGCGGAGTACTCGATGTTCAGATTCTCTAAGCCGCAATGTCTGATCACCGTCCGTTCTTCGATCCTGGCCACATCTCCCACCGCCACTGTTGCGCTGGGCAGCCAGGTCGGTAGATAACGCAGGCCTCCGAATATCTTGTCGGTGTAGTTTTTTGCCAGGTCTGTCACGCGCGACAGTGTACCCGCTGCCGCGCGGCAACGTTCAGAAGAATGAATCATAAACAACAGTCAATCTCACTGTCGGTGCTCGGCGCAGCCATGTAATGAAGCTTGGGTGTGGCTATGAGACCTGGACATCGCCTGCGCCCTCGGCCGCTCCTGCTTCTCTATCTCTCGCCTTTGGAATCAACCCGAACAACTGCCGCCGGCACTGCTAGCATCGCGCCACGTGAGCCCCCTCGCCGACCTGCCCCTTATCGCCAGCGGCAAGGTGCGCGAGATGTATCGCCTATCCGAGGATGGTCAGCTGCTGATGGTCGCCAGCGACCGCATCTCGACCTACGACGCCGTGCATCCGACGCCGATCCCAGACAAGGGCAAGGTGCTGACCGGGCTCTCCGTCTTCTGGTTCGAGCAGACGCGGCACATCCTCGCCAACCACCTGCTATCCGCGACCGACGGCGTACCGGCAGAAGCGCTGGGGCGGGGGCTCGTCGTCAAGCGTCTTGCGATGCTGCCGGTGGAGTGCGTGGTGCGCGGCTACATCACGGGCTCGGGGTGGAAGGACTATTGCGCCACTGGCTCGGTCTCGGGCATCGAACTACCCGCCGGGCTGCGCGAGTCAGAGCAGTTGCCACAGCCGATCTTCACGCCCTCCACCAAGGCCGAGGTCGGCCATGATGAGGCGATCGACTTCGAGCGGGCGGCGGAGCTCGTCGGCGAGGAGGCGCTGATGAAGCGGGTGGCCGCGGTGTCCATCGAGCTGTACTCCTTCGCGGCCGCGCACGCGCGTGCGCGGGGGGTGATCTTGGCCGACACGAAGTTCGAGTTCGGCCTGGATGAGGCCGGCGAGCTCGTGGTGGGCGATGAGGTGCTCACGCCCGACTCCTCGCGCTACTGGCCCGCGGATGGTTACGAGCCCGGCCGCGGACAGCCCAGCTTCGACAAGCAGTTCGTGCGTGACTGGGCCGCCGGTAGCGGCTGGGACAAGCAGCCGCCAGCGCCGGCGATCCCCGAGGACGTTGTGCAGGGCACGCGCGCCAGGTACGTCGAGGTCTACGAGCGCATCGTCGGCGAGCCCTTTCAAGCGTGGGCAGCACGGACCGCGGCGTGACGCGCGCGCGTGTATTGATCCGCCCCAAGGCCGGCATCCTCGACCCGCAGGGCGAGGCGGTGCAGCGCGCGCTGCCGGCGCTCGGCTTCGCGGGCGCGAGCAACGTCCATATCGGACGACTCATCGAGCTCGACGTTGAGGACCCTTCGCAGCTCGATTCGATGTGCGAGCGCCTGCTCGCCAATCCGCTCATCGAGGACTACGAGGTTCAGCTCCTCGATAGCTCTGGTATTTGAGTAGCACATGCACAGGTGTAGGTGCGCATGTGCTAGTGTAGGTGCGTGCCTTCTCCGGCGCTGACACGTAGAACCCAGCTGCTCCTCGACGATGATCTGCATCGCCGCCTGCGCGAGACCGCCGAGCAGCGGGGGATCTCGATGGGCGCCCTGATCCGCGAGGCGATCGATGAGAAGCTCTCAAGCGTTCAGGACGCCCGCGCCCAGGCGATTCAGGAACTGCTCGACGCCGAGCCCATGCCGGTCGAGGACTGGCCGCTCATGAAGCGGCAGATGATCGAAGATATGAACGCCGACACGTTCGACTGACCCGCGGGTGCGGCGCTTCCTCTTCGATACCGGGGTGTTCGTCTATGCGCTCGGAGACGAGCACCGCTACCGCGAGCCGTGCCGGGCGATCCTGCGCGAGGTCCAGAGCAGGCGCCTCGCGGCGGAGGCCAGCGTGGAGCTGATCCACGAGTTTGCCTACGTGCGCTTGCGCCGCTTGGCAAACCGAGCCGATGCGGCGCGCTCCGCGCATGCAATCTCACGCTCTCTATCGCTGCACACCGTCGAGCGAGGCGACATCGAGCGCGCCCTGGACCTGTGGTCCGAACACGCGCAACTGGACGTGCGCGACGCGATCTTCGCGGCACAGGCGCTCAATCGCGGGATCGAGGCGATCCTCAGCCCCGACGGCGATTTCGACGGGATTCCGGGGTTACAGCGCATCGACCCGGCCGATGCACAAGCCGTGGCGACTCTGCGATGAGATTCGGCGTCCTCCAGTTCCCCGGGTCCTGCGACGAGGTCGATGCTCTGCACGCCGCGCGGCTTGTCGGAGACGCGGAGTTGCTGTGGCACGGGGAGAGGGATTTGAAGGGTGTGGCCGCGGTCATCGTTCCTGGGGGCTTCTCCTATGGCGACTACCTGCGCGCCGGTGCGATCGCGCGGTTTGCGCCGGTGATGGAGGCGGTCAGCGAGTTCGCCTCCGAAGGGGGGCTCGTGCTGGGCATCTGCAACGGCTTTCAGGTGCTCTGCGAGGCGCACCTGCTGCCGGGGGCACTGCTGCCCAACGCCAACCGCCGCTTTACCTTCCGACAGATGCAGTTGCAGGTCGTGCAAAGGGATACGTGCTTCACAAGCGCGTGCGCCCCCGCCAGGGGGGGCTTGGAAGGGTCGCCAACCCTTAGCATCCCTGCCAAGCATTCGTGGGGGCGCTACTACGCCGATGAGGCCACGCTCGATGAGCTAGAGGCGAATGGGCAGGTCGTGCTGCGCTACGCCCCCGAGGAGAACTTCAACGGCTCGCTGCGCGATATCGCGGGGGTGCGCAACGCGGCGGGCAACGTCTTCGGGCTGATGCCGCACCCCGAGCACGCCGTCGATCCGCTCACCGGGTCCACGGATGGGCTGTGCATCTTTGCGTCCATGTGCCTGGCGGTGGAGGGCGCTCGTGTCTGAGAGCGCCCGTAGCTTTGGCGACGCAGGGGCCAGCTCATCCCCACTCCCCACCGTCGCGGATGCGCTCGCCCTGGGCTTGACCCGGGAGGAGTACGAACTTGTATGCGCAAAGCAGGCGCGCGCGCCCAATCAGGTTGAGCTCGCGATGTACTCGCTGCTGTGGAGCGAGCACTGCGCCTACAAGCACTCCAAGAAGCTTCTACGTACGTTGCCCACCGAGGGGCGCCACGTGGTCATGGGGCCAGGAGAGAATGCGGGGGCCGTCGATGTGGGTGGTGGGCTGGTGTGTGCGTTCAAGGTCGAGTCGCACAATCACCCCTCTGCGGTCGAGCCATTTCAGGGGGCGGCGACGGGGGTCGGTGGGATCCTGCGAGACATCTTCGCGATTGGAGCCAGGCCGATCGCTGTACTCGACTCGCTGCGCTTTGGCGAGGTCGGCAGCGCAGGGCCGGCGGATTCGGGTGCAGAGATAGGCGGGCTGAGCGCGGCCAACACAGCGCAGCGAAGCGGAGCCTCTCAAATCCGTTCCCGCTATCTCCTGGGGGGGGCCGTTGCCGGGATCGGGCACTACGGCAACTCGATCGGGGTTCCGACTGTGGGCGGAGAGGTCTACTTCGAGGGGCCCTACGAGCACAACTGCCTCGTCAACGCGATGGCGCTCGGGCTCGCGCCGCGTGAGCGCTTGGTCCGCTCCGCGGCGGCCGGCCCCGGCAATGTGCTCGTGCTGTTCGGCGCCTCCACGGGGCGGGATGGGATCGGGGGGGCCTCCGTGCTTGCCTCCGCCGAGCTGGGGGAGGGGGATGACAAGCGGCCCACCGTGCAGGTCGGCGATCCCTTCGAGGAGAAGAAGCTCCTGGAGTGCTCGCTGGAGCTCCTGGAGCGGAGGCTGCTCGTCGCCCTGCAGGACCTCGGCGCCGCGGGGTTGACCTCCTCAGCTGCCGAGATGGCCTCCAAGGGAGGGGTCGGCATCGATATCGACGTCGCGCGGGTACCGTTGCGCGAGCCCGACCTCGAGCCCTTCGAGATCATGGTCTCCGAGTCCCAGGAGCGCATGCTCTGCGTCGTTGCGCCCGAGGACGTCGAGGCGGTGCTTGCGCTGTGTGAGAAGTGGGAGGTGGGTGGCAGCCCCATCGGCTCCATCACCGACTCCGGGCGCGTGCGGGTATTTGCGGGCGAGGCGCTCCTCGGAGACATGCCGGTGCGCGCGCTTGTCGATGATTGCCCCTTGTATGACCTCGCGCCGGCCGCGCCCTCTGCGCCGGTCTACGCCGCGCCTGCGCGTGTGCTCGCCGCGGGCGCCTCGCTGCATGAGGTGCTGCTGGCGCTGCTCGCCTCGCCGAACCTTGCCTCGCGCCGTCCGCTCTTTGAGCACTTCGACTCCGTCGTGCAGTCGCGTACCGTGCGCCGGCCCGAGCAGGCCGATGCGGCTGTGCTGAAGTTGCCCGACGGCTCCGCCTTGGGTGTCTGCATCGACGGCAATGGCCGCCGCGTGGCCGCCGACCCCTACCGTGGCACGATCGCGGCGGTGCTCGAGTGCGCCTCCAACCTCGCCTGCGTCGGCGCCGAGCCGCTTGGCACCACCAACAACCTCAACTTCGCCAACCCCGAGAAGCCCCACATCGCCTGGCAGCTCAGCGAAGCGGTGCGCGGGCTGGGTGAGGCCTGCCGGGCTTTGGAGGCGCCGATCGTCGGCGGCAACGTGTCCTTGTACAACGAGGGGGCCGCAGGCCCGATCTACCCGACGCCCGTGATCGGCATGGTCGGTCGCCTGCCGGATGCTGCGCGCGCCGGGCGCCTGGGCTTCGCCGCAGAGGGAGACACGATCGCGCTCATCGGGCCGTTCGTGCCGTCGCTGCCCGCCAGCGAGCTGGCCAAGCTGCGTGGCCAAGAGCTGCCCGCGCGGCTGCCCGACATCGACATCGACGCTGTGCGCTGCGCGCAGTTCGCGGTTCGAGGCGCGCTGCGCGCAGGTGCGCTCTCAAGCGCCCACGACATCGCTGAGGGCGGCCTTGCCGTTGCGCTCGCCGAGTGCTGCCTTGCCGGGGGGTTGGGAGCCGAGGTGCGGCTTGACGGCACTCGCGCTGGCGGCGGCGAGGACGGCGATGGTGGTGGGGGCAGTCGCGAGGATCTGTTCACGACTCTCTTCGGCGAGGGTCCCGGCGGCTTTCTCATCAGCGGCACCGCCAACGGCGTTCGCTCGCTGGGGCGGCGCACCTACGTGCGCGTGATCGGCACTGTCGGCGGCGATTCGCTGCGCCTCGCCTGCGGCGCGGAGCGCGTCAATTCCTCGCTTGCAGAGATGTCGACTGCCCACGGGGCATTGGGCCTGCTGTTTTCATGACCCCGGCTGCTAGCTTGTGGGGGTGAGGCCTGTGCCCCCGCGCGCAGAGGATCGCGATGGACCGCGCGACGAGTGCGGCGTGTTTGGCATATACGCGCCCGGTCATGAGGTCTCGCGCCTGTCCTACTTCGCGCTATTCGCGTTGCAGCACCGCGGGCAGGAGTCCGCGGGGATCGCCGCGGCCGACCGCGGCGGGCACATCATCACGCGCCGCGAGCTGGGTCTCGTCAGCCAGGTGTTCACGGAGAACGACCTGCAGACGCTCGCCGGCGACCTGGCGATCGGTCACGTGCGCTACTCGACCACGGGCAGTAACGCCTGGGAGAACTCCCAGCCCGTGCAGCGCTCGGCTGGGCGCAACGGCACTTCGCGCGAGCTGGCGCTGGCGCACAATGGCAACCTGATCAACGCCGTCGAGTTGCACGACGAGCTCTCAGAGCGCGGCGTCACCTTCAGCTCCACCTCGGACTCCGAGATCATCGCTGCCTTGATCGCTACCCACCCCGCAGAGCGCATCGAGGACGCGATCGCCGACGTCCTCCCCCGCCTGCGCGGCGCCTTCTCGATCGTCGTCATGACCAAGGACCGCGTTGTGGCCTTCCGCGACCCTCACGGCCTGCGCCCGCTGGCGCTGGGCGTGCTGGAGCCGGGTGACGCGGCCGGGGGGGATGGGGACGGGGACAAACAGGTGCGTCATTGCGTCGCCAGCGAGTCCTGCGCCTTCGACATTATTGGCGCCACACACGTGCGCGATGTGCAGCCCGGCGAGGTCGTGACCCTCGGCGAGGAGGGCGTGCAGAGCCGCATCGTTACTCCCGACGCGCGCAAGGCCTTCTGCGTGTTCGAGTACATCTACTTCGCCCGGCCCGACTCGCGTATGCACGGACAGGTCCTGCAGGTCGCCCGCGGTCGCATGGGCGAGATCCTCTGGCGCGAGGCGCCTGTGGAGGCCGACCTCGTGATCGCCGTCCCCGACTCCGGCAACGCCGCTGCGCGGGGGCTGGCGCGCGCCAGCGGCATCCCTCAGGATGATGGCTTCGTCAAGAATCGCTACGTCGCTCGTACCTTCATCCAGCCCGGCCAGGAGCTGCGCAAGCACGGTCTGCGGTTGAAGTTCAACCCCCTGCCTGAGGTCATCGCCGGCAAACGGCTGATCGTTGTCGATGACTCCATCGTGCGCGGCAACACCACCCGCCAGATCGTGCAGATGCTGCGCGACGGCGGCGCGTCTGAGGTGCATATGCGCATCTCCGCCCCTCCCATCAAGCACCCCTGCCACTACGGCATCGATATGTCCACGCGCGAGGAGATGATCGCGCATGGGCGCACCACTGAGGAGGTGGCGGAGGAGCTCGGCTGCGACTCCCTGCACTATTTGTCTCTGGAGGGCGTCTACGAGGCCGTCGGCGCGACTCGCGCCACGCACTGCGATGCCTGCTTCACCGGGCAGTACCCCCTGGCACGTACCGGCGAGTCCGGCGGTAAGTACGTCCTGGAGGAGGGGCAGTTGCCGCTCGTGCGCGCCTGAGTCCCACGCGGCGGCGGCCCGGCCGCCGGGAATGTAGACGTATAGGGTCCCGGCGTGGCCAATCACCTGCCGATCGGAGTGCTGGTGTCGGGCACGGGCACGAACCTGCAGGCGCTGCTCGACACGGTGCACGGGCATGAGGCGCAGGTCGTGGCGGTGGGGTCGAACGTGGGGGATGCGCCAGCGCTTGAGCGAGCCAGGGCGCGCGGGGTGGCGACCTCGGTGTTCGCCCGCGGGGATTACGCGGACCGATCATCGCGGGATGCAGCGATGGGCGCGTGGTTGCAGCAGCGGGGCGTGCGGCTGGTCGTACTCGCGGGCTACATGGAGTTGTTGAGCTCAGCGTTTCTGGAGCGCTTTCCGCAGGCCGTGATTAACGTCCACCCTTCGCTGCTGCCGGCATTCCCGGGATTGCGGGCCGTCGAGCAGGCGCTGGCGTATGGGGTAAAGGTGTTCGGGGTGACGGTCCACTTCGTGGACGCGGGGCTTGACAGCGGCCCAGTGATCTTGCAAAGGGCGGTCGAGCTGCCGCAGGCGAAATCCCCCAACGAGGTGTTGGAGCATTTGCGAGGTTTGGAGCACACCCTGCTGCCGCAGGCAGTACGGCTGTTCGCCCGCGGCGCTGTACGCCTGGATACGACGCATCCGCGCCGGGTCTTGGTCGATGGATAGGCTGGCGGTATGGCGGCAAGTGGAGATCTCGTGAGCGAGCAACGAGCAACAGGGCTGGAGCGGGCAGAGCCCGGTCAGGTGCGGGTACGGCGCGCCCTGCTGTCGGTATCGGACAAGACGGGAGTCGTGGACTTCGCGCGTGGCTTGACTGAGCTAGGGGTGGAGATCGTCTCGACCGGCGGCACCGCGCGGGAGCTCGAGGCGGCGGGCATCGCGGTGCGCTCGATCGAGGACTTCACGGGCTTCCCCGAGATCATGGACGGGCGCGTGAAGACGCTGCACCCGCGGCTGTATGCGGGTCTGCTGGCGCGGCGCGATGACGTCGAGCACCTGCGGGCTGCTGCGGAGCAGGGGATCGAGGCGTGCGATCTGGTGTGCGTGAACCTGTACCCATTCGAGGCGACGCTCGCGCGCGGGGACGCCTCGGTTGAGGAGATCGTCGAGAACATCGACATCGGCGGGCCGACGATGATCCGCGCAGCGGCGAAGAACCATCTGTTCGCGGCGGTCGTCGTGGACCCGGCGGACTATGCGCGGGTGCTGGGCGAGCTGAAGGAATCGGGCGGGCATCTATCGCCCTCCACGCGCGAGCATCTCGCCGCGAGTGCTTTCGCCACGACGGCTCGCTACGACGCGGCGATCTCGACTTGGTTTGCACGCCGCACGCACGAGGGGACCTTCCCACCGCACTGGCGCGACGCCTACGAGAAGGTCGCCGATCTGCGCTACGGCGAGAACCCGCATCAGCAGGCCGCCTTCTACGCGCGCGTGGGGTCGCCCACGCATCTGCTGGAGGGCGTCAAGCAGCTGCACGGCAAGGAGCTGTCCTTCAACAACCTGCTCGACCTCAACGCGGCGCGGGAACTGGTGGAGGACTTCTCGGAGCCCGCCTGCGTGATCGTCAAGCACAACAACCCCTGTGGCGCCGCTCTCGGCGAGAGCGTCCTTGACGCCTACACGCGCGCCTTCGCGTGCGATCCGATGAGCGCCTACGGCGGCGTCATCGTGCTCAACCGCCGTGTCGATGCGGCCTGCGCGCAGGCGCTCACGGGGCAGTTCATCGAGGTGCTGCTGGCGCCCGGCTTCGATGCGGACGCGCTTGCGCTGTTGAGCAAGAAGAAGAACGTGCGCCTGCTGGAGCTCGCACGCTGGCCGCCGCCAAGCCATGAGGTCGAAGGCAAGCCCGTCATCGGCGGACAGCTCGTGCAGACGCGCGACGTCGTCAACGAGACGCGCGAGCAGATGCAGGTGCTGACGCGGGCGCAGCCCAGCGAGGAGCAGTGGCAGGACCTGCTATTCGCGTGGCGCGTCTGCCGCCACGTGCGCTCGAATGCGATCGTGATCGCCAACGGTCGAGCCACGATCGGGATCGGGGCCGGGCAGATGAGCCGCGTGGATGCGGTGCGCATCGCGATCGAGAAGGCCCAGGCGGCGCAGCCCGAGCTGCTGTCAGGAGCGGTGCTCGCATCCGATGCTTTCTTCCCATTTGCCGATGGGCCGGAGTTGGCGCTCGCTGCGGGTGTCAGCGCCATCATCCAGCCAGGCGGCTCGGTGCGCGACGAGGAGGTCGTGGCGGTAGCCGAGCAGGCCGGCGCGGTCATGGTGGCGACGGGTGTTCGCCACTTCCGCCACTGACGCGCCGCGGGCGAGGTTCAGAGGGCCTTAGTGGCGGGTCTTCAGAGGGCCTTGGCGGCGACGCCCAGCAGCGGGTCTTCCGCGGGCATCTGGCCGTTGGCCGGGTCGACCAGGCGCAGACTCTCGGCCAGCCTGTCGCTGTCGGCCACCACCTGCCGTTCGGTGAACGGCTGCAGGATGCCTCTAAGTGCCAGCAGGGGGCCGACCCAACGCGGAGTCCACACCCGCGCAGCGCGCCGTTCGATCCCGCGCTCGATCGCGTCGATCGCCTTAGAGAGAGGAGCAGGGTTGCGGATGAAGGCCGGCACCCGGGTATTCATCGCCTGCGTCGCGGGACTGGCATAAGCGCCACGTACCAGGTCGGTGTCGAGGAAGCCGAAGTAGGCGCAGCCCACGCGTGCGCCACTGGGCGTGCTCTCCTGGCGCAAGGCGTCGGTCATCGCCTCCACCCCCGCCTTGCTCGCGGTGTAGGCGCCCATCAGGGGAGCATGCATGACAGCGGCCAGCGAGGATATGTTCAGCAGATAGCCCTTGCGCTCCATGATCTGCCCGATGACGGCACGATCGGTGCGCCATACGCCGAGGAAGTTCACCGCCAGCGCGCGCTCGATCTGCTCCATCGGAGCGGTTGCGAGCGCCCCCACGTAGGCGATGCCGGCGTTTGCGATCGCCACATCCAGCGCGCCGAAGCGCGCGACGGTGCCATTGACCGCGCGCTCCAGCGCGGCGTAGTCACTGACGTCCGCCTCAAACCACGCAGCGCGCTCGCCCAGGCGCGCAGCGAGCTCCTCCAAGCGCTCGGGCTCGAGGCCCACGAGCGCGACATTGGCGCCCTTGGCGTGCAGGCGCTCGGCGGTGGCAGCGCCGATGCCGCGGGCGGCTCCAGTGATGAACACGGTGCGGCCGTTGATGTCGAAGGCCTGGTGGGGGGTGCGACTCATGCCGTTGCAAGCTCCTTGCGCGCCGACGCGCTACGGGCGTGCAGAGTGTAGTCGGCCGGCGTGAACAGGTGCAGGCGCCGGCGGTAGCGCCAGGTGAAGCCGGGCCAGATCGTGGTGTTGCGCCCGTTTGCATCGATGTACCAGCTCTGGCAGCCGCCCGATGTCCAGACGCTGCCCTGCAGTTCCTGCTGGACGCGATCGTTGAAGGCGCGCTGGATGTCCTCGCGCACCTCCCACACGTCCATGCCGCTGCTCTCGCTGAAGCGCAGGCACTGCATCAGGTACTCGAGCTGGGACTCGATCATGAACACCAGCGAGTTGTGGCCGAGGCCCGTGTTGGGGCCCACCAGTAGGAACAGGTTGGGGAAGCCCGCGACGGTCGCGCCCAGGTAGGCCTCGGCGCTGCCCCGCCAGGTCTCTGCCAGGGTCCTGCCTGCGCGTCCGCGAATCCACTCGGCGACGGGCATGTCGGTCACGTGAAAGCCGGTGCCCAGCACGATCGTGTCCAGTTCGCGCTCGACGCCATCGTTTGTGAGGATCGAGTGGGGCCGGATCTCCTCGATACCGTCGGTCACCACCTCCACGTTGGGCTGGCCCAGCGCAGGGTAGTAATCGTTTGAGATCAGGATACGCTTGCAGCCGATGCGGTAGTCGGGTTCGAGCTTGGCTCGCAGCTGCGGATCGCTGACCTGCTCACGCAGGTGGCGTTTGGCCACGCGCTCGGGCAGGCTGCGCGCGCGTGGGTGCATCAGCCACGGCACGAAAAGCTCCCTGCTCCAGTAGACGGCTGCGCGCACGAGCCGCTGCGCCGCGGGAGCTCTGCGATACAGCCAGCGCTCGGGGCGCGAGGTCCTCCTGTCGCTGTGACGCACAATCCAAGGCGGCGTGCGCTGGAAGAGGTGCAACTGCTGCACTTCGCGCTGGAGGTGCGGCACGAACTGGATGGAGCTGGCGCCCGTGCCGATCACGGCTACGCGCTCGTCTGCGAAGGAGTGCTCATGGTCCCACGCAGCCGAGTGGAACATCGCTCCCTGAAAGCTCTCGATGCCGGGGATCTGTGGCAGCTTAGGCTCACTCAGGGGGCCCGCTCCAGCCACGAGTACCGCGGCCGTGAGCTCCTGTCCCACGTCCGTCTGGATGCGCCACAGCTCGGCTGCCTCGTCCCAGCTGGCGTCCGTAACAGTCACGCGCAGGCGGACATGGGGGTCGATGCCGTGCTCGTGTGAGGTCCTGCGCAGGTACTCCCAGATCTCGGGCTGCTTGGAGTAGGTCCTGCTCCAGTCGGGGTTGGGCGCAAAGGAGAAGGAGTAGAGGTGCGAGGGGATGTCGCACTGGCAGCCGGGGTAAGTGTTGAAATTCCACGTACCCCCTACGTCCTCGCCACGCTCAAGCACGACAAAGTCCTCGATTCCCGCCTGCTTGAGGCGGATCGCGGCGCCGAGACCAGAGAAGCCCGCGCCGACGATCACGATGCGATGGTGCTCGCTCATACTGAGAGCCTACCCTCGGGCAATTTTGTTGGCCGAGCAGCTCCGGTAGGCCGGGCCTCCTCCTGTCGGCGTCCCCTGCGGGTCATGATCGAGAGCCAGCCGACCAAGACGACCACCGGCCCCATGAAGATCGGCAGGTCGATCAACAGATGACCGCTGCAGGCGAGCACGCTCATCCCGTCACCCCCGCCACGGCGCCGGTCGGTTTTGGCCTGGCCTGGGCGCCTGCCGTGTGCTCCTCGCGCGGCAGGCGCAGGCGGCCCAGCCCCCAAGCGAGCGCGACGATCCAGAGCGTGGCGATTGCGAGCAGCAGCAGGTAGGCGGGGATCGCCAGCCACAGATCGCCGCCGATCGCCTCGCGCTGCATGATCTTCTTATCGCGCGAGAATGTGCGTGTGAAAGTGGCTGGCGCCTTTACTTCGGCCGCTGGGATTGCGGCGTCGGCGGGCAGGTAGATAGGGATGGCATCCAACGCGCGACCCCTGGCGATGCGCAGCATCGTCTTCCACTTGCCCCACACGGGGATGGGCTCGGTGGTGGCGTAAACCCCCGGCGCCGTGCGGCGCAGACGGTCAACCACCAGGCCACCGCCCTGCCAGGCCGTGACGGTCACCCACTGAGCGTCCTTGGCGGCACCTGCGGGGGAGAGGCGGAAAGTGCCCGTCACCATCCTGTGTGCTCCGGCGCTCACTGTGCTCAGCTGCGCGCTGGCACTCATCGGGGCGCCGGCGTTCATCGGCAGCGGCCAGGCGATGCACGCGATCGCCAGTGCGCCCGCCAGCCCTGCCACCCAGGCGGGTGCGGGAGTGCAGGCAGGTGCATGCGAACGTCCGCGGTCAAGCGCCCCACCGATGCAGCCGCCGAGCACGCCGCCGGCCAGTGCGGCCAGCGGGCCGAGGACGGCGGCCTGAACAAGCATGGAGGAGGGCCAGGGCAGCGGCATCCACACCTGTGACCACGCCCACTCGACAGCCAGGCCGACGGTGCCGATGAGCACGCCGGAGATCGCGCCGAACAGCACGGGGCGCGCCCTGACGGAGCGGCCCGCAGTGCCGGCGCGCGGGCGCTCGAGCCACAGTGCTACGAGCTCAACGAGCAGGGCCTCGGGCAGGTAGAGCGGGAAGTGCAGCGTGCTGCCCCCAATGAACTGGCTGATGACGAGGCTCAACAAGCCGTAGACCGCCACGTAGAAGAGAGCTGCTCCGAGCGCTCCGCCGCGCCCCAGGCGCACGCGCGCGGTCACCAACCCGGCGCCGCAGGCGAGCGCGATCAGGATCGGCTGGTAGACGAGCTGGAACTGGGGGATGCCGTAGTCGAACTCCCCCTGCAGGGTGGAAAGGGCGATCAGGAATGCTCCTGCAATCGCGATCTCACGCCAGCGCAGCAGCACGCGCTGCGCGGAAGTAGCCCGCGTGGTGCTGCGCGCGCGGGCGCCCTCCACGAGCAGCACCCAGCAGCCCAGCACCGACAGCGAGGCGCCGAGCACCATCAGCACGTGAGTGGGTCCCCACAACGTCACATCCTGGCCGAAGAGCGTGTGCCAGACGTCATCGAGGGGGAAACCCACCAGCGCACATGCCCCGCAGAGGAAGATCAGCAAGCCGCCCAGCGGTGCGTGCCAGCCGCGGGCGAGGCGCACGGCGCCGGGGCTAGGGGAGCTGGTGCCAGGAGTTCCGCTTGCGCTGCTCGTCTGCTCGTCGGTGCCCAAGACGATCGCGAGAAAGCCGCCGAGCGTGATGCCAGCAAGGCCCACGAGGATCGGGTAGTGCGCGGCGGTGCCAAACGGGCCGGGGTCGCGCCCGGTATCGATGTGCTTGGCGACGTCCCAGTAGAAGCCGAACACGGCGATTCCCTGGGCGGTGCCAGTGACAAGCAGCGGCAACGCCGCCCAGCTGGGCAGGCCGGTCAAGCGCTGCGCGCGCCTTGCGGCCCGCCCCAGCCAGACGATGCGCCCTGCGCGGTGTGCGGCTGCGACCCACAGCACCACTGCGCTCAAGAGGGTGGCCACAGCGCTGGCCCAGAGGATGTCGCCGATTGGCGCTCCGCGCGCGGGCGGAGCTGCCGCAGCGAAGGCCGGGGCTGCTGCGGCGAGGGCCGGGAGATCGAGCAGGTGGGCTAGCGCGGACATGGGGGCTCCTTGTGGCTCGGTAGGCGTGGCATCTCGTCTGCGGGTGCTACTGACCCTCAACTACATCCCCGCCGCATGAATGTTACACCATTTGATGTCACATCGTTTGGCGGCCCATAACACGATGGTATGCTCGTGCTCATGGAGAGCCCACTCACGATCGAGCAGCTGGCCTCAGAGAGCGGCATGACCGTGCGCAACATCCGCGCGCACCGCGCGCGGGGGTTGTTGCCTGCCCCGGAGGTGCGCGAGCGCGTGGGTTACTACGGCCCCGAGCACGTGGCGCGGCTGAAGCTGATCCAGCAGATGCAGGCCGACGGCTTCAATCTGCGCGCCATCCAGCGCCTGCTGGATGAGACCCACAGCAAGCCCGAGCAGCTGTTGAGCCTGCGCGAGGCCGTAAGTGTCCCTTTCGAGACCGAGCAGCCGCGGGTCTTCACGCTGCAGGAGCTGCGCGAGCGTTTCGGTGAGGAGGCCGACGCGAAGACGCTCGCGCGCGCGCAGCGCATCGGGCTGCTCACGCCGCTTGGCGAGGATCGCTTCGAGGCACCGATGCCCTCACTGCTCGATGCGGCAGAGGAGGTCGTGGGCCGAGGGGTGCCGCTGGCGCACGCGCTCACCGTCGTCTCCAAGCTGCAGGAGACGTGCAAGTCGATCGCGCGCGAGTTCGTGCGCCTGTTCCTGGAGGACCTCTGGAAGCCCTTCGCTGCCGCGGGCTATCCGCAGGAGCGCTGGGCCGAGGTCACAGAGTCGATCGATCGCCTACGCCCGCTCTCCTCGCAGGCGCTGTTGGCTTCCTATCAGTTGACGATGACGCGCGAGGTCGAGCAGGCCTTCGGACGCGAGCTCGAGCGTATGACGCGCGGGCGGCGCTAGCTGGCCGGATTCCTCGTGCCGCCGCGTTCACCGCGGCTTCTGGGTTTCTCCTGCTCTCCGCGAGCCGCCAGAGGATCCTTGACCGCCGGCCGTACTGCCGCCAGCGCCCCACGCTCTGCCTCCTGCGGGCCTAGCGCACCAATACGATGCTCTCGAATTCGGTGCCACTCGGTCCGATACGCAACTCGGCCGCGCGCACGATGGCGTTCGTCACGAGCGCCGAGGTGTCGCACGGCGGTTCGCTGGCGCTCGAGCCCTGGCCTTCGTCGTCCTGATCGTCGCCGCTGCCTTGGTTGTCGTCCGTGCTCTGGAGCTGTCCGGCAACAGGTGCGGAGGGCTGCTGGTTGCCTTCGTGCTGCTGATCGCCCTGGTGGTTGTCATCGCCCGAGCCATTGTCGTCGCCGGGGCCATTGCCGTTGCCGTTGCCGTTGTCCTGTTCCATGCCGGGGGGCGGGGCGGTCGCGCTCACGCACTCGATGCGCGTGGCGCTGGTGACCTTGCCGCTGACGCTCGAATTGTCGTTAAGCGTCAGCGTCAGCACGCCACCGGTGTAGGAGGCCACCTTGCCGGCGTTTTCGGGGGCTGGGGTCGTGGTGGGCGAGCTGCCGGTGACCGGGGCGGTGCCAGTGCTTGAGCCCGTGATGCTTGTGCCGGTGGGTCCCACGTGCTCGAAGCGGATCTTCGCGTGGTGGGCCTTGCGCTTGTGATGGTGGTTGTGTCCGTGGCTGGCCAGCGCCGCACCCGGAACGCTCAGCGTGAGCGCTGCCATACCGGCGGCGATAAGCAGAAGTCGTCTCATGCAGATTCTCTCCTTTGAAAGGGCGCGGTCCGTGCGCGCGCAGTTGTATGGTCTGTCTGAGACACGCTTCGACGCGATTACTCACGCAGGTGAGCGGCGTCTAGGACAGACGTCCAGTCGCGGTGCGCGCGGAGAGCCAGCTAACGCAGCGGGCAGGCGTATCGCGGGTGGGGCACAGTCGGACTGCCCAGCACTACGTAGAGGCCAGTGCCGTCAGGGAAGCGTCCGCAGGGTGGAGGCGCCCCGCGCGCGATCGGCTTGCGCAGCAGGTATGCGTCTTCGGGCGTGAGCTGCTGTGGCGAAAGCCCAGCAGGGACGGGCAGCTGGGCAAGCGCCGCCAGGCGTTCCAGTCCCACGGGCTGGAAGAAGAGCGCGGTGGCCGAGGCGCGATCGAACTCCATCACCTTCACGCCCTGGCGGTGCAGGGCGAGCAGTACGCGCAGCAGCATCGCGCGTGACGCGCCGGCGATTTCCGGGTGCTGCTGGATCAGCATTTCCAGCGAAGGCGGGGCGGTGCGACGATAGATCGCGGGATGACGCGCCGGGCAGATGAGGGTGTATTCCTGGAAGGGCTTGACCGGGTTGCCGAGCTCGACATAGACGCCGCTTCCGTCTTTGAGGCGCTGGCACGGCGGTGGGTCTCCCGGCTGCGGGAAGTGGCGCAGCATGAAGGCGTCGCGGGGACCGAGCGCGGTGGGGTTGTATACGGCAGTTGCAGTAAGGCCGGCCTGAATCGCGCGCACCTCCAGCCCGTATGTCGTGAAGTCGGCGACATCGGTGCTGCCGGCATCGAAGGTAACCGTCCGTACGCCAGCCCGTTTTAGTTCGCGCATAAGCGTGAGGATGTCGCCGTCGTGTTCGGGCCCGCCGCGGATATAGCCGGCCGGCGAGTAGAGCGTGAACTGCCGCGTGGGCACACCGCTGGCGGGCGCCCCAGGCAGGATGATGCGCACGGCATGGCCGATACCGATGGAGACCGCGAGGAAGTTGACTGCCAGGATCGCCGCCAGTGCGGCGGTGACCGCGAGGCGCAGGCGCGGGCGCATGAGCACGATCCAGCCCGTTGCGAGTACAGCTATGTAGACGAGGGCCGGCAGAGTAAAGCGCATGTCCTTGTGTCTAATCAGCGTGATCCCCAGCCACGAGACGAACGCCCCGCCCAACAGCTCCGGGCCGAGGTTCTCGGGTGTGAAGCGCCGCAGGCAGTCCCGGATCGTCAATACGACGCCGACGAGCAGGAAGAGCACCAGCGGCGTCAGCAGTTGGACATTGACCGCCGCCCAGAAGTACCACAGCAGACTCGCCCGCGAAAGCAGCGGGGGAGCGGATTCGGCCGTAGGGGCAGCGCCCGTCCCGCCCTGGCCTTCGACAAGCCCGTGGAGCTGAGCTACGTGGTAGATGTACCACGGCAGCGAGATCGCGGCGGCTATCACGAGGAACACGCACAGGCCGCGCCAATTGCGCCAGCCGCCGCGCAGGATCGCGACGGCCACCAGACCTGCGAGGAAGATGACACTCGTCTCCTTGGTCATCATCGCCAGCCCGACCAGCACACCGGCAAGCGCCGCGATACCCATGCGCTGAAAGCGCCTGGAGGCGAGGATTGCCCAGACGCTCGCGGCGACCATCGCCGTCTCGGGAGGATCGATCATGAACACGTGCATCTGCGAAACGGCGATCGGCGTGCCGAGTGCGAACAGGCCCGCCAGCAGTCCGGCACGTGGCCCGTAGGCCAGCCGCCCGACGCCGTAGCAGCTGAAGGCAAGCAGCGGCACGAACACGACATTCGCGGCGATGATCGCCGCCATTGGGCTCTTGCCCGCCACGAACACCGCTAAGGCGCCGAGGATGTGCACCAGCGGTGGGTAGGTGTTGAATTCGGTGAACCAGCCGGTCAGGTTGCCGTCGGCGAGCTGATCATGGACTCCGAAGGCAAGCAGCGTATGCAGGCCGTTGTCCCATTCCGGTGGCCTGTCGTCCTGTGTCAGCCACCAGACGGTGACCGCAATGAACATCAACACGCAACCCAGCAGTAGCCATACCTCTCTCGGTACACCGTTCTGACGGTCCTCGCGAGAACTTCCAGCTGTCCCAGCTCGAGGTGTGGCCTGCGGGGGAGCGATGCCCACGTGCCGTACCCTACATACCGAGGTGGGCGGGACGAGTTGGCAGGGAGTCCTACTGGACGCTGGTCTTCAGCGTCGACCCCGCTTGCCGCACGGAACGGTCCACGCCGAGAGGCTTGGTGTAGCGTTTCAAAGCATCATGTGCCGGTCAACGACTCATCCGGTCAGGTCTTGAGCGACCCAGGTCCCGCGGGGACTCCCGAGCGCAGCTCAGCGCTCGAGCGGACCAACGAGCTACTCCGTGAGCGCCTGTTCGGCCGTGCGCCGCACATCGGCGTGATCCGTATCAGCGAGGACCTCGTCCACTACGCTGTCGCGCTCGTCCTGCTTGCGGTCGCCGCGGTGGTGCTCTACAACACTGCCGTCGACTTCGTGACAAGCAGGCAGCCGTTTGCTGTCGCCGCGACTACGGCCGTCAATAACGTGCTCTTTGCGATCATTGTGATCGAGGTCATGCGTACGGTCGTGGCGCACTTCGAGCGGGGAGGGCTTCAGTTGCAGCCCTTCCTGATCATCGGCATCATCAGCGCTGTTCGAGAGATCCTCACGGTTGGCGCTCGCCTGTCGCTCCAGGGATCCGTCCACGAGCCTTCCAGCACCGTGGTCAACAACGCGCTGTTCGAGCTCGGTGTCAATGCCGCCGTAGTGGTGGGCCTCGCGATCTCGCTCGTCTTGGTTCGTCGCCTGGCGGGAATGACGGACGAAATGGCGGCGCCCTGAACCTGAACCCGGGTCGATCTAATAGGAGCATAGGCTCCAGCTCTTCTCATGACGCTTACGGAGTTCCTGTGGTTGCTTCTCCCCCGCAGGTCGAATCGCGGCTTAACCAGCCTGAGTTGCTCCGCTTACCGTCCCCAGCTGTGGGCTCTGGGTTTCAATAAGACGCTATCGGCCCGCGAAAATGCAGCCTCCGGAGCCAACACCTGAACGGCCAAGCCCATACCTCTGACTTGTCCTGGCTTTCCGAGTACTAGACTGCCGTTAGGCGAGAGCACAAGAATCATCGCGCAAAGTCCGGGAAAAACTCAGGGTCTTTCGGCAGTCGGCACAGATAGTGTGCGATACGCTACATCCGAACACCCGGCGGCCCGGTGCGGCGTTCTCCCTGGAGTGGGAGGCTGCGCCGTACCGGGCACTGCCGTTAGCTCGCGCGAGACCATTCACACAATACGCGCTCCCTGTAGGTAATAGGCGGCAAACAATCAACTGGACCTCGCAAACTCCGGGTTTTCTGTTTACCGTCAAAGTAATTTTAGGTCTAAAGGCCCGCAGATAGGTATGTCTGGCGGTCTTCTGGAATTGTAGGGATGAGTGGAACGGTGGGTTAGGAAGTTGCTGCACTGGCCGCAACTGGCTAAGTCTAATCTGTTGGGCTCTAATTACTAATGGGCGTCTCTAGACCACTTGGGGATCGGCCTATCTGCAAATAAACAGAACATGCCGTATGCCATGAATCCTAGTACCAGCATGGTGTGCGCGTACCCGGTGGACCCTGTGGGCACAGCGGGCGGACGCGCGCACACATCATCAACGTCGAGATGGAAGGCATCTCGACGCTTGCGCGTGCCGAGATCGGAGTCGACGGCGAGACCATCGATGCAGACTGGTCGTCCAAGCGCTTCGAGTTTGAATAAGGCGCAATCGCTCCCTGAAATGCGCTGTCAGGGACGCCAAAGAAACCGTCAAGCGCAGGTCGAGTCTTTGATGCGGGCACTATTGGAGCCGGAGGGTCGCAGGCGGCGATCCAGGGTGTTGGGGTTGCTCGGCGAGTAGATCCGAGTGTCGCAGTGGCTGAGCCTGATGCTGCTGTGGAGGGGTCAGGGGTCGTGGGTAGTCTGCGGCGTCGTGCCCGCAGATCCAGTCTTCGTGAGCTGGACGCTCCACGCGCTCGACAAGGCGCGGCAGCTCGGTTTCGCTCGCAGCGATGTCGAGGCCGCGGTGCTCGGCGGGCACCGGGAACGGCGGCGCAATGCGGGGAAGGCTGGCTGGCTGGTCATGGGCGGGCGCCTTGTGGTTGCCTACGAGCACCCGGACGGCGATGATCCATTGACCGCTCGCGTGGTCACGGTCTGGCGGCGCTAGCCTATGGTTATGCGGATCGAAGGGCACTACGACGCCGAGGCGGACATAGCCTGGGTGCGCTTTGAGGGCTATGACCCGAGCACCGCTGTGGGTGAGCAGACGGACTCGGGGCTTCGGGAACTCGATCCGGCGACGGGCGAGGTGGTGGGTCTGGAGTTCTGGCAGGCGAGCCAGCGGCTGCCGGCGGAGTTCCTGCGGATGCTCCCTCCGCCGCAGGTCGAGATAGCGGCCTGACAGTGGGTGGGACTCCGGCTGGCCGCCCAGACTGCGGACTCTGGTTTCAATAGGGCGCGATTGACCCTCGAAAATGCGCCGTCAGGGACTCGAACCCTGCCCGCCGGATTAAAAGTCCGGTGCTCTACCCGATGAGCTAACGGCGCGCAGGGGGCAGTCTGGCACATGACGGGCGCAACCGGGAGGGGTCGGTGGCGCACTTGCGCGTCCCCACGCGGCTGGGGCCGCACGTGGCGGCCCCAGCCGGTGGGGTGCAGGGAAGGCCTTCAGGCGAAGGGGATTACGGCGGTCACCTTCGAACTGGTGCCCTTTGTGGGCGTGAAGGTGGCCTGCAGGCGCACCTTCAGGTGGCGATGCCCATGCTGCAGGGCGGCCATGCTCGCGCGGGAGAGGGTGGCTGTCAGGGTCACCCTGCCTCCTTGGCGCAGATGGACTGTCGTGGATCTGATCCCACGCCCTGTGAGCTTCAGGGTGCCAGCGCCAGGTGCCTGGAGGACGATCCTCGCCACCCTTCCGCGGCGTCTCCAGCTCACCAGCTTGAGCTTGGCGAGCGTCTTGGGAGACGTGCCACGCGAGCCGGCTGCGGACGCGGGAGTCGAGCCGGGCAGGGTCACCGTGAGCGTCAGGCCCCCGCCGGGGGTGCCGCCACCGCTACTGCCGCCTACGCCGCTGCCGCCTGAGCCGCCGCCCGCACCGTTGCCGCCCGAACCGCCTCCGCCGCCTTTGCCAGCACCACCTCCACCGCTACCGCCGCTTTCGCCTTCGGGGCCAAGCAGGCCAAGGGCGAGGCCACGGGCTCGGTCGACGAGGCCCATCACCTGGCCGCTGCTCCCCACCGCGCCGCTCACGACCGGCAGTGTCGAGAAGCTGCCCTTTGCCGTTTCGCCAAGTGCGCCCGCGAGCGTTTCCAATGGCACTCCGAGGGTCTGTGCGAGCGTCCCCGTGGTGCCTGTTCCCCAGGAGAGGCTCCCGAGGAGGTCGGCCACCACGGGCTGCAACTGGGTGGGCGTGGCGGTCGCGAACAGTCCGTCCACGACTGCCGCCAGATGTGCGGGATCGAGCGCGGCGAGTTCGCCGCTGCTCAGCCCTGTGGGAAGACCGGCGAGGTCTTCGCGCAGCTTGCTGAGCCCTTCGCCTGACAGAGCTCCGGTGAGACCCGTGAGGATCGACTTCAGCGCGAGCGCTTCTTCACCGCCCAGGCTTCCGCCCGCGGCCAGACTCGCGAGCACCTGCTCAACCTTTGCCGCGTTTGCCCCTTCCGTGAAGTTGGCGAGCAGCGTTGACAGCTGTTCGGGACTCAGGCCAAGCACGATCTTTTCAGGCGTTAGGCTCTTGCCGGCGAGTAGCAACGCCAGCACCGGATTTTCCTGCACCTTCTTGGTCAATTCGCCCAGCGTTGCGTTCGGATTGCCGGCCAGCAGCGATCCCACGAGCGTCGTCAAGGTGCTCGTCTGCGTGCCCAGGACGCCACCATCGAGTCCGCCCAGCAGCGTGCCGACTTCGGCGTTGCTGAGGCCGAGCGAGCTGACCGGTACTCCCGAGAGGACGCCGGTGAGGCTGCTGCTGGGCACTTCCACCACCGCGGCCTTCATGCCCGTGGCGTTCGCCGAGCTTATCGGCATTGCTGTGAGCAGCGCGATCAGCGCCAGAGGCAGCGCCGCAAACCGGCGGCGCTGCCCAGGACGCATCGCACCGCACCTATTTAGGCGTGTGCGCATGATTCTCCCCATGACTTGTTTGACGCCCAGTTGACGCCACTGTCAATAACGGCGAGTTTAACCGCCGATTTCACGTATGTCGAATCCCTTCGACATATATACGGTTTGACTGGGAGAAATCCTTCACTTACAACGAAACGGGATTCTGCTCGGAGGCCACCTGCAGCAGCTCCTCGATGCGCGTGAGCTTGATGCGCGGGCGCCCGTGGGGCTCACCGAGGCCGCGCTCGTGGCGGTCGATCTCGCTCCAGCCCTCATAGGTGACGAGGTCGGGGCGGCGCATGCGCAACAGCTCTTCGATCGCCTGTGGGTCAGGGCTCGCTGGTGCTGGCAGGGCGCCGGCGGCGAGGTCGGCGAGGATCGCATCAACGGTCTCCTGGGCATCCTTCTTGTTGGTGCCAATCACGCCGCTGGGACCGCGCTTGATCCAGCCCACGACATACTCGCCCGGGCGCACCGTGCCGCTGTTGCCCTCCTGCACCCGACCTCCCTCGTTGAGGATGACGCCTCTGCGCTCATCGAAGGGCACGCCCGGCAGTGGCTTGCCGCGGTAGCCGACCGCGCGCAGCACCAGCCGCGCGGCGATGGTCTCCTGCTCCTCGGTGGGCACCGCCCGCAGCGTCCCATCGGGTCCCGCGAGGAGCTCATTACGCACCAGTCTGACGCTGGCCACACCGCCCTCGGGGTCTGCCAGGAGCTCGACGGGAGATAGCAGGAAGCGCAGCACGATCCGCCGTGGCTGGCCCGTGAGGGGACGCTGGGCGTACTCGCGCAGCACCTTCACGTTGCGCTCGCTCGTGGGATCCATATTGGGGTCGCTCACCGCCAGCGCGCGCTCGAGCTCCTCGGGATCCACGAGCACATCCACTCCCGCCATCTCTCCCAGCTCCAGCAGCTCAGGGTTGGTGAAGGCGGCCTGCGCGGGGCCGCGGCGACCCACGACCACCACCTCCTGCACCGAGCTCTCGCGCAGCGCCTCCAGCGCATGGTCGGCCACGTCAGTAAGCGCGAGCTCTGCGTGCTCGAGCGTGAGCATGCGCGCCACATCGAGCGCCACGTTGCCATTGCCCACCACCACCACGCGCTCGCAGGTGAGGTCGAACTGCAGGTCACAGTAGTCGGGGTGGCCGTTGTACCAGCCCACGAAGTCGGTCGCCGCCCAGCTGCCGGGGAGTCCCTCGCCAGGTATACCCAGCGGCCGGTCAGCGGCGGCGCCCACCGCGTAGACCACTGCGTGGTAGTGCTCGCGCAGCTCATCGGCGCTGAGGTCGCGCCCGAGCTCAACGTTGCCGAAGAAGCGAAAACGCGGGTGTGCGGCGGTCTTCTCGTAGACGCGCGTCACCGTCTTGATCTTGGGGTGATCGGGGGCCACGCCGCTGCGCACCAGGCCATGAGGAGTGGGCAGGCGCTCGAACATATCCACCTCCACATCGCTCTCTTTGAGCAAATGCCCGGCGGTATAGAAGCCCGCGGGGCCGCTGCCCACGACGGCGACGCGCACGGGATCATTGTCGGTATCGGTCATCAAGATGGGCGCGGCCCGACTCGAACGGGCGACCCCCTCGGTGTAAACGAGGTGCTCTGGCCAACTGAGCTACGCGCCCCTTTGCCAGGGGCTCCAAGCCTAGCGTCCCCGTGGGGGCTCTCCAAGCGCGGGACCGCGCGCGAGGACGTGCTGGGAGTTGGGACGGCAGCTGCCGCGCGGAGTGCCAAGCGCACCCGAAGGGCACAAGCGGCCAACACGGCGGAGCCCCTCTGGGGCGGAGCCTTTCAAAACCAAAATCCCCCGCCGAGTCCGGGGCGGTGTACCCTGCTCACGCGCGCGCCCGCGCGTGGGATGCTGGGGGCCAACATGCAGATGCTCAGGCAAGTTCGGGGTCGGGGTTTGCGGATCGTCCTTTGGGCGGTGGGCATCGTCGTGGTCGCGCTCATCGCTGCGCAGCTCCTGTTGCCGGGGCTGGCGGCGCACTCGGTACGCGATCGCGTTGGGCGCTATGGGCCGGTGTTGAGCGCGCACGTGAGCGCCTTCCCGGCGATTGAGCTGCTGTGGGGGCATGCGGGGTCGGCCAGCCTGCGCACAGGCGATCTGCGTATGACCCAGGCCCAGGCGAGCGATCTGCTCTGGAACGCGCGCGGCGTTGACTCGCTCGATGTCTCTGCGGCGAGCATCTTTGTGGAACCGCTGCGCCTACGCGCCGTGAGCCTGCAAAAGCGCGGGCACGCCGTGCGCCTGCTGGGGACGCTCACGCTCGCGGACCTGCGCGCGGCGCTGCCCGCCGGGGTGCAGGTGCAGGCGCTCTCGGGAGGCGGTGAAGGTGCGCTTGAAGTGCGGATCGGCGGCGAACTGTTCGGGGTGGGGGCCTCGATTGTGGCCGTCGTCGCCGCCAGCGAAGGCAAGCTCGTGGCGCAGCCGCGCGGACTGTCGCTGGGCGGGCTCACGCAGGTGACGCTCTTCTCCGATCCGCATCTGCATGTGGATGGGGCCACTTTCACGCCGCTTGCCGGCAGTGGGGAGAGTTGGCGGATGGACCTGCGCGCCACCCTCGCCTGAGGCGCCGGGTCAGGCTGCGACGGGGTCCGCAGCGCGCGCATCCCGTGGCTGGGTGGGTGCCGCCACCTGCATCGGCAGCCCCTGCTTGGGGCTGATCGTCGGCATCTGGCGCACCTTCAGCTGGAAGTCCCCCGGCAGGCTGAGCGAGCAATGGCGCACAAGCAGCGTGGCGATCGTGCGCACCTCGAGCTGGCCGAAGCGCATGCCAATGCACGTGCGTGATCCGCCACCGAACGGTATGTAGGCGCCCTTGGGCAGCTTCGCCTTGTTCTCCGCATTGAAGCGCTCCGGGTGGAAGGCGAAGGGCTCGGGGAAGACCTCGGGCAGATGGTGGCTGGCCCACGAGCAGTAGTCCACGAAGGCGTCGCCGGGGACCGTGGCGCCCTGGAACTCGAAAGCCGCCACGCTGCGGCGGGGGCCGATCCATGCTGGGGGGTACTTGCGCAGCGTCTCCTCCAGCACCATCTCGAGCTGCGGCAGCTCGCCGCGCATGAGCTGCTCCGCGCTCGGCAGCGCGCCCGCGAGCTGCTCGTACTGCTCGGCGCGCATGCGCTGCACCACCTCGGGGTGCGATGCGAGCTCGTAGAACATGAACGCCACCGTCGAGGTCGTCGTGTCGTGACCCGCGAACAGCAGCGTCATCACCTCGTCGCGGATCTGTATGTCGCTGAGGGTATTGCCCTCGTCGTCGCTTGCATCCAGCAGCAGACTCAGCACGTCCATGCCGCGCTCGCCCGTGCGTCGCCGGCGGTTGATCTCGGCGTAGATGAGGCCATTGAGGAGCTTCGTCGCGCGCTGCTGACGCTGCCATGGGGTGCCCGGGCCCCGCAGCAGGCGCAGGCGGAAGTCGGTGGCATAGAAGCCCAATGCCTGCTCGAACAGCGCCGCCGCATCCACGCGGCGCGCCTCCGCGCCATCGGGGTCCAGGCCGAAGAGGGCCTTCATCGCGATGCGCAGCGCCAGGCGGCGCGTCCAGCTGTAGAGGTCCACGGTGCTGCCCGGCACGATGCGCTGCAGCGCCGCCTCGGTCTCCTCGGTCATCGTCTCGATCGTGGCCTTCACGCGCTCGCTGTGGAAGGCCGGCAGCATCGCCTGGCGGCTGCGCCTGTGGTAGTCGCCGTCGGTCGTCAAGAGGCCATCGCCGAGGAAGGAGATCATTTCGCGGAAGTGGCTTTCGCGCCACTCGAAGTTGCTTGCGTGGCTCACCGTCATGTAGTGGTTGGCTTCGGGGCCCAGCATGAAGACCACCTGTCCGTGGAACAGGCGCAGCGTGAAGATCGGGCCGTAGCGTTCATAGGACTCCAGCAGCAGCGGCAAGGGGTCATCGGCGAAGCGCTTCGTGCGCGCCAGGCTGAAGGCTGTCTCGCCCGGCGGGAATGGGACCTCTGCTGCGCGCTCCGCCTGTAGGTCCTTCACTACCGTCAGCCACGGGCTCATCGTGCGCAGGGGTGGGGGGCTGGCGATCGGCATCGGTAGAGCAAAGCCTACAGGTCTGGCTGGCTGGCCAGCCTTGGTTGGGACCGGCCCTTGCTGGTGGGTGGGGCTCTTGGTTCGAGTGGCTCGGCCGGAGTGATGTGCCCAGTGGGGATCGGCAGGTGGGTGGGTGGGCTTGAGCGACCAGGCGCTTGGCGCCGGCTGGGCGCCGGGCTGGCCCGCCTTGGGGTGCCGAGCAGACCCGCCCTGGGGCGCCGGGCAGACCCGCCCCTGCGCTGCCATACTCTGGGTAAGGCGCGCGGAGCGGCTAGGCTTTCCTCCCGCCTGTCTTCACGCGGGGGCGTAGCTCAGTTGGTTAGAGCGCCGGCCTGTCACGCCGGAGGTCGCGGGTTCGAGTCCCGTCGCTCCCGCTCTTTACACACCCCTTTTCCAGCGGTTTCCAGGGGCGGGTTCTCGAAGTAGGGCGCGAATGAGGGCTTGGGCTGGACGGCCACGACGCGCTGCTCATCGAGCCAGACGCGCTGGAAGACGAGGCTGAGGAGCTGGCGCTTGGCGGCGGGGTCTGTCTCCCTGAGCCAGAAGATCGAGAAGTCTTCGAGGACTTGCTGGGCTTGGTTGAGGTCGGGGAGCGGGTCGGGCGCGGTGCTGGCTAACTCGGTGTTGATCGCCTCGCGGCGTGCCATGTACTCGGGGCGCGTGAGGTCGCCCAGCTCGTAGAGGTCGCGCGCGCGGCGCAGGCGCTCCTCCAGGTCGGCCCTGCGCTTGGCGGTCTCTGTGGTGTCCGTGTTGGCGCTGCCGGCGAGGCGCCACAGGATCTCCTCGCGGATCGCGGGGTGGGGCTTGAAGTCGGCGATGAACTCCACGAGCTGCGCCTCCACGCGGTCGGCGTGGATGAGTGGCTGGTCGCAGGTGTGGCTCGCGCGGCGCGTTGAGCAGTAGTAGCGCGCGGCGAGCTTGGTGCCGATGGCGGTTCCGTGCATCTTGCCCTGGCAGCGCTCGCAGCGCGCGATGCCTCGCAGGAGGTAGCGGTGCAGGTCGAGGTGGATCTCCATACTCTGCTCGTCGGGCGGCTCGCCCCAGGCGATCACGTCGAGGAGGGCGCGGTAGGCGTCGAAGTGCTTGACGGGCTCGGCGAACAGGTCGGGGTGCTTCTCCTTCTCGTATTCAAAGCTCGCCTGTCCGATCAGCACGCCCGCGTCGCCCAGCTCACTGAGCAGCGCGCAACGCAGATGACCGACTACCGGGGCGGGAATGGTGATGCTGGTCATGTCGCGGTTCCTCCTTGTGGTTGGAGGCCCCGGGAGACCGCTCATGGCGAGGAAGCCAAGCAGCTCGGCTGGTAGCTTGGCTGGCGCGCCGGGAGTTCAGGCTTCCGGTGCCAAGGCGCCCGGGTGGTTCAGCCCACCGCGGGCGCCAACGGTATGTTCGGTCAGCGCACTATAGCGAGTTGTGCCTGATCTGTAAACCCCCTGGACCTTCGTTGACGATGAAGCCTGCCGCCACAGACAACCAGCCTGACCTTCGCGTGCTTGGCCGGGCGCTGCGCGAGCTGAGAGACCGCGCCGGCCTCTCGCAGACGGGGCTGGCCGCCAAGGCAGGCACCGACCACACGTACGTCTCGCGGGTGGAGCACGGCAGGATCGACCTTCGCTGGCGCACGCTTGCCCGCCTCCTGGAGGCCCTCGACGCGACCGTGAGCGATCTCGGCGCTGTGATCGATCAGCAGAGACACCAAGCAAGGTAGCTCGATGACACGGTGTTATTCGTCGCTGTGCAGGAGGCGCCACGCACGCAACGCAGCAAGACTCCTCTCGGCTAGGATCAAATCTTCATCGCTGTCCTCATCGAGCCAGCGCTCATAAGACCTCCGTACTTCCTCGCGCGCGGTGACATCGTCAGCGATATCGGCCGGAGGTAGAAGGGAGCCGAATAAATGGGCTAGGTGGCGCTGGCGCACCGCAAAGCGATACCAGGCCAGTGCGGCCATTGGTCCACACCCGCTGCGGATGGCTAGGGGCGCGAGGCCAAGTGATCGTGCCCGCGACTCATTAAGGGCCCAGATATGGGCATCGACCTCGGCTCCGACCTGATGAAGCGCGACGAGTCCTCCCGCTAGGCGCGAAAGACCGAACACAAACACCTGATCGACGACGCGGATCACGCGGGGCAATGCTGCCTGTTGATGGCGCTCCGGACGTCCGGCTGTCTCTGGCCCAACAGTGAGTACTGCTAGCTGCTCGTAGGTCTTGCCCTCCATCCACGCGCTGGCGAGTTCGTGTAGCGCAGTCCAACCGTCGGGCCCAGCATCGGCTTCACTGTCATGAATGGTCGTTAGTCGCGTGCTCGAAATCGCTTCGGCATCTACGATCCCGGTGAGTTGAGGGAGCGGCATCTGCGCGGCCGCAGCGACGGTCAGTGTCACCCAGTCCTGGGGCGTGTCAGGGGGGATGTCGGGGCGGATTGCCAGGTAGGCGTCGTGAAGGGCAAGGGTTTGCAGCACGGTCAGTCCCGCGCGGTAGGCTGCATCTGCTGGCCAACGGGGGCGGTCGCCAAGAAACCGTTGGCCCAAGCCGACTAGTGAACGGGCGATTACCTGGGCGGAGCCCTCAGAGTCTGCGTTGCGCCGCCAGGCACCATACGAGCGACGGACTATCTCGCTCGGCTGCGTGCCCTCCGCGTCCAGCGGCAACACCGCGAAGGCTGCGAGCTCCTCGGTGCTCATGCCCTCAACTTCGAAATCGCCACGAAGCGCGCGGTCAACCAGAACGTCGAGCTGGCTGGTGACCGGGGCAGCGGCATCCTCATAGGCTAGAAATGGAGCCGCATCGCGGGCGTGGTCTGGTGTCCAGTCATCGCCGAAGGTTACGGCCCGGTTGGGCACGACCACGGCAAGCGAGCGAGCAGCCACGCCTGGACGCCCGGAGCGTCCGATCGCATTGAGTAGCTGCGCACGTGTGCGCTCGTCACGCTGCGCCTGGGTAAGGGTGGTGTCATGACCAATCTCGGTGCCGCCGATGATCACCGCTGTGGCAGGCAAATTAAGTCCCTGTGCCAATGTACCGGTGGCGAGCATTACGCGCACACTGCCTCTATCGAAGGAGATCTCGCAGGCACGCCGCTCGGCACTCAACATCGCGCTTGTATGCACCGCTACGCCTTTTTCCAGCAGCTCTCGAACGGCAGTCGGCAATCCCAACTCCGCATCGGCGAGGGCGAGTTGCGCAAGCGCATCCTCGGGCAGCGGCGCACGCGGAAGATCACCCAGATCAATCTTCGAGCCGACCGAGAAGCTGTAGTGGCGATTGCGTGGCAGGAAGGCTAGGACATGGTGACCCTGGCGGGCCAATGTGTCGGCGAGCACAGCGACGGCCACGTTGACGTACCCAGAGCTGTTCAGGCTGAATGGGTCCTCATCCTCCATCTCCACCTCCTCGTCACGCGTTACAGCTAACGACAGGGAAACGGCGGTGGGCACCAGAGCGTAGTCCTGACGATCGGTGGCCTCCCATGCGCCTTGCAATCCCGCCAGCAGTGACACCGGCGCCTCAAATTTGCGATTCCTGCGTCGAGGGTGCGTTCGAAGAAACTCCGCGGCCTCGTCAGCCGGCCCTTGGCTGCGCTGGGCATCGAAGCCCAAAACCGCACGTAGTGTCCGGGTGGGGCGCCAGGGCTCGCGCACCGCTATGGCCTGTTGCCCGGTGGCGGTCTGCAGCCAGGCGGCCAGGTCATTGGGATTGGCCATCAGCGCGGAAAGCAGCAGTACACGCGCTTCCGGTGCGAGGAACAGCACGTGGGCCACTACCAGCTCCGCCAATACGCCGCGAGTGCCGCGGTCGGCAATGAGGTGGCACTCATCCAAGACGCATAGAGCGAGGGTCGCAAACACCTCGGGTGACTGGCGTAATGCCAGCGAGCACTTCTCGGGCGTCATAACCAGCACCTGCTTGGATTCGACTTCACCAAAGGTCTCCTCGGCCGCTTCGACAAGCTCCGCTCCGCCAACGAAACCGCGTACCTCGATCCCAGCCAAGCTGCGCAGCGCTCCCCGTAGGTCTCGCTGGACCTGCGCTACCAAAGCATTGGTGGGCGCCAGGTACAGCACCCAGCCGTGCGAGACTGCCTGTGCGACGGCAAGCTCTGCCACGCCGCTCTTGCCGGCGCCTGTGGGTACCGCCACTGCCGCATGGCGTTGCGGTCCCGGTAGGCACTCGCGCGCATAATCGGCGGCGGCGGGCCAGAGCAGCGGTCGCGCACGCGAGCGAACGGCGCGATACTCGTTCCAGCTCCCGAGCGGATCTGGCGGCGGAACTCGCCGCAACGCACGGTGATCTGTTTCCTGGACGACCTCTCGCAGCAGCCGAGCCAGGTGTGCTATGTCTGCGTATGCACCAGCCTGCTCGTCGAGTAGTGGTTTGAGCAGCTCATCGAGCGCTGGAGGCGCAGGAGAAGCCAGCCCTTCCTCTTCTAGGCGAAGCCAGCTTAAATGAGCCGTGGCCGCGTTCCCCAATCGATGCCAAAGCTCGGCGCGCAATAAGTCCTCCACTGGTGCATCGTCGTCTGCGTCAGGGAGTTTGGGCGACTCCTGGGGATGCAACAGCAAAATCCCGCGCAGCGCAGCAACCGCTGCCTCCAAGGCGGCCATAACATGGCGCCCTGAGTGCGAGGGGTCGATCAGTGGTTCGCGCACCTCAAGTCCACTGGCCATGACCGCCGCGCTGGAGTCATAGCCGGCCATCAGGTACAACAGCCCGCTCTCCAAGCGCCGATATCGTATGTGGCCAAGAGTGGTGGTGTAGACGGCGGGAGCAGTCTCGATTTCGACGATTTCGTCGATCAGGCTGAGCGCCTCAGCCGCCACAAATGCACACGCTCGTCGAGTGTCGGGCTCGATGCCGGGTGCGAGGATAGCGTGTAGCTGCAGCGCAGTAGACAGGCGGCCGAGGTTGGCTGCCATCTCCGCATCCCCAGCGTACTCGCCTGCGCGCAGATCGAGTGTCTCGGCATAGGCGTATGACAGCAACCGCCGAGCCATTGCGCCGTCCAGGCCCTCAAAGTCGGGCAGATGACGCATCAACTCGGTGATACCGTGATTGAACATCAGCTCACCAACTCTCGACTGCCGCTCGCATGGCGTCGGCCACTTCGTTGAAGAACTCATAGAAAACGGGAAGCTCGACGACGACGAGACGCTTGTGGTTGCGCTCGACGGTGAGCCCGGCCAACAGTTGGCGCTCGACATGGGGATCGAACTCGGTACCGTGGACGATGAGTGGCAGATAGGTATATTGCTTCTCCCAGAACGCCTCTCCGATCTCCCTACGCAGTTGATCGCTCAGTGCGGTTTCCAACATGGTCACGTCGGCTACTAGGTCACCATCTCGTTCATGGGCCTCTATGTCGCGGAAGAAGCGAGTCGCCTCGGTCAACTGACCACTCGGGTCGGCGTGAGTGGCCTTGGTCTCGCCGATCGCCAGCACGGGCAAATCTCCAAGCTCGTAGATTGCCACCAGATCAAGCCCCTGCTGGCTGGCCTGTGCGTGCAGCGCCTTCAGCGCGGCCACCCGACCCTCCAAACAGCCTGTCGCAGCGCGCCCAGCCATGAATAACAGGAGATGACCAATGCCCTCGGCAATCCAGGGGTTGCGGCGCGTATCGCGCCAATGACGATCACTGTCCTGCGTCAAGTGGTTGCTCGCTCGTACCACACGCTCGACACGCTGGCGTAGCACCGCACGACGATCGACCGATACTCCCAGGAAGCGGTCCGCCAGGTGAATATCAACCTGCACTGCGCCGGCCAGGGCCGCCGTTAGATAGGTGCCTAGCGCGTCAGCCGACTCTGGACAGTCGAGTCCCTCCGCCCGCAGCACGACATGAGACTGAGCATGCACCTCTTCCTGAAGCACGAGCCGGCGCTCAAGTGTCTCGAGCGCCTCGGTGGCCAGCTCAAAGCCCGAGGCAGTAGGACCTTCCGACCCAACGCTGCCGTCTGCAACATGATCTGGCGACAAGGCTTCTTCCGCTCTGGTGAACAGTGCTGACCTGGCCTCTCCCAGGGGCGGAGGGCAAGGCTTTGCGGGCACTGCTGCTTCCCCCGCGTGTGTTGCAGACAGACGGAACTCGCCTGATAAGCGAGGATAGAATAGCGATCTTCTTTCAGTGCTGCCGCTTGGTTCGACAGGACGCGAGCCGCGAGCGGTCGGTGTAGAGCATCAGACGCGACGCAGGCAGCAGCGCAAACCCGGTGTCCTTCGTGACGATCGCCTCGGCCCCGGCGATGATGGCACTCGCTGCGTGAACCGCGTCGTAGGACGCGATTCCGTAGTCAGTCATCAGGGTGGTCGCCAGGCCCGTCGCCCGGCCAAGCGGTACAGGGAAATGATCGATGGACGAAAGCAGCGTCTCGTAACGCGAGAGGGTGTCCGTCAGCAGGCGTCCTCCCCTGCGGCGTGCTCGCCCGTCGGTTCGATGTCGTCGCCACTGGCCTCCCCAGCGTTCCTTGAGCGCGATGGCGAACGCCGCCTCGGCTAACTCGACCGGAAGAAGCTCGCTGCTAACCACCGACACCCCGGTCTCAACGATCCGCGCAAGGAAGCCCGCGCAGGCAGCGTGAAGAGGCTGGGTTGCGATCAGCGCCTCGACCACGAAGCTCGTGTCGAGCGCGATGGGGTCCGGAAGCAGAAGCGCCGGGTCCTCGATCGCATACACACCACGCGTGGCAGGCTGGCGCCCACGCACAGGCGTCATCCGGCTAGCGGCGGCCGTACATGCTTGGCGTGACGCGGACCTTGATCCGCAGGCCGCTCGTAGCGCGCCGCACGGCCTCGCGCTTTTCCTCGAGGCTCTTGGCCGTCGCAGGGCGCATCAGAGCAGCCAGCTCCTCGGGGCTGAGACGCTCGGGCCTTCCATTGGTCTGCTTCGTCGTCACGGTTCTCATGATATCGGCCCGCCATGCTGCCACCGCGGCCGGACAGACATCAGCGAATCTCGATCCCCCGATGTGCAAAGCCCGGACCCGACCCCCGTCGCTCCCGCTTCCGGCACCGAACTTTCCTGATCGGTGCTGTGAAGTTTGTTGAAGCGCCAAAAAAAGGCAGAAAGGCGTCGTGTGGCTGCACGGCGACGATCTGCCCTTCCCGCGCCCAGACCTGCTCGAACAGCGAGAGCAGGAGCTCGCGCCGCTCGGCGGCCGAGGTCGAACGGCAGGAGCAGCGGAGAAGGTGATGGTCCTAGGCGCCGGTCAAGGCAACGGGTCGCCCTATCGCGCTACGGTGCGCATGTGATCGATGAAGCGATGATCGAGGAGGCTGGCCGGCGGCTGTCGGAGGCGGCGCCGGCAGGAACCCGGGTGATCTTGTTCGGGTCGCACGCGCGGGGTGAGGCCGGTCGGCACAGCGACTTGGACTTTCTCGTGATCGAGCCGGAAGTGGGGGATGCCGCCAACGAGTCCGTGCGGTTGCGTAGAACTCTGCGTGGCCTGCTGCTCGCGGCCGACGTGATAGTCGTGAGCGAGCAGAAGTCCGCGAGTGGCGCGACGTTCGCAGCAGCATCGCCTGATCCTGGCCGGCATGGTCAGTCTCTACCTCTCGGACAGAAACGCATGGCTCCCCGCTGTGCGCCCAACTGCCGGGTCCGTGCTCGAAACGCTGGGCGGTCTTGGCTCTCCCACATTGCTTGTCTTGCGCGCTCGTCGTATCACTCAGGGCCACGCGAGTACGTGTCTGTCGCTTGAAACATTACCTGTCTCTTTGTCGCCATCTGTGATTCTGTGATCTGCCACTTGTGCTTGGTGGGCTCAGAAAGCGATGGTTATATCCCGCCATTGCTCGTGGGATGGCCGCTGCTGCAGTTGACGCTCGATGCCGGCGACGATCTCAGCGAACTGGCTGTGGTCGAGCGTCCAGATGAGGATGATGCCGGCGTGTGAGCGTCCGGCCTCGGCCCACTGGCGTGCGAGTGGCGCGAAGTCTCGGCTGTTGCGTGTGATGAGCAGGCGCTGCTCTGATGCGGCGAGCTCCAGCACGTGTGGGTCCGCCAGCCCCTCGAAGATGGCGTCTTCGGCGAGCGCGAGCACGTCATGGCCGCCTTCGCGAAGCTTCGCGGCGATGCCGCGAGGGGAGAGATTCGCGTCGAGCAGCAGACGCAAGGGTTCCTATGCCGCAGGCGAGAGCTCGATGAATGGGTAGAGCTCGCGCCACTGCTCGGTGCTCCGGCTGTTCTCCGCTAGTGCCTGTGCGATCTCATCGGGGTAGCTGTCGCGGTAGGCGAGGGCGAGGTGCACGTGGCGCTCATTCAAATGCGTCTGGTCCACTAAGCTCTCGATCGAGCCGAAGTCCTCGAGCATCTGAGCGATCTCCCAGACATCGAGGCCCGAGCCGATCACCCACGGGCGCCTGGCAGCGTCCTCGCCGCGGAAGCCGATCCCGGCGAAGCGGCGGGTGCGCACCGCCTCCTCGGTCAAGGCCTCGACTATCGCGCTCTTGGAGCGACGAGTCCTCCTGGCCTCATCCTCGACGAGGTGGTCGGTCGGCAGGCTGAAGCGGACGCTGAAAGGCTCGCCCTTGCGGGCTCTCTGACTCGGTGCGGACGACATGGGCCACACGCTAGCACACAAAACTTACACCGAGTCGTGTTGGCTGGGGCACTCAGATTCCTCAGCCGGATGTGAGACTCGATGCAAGCTGGGCTGTGTCCTACAGCCTGATCCCGATGCGGTGTACAGACAGGGTGCGACCCCCGTCGCTCCCGCTTTCGGCACCGAACTTTCCTGATCGGTGCTGTGAGCTATCTACCTTGAAGATTGGCCGATCGGCGGCAATGTTGCGAGCCGGTGAGAACGAGCCGGTCTATCTCACGCTGGAGGACGTCTGGAGCTCTACGGGCTGATCGTCGGGGGCCACCGCTGCAGAGGCAGCCGACCACCTCCGCAACCGCGATGGTCTGGAGAGCGCGCTTGCGCGTCCGCCACCTACGCCCACTATGAGGATGCCGACCTCGCACTCAAGCAGCCGTCCTGGCTCACGCATCGCACGCCCGCAGGCGGCGACCCGGATCGGCTCACACGATATCGTGAGCCGACCTTACGAATCGCTGGGCGCTGCAGCGCATTTCGACTACCGGGAGCAGCCAAGAGATGAGCCAGAAGACATTCGTTATCGGCGTGGGCATGACGAAGTTCGACAAGCCCGGCAGCAAGGAGGGCGACTATCCCGACTGGGCGCGCGAGGCCGGCACCAAGGCGCTCGCCGACGCCGGCATCGCCTACGAGCTGGTGGAGCAGGCCTTCGCGGGCTACTGCTACGGCGACTCCACCTACGGGCAGCGCGCGGTCTACGGCCTCGGCCTCACGGGCATCCCCGTGGTGAACGTCAACAACAACTGCTCCACGGGCTCCAGCGCCCTGTGGCTCGCGCGCCAGGCCGTCAAGGGCGGCCTGATCGACTGCGCCCTGGCGATCGGCTTCGAGAAGATGGAGAAGGGCTCGCTGGGCATGAAGTACACCGACCGTACGCCTGCCCTCGACAAGCACATGCAGCGCATGATCGAACTGCGCGAGCTCGAGCAGTCCCCGTTCGCGCCGCAGATGTTTGGCAACGCGGGGCGCGACCACATGCAGCGCTACGGCTCAACGCCCGATCACTACGCCTGGATCGGCTGGAAGAACCACAAGCACTCGGTCAACAATCCCTATGCGCAGTTTCAGGAGGAGTACTCGCTGCAGGACATCAAGGACGCGCGCATGATCCACGACCCGCTGACCAAGCTGCAGTGCTCGCCCACCAGCGATGGCGCCGCCGCCGCGCTCGTTGCCAGCGAGCGTTTTGTCGAGCAGCACGGCCTGTGGGAGCAGGCGATCGAAATCGCCGGGCAGTCGATGGTCACCGACCTCTCCTCAACCTTCGATGAGACCGCGGACTGCATCAAGATCGTGGGCTCCGACATGACGCGCAAGGCTGCCCAGCAGGCCTACGCGGAAGCCGGCCTCGGTCCCGAAGACATTCAGGTGATCGAGCTGCACGACTGCTTCAGCGCGAATGAGCTCATCACCTACGAGGCGCTCGGTCTCTGCGGTGAGGGCGAGGGGCACAGGCTCGTCGAGGAACAGCAGACCACCTACGGCGGGCAGTGGGTCGTCAACCCCTCCGGTGGGCTCATCTCCAAGGGCCACCCACTCGGCGCAACGGGCCTCGCGCAGTGCTCGGAGCTGACCTGGCAGCTGCGCGGCAAGTCCGAGGGACGGCAGGTCGACGGCGCAAAGGCTGCGCTGCAGCACAACATCGGCCTCGGCGGCGCCGCCGTCGTGACGGTGTACCGGCCGCCGGCATCGTGACGCGTACCCGCGCGATAAGCGGCGAGTGCGCGCCCGCGGAGAACTCGACGTGAAGCGCACGATCTTCGCGGTCGAGCACCGCGACTACCGCGAGTCCGTCCGCGGCTTCCTAGCCGCCGAGGTCACATCCCATCACGAGCAGTGGGAGCGCGCGGGGATCGTTCCGCGCGAGCTCTTCGCCAAGGCCGCGCGGCAGGGGCTGCTCGCGATGAGCGTCCCCGAGACCTACGGCGGCGCAGGGGTCAGCGACTTCCGCTTCAACCAGATCATCGTCGAGGAGGTCGCCTACGCCGGCGTTGCCGGCAGCGGGCTGGGGATCACCCTGCACAACGACATCTGCCTGCCTTACTTCCTGGCCTACTGCAACGAGGAGCAGCGCGCGCGCTGGCTGCCGGGCATCGCCGACGGTTCGCTGATCACAGCGCTCGCCATGACCGAGCCCGGGATCGGCTCCGACCTGGCCGCGATGAGCGCCAGCGCACAGCGCAAGGACGATCACTACCTGGTCAATGGCGCCAAGACCTTCATCACCAACGGCATCAACGCCGACCTCGTGATCGTTGCGCTGAAGACCGATCCCCGCGAGCGCCACCGTGGGATCTCGCTGCTCGTGATCGAGCGCGGCATGGACGGCTTCGAGCGCGGACGCAATCTCGAGAAGCTGGGCATGCACGCGCAGGACACCGCCGAGCTGTTCTTCACCGACGTGCACGTGCCGCTCGCCAACCGGCTGGGCGAGGAGGGGCAGGGCTTTCAGTACCTCGTTGCCAATCTCGCTCAGGAGCGCCTCTCGATCGCGATCGCCGGCGTCGCCGCTGCGCAGGCCGCGCTGGACTGGACGCTGATCTACGTCAAGGAGCGCACTGCCTTCGGGCAGCCACTCGGATCCTTCCAGGCCTCGCGCTTCGCGCTCGCCGAGATGAAGACCGAGATCGAGCTTGCCACTGCGTACACCGATCAGGCCGTCATGGCGCTGGGTCGTGGCGAGCTCTCCGCCGAGGACGCCGCGATGGCGAAGTGGTGGTGCACGGAGCTGCAGGGGCGCGTCGTGGACCGCTGCGTGCAGCTGCACGGCGGCTATGGCTACATGCTTGAGTACCCCATCGCCCGCGCCTATGCCGACGCGCGCGTCACGCGCATCTACGGCGGCAGCAACGAGATCATGAAGGAGATCGTCGGGCGCTCGCTCGGGGTGTGAGGCCGCAAGCGGCGATCTTTACGGGGCGGCGCCATGAAGCCGTCCTCCGCGTCGAGGCGACGCCTGCCGCTCACACCGCCGCTGCCACCCGCGCGCGAACCCGCACCGCCCGCACGGTCTCGGTGAGCGTGGCGATGTCATAGGCCCCATAGTGCCGGCGACCGTTGATGAAGAAGGTCGGTGTGCCCGAGACTCCGCTCTCATCGGCGCTGGCCACATCCTCGCTTACCCGCCCCGCGTGCACGCGCCGCCGCAGCTCCTCGAGCATGCGCTCGGCGTCGAGCCCAAGCTGCGTGGCGTAGCCTGAGAGATGCTCCAGGTGCAGCTCGCCCTGATGATCGAGCAGGATGTCGTGCATCTCCCAGAAGCTGCCCTGCACGGCGGCGGCCTCCGAGGCCTCGGCGGCGATCTGCGCGTGCGGGTGCACATCGTTGAGCGGCAGGTGGCGCCAGACGTAGCGCACTTCATCGCCCAGCGAGGCCAGCAGCTCGCGGATGACTCCCTCCGCCTGCCCGCAGTAGGAGCACTCGAAGTCACCGTACTCGAGCAGTGTGATGCGCGCGTCCTGTGGTCCGCGGATGTGGTCGCGCTCGGGGTCGACCTCCTCGGAGAGGTCCAGGAGATCTGCGGCCGTGCCCGCGAGCTGACGCGCTCGCATGCTCCGCGGCAGGGCTCTGACGATACGCAGGACTATCCAGGCCACCAGCGGAGCCAGCACGACTGTACCCAGAGCGCCCAGCCGGGCCTCGTCCAGCTGCGCTCCGCTGAACGCGCGACTTGAGATCAAAAGCGAGACCGTGAAGCCGATGCCAGCAACTGCCCCGCCGGCCGCCAGCAGCGGCGAGCTCAGCGGCGAGCGCGGCCCGCGCAGGGCTGGCCGCGAGGCGGTCCAGGAGGCGCCGGCGATACCCAGCGGCTTGCCCACGAGGTAGCCGCAGAGGATGCCCAGGGTGATCGGTGAGCTGACGGCGTCTTCGATCAACCTTCCAGTTATGTGTACGCCCGCATTGGCGAGCGCAAACAGGGGCACGACCAGGTAGCTCGTCCAGGGGTGAAGCCCGTACTGAAGCCGCTCGTTGGGCGAGATCGCGGAGAGGACCCCCTGCTGTGCCGAGCGCGCCAGCTCGGGCGTGGGCTGCTCGCGAAAGGAGCGCGCCAGCTCGGTGGCGCGCTCGAGATCCTCGCGCGCCGGCGGATAGGCGCTGCTCGCCAAGCCGATCACGATGCCCGCGATGACCGGGTCGATGCCCGACTCAAAGAGCGCGACCCAGAGACCGATGGCGGCCACGAAAGACAGCGAGCGAAGCCACTGCGGCGCGTAGCGAAGCGCGAACAGCACGCCCATGAACGCCACAGCGACTACCAGCGCAACGACCGAGACGTGGCTCGTGTAGGCGATTGCGATCACCAGCAGCGCGCAGAGATCATCAACCACCGCCAGCGTCAGCAGGAAGACGCGCAGGCGCGTGGCCGCGCGCGGCGTGAGCAGCGCCAGCGCGCCGAGCGCAAAGGCGGTGTCGGTCGACATCGCCGCGCCCCAGCCGTGCGCGCCCGCGCCGCCGGCATTGAAGGCGAGGTAGATCGCGACCGGAAGCGCCATGCCGCCGAGCGCGGCGAACACGGGAATCGTCAGCCGCCGGCGCTCGCGCAGCTCGCCGAGGTCGAGCTCGCGCTTGGCCTCCAGGCCGACGACGAGGAAGAAGAGCGTCATCAGTCCTTCGTTGACCCAGTGACGCAGGTCCGCGGAGATTTCACCGCCCCCCAGGACAACCGCGAGCCTGGTGTTCCAGAAGGACTCATACGAGTGCGGCCACGGCGAGTTCGCCCACAGCAGCGCGAGCACGGTGCCCGCCAGCAGCACGATCGCGCCACCGGTCTCGGTGCCCAGGAAGTCGCGAACGGGCGCCGTCAGGTTACGCGCCCACGCCGTGCGCCCGGCAAAGGCCGTGGCTTCTCCGGCAGCGTTCATCGTCAACCGATTATCACGACCCGCCGTTCAGAGGAGCAACTGCGGCGCGTCCAGTGCAGCAACTGCGCTGATCACTCGCATGCGAGCCGGTGCAGCGCGATGGCCGCAGTGTCATCGGCGTGCGCCCCCGACTGAAACTCATCGAGTGCGCGGGTCATCCCCTGAATCACTTCACCAGCAGGCCTGCCGCCGAGACCCCGGAGCGTGTCGCACAGCCGCCCGAGCCCGAAGCGCTCGCCGTCCTCGCTCAGCGCGTCGGTGATGCCGTCGGTGTAGGCGACCAAGGTGGCGCCGTCCTTCAGGCGCAATGTGTGGTCCTGCCAGCGCACATCGGGGAGCGCTCCCAGCAGCGGCCCGTGCTCACCCACTTCCTCGACCCCCTCACCGGCCCCATCGGCCCCGCGTGAAGTGATGTACAAGGGCAGCGGATGCCCACCGGCGGCGAGCGTGAGCGCATCGTCGTGAAGGCGCAGGCACAGCGCGGTACAGACCGAGAGCGCGGGCCGTTTCTTGAGGGTGCCATCGACGAAAGCGAGCAGCTCGGCGGGGCTTGAGAGGAACTCGGAGGCAGTGCGCATGGTATGACGCACCAGAGCGGTAAGCGCGGCGGCGTCGATGCCCTTGCCGGTGACATCGCCGATGACGATCATCCAGTCTTCGCCGATCGGCCAGACGTCGTAGAAGTCGCCTCCCACGAGGCTCGTCTCCAAAGCCGGCAGATAGATGCTGGCGAGGTCATACCCCGGTATCTGGGGCAGGCGCTCGGGCAGGAGGTTCTGCTGGAGAGTACGGGCGATGGCCGAGCGTTCGCTGTAGAGGCGGGAGTTCTCGATCGCGACTGTGGCGCGGGCAGCGATCTCCTCGGCGAAGCCGACGTCGAACTCGTCAAGCACCCGCCCGGACTCCGAGCTCACGAGGGTCAGCGCGCCCAGGGTACGCTGACCGAGGCGCATGGGGACGATCACGACGGAGCGAAAGCCGATGGTGCGGAGCAGCTCGAGGTGGCGCTCATCGACGGCTGCCTGTTCGAGCAGCTCGTCGGAGACCTCAGGAAACAGCAGCGGTTCGCCGCTGTGCATAACCAGGCCGAGGCCGCGCTCGGGATCCAGGCGATCGGGGACATAGCTGCGGAGCTCTTCGGCGAGGTTGACGCGCTGCGGATCGACGTGGGCGACGGCGACGGTCCTGCGGCCCCCCTCGCCGTCGGCGAGATCGACGGCGCACCAATCGACGATGCCGGGGACGGCGAGCTGGGCGACGTTGCGCAGCGTCTGCTCGTAGTCCAGCGAGGAGGCCAGCACTGTGCTGGCCTGGGCGAGGAAGGCGCTGCGCTGCTCGGAGCGCTTCTGCTCAGTGACATCCTCGGTGATCATGATCGTGGCCTCCACCTCCCCGTCCTCATCGAGCAACGGCGCGGCCTTCAGCAGGTTCCAACGCAGGAGGCCGGTCTCGCGGTGGACGGTGCGGATCAGCAGCGGCGGCGGATCGACCTCGCCGTGCAGGATGCGCACGGAGGGGATGTCGTGCATGGCGATCTCGCGGCCGTCCTCGGCCCAGACGCTGTAGTCGCTCATGATCGCCGCAGGCGGCGTTTCGCGCAGCTGCTCCCAGGACTCGAAGCCGAGGTGGGCGATCGCGGCCTGGTTGGCGTAGAGAAAGCGTTCGTCGCGGTCACGAATGGTGATGGCGTCGCTGAGGGCGCCGACGATCGCCTCGAAGTGCCGCTCGCTGCCGCGCGGTCCCTGACGCGGTTCGTGCATCATCCGATTATCCGCTAATGCGAGCACGATGCGGCGGAGTCATCCGCAAGACCTCGATATCCTGCCGCGCGTGCCCGAGAGAAACCGCTGGATCGCTCTGTATGTGCTGTGCGTAGGGATGCTCATGATCGTGCTCGACGCGACGGTCGTAAACGTCGCCCTGCCCTCGATCCAGAACGACCTGCACTTCACGCAGTCAAGCCTCGCGTGGGTCGTAAACGCCTACCTGATCGCCTTCGGCGGGCTGCTGCTGCTGGCGGGCCGCTTCGGCGATCTGATCGGGCGCAGGAGCGTGTTCATGGCCGGGCTGTCGGTCTTCACGGTGGCCTCGCTGGCGTGCGGTCTGGCCCAGAGCCAGGAGGTGCTCGTGATCGCGCGCTTCGTGCAGGGCGTCGGCGGCGCGATGACCTCCGCCGTGATCCTCGGCATGATCGTGACGATGTTTCCCGAGCCGCGCGAGCAGGCGAAGGCGATCGGGGTGTATGGCTTCGTAGCGAGCGCCGGCGGCTCGGTGGGACTGCTGGCGGGCGGCGTGCTCACGCAGTCGATCAACTGGCACTGGATCTTCTTCATCAACGTGCCCATCGGCATCGCAACGGGCATCATGGCCGCGCGCCTGCTGAGCCATGACGAGGGCATTGGCCTGCGCGCCGGCGCCGACATCCCCGGCGCGGTCCTGATCACGAGCGCGCTTATGTTGGGCGTGTACACGATCGTCAAGCCTGCGGCGGAGGAAGGCTGGGGCTCGACGCAGGCGCTGGCGCTGGGCGCGGTCTCGCTCGCGCTGCTGGCGGCCTTTATCGTGCGCCAGGCGCGCGCGGCCAACCCGCTGATACCGCTGCGGATCTTCCGCTCGCGCAACGTCAGCGGCGCCAACGTGGTGCAGGCGCTGCTGGTCGCCGGCATGTTCGGCATGTTCTTCCTGGGCGCGCTGTATCTGCAGCGGGTGCTCGGCTACGACGCACTGGAGATTGGCCTGGCGTTCCTGCCGGCGACGATCGTGATGGGCATTCTCTCGCTGCGCTATGCGGAAAAGCTGATCATGAGCTTTGGTGCGCGCACGACGCTGATCCCGGCGATGAGCCTGATCGCCGTGGGTTTGCTGCTGTTCGCCCGTGCGCCCGTGCACGGCAGCTACCTGACGGACGTCTTCCCGGTGATGATCCTGCTGGGCCTGGGCATCGGTGGCTCCTTCCCGGCGCTCATGACGCTCGCGATGTCGGGCGCCACGCGCGAGGACGCCGGCCTGGCAAGCGGACTGGTGAATACGGCGGCGCAGGTTGGCGGCGCGCTCGGGCTGGCGGTGCTGGCGACGCTCTCGGCGACGCGCACCAAGGATCTGCTCGCGAGCGGCAGCTCATCCGCCGCGGCGCTCACGAGCGGCTATCACCTGGCGTTCGTGATCGGCGCCGGGCTGATGCTGGTCGCGGTCGCGGTGGCGGCGACAGTGCTGCGCTCGCTGCCGATGCCAGCGATGGACGAGGCGCAGGCGAGCAACGCCGAGCCCGCCTATTCCGAGGCGGCTTAAACGCAGGAAAGGCTCCGCTTCGCTGCGCCGTGTTGGCCGCGCCTGGCACGAATAGCGCGGCCCCACCCCCTCCCAACCAATGAGTGATCACGAGGCCCGCGCTGATGCGTTGCCAAGCGCCCGATCCGGGTAGGTGATGAGCACAAGCACGACCACCACGCGACGCGAAGGAAGCGAGGAACCAATGCAGAACGTGATCCTGGGAAGGAGCGGCCTCGAGGTATCGCCGATCGCCTTCGGAACGTGGCAGCTGGGAGGCGACTGGGGGAGCTTCGACGAGGGTGCGGCGATCGCGGCGATCCGCGCGGCGCGCGAGCTGGACATCAACTTCTTCGACACCGCGCAGGCGTATGGCTTCGGGGCCTCAGAGGCGCTGCTTGGCCGGGCGCTGCGCGATGGCCTCGATCACCACCGCGAGGACCTCGTGATCGCGACGAAGGGTGGCCTGCGCATCGACGCGCAGGAGGGGCTCGTGCGCGACTGTAGCCCTGCATGGCTGCGGCGGGGCGTGGAGGAGAGTCTGCGCCACTTAGGCGTGGATTACATCGACCTCTACCAGCTGCACTGGCCCGATCCCAACACTCCGTTCGCCGTCTCCGCGCAGGCGCTGGAGGAGATGGTGCAGGAGGGCAAGATCCGTCACGTGGGCGTCTCCAACTTCAGCGTCGCGCAGATGGCGGAGTTCTCGCGCACGCGGGCGGTCCAGACGCTACAGCCGCCTTACCACCTGTTCCGTCGCGATATCGAGGCCGACGTGCTGCCCTATGCGCGCGAGCACGACATCGGCGTGCTGGTGTATGGGCCACTGGCCCACGGCCTGCTGACGGGGGCCATGGACAGCGAGACGACTTTCGCCCCCGAGGACTGGCGCAGCAGGAGCGCGCTGTTCACGGGCGAGACCTTCCAGCGCAACCTGGAGACGGTGGCGCAGCTGGAGCGCTTCGCACAGGAGCGGGACTACAGCGTGGGGCGCCTGGCGATCGCGTGGACGCTTGCCAATCCGGCCGTGCACGTCGCGATCGTGGGCTCGCGCTCGATCGAGCACATCAAAGACAGCGTGGGTGCGCTGGAGATAGAGCTCTCGCAGGAGGATCTGCAGGAGATCGAGCGCATCATGGCGGGCGCGGTGCCGGTGGCGGGGCCGACGCCGGAGACGACCTAACGCCCGAGACAACCTGACGCCGGAGACCACCTGATAGGCCGCACGCCTGAAAGCTTCACGCCGGCAGGAGGTGTGCTCCCGGCCCAGCGCCGACCTCCAGCGCCCCGGCGGGCGCGGGCGCGCCGGGTGGCAGGAGGCCAAGGACGTGGCCGCCAAAACCACCACCGATGAGGCGCGCGCCGGCGGCGCCGGCCCTAAGCAGCGCCCGCACTGCCCGCTCGAGAGCGTCGCTTGAGACCTCGTAGTCATCGCGCAGGCTCGCATGGGAAGCGCTCAGCAGCGCTCCCAGCTTGGCAAGGTCGCCGGCGCGCAGCGCGGCGACGGCTGCTTCGACGCGAGCGTTCTCGCTGAGCACGTGGGCGGCGCGGCGGCGCAGCGGCTGGGGCAATCCCGCGATGCTCTCCCAGTTGGCCTGCCGCAGCGAGCGTACGCCAAGCAGCTCGCAGGCCCGCGCACACTCGGCGCGGCGCTCGTTGTAGGCGGAGTCAGCGCCGCGCTCGCCCGAGGCGAAGCCGGCGTGAGCGTGACGCTGGCCGGAGTCGAGCGTGACCAGCCGCCAGCCGCCTTGCAGGCGCAGGGGCACGGGCTCGACGGTGAAGACTTGGAAGTCGATGCGAAGGGCTATGTGGGGCTCGCCGTAAAGCGACGCGAGCTGGTCGAGCAGACCGGTGCGCGCCCCGACCCACTCGTTCTCAACGCGTGAGCACAGGCGCGCGAGGTCGGTGCGATTGACGTCGGTCACGCCACAGAGCGCGAGCAGGCCAAGGCACAGGGCGACCTCGAGCGCGGCCGAGGAAGAGAGCCCCGCTCCCCGAGGTAAATCACCGGAGATCTCCAGTCGTGTGCCAACTACGGGAAACCCGGCGCGTCGCAGCTCTGCGACGGCCCCGCGCACGAAGGCGCGCCAGCCCTGGGCGCGCGCTGGATCCGTAAGTGCAAACTCGTCCTCCTCATCGAGGTCGAGCGCGCGTGCGTAGATGCGCTCATCGCCGCTCGCCTGCGCGTGCACGGTGATGCCCTGGGCGATCGCGAAGGGCAGGGCGAGACCTTCGTTGTAATCGGTGTGCTCGCCGATGAGATTGACGCGGCCGGGCGCGAATGCGCTCGCCTGCGCGGGCGCTTTACCCACGCGTGTGGGCGACGCCCGACGAGCACGCTCAGCCGGCACGGGCGATCGCCTCGCGCAGGGCCTGCGCGGAGTCCTCGGGCAGGATGTCGCCGATGAAGGTGCCTGCGCCCTGCTCGGAGCCAGCGATGTACTTGAGCTTGTGCGCAGTGCGCAGCGGCGGGTAGAACTCGACGTGCAGATGGCCCCATCCACGCCCATCGGTGGGCGCCTGATGAACGACCATCACGTAGGGGAACTGACGTGCGAAGAGCGCTTCGTAACCGCGCGTGACGCTCTGCAAGCTCTGGGCGAGCAGGCGCAGCTCAGCAGAGGTGCAGTCGAGCAAGCTGGGGCGGTGCGTGCGCATCGCAACGTGCACCTCATAGGGCCAGCGCGCAGCGTAGGGGACGTAGGCCACGACGCCATCGTTCTCATACACCACGCGGCTGCGATCCTCCAGTTCCCTGGCCAACAGAACGCATACCGCGCAGCCCCCAAGGCGCTCGTCGGCGGCGAGCTCGAGCGCGGGCACGGGCGGCAGGAAGGGGTAGCCGTAGATCTGGCCGTGGGGATGGTGCAGGGTGACGCCGACCTCCACGCCGCGGTTCTCGAAGATGAGCACGTAGCCAATGTCCTCGCGCGCGCCGAGCTCCATGTAGCGGTGGCGCCAGACCCACATGAGCGCCTCTGCACGCTCAGCTGGGAGGGTGGCGAAGGAGCCGTGGTGGTTGTCGGTATACACGACGACCTCCGCCGCTCCGTGGGGCGAAGTGAAGGCGGGGAAGAGGTTGTCGAAGACCGCGATCTCAAATGCCGGGAAGGGAATCTCGGTCGTGGCGGCGCCGGGCGTCGCGGTGGTGGCGGGAGCCGCGGTGGTGCCGGGGGTAGCGGTCGCGCCAGGAGCCGCAGGCGATGGGCAGAGGGGGCAGTGTTCGGCGGACGGCAGAAAGGTGCGGTCCTGGCGGTCGATGGCGTAGACGACAGGTTCTCCGCGCAGCTCGTTGAATCGCTGTTCGCTCACCCCTTCTCACGCTTTCGCAACGTGTAGAGGATCAGCGCCCGACCGTCGTTCTTGACGTGGCGCGTTATGTCAAGCGGCCCGCAGGTCTCGCGCTGGCCCTCGGTGCCCTGCACGCGCTTGCCCTCCATGCCCTGCATTTACCCACACCCGCGAAGTTCCTGACTAGGAAAGGGTTTGGCCGGGAAAGATGAGGTTGGGCGCTGCGTCGGCTGGCGCAGCCTCTCGATCGAGAAGGAGGCGGAGATGTTCCAGAGTGCAAATCGGGTCCAGGAGGCCGTGGAGCGGCTTGAGCGCGGCGCTCCCACGGAGCTGGAGAGCGACCCGCCCGGCTTCAGTCGGCGCGCGTTCATACGCCGCACGGCCGTCACGGGCGTCGCGGCGAGCACCGTGGGCACTGTGCTTGCGGCCTGCGGCTCGAGTGGAACTGGCTCAAGCGCGGCGTCTGGCAGCGGCAGCGCGGCTGTGTTCGGCTCGCACCCTAACTACAAGTTCGTGATCGTTAACCACGTGACCACGAATCCGTTCTTCGTACCCACGCAGTATGGAGCGGCGGATGCGTGCAAGCTGTATGGCTGCTCTTATCAGTGGACCGGCAGCGAAAACAGCAATGTGAATGAGATGGTCAACGCGGTCAACAGCGCGGTCACGAGTGGCGCAAACGGGATCGCGGTATCGCTGATCGACCTGCATGCGTTCAACGCGCCCGTCGAAGCGGCGCTGAAGGCGGGCATCCCGGTGGTGGCCTACAACGCCGACGCCGAAGGCAACGCACGGCTGGCTTATATCGGCCAGGACCTGTTCAAGGCGGGCGAAGAAATGGGCAAGCGGATCGCCTCGCTGGTGCCCAGCGGCGACGTGGCGCTATTCATCGCCACGCCCGGCGCCGCGAACATCCAGCCGCGCATCGACGGCGCGCTGAAGGCGATCAAGGCATCGGGCAAGCCGATCACGACGCACACGATCGCCACCGGCGCGGCGGTGCCGGCAGAGCTCACGACGATCGACTCCTACTGGGTGGGCCATCAGAACACTAAGGGCCTGTTCGCGGTGGATGGCGGCAGCACGCAGAGCGTCGCGCAGGTAATGCAGAAGTACGGTCTGCCGGGCAAGGGCGTCAAGGCGGGCGGCTTCGATCTGACGGAAGTAACGCAGAAGCTGCTGGCAGCTGGTCAGATCGACTTCACGATCGATCAGCAGCCCTACCTGCAGGGATTTGTGCCGATCCAGCAGCTGTTCATGTACAAGGTCTCGGGGACGTTGACGGGAATGGCGGACACCAACACGGGTCTGAAGTTCCTCGATAAGACGACGGTGATTCCTTACAACAAGACGAAGACGCGCTACGAGGGCACGTCCTCCTCGGTGGCGGTGGTCTAGGCCCCGCCATGGCGAGCGCAACCGGTGCCCCCGCCTCGGGCCACCCGGCTCCCTCGACGGACAGTCCGGCAAGCGAGCGCCGGACTGTCTTCGGGGGCGCGATCGAGCTGCTGCGACGCTTCCTGACGTTGCGCGAGGGAAGCATCATCGTCGTCACGATCATCGTGGCGATCTACTTCGCGGTCAACACCGAAAGCTTCTTCACGACGGGCAACTTCAAGACGCTGTTGCCGTACTTCGCGCCGTTCGCGATCCTGGCGGCGGGCGAGGTGTTCCTGATGATCAATGGCGAGATCGATCTGTCAATCGGAGCGGTGTACCTGTTTGCGCCGTTTCTGTTCTACGAACTGCATAACAGCGGCGTGCCGCTGCTGTTGGGGGTGATCCTCGCCTTGATCGCCTCAGCTGGGGTGGGTGTAATCAACGGCTTCTTCACGGCGATCGTGGGGGTGAACTCATTCATCACCACGTTGGGAACGCTGTTTGCATTCGAGGGTTTGACGCTGATCATCTCCCACGCCCAGCCGGTGCAGACGCCAGGCGCGGAAGTGACAAGCACGACGGTGAATGTGCAGCACGTGGTGAACGGCCACCACATAGTGCTGCCGGAAACGGTGAATCACATCAGCACTTTCGCGCGCATATTCGGCGGGGGCACCTACAGCGAGCTGATCTGGGCACTGGCGATAGTGGCGATCCTGCAGGTGCTATTGAGCCGCACGCGCTGGGGTCTCTACACGGTGGCCGTGGGCAGCAACCGGCTGGGCGCAAGCGAGGCGGGCGTGAAGGTACGCCTCGTGGTGATACGCAACTTCATCCTATGCAGCACCTGCGCGGGCCTGGTGGGCATCTTGGAGGCGGTGCGCGCGACCTCCGTGCAGCCGGACACGGCCGGCGCGAACGCGATTCTGCTGGAGGCGATCAGCGCGGCGGTGATCGGCGGCACGCTGCTGGCGGGCGGGTCAGGCACGGTGGTGGGAGCGCTGATCGGCGCTCTGTTCCTGGGGATATTGCACGATGGCCTCGTGCTGCAGGGGGTGAACGCCAACTATCTGGATCTGTACCTCGGGCTGGCGATCATCCTGGCGATGGTGATCAACACCTATGTGGCGCGAGTGCGGAAGGGCAGCGGCCTTGGCTGAGACGCCCATGATCGCGGAGGCCGTGGTGGGGCCGACCTCGGCGCCCGACGATGTGCTGCGCGTGGAGCACATCGCCAAGCGCTTTGGGCCGGTAACGGCTCTGCGCGACGTGAACCTACACCTGCGCAAGGGCGAGGTGCTGGGGCTGCTCGGCGACAACGGCGCGGGCAAGTCGACGTTGATCAAGATCCTGTCTGGCTTTCAGAAGCCCGATGCCGGCAAGATCTTCCTGCACGGCGAGCAGGTGGAACTAAAGAGCGTGGATGAAGCCCGCGGCAAGGGCATCGAGACGGTCTACCAGGACCTGGCGCTGATCGATGAGCTGTCGGTCTTTCACAATATGTTCCTGCGCCGCGAGCACGTGCACGAGCCGCTGCCGTTCCTGGCGAACCGGCGCATGCGCAAGGAGACGCGCACAGCGCTGGATGACATCGGCATCAACATCCCGCGCATCGACGTGCCCGTGGCGCGCCTCTCCGGAGGTCAGCGCCAGGCGATCGCAGTGGCGAGGACAGCGCGCAGCGACGCCGACATCCTGCTGCTGGACGAGCCGCTGGCAGCGATGGGAGCGAAGGAGGGCTCGATGATCCTCGACCTCGTCGCGCGCCTAAAGCGCGAGGGCCGGGTGTCGATCATCATGATCCTGCACAACTACGTGCACGTGCTCGAGGCCTGCGACCGCGTGAGCATGATCCAGGAAGGCGTCATCGCCCTGGACAAGCCCACCGCGGAGACCTCGGTGGAGGAGCTGACGGAGATCGTGGTGAACGAGTACCGCCGCGCGCGGCAGCAGCAGAACAGCGCGGCGCAGGGCTGAGGGCGGCCGCGCAGGGCTGAGGGCGGTCGCGCAGTCGCCAGGACTGAGGGCGACCGCTCGGTTCCCAGAGCTGTGAGCGTTCGCTCAGTCGCTCCACCAATTCGGCACGATCTCCCCATCGCCCTTGCAGTGCGGGCCGAAGACGACGAGCTCAAGTCCCTCGGAGCCGGCCTCGAAGGAGCGCATGGTCTTGGGGGCGACGCGGATGGCGTCGAGGCGCTTGATGTCCACGACCTCGTCGTCGAGCTTCACGCGTCCGGAGCCGGCGAGGACCAGGTAGATCTCCTCGGCCTGATCGTGATGGTGCCCGAAGGCCTGGCGCTTGTTGGGATTCAGGCGCTGGTGGCTGAGACCGGTATCGGTGGCGTCGAGGTCTTCGCGCGCGAAGCGCGCTTCCCCGAGCTCGCCAAAGCCGCTCTTGGCGGCGATGTCTTCGACGTCCTCGATGTTCTTGATGGTGTGTGCCATAGCATTGCTCCTCTGTCTGTGGCTAGTGGAGGTTTTGGTCACGCGGCCAGTTTTCTGTCAGGCTATGCGTGTGAGCTTAGACGCGACGCTTCCTCGCGGCCCCAGTGAGCCGCACATCGTGCAGACCTTGCGGTGGCTGACGCGGCCGATCGCCTTCCTGGAGTCCTGCCGGCGGCGCTACGGCGATAACTTCAGCGTGCAGTTCCTGAGCTTCCAGCGGCCGACGGTGATGTTGAGCGACCCGGAGGCGATCAGGGCGCTGTATGGGGAGCGCAAGCACGGCCTGCCGCCGGGGCGCAGCATTGCGCTGCTGCCGGTCATGGGTGCAAGCTCGGTACTGCTGCTGGAAGGCAGCGAGCACCTGGAGCGCCGCAAGGCGATGCTGCCGCCTTTCCACGGCGAGCGCATGCGCTCGTATGAGTCGATCGTGCGCGAAGCGGCGCAGCGCGAGATCGCGAGCTGGCCGCAGGACGAGGTGTTCGCGCTGCATCCCCGTATGCAGGCTGTGACGATGGAGGTGATCCTGCGAGCGGTGTTCGGCGTGAGTGACGCCGAGCGCGGGGCCAGCCTGCGCGAGCTGCTGCCAAAGCTGTTGGGCCAGAGCGCCTCGACGGGCCTGCAGCTGCGGGTGCTGCTCGCCAATCGCTTTCGGCGCGGCGATCCGCTGGAGGACCTGCGGCAGCTGACGCGCGAGATCGACGATCTGCTGCTGGCAGAGATAGCGCAGCGGCGCCTGGATGCGAACTTGGCCGAGCGCGAGGACATCCTCTCGCTGCTGATGAGCGCGCGCATGGAGGATGGCAGCGCGATGAGCGACCGCGAGTTGCGCGACCAGCTGATCACGCTGCTGCTCGCGGGCCACGAGACGACGGCGACGGCGCTGGCGTGGACGTTTGACCTGCTGCTGCGCCACCCCGCGCAGCTGGCACGGCTGACCGCAGAGGTGCGGGAGGGTGGCGAGGAGAGCGAGGACCGCTCAGGCGAGTACATGCGCGCCGTGATCTCGGAGTCTCTGCGCCTGCGTCCGGTTGTGCCCCTCGCGGGCCGGCGCCTGGCTGCGGACCTCGACGCGGGCGATCTGCACCTGCCCGCGGGCACCGACGTGACGCCGGTGATGTGGCTGACGCATACGCGCGCGGATCTCTATCCCGAGCCTTACGCCTTCCGCCCCGAGCGCTTCCTGGAGAACCCGCCGGCCACCTATGGCTGGATCCCCTTCGGCGGCGGCGTGCGCCGCTGCCTCGGCGCGTCCTTCGCCGAATTCGAGATGCGGGTCGTATTGGAGACGGTGCTGCGCGAGTGTGTGCTGCAGGGCGCCGACCAGCGCGCCGAGCGGATTGCCCGGCGCAACGTCACCTTCTCTCCGCGTCGCGGCACGCGCGTGCGCGTGCTTACGCGCGTGGCGTCGCCGAGGACCGCGCCGGTAATGCCTGTCGCAGCCTAGCCATGAGCCCACAGGAGCTGGCGCTTTTCCTGTCTGTACTGGCGGCCTGCGCGGTCGAGGCGGTGGAGGCGCTGACAATCGTGTTGGCAGTCGGCCTAACGCGCGGCTGGCCCTCGACCTTCGCGGGCGTTGGCGTGGCCTGCGCGGTGCTTGTGGTGGTGGTGGCGGCGCTGGGCTCCACCCTCACAACGCTGCCGATCGATGTGCTGCGCCTCGCAATCGGTGGCCTGCTGCTGCTCTTTGGGCTGCGCTGGCTGCGCAAGGCGATTCTCCGCTCCGCCGGCCTGAAGTCACTGCACGACGAGAGCGAGGCCTTCGTTCATGAGCTTGAGGCAGCGCGCGCGGCGGAGCGCTCGAGCGAGTCCCTGGACCGCTACGCCTTCGCGATCGCCTTCAAGGGCGTGCTGCTGGAGGGCGTGGAGGTCGTGTTCATCGTGCTCACCATAGGAGCCAACCAGCACCATCTCGCCCTGGCCACCGCTGCTGCCGCACTCGCGGTGGTGCTGGTCGTCGCGGCTGGCATCGCCACGCGCGCACCGCTAGCGCGGGTGCCCGAGAACACGATGAAGTTCGCAGTCGGCGTGATGCTGACATCCTTCGGCGTTTTCTGGGTGGGCGAGGGCGCCGGCGTCTCCTGGCCGGGGAGCGATGCTGCCCTGCTCGTCATCATCCCTGTGGTGCTGCTCGTCTCGCTCGCGACGGTCCGGGCGCTGCGGCGCCAAGCGCTGGTCTCAAGCTGAGCATCGGTATTGCGGTGTCGAGGTTGGGGTGCGCAGATACGGGTAAGGAGTCGATATGCCCACTGGAACCTCGATACTGCTTATTGCCGTAGGCGCAATCTTGCGTTACGCAGTCACGGCGACCGTCTCAGGCGTCTCACTTCAGACCGTTGGCCTGATCCTCATGATCGTAGGCGTCTTGGGATTGGTGCTGTCGCTCTTCTACATGCTTGCCTGGAGTCCCCGCCGCGATCGTGTGGTGCGAGGCCGGGTCGTCGAGCCCGATCCCTACTACGAAGAGCCACCGGCTCGCCTCTGATCTGCCGCGGGGCGTGAGGGGTAAGTCAGGGGTAAGCATTTGCGAGCCTCGGCCTCGGTGTAGCGTTTGAGAGGTGGACGCCTCGATTGTGCCCCTGGCCACGCCTATTCTCTACTTCGACCTCGGGTCTCCCTACGCATATCTCGCGGTCGAGCGGGCGGAAGCTGTGGTCGGCATGGGGGTGTGTCTCCAGCCGGTCCTGCTCGGCGCGATCTTCGCGCAGCGCGGTTGGGGTTCGTGGTCGCAGACGCCCGCGCGGGAGAAGCACATCGCGGAGATCGAGCGGCGGGCCAAGGCCTACGGTCTCCCCGATGTCCGCTGGCCACCCGCATGGCCGGCGAACACGTTGAAAGCCATGCGCGCAGCGGTGTGGGCAGACGAGCAGGGCTCCGGCAGGACGTTTGCTCGTGCAGCCTTTCGTGCCGCGTTCGTGCAAGGCCAGGATCTCGGCGAGATTGATGTCCTGGCGGAGGTCGGCGAGTCGGTCGGCCTGCATGCAAAAGATCTCGCGGCGGCGCTTGAGGCCGAGGGAGTCAAGAACAGCCTCAAGAGGGCAACGGCGGACGCGCTTGCAGAGGGCGTCCGTGGCGTCCCGTCGCTGCGCATCGGCGCGCGGGTCTTCTACGGCGACGATCGGCTTGTAGAGGCGGCGAGCGTCCTCACGGGCGATGGCAGCGGTCGCTGAGCGGAGCACCTTAGTGGGGTTCGGAGCACCCAGGCCTAGTGGATGTTATGTCCGCGCACTGTCTCCCACGAATGCCAGGTAATCCGCAGGATCACGACGCAAATCACCAGGCCGATGAGAGGGTCGGCGATCGGAAGTCCAAGAGCCACGACGGCAGCTGAGGCAATGACCGCCAGGCTGACATAGGCATCGGCGCGAGCGTGCTCGCCATCGGCGATCAGCGCGGCGCTGTTCAGACGCATCCCGGCGTTGGTGCGGATGCGAGCCGCCAGGAAGTTCCCCACATACCCGATCAAGCCGGCAACCGCCAGGATAGGAAGGTGGGTGGGAGCGCTCGGATGCACGAGACGGATGATCGCCTCCACGCCTGCGACGCACGCGCTGATGAAGATCGCAGCGACGACGGCCAACCCGGCTCCTCGCTCGGCCCGGTGGGAGCGCAACGCGAATGCGATACCGAGCGGAACGGCCGTCAGTGCGTCGCCGCAGTTGTGAATGAGATCCGCCAGCAGAGCGATGCTGCCGCTGGCAACGAACACCACGGCCTGAGCGATGGCCGCCAGACCCAGGACCGCGAGCGACAGCGAGACCGCGCGGATGCCCTCGCGGGAGCGCATTATGCGCTTGTCCACCAGGCCATGCGAGTGGCCGTGTCGTGCGTCGTCGTGCTCGTGCGTCTTATGCTGATGCGCAAGCTCGCCGCTGCCACGGTGTCCGGGAATCAGCGGCTCCGAGCGCTCTAAAGCCGTCAGATGACGGTGAGGACCGCGATGGGGGTGAGTATGTACTCGTCCCCCGTGCCGGTGCCTGGAGCGGGACGTGTCCTCCATACGCGCGAAAGGCTACCGGTGGGTGAAGCGGAGGCGCACTCGTATTCCCGGACAATCACCGGATCCTGTTGGATGTGGGATCGCGGGGGATAGGATGCCCGTGTGTCGCGCCGACGTAGCTCAGCTGGTAGAGCACTCGCTTCGTAAGCGAGGGGTCCCCGGTTCGATCCCGGGCGTCGGCTCTTGTTGCCGCCTGGACCTCGACGAGGCTCAGCGGCGGTCGGGTCGGGAGCGGGGGTGGTAGCAGCCAGCGCTAGGGTGAAGCGATGAGGCTTCTGAGGTGACCAGCGAGGAGTTGCTTTCTCTGGTCGATGCAGCAGATCAGTCTCGCAGATCTCATCTTGCGAGATGACGTGGTGAGGATGTCTGAACGTGCCCCTCGTCCCGTCTTCGCTCGCGTCTGAAACGAAGGGTCGCTCAGCAATTCATGATTGAAGCGTCCAGCCGGCCAGTTCGTTCGAGGTGCGTTTGGTGGAATACGCGAAAGAAGTACGCCTGGGAAGAGCTTGGGTCGGCGCCGCCGCATTGTTCGCCGATGTTGCGTTCAGGGCCGTTGCTCTCGACGACCACGCGGTTTGATCCGGCGGAGACGATGGCATCGAACCCCCCAGTGAGCGACCCATGCCAGCTGCTCGTTTTGCGCGTGTTCGTCTCTGTGGTGAGCGTCGTGCCGTGATTTGCGTGCATCAGGACGTAGGCGGTTGCGCTCGCCGGGTCGACCGCGATGCCCTTTGGTGTCGAGCACGCCGTGGCTCGATGCGTCAGGGCTGTCCGGGTGGGCCGAGTGTGTGGCGCGGCGCCGGCGCGAAGCCGCTCGATGTATGTCGTGCAGTGCGCAGCGGCGCGGTAGGCGATCACGGCGGTCGTGCCTGCGAGTGCGATCACCGCGTGCGTGGCGCCGGCGGGAAGCGGCGTCGAGCTGAGTCGTCCGGCGCGGTCGATGTGCGCAGCAAGCCAGCCGCGGTTGCCGCGAGCGAGCGCCCAGAGTCCGCCCCTGTTGTCGCCAAGCGTTGTCGCAGGGACTACACCGCTGAGGGCACCGGCTTGGTCGCTAACCGATCGGGCATGCGGTGCGCTGTCCTGACCGAATACCGCGGGGGCGGCGGAAAGGACGCCACCTGCGTCGTTGACCAGCCAGAAGGAGTTGCCCCCTGACAGCACGACGCGATCGGCCGCTGCGAGCGGCACATCGGGTCCGAGCACTGCCCCAAGCCGTTGCGTTCCCGCGGGCGCCGCCATGATGTGCGCGCCGGTGCCGTCTCTCCACGACACCGCGTACGCTCCGTCCGGTCCTATCGAGAGTTGCGGTGAGGCGGCGCTCGGCGCGCTCACCTGCGTGAGCTGATCGGGAAGGTTGCCGCTCGCGCTCAACGTGGCGCTGTCGATCTGACCGGCGCCCGTGGCGTCGGTCCACGCGACGGCAAGCACGTTCCGCGCACCCGCGACCAGCATCGGTCCCATCATCTGCGAGTAGCTCGCCGACACCGACCTGAACGAGATATAGCGAGGGCCCGACAGGCGTGCGACCTGCAGTGAGCTAGTGGTGCTGTTCGACGGGGTTCCGTCGATCAGGCCCGGGTCGGAGTGATCTTCGTGCTGTGGGACAACAAGCCAGTCCCCTCCTGCGGCCACCGTTCCAAGCGTCGTAACGTCCTGCGCCCCGGTGTAGGTGGCCCGCGCCGCGCCTGTATGCAACGTGAGCGCGCCCGCGAGGAACGCGAGGACCGACACGAGCAGGATCCTCCGCAGCGACGATGCCCGCAATCCCCGCAGTTGGGAGGGCATCGGCTAAACCGCACGGTCCATGTCTGATACGGGGATCGCCACCAGCTCTAGCTTCCAATCCATCCTGTCCTTCTCTTCCTGTGATCGTTGCCGCTCACCCGACCGCACGCACGTCGGTAAGGTCGTCGATGATCGCGAAGTCGCTCTTGTTGTGGGTCAGCAGCGAGACATCATGGACATTGGCGGTGGCGGCGATCGCGAGGTCTACGGCGCGGCGGCGCGGCTTGCCTCCGCGGGACTGCACCGCGGCGGCCAGGCGTCCCCACTCGCGCGCTACCTCCACGGTGATGGGCAGGGGCTGGAAGGTTGCCTCGATTGCGCCCAGGCGCTGGGTGCGCCGCGCGCGCTCGTCATCGCCTGCTGCGACCAGGACACCGAAGTGCAGCTCGGCGAGCGAGGCCACGCTGATGGCCGCCTCGATGTCCGCGGCAGGTTCCTCCTCGCCGATGAGGATCGAGGTGTCGAGCAGAGCGCGCATCCGCCTAGGCGAAAGGATCCTCGAGTGAGGCCGGGAAGCGGGGGAGATCCTCAGCCAGCGTTTGCGGCGCCGGGGTCCTCCACACAGCGTGCAGATCGCTGCCCCTCACCCACCGGCGCCGCTCGGCGGGACCCAGTTGCGCCACCGGACGGCCTGCGACTGTGATCGTCATCTGCTCGCCTGCCTCGGCGCGACGCAAGACCTCGCCTACGTTATTGCGCAGCTCTTTCTGGGGGACAGTCGCCATCGCTATACGGTAGCAGAAGTGCTACTGTAGGGCTAAGGTGCAACACATGGAGCTGCGAACGCTGGGGCGGTCGCCGAGGAGGCCGGCGCTTGAGGCTTCAGCCCGCCGCAGGTAGTGCGCTGCCGCTCAGCTCGCCCAGCACGCGCAGCAGAGCCTCGCCGTGCTTCTCACAGAATGCCGGTCCGATGCCGCGAATCCGCAGCAGCTCTTCAAGGCTTTCAGGCTGGCAGCGCAGGAGCTCCTCGAGGGCTGCATTGGTGGCGACCGTATAGGCGGGTTTACCTTCGGACCGCGCCAGGCGCCAAGCCTTGAGGACCTCGAAATGGCTCTCATCGACGGGGTCGAGCGGCTCGGCGTCGGGCACGAGCGAGCCGACGGTTGCCCCAGCCGCGGCGCGCCCGGCTCGTCCGTTTGCGCTCATGCGCCCTATGCGCCCTCTTTGCGTTGGCGCAGTCGGCTTATCCAAGGCCCGCGCCACCGCCTCAGCCAGCTCGCCATCGGTCTCGCATACATCGCAGCAGCGGCCCGTGGGGCGCGCCTCCTCGTGGTCGCCGAAGTGATCCAGGATCTGCCGGCGGCGGCACAGCTCGCCATTTGAAATGAAGCGCTCGATCGCGCGGTAGGACTCCCAGCCGCGGTCCTTTGCGGCCTTGATCGCCGCGTAGGCCTTGCGGGGATCGCCCTTGCCGGTGAGGCGTACGCGCAGCGCGCCGCGATTGCCGGGCTCAAGCTCGACGGCGCCCGCCTGCTCGGCGATGGACATCAGGATGCGCTCGCGCTCATCGGGCAGGGCCGGCCCGGGCCGTGTATCCCCATCTCCATTGCCATCCCCATTCCACTCCCCGTGCCAGCTCGGGGCCAGCGTCGCCACGCCATCGCGCGCATGTGCGCGCAGTGAGCCCACATAGGCACGCACGTCTTCCACCGTCGTGTTGCGCTCCGTGTTGAAGCGGATCAGGCGGCCCAGGTCCATGCGCGCCGCCAGCAGCAGCGCCCGGGCCGACAGGCCATCGCGCCCGCCGCGCCCCGCCTCCTGATAGTAGGCCTCAAGGCTCGTGGGCAGCGCCCAGTGCGCCACCGTGCGCACGTCAGCCTTGTCCACGCCCATGCCGAAGGCGTTTGTCGCTACCACCACCTCGGCTTCGCCCCGCATAAAAGCCTCTTGGCTCGCGTGCCGATCGCGCGGGGCCATGCCGGCGTGGTAGGCCACCGTCGCGATGCCGCTCCCCGCCAGCAGCGAGCACACCTCATCGGTGTCCTTGCGCGTGCCGCAATACACGATCGCTGGCCGCGCCTCTGGCCTATGCAGTACGTGCAGCAGCGCTGCGCGCTTGCGCGTCACTGCGCCTTTGCCCTCCACCGTCACCACGTCGAAGACGAGGTTCGGACGGTCAAAGCCGCTGCGCACCGACACCCACTCGCGCAAGCCCAAGCGCTGCGCTATCTCCTGCGCCACGCGCGGTGTCGCCGTCGCCGTCGCCGCCATCACCGCTGGGCGGCCCAGTGCCTCGATCGCGCTCTTCAGGCGCAGGTAATCGGGGCGGAAGTCGTGGCCCCACTCGCTCACGCAGTGCGCCTCATCCACCACGAACAGCGCCACCTTGCGCCGAGCCAGAGCCTCGCGGAAGGCGCTCGAGGCAAAGCGCTCGGGCGCGGCCAGCACCAGCTGCGTCGCGCCGGACTCGATCTCGTGCAGCGCGCGGTGGTTATGGCCCTCCTCCATCCCGCTCGCCAGCATCGTCGCGTGCACGCCGCTGTCCTTCAGCCGGCGCCACTGGTCCGCCATCAGCGCGATCAGGGGGCTCACCACGACCACCAGGTCGCTGCCTGCGAGGGCCGGCAGCTGGTAGCACAGCGACTTGCCCCCGCCCGTCGGCATCACCACGAGCGTGTCGCGGCCCGCCATCGCCGCCACCACCGCCTCGCGCTGGCCCGGGCGGAAGGCGCGCAGGCCGAAGCGCTCAAGGAGGTCCTCGGGGGTTGCCTGTTTCTCCATCGTCAGCACGACGTCAGAGGCTAATGCGCGCTCCGGTCCCTACGCTCGACGTCGTCTGCCCGACTGCTGCAGCGCTCGCGCCAGTCGCCGCTGCGCGCGCGATACCTCGGCGGGTGAGAGCTTCGCGGGCTGCCTTTGCAGGTGCTCCACGAGCATCCCCGCTGGCACCACGCGCACGCCCTTGCGCCGCGCCAGCGGGCGATCGACCCACGCGCGCGAGTAGACGACGAGCGGTTGCACCTGCACGCCTGTAGCCTGCTCCACCAAGCGCCGCTCGGCCTGAGCCTGCGCCAGGACCGCGCCATGCATGCGCGCCACGCGCACCGGCCCGGGGTGGCTCTTGGTCTCCACCGTAAACACTCCCGCAGGCCCAATCGCGATGTGATCGACGTTGCCGTGGCCAAGGTTGGCGTCGTGGATCACCTGCCAGCCGCCACCGCCGCGGCGGCAGAGACCGTCGAGGATGCCCCCCACCTGCTCTTCGCCGGTAGCGCCGCGGTCGTGGCGGTCCACCAGCGGCAGCACCCAGCGGTAGATCGCAAGGATCGTGGCGAGCACCACGATGTCGCCGCCCATGAAGATCGGGTCCTGCCAGCCAAAGCCGCGGCCCAGCAGCGCGGTGGCGACGGCCAGCACGCCCAGCGCCACCAGCGTGCGCATGCGCAGGCGCTGCACGATCCCCCGCGAGTGCTCGCCTGCGGCGCGTGCCGTTGGGTCAAAGCCATAGCGGTAGGACATCGACATCGACATATACCCCCTAACGACATCGGTCAGCGGACGGAGCATCCTTTAGCCATCTGTTCGATGGCCGCCCTCGTGTAGGGGTGATTTTCTTTCCAAAATGCGACGAGGGGAAGGCCATCTTCTAAAGCCAAGAGGCCTCTCAGCCGAGGCAATAGATAGGCGGTTTGCCTCCTCGCGGCCCGCACGCGCATGCTCGCACGCTCTTCACACCAGCCTCCCAATACGGCCACTCCCGAGGTCTCGCTGCTGCTGCGGGCGCACGCCGAGCAGCGCTGGCTGAGCCGCGAAGTGGTGCCTGTCGTGCGCCAGCTCTCAACGCGCGAGGCGCTCCCCGAGGAGCAACTGCCCGCGGCAAGCGAGGCACTCCCGGAGGAGCAACTGCCCGCGGCGCTCGCCTACCTGGAGGTCATCTGGATCGAGGCCGTGCAGCGAGCCGGGGACACGGATAAGGCGCTGACCTGCCTCGATCTCTCGCTGCCCCCGCCCCAGGCGCCCGACTGCCTCGCGCTGGCGACGCGTGCGCGGCGCTACCGCGCGGCGGTGCTGGTGCTGCGCGAGGCCGTCTCGCAGCGCGTGGCGGAGCTGCTGGCGTGGCCGGCCGAGGACTATTCCGCGGAGTCCGCGGCGAGCAACTTCTCCAGGCGATAGGCCAGCGCCTCCAGGGCCAGCTCCTCCGCGACGTTCAGCGCCAGGCGCCGGCGCGTGGCGGCCACGAGCTCCACGCCCCGCAGCAGCCGCGCGGGCGAGCGCCTGGCGGCGTCCTCTGTGAGCTGCGTTTCGCGGTCCACGGCATACACCAGCTCGGGCGCCCCCTCGGCCACGCACCACACATCGCGCAGCCACAGCTCGGCCAGCCCCAAGGCGAGGTCGAGGGTGCGGGTGCGCTCGCGGCGCTCACAACGCCGCTGTGCTTCAAGCGCCTCGCGCTGGTGGCGCTTGCGCTCCTTGGTGGGCAGCAGCTCGAGCTCCTGCTCGCTCTTTTGCAGTGCCTCCTCGCCGGCGCGAAGCCCTGCGGCTTTGGCCTGCTCAAGCAGATCCAGCCAGGGGCGCTCCCGCGTGCGCCCTTCGAGTGACGCGCGCACGAACCGCGTGGCGCTCTCGCGCAGCACTTGCCCGGCCTCGCCCGCCAGCCACGCGGCCAGTCCCGCGTCGCCCATGCAAAGGCAGGCGCAGGCGCGGGCGAGCTGGCGATCCTCACCGGTCAGGGCCTGCTCGATGCGCGCCGCAGGCAGCGGATCGAAGCGCACCTGCTGGCAACGGGAGGCGATCGTTGGCAGCACGTCACCAAGGCCCTGCGTAAGCAGGATCAGGTGCGCGAAGGCCGGCGGCTCCTCGAGCGTCTTCAGCAGACGGTTGGCGACCTGGTCGCTCATCAGGTGCGCGCCCTCAAGCACGAACACGCGCCGCGAGCTTTCAAATGGCGTGCGCGCGACGGCGGCAAGGACTGACTCCTCGATGTCGCCCACAAGCATCTCGTTGGCGCCCGAGGGTGTGACCCAGGTGAGGTCGGGGTGCGCGCCGCGCGTTGCGCGCTCGGCAGCCGCGTTGGGATCGCTAGCCCCCTCCGCCAGCAGCGCCGCCGCAAGTGCGCGCGCCACTGCGCGCTTGCCCGTTCCTGCAGGCCCGTGGAAGAGGTAGGCATGTGAGGCCCGCCCCGCCGGCGGCCACGCCGGCGTCAGCACCGCGCGGGCGTGCGGGTGATCTTCAAGACCTGCGGGCAGCTCCATGCGGGCATCGTAGATGGCCGCTACCGTGCCACACCGTGGCAAGCGGCAGGCTAATCACGATCGAGGGTCTCGACGGGGCCGGCAAGACGACGCTGGCGCAGGCGCTCGTGGGCGAGCTGCGCAAGCGCACCGCCTGCGTAGAGTTGCTGCGCGAGCCGGGCGGCGTGGCATTGTCCGAGCGCATCCGCGCGCTGGTGAAGGATCCGGGGCTGAAGGTGGGTGCGCGCGCGGAGGCGTTGCTGTACGCGGCCGCGCGCGCGCAGCTGGTCGAGGAGCTCCTGAGGCCCCTGCTCGCGGGCGGTGCGACGGTGCTGCTGGATCGCTTCGTGGACTCCTCGCTGGCCTACCAAGGCGCCGCGCGGGGACTTGGTATCGAGGAGGTGCGCGCGATCAATGCGCTGGCTACGGGCGGTCTGACTCCCGACCGCACTTTGCTGTTGCGCGTGGCTCCCGCCACCGGGCGTGCGCGACAGGGGGAGCGGGCGCTTGCGCGCGACCGTCTCGAGCGCGAAGGCGAGGACTTCTTCGCCACGATCGCGGCGGCGTATGACGAGCTGGCGCAGGCAGAGCCGCAGCGGATGCGCGTGATCGACGCCGAGCAGGCGCCGTGGCAGGTCCTGGCGCAGGCGCTCGCGGCTGTGGAGGATCTGTTTTATGCCGGTTAGCATGCTTGCATGAGCACTCCCGGCATCACCCAGCACGCACAGTTGACGATACATGACGCAGCCCTCTCATCCGCGACGCATTCCGCGGGCGGCGGCAGCCTCTCAACGGGTGCACTCGTGGCGGCTGTGGCGGCGGGCCTCGTGATCCTCGCCTGCCTCGCGTGGGCGCTGGTGCGGTGGTGGGCATACGAGCCGCATTGGCTGCCCGCGGCGCGCCATGCCAGCGCGGAGGCGGGGCTGCGGCTCTCAGCGACCTGGGATGAGCTGCGCGACTGGATGCGGCTCGGGCACTGAGACAGGGCCTGAGCCTCCTACAATTTAAAAGGTCCGTCCGGCCCGCGCGGGACCATGTTCGACCCCCATCGAACAGACCAGACAGGCGAAGGAGCAGGCCATGCAGAGGAACCTCGAGCCCACCACCATCAACACTCCCACGCCTGGCGAGGCGCTCTCGATAGAGCGCCTTTTCACGACGCCTGAGACGCATCCTTTCGATGCCGTGCCGTGGGAGCTGCGCGATGCCCGCATCGGCCACGGCGACCGCGTTGCCTTCGAGCAGCGCGACGTGGAGTTCCCCAAGAGCTGGTCGCAGAACGCGACCAACATCGTCGCGCAGAAGTACTTCCGCGGGCAGCTCGACACACCCGCGCGCGAGCACAGCGTCAAGCAGATGATCGGCCGCGTGGCGGGCACGATCGCGGGGTGGGGGCGCGAGCGGGGCTACTTCGCCAGTGACGCGGACGGGGATGCCTTCGAGGCCGAGCTCACGCACATCCTGCTGCACCAGATGGCGGCCTTCAACTCGCCGGTGTGGTTCAACGTCGGGTTCGAGGAGCAGCCGCAGTGCTCAGCCTGCTTCATCCTCAGTGTGCAGGACACGATGGAGTCGATCCTCGAGTGGAACACCAAGGAGGGGATGATTTTCCGCGGGGGCTCGGGCTCGGGCATCAATCTCTCGAATATCCGCGGCTCGATGGAGACGCTCGCCAAAGGCGGCACCGCGAGTGGGCCGGTGTCGTTCATGCGCGGTGCGGACTCGTGGGCGGGCACGATCAAGTCCGGCGGCAAGACACGGCGCGCGGCGAAGATGGTGGTGTTGAACATCGACCACCCCGACATCCGCGAGTTCATTTGGTGCAAGGCCAAGGAGGAGGACAAGGCGCAGGCGCTACGCGACGCCGGCTTTGACATGTCGATCGACGGCGATGGCTTCACTTCTATCCAGTATCAGAATGCGAATAACTCGGTGCGCATCACCGATGAGTTCATGCAGGCGGTGGAGGAAGACGGCGAGTGGCGCCTCTTGGCGCGCCAGAGCGGCGAACCGGTGGGCGAGCCTGTGCGGGCGCGCGAGCTGATGGAAGAAATCGCGCAGGCGGCGTGGCGCTGCGCGGATCCGGGCGTGCAGTTCGACACTGTCATCAATAACTGGCATACCTCTCCGAACTCAGGCCGTATCAACGCGTCTAATCCCTGCTCGGAGTACATGCACGTCGATGATTCGGCGTGCAACCTGGCATCGATCAACCTGATGAAGTTCCGCAGGCCCGACGGCACGCTGGACGTGGAGTCCTTCGAGCACACGGTCGACGTGATGCTGCTGGCGCAGGAGATCGTGGTGGGACCATCGAGTTACCCCACCGAGGAGATCGGTGTGAACGCGCGCGCCTTCCGCCAGTTGGGCCTTGGCTACGCGAACCTGGGAGCATTGCTGATGAGCAACGGCATGCCCTATGACTCCGATCAGGGTCGTGGCGTGGCGGCGGCGATCACGGCGCTGATGACGGGCCGCGCGTACCGGCGCAGCGCGCAGACGGCGGCAGCGCTGGGTCCCTACGAGCGCTATGAGGAAAATCGCGAGGCGCACAATGGCGTGATGCGCATGCACCGCGACGCGGCCTATGCGATCGGCGATGAAAGCTGTGCCGATCAGGATCTATTGGCCGCGGCGCGGAGCTCGTGGGATGAGGCGGTGCAGCTGGGCGAAGAGCACGGTTACCGCAACGCGCAGGCGACGGTGCTGGCGCCGACGGGCACGATCTCTTTCCTGATGGACTGCGACACGACGGGCGTCGAGCCGGACTTTTCACTGGTCAAGTTCAAGGAGCTCGTGGGCGGCGGGCAGATGACGATCGTCAACCGCACCGTGCCGCTGGCGCTACAGACCCTTGGCTACAGCGAGCAGCAGGTCGAGCAGATCGAGGCGTACCTGGCCGAGCACGGCACGATCGTGGGCGCGCCGGGGCTGCTCGATGAGCACCTGCCGGTCTTCGACGTGGCGGTGGGCGAGCGCGCGATCTCGCACATGGGGCATCTGAAGATGATGGGCGCGGTGCAGCCCTTCATCAGCGGCGCGATCTCAAAGACGGTGAACATGCCTCAGGAGTCCACGGTGCAGGACATCGCCGATGCCTATAAGCAGGCGTGGCACCTGGGCATCAAGGCGCTCGCGATCTATCGCGATGGCAGTAAGACGGCGCAGGCGCTGCGGACCGATGCGCAGCAAGAGGTCAAGGCGCCCGCAGATGTGGATGCCTTGGTCGAGGCGGCGGTGAGTAAGGCGCTGGCCGAAGCGGGCCCGCGGAGAAAGCGCATGCCGCGCGAGCGCCAGTCGATCACCCATAAGTTCTCCATCGGCGGCCATGAGGGCTACATCACGGCCGGCATGTATGAGGACGGCAGCATTGGTGAGATCTTCCTCACGGACATCGGCAAGGAGGGCTCCACGCTGCGCGGCATGATGAACTCATTCGCCACCGCGATCTCGATCGCCCTGCAGTACGGCGTGCCCCTGGAGACGCTGGTGCAGAAGTTCAGCTACATGCGCTTTGAGCCCGAGGGCATCACCAGCAACCCCGAGATCCCCTTCGCCAAGTCGATGCCCGACTACATCATGCGCTGGCTCGCCAGTCGCTTCCTCAGCACCGACGCGCAGGAGGAGCTCGGCATCCTCACGCCCGAGGTGCGAGCGCGAAAGCTCGCGCAGGAGGCTGCGCAGTCGGTCATCTCCTCCGATACGGCCGGTCCCGAGGCATCGGCGGCGTCGAGCGCTGCAAGCGCCGCTCCGACGAGCGCTCTCACAGACAGCCCGCCCGTCGTCCCCGCCAAGCTCCAGGGCCTTGACCTTGGGCCCGCTTGCAGCCAGTGCGGAGGCATGATGCAGCGGACCGGCAGCTGCTACACGTGCTCGTCGTGCGGCAACAACACGGGTTGCGGCTGACGAGTTCCTGTCGGGAGGCGCCTCAAATGGCACCGGTCTACCCTTTTGGTAGACTTCCACCATGAGCTTGAACATCAAGGACGAAGAGGCGGTGCGCTTAGCCTCCGAAGTGGCGACGCTGGCAGGGGAGAGCAAGACGCGCGCTGTCAAGGTGGCGTTGCAGGAGCGTCGTGAGCGCTTGGCCTTCACAGCCACGCCCGCTGCTCGCGGCGCGGGCCTGCGGCGGTTTCTGGAGCAGGAGGCATGGCCACAGATACCGGCGGAGATGCTTGGACGGCCCATCTCTCGTGCCGAACGCGAGGCGATTCTCGGTTACGGCGAGGGCGGGGTGTGATACTCGACAGCTCTGCCGTGATCGCGGTGCTGCTGGCCGAGCCAGGCCACGAGGCGCTTGAGGATCGGCTGGCCCAGGCGCCTCAAGTGGGGATCGGTGCACCGACTCTCACCGAGTGTGGGATCGTCCTGAGCGCGAGACTGGGGGCACTGGGCCAGACTCTGTTGGGACGCTTTGTGCAGGAAGCCGCTCTAACCTTGATTCCCTTCGGTCCAGATCATTGGGTGGCGGCAGTTAGCGCATATCTCCGCTTTGGGAAGGGACGACATCCAGCAGCTCTCAACTTCGGCGACTGCATGTCCTACGCGACAGCTCAACTTGCGCAAGCGCCCCTTCTGTGCCTGGGCGATGACTTCACTCAAACCGACCTTAACTTGGTCAATAGCTGAGCCTGTCTCAGGCCGGCTCTGACACCGCGTAAGCAGGAGTCTCCAGTGGCTCCTGCCCGGCGGCGACGAGCGCGGCGTGGGGTGAGCGCACGCCGATGAGCCGCGCGCTGGCGAGCGCGCCGATGGCCGCTACGCCAGCGGCGAGGTAGAGGGCATGGTGCAGGCCATTGACGTAGGCGGCAGGGGAGCCGCGGCCGACCGCAGCGGCGGCGGGTACGAGCGCGCCGAAGACCGCCGTGCCCAGCGCTACGCCGGTGTTGCGGAAGGTGTCGTTGACGCCCGCGGCGAGGCCGCCGTGGCGCTCAGGGACCGAGCTCAGCGCCACCGCGCTGAGGGCGGGATTAAAGAAGCCGGTGCCGATGCTGGCGGTGAGCTCGCCAGGCAGGATCAGCGCCCACGAGGAGGTCGTGGTGACGAGCGTCATCAGCGCCGTGCCCACGGCGACGAGGATGAGGCCGGCGACGATCAGCAGTCCCGGCGAGGTCCTCTGCACGAGTGGGGCGCTGGCGCCGGAGACGATGAACAGCAGGATCGTGCCGGGCAGGTAGACGAGGCCCGTCTGCACCGGCGAGAGGCCGAGGACCTCCTGCATGTAGAGCGTGAGGTAGAGGTAGATGGCAAAGAAGGAAGCAGAGATCGCGAAGGCTGCGATCTGCGCGCCAGCGAAGGGGGCGCGGCGGAAGAAGCCCAGCGGCAGCATCGGCACGCGCGAGCGCGCCTCGATCGCGAGGAACACCACCAGCAGCGCGCTGCCGCCAATGAGCTCGGCGAGGATTTTGGGGCTGCCCCAGCCCTCGATGTTGCCGCGCAACAGTGCCAGCACCAGCAGGAAGAGGCTCGCGCAGAGCGCTGCCTGGCCGGGCCAGTCCAGGCGCCGGGGGTGGGGGTCGCGCGACTCGATCACCCACAGGCGCGTGGCCAGCAGCGCGAACAGACCGAGGGGGACATTGACGATGAAGACCGCGCGCCAGGAGAAGCCACTGGTGAGCAGCCCACCGACGAGCGGGCCGATGGCGAAGGCCGCGCCGATCGTGGCGCCATAGGCAGCGAAGGCCTTCGCGCGATCCGCCGGCGCGGAGAAGGTCGCGGAGATGAGCGCCAGCGAGGTCGCGAACATCAGTGCCCCGCCGATGCCCTGCACGGCGCGCGCGAGGTCAAGCACGAGGATCGAGCCCGACAGCGCGCACACCAGCGAGGAGGCCGTGAAGATCGCGATGCCCCACGCGAAGATCAGGCGCCGCCCGACGCGATCGGCGAGCGAGCCGGCGCTCAGCACGATCGTCGCCAGCGTCAGCGTGTAGGCGTCGATGATCCACTGCAGGCCCGTGAGGTCGGCCTTCAGGTCGCGTGCGATGTGCGAGAGCGCGGTATTGATAACCGCGATGTCGAGCATCAGCATCGCGGTGGCCAGGCACGCCACCGCTAGGGTCGCGCCCTTACGTCCGCCCATCTGCGCGTGCTCCCTTCATGCGGGTCGTTCCCATGTAGGTCGTTCCAGGCGCATGTCTCCCTACTGTAGAAAGACAACGCCCGGAGGAAGAGGAGACCCGGAGGTCACCGGCCCCCAGTGGACCGGTGACTGCCAGGGACCGGCGCGCTCTTAGGAGTTCAGGCGATTCTTGAGCGCGCTGGCGGCTGAGAACTTCGCTGCCTTGCTGGCGGCGATGCTGATCGTCTCGCCTGTGGCGGGGTTGCGACCCTGCCGGGCAGAGCGATGGCTGACGCTGAACTTGCCGAAGCCGGCGAGTGCGACCTCGCCGCCCGCGGCCAGCTCGTCGGAGACTGTGTCGATTGTGGCCTCCAGCACTTGGCGGGCCTGGCTGGCGGGCAGCCCGGTGCGTTCAGCGACCTTGTCAGCCAGATCGTTCTTGGTCATTGCACTCCCTTCTCGGGTGTTATTCCTGCGAGCAGGCTAACGGCTGGCGAGGACAACTACACGGAAACCCTCGCCGGAGGGGCCATCTGACGCTCCGCGAGCGGCGCTGTGCGAGGTCGCGGCGCACCCGCGGCACACGTGGCCCACAGGCAGGCAAGCCAGCAGCCGCAGGCCAGGCCCACGTGCACCCATACGAGCTGTGTGGGCAGGTGGGTCTTGTACTGGTCGAGGCCCACGGCACCCTGCAAGGCGATGAGCGCGCACAGCACCGTCAGCGAGCCGCGCAGCGCGGGATCCTGCGAGCGCCGCCGCGCCAGCCACCACACGCCCAGCGCCAGCAGGCCGAAGGCCAGGCCCAGCTCGCCGTGGCGGTGGATGACGAAGTCCATCGTGCCCTTGCCTTCGAAGTTCAGGCGGTTGATGCGCTGCCCCGGCGAGCCGCCCGCGTGGGGGCCCGCGGCTGTGGCCGCCGTGCCCGCGACAATCGTCACGGCGCCCAGCACGAGCAGCGCGCGCACGCTCCACGCCAACGTGCGGTCATAGTTGGCGGGGAGATCCTCCGGCTCGTGTGTGGCCCGCCAAGCCAGCGCCGTGGCGGCGGCCAGGATCAGCATAGAGAGAGCGAAGTGGCTCATCACCCAGCCATAGTCGAGCGCCCCGCGCACGGTGAAGCCGCCGAGCACGGCCTGGCCCACGACGCCCAGGGGCAGCAGCGCGCCGAGCCACACGAGATCGCGGCGGTAGGGGCGCCGGCGCAGCGCCAGCACCCAGGCGGCGAGCGCCGCGAGCGACACCGGCACAGTGATCATGCGGTTGGAGAACTCGATCACGGCGTGCGTCGTCAGCGGCGGATAGGCGCGCCCGTAGCAGCGCGGCCAGTCCGGGCAGCCCAGGCCCGAGCCCGTGAGGCGTACGGCGGCGCCGCTGAGGACGATCAAGGTAAGCGCGCCCAGGGCGATGTAGGCCGCGAGCGCGTACTGCTTGGGGGTGACGGTGAAGTTGTTGATGCGTTCGCGCAGGCGCTCAAGGCGTGAGGAGGCAGGGGGCTGCATCGGCCCCTAAGTCTGCCAAGCCTGCTCAGTGATGGCGGCGGCGACGGTGGCTGCGACGGGGCTTTTCGCTCAGATGCACGATCGAGATGTGCGTGGTAGAGCTGTTTTCGAGCTTGTCGATGGCCACAAAGGTCAGTGTGTGGCGGCCCACGGAGATCTTGATCGCCCCGAACCAGCGCATTTCGGCGACGGTGGAGGTGGGGTAGGTATGGGTGTAGAAGTAGGGCACCCAGTTGCGTACCAGATGGCCGTCCCAGAAGAGCCGCACGCGGCGGATGCCCACGGGGTCCGAGGCGATCGCGCGGATGCGCAGCTTGCCCTTGTAGCGCTGGCCGTCGAATGGCGTCGCAAGCGTGATCTTGGGGCCCGCGAAGTGCCCGCACGAACCCGTCCGCTGGTCGCCGTGTTCGAGGTAGTCGTGCATCGCCGCGTAGGAGGGCTTGTGCGAGCCGTTGGCCTGCAGCAGGCCGGAGATGACGCTGCCGTTGTCGGCGAGGGGATACCACAAGGCCACCTGCACATAGGGGTCTTCGGCCATGCAGTGGTAGGCCTGCGTGAGGAAGGTGGCCTGCTGTTCGTCTGAGACGCCCTCGGGCTTCTGCCCCGCCCAGGCGCCTTCGGGGCAGGTGGCGGTGGTGGTGCGCCAGCTCGTCTCCGTCATCCAGATCGGCTTGTTATCGCCGTTGGCGAGCTCGGTGGCGTGCACCTCGCGGTAGCCCAGGAAGGAGTCCTGGTCCAAGCGCCCGCCCGGATCGCGCAGGAATTCTTCGGGCGAGGCGACGTTGCAGGCGGTGTCGGTGTGCACGCCCACGGCGTCGAAGTAGCCCTTGCCGCCAGCTTCATAAACGCCCTGCAGGAAGTGGTAGTCGTTGCCCGTGAGGCCGCCCAGCACGACTGCCGCGTTGGGGTCGGCGGACTTCACCGCGGTGTAGGCGGACTGCAACAGGCGCGTATAGGCGCCCGGGTCGGGCGCCCCCGTCCACCAGCGTGAGGCGTCCTCCTCATTCCAGATCTCATACGCCGCCACTCTGCCCGCCCAGCGCTGCGCGAGGAAATGCAGCAGCGCGGCGTACTCCGCGGGGTTCGCGGGCGGCGCGCTGCCGCCCGCGCCGTTCTCCCAGGCGGGCGCGCCGACGACATCGAAGATCGCATGGCCGCCCTTGGGCAGGCTCGCCAGCAGGCGGTCGTATTCGGCGAGCCAATTCTGCGCCTGGTGCCCGCGGGCGGGTTCGATGTCGCCCCAGGGCACGAACACGCGCACCCACTTGGCGCCCAGCGCATTTGCCTGCTCCACGGCGCCGGGGCTGAGGTTGCTGAGGTTTACGCCCGCTTCGGCGGCAGTTGCTGTGGGGGCCAGTGCGCCAACGCTCACTGCGCTGCTCGCCAGTAGGGCGGCGGCGAGGGCAAGACGGCGGGTGCTGGTGCGCAGGGTGCGGTGCCTCACTATGCCTTTGGCATCGACGTACGGCGTGGCACGCCTGATCCGTAATGTGCCCCAGTGGCCGTATGCACGAGCGTGGCGGAATCGATCCAGGTCAGAGCAGCAGGCCCGAGGTAGGCAGCGAGCCTGACCTCGGGCTTAGGGCTCCTGCTGTCTTGCAGCGCGCCGTGGATGTATGGCGAGTGGACCTGCGCGAGGTCGGCGCAGAGCCGCTACGCCTGCTCAGCGCCGCCGAGCGCGCGCGCGCGGCGCGCATCGGCGATCCCGCGCGCCGCGCGCTGTGGATGCGCGGGCAGGGGGTGCTGAGGGCGCTGCTGGGGGAGTATCTGGGGCGGGGAGGTGATGAGCTCGAGCTCGTTACCGGCAGGTACGGCAAGCCGGCGCTGGGCGGAGGGCAGTCGGTGTCGGACGGGGTTGAGGGGATGCCGGACGGGGTTCAGGCAAACTCTGCGGCGTCAGACTCCGGCCCGCTCGTGCATTTCAACCTCTCCCACTCCGGGCCGCTGGCGCTCTATGCCTTCACCGCTGCGGCTCCCGTGGGCGTGGACGTGGAGTTCGTGCGCGAGCATGCCCGCGGCGAGCGCGCCCGCGATGAGGTAGCTCTGGCCGAGCGCGCCTTCGGAACGCAGGCCGCGCGGCGCCTGCGCACGCTCGATGCGCCTGCGCGGCAGCGTGAGTTCCTGGTGCTGTGGGTGCGCCATGAGGCGGCCCTGAAGTGCCGGGGCATCGGGCTGATCGGATCGCGGGAGGCAGTCCAGGCGCCCAGCCCGCAGCTGTGGATCGCCGATCTGGAGCTGGGCGCGTCGGCGGCTGGGGCGGTGGCGGTGCAGGGAGAACCGCAGGAGCTGCGCCTACGGGAATGGGCGGCTCAGGCGGAGTAGCGGAAAGGCAGTTCGGGGGCCACATCCGCCAAGCGCGGCGCGCCTGCGTCGCGCGCTGAGACCACGAGCTCGGCGCGCGGCAGCGGCCACTGGATGCCCACGTCGGGGTCATCCCAGGCGATGCCCCGCTCGACCTCGGGGGAGTAGTAGGCGGTCTGCTTGTAAAGGACATCGGCCACGTCGCTGAGCACGCAGAAGCCGTGAGCGAAGCCGATCGGCACGTAGAGCTCGCGCAGGTGCTCCTCATCGAGCTTGAAGGTCTCCCACTCGCCGAAAGTGGGCGAGCCCTGGCGCAGGTCCACGAGCACGTCCACGATCGTCCCCCGTGCGCAGCGCACGAGCTTGGCCACGCCGGCGCCGATATGGAAGTGCATCCCCCGCACCACCCCTCGCGTCGAGCGCGAGTGGTTGTCCTGGATGAAGGCGTCCTGCTCTGGGATGCCCGCCTGGGCATGCCATTCGTGGCGGTAGGTCTCCACGAAGAAGCCCCGATCGTCGGGGAAGGAACGCGGCTCGATCAGGATCGGCCCCTGTAGGCGCGTGGTCAGCGTCTGCACGGCCGGGAAGGCTACCCGTGCTCAGTCGATGCTGCCGCGCGGAGCGACCCAGACGCTGGCGAAGGACAGCGAGGTGTGTTCGGCGATGGCGTCGTAGTCGTTGTCGTAGTGCAGTACGCCGAGCTGGTTGGCAGCGGCGATGGCGGCGATCAGGAGATCCACGGGCTTGACGCGGTGGGAGACGCCGGGCGTGGCGGCGAGCTCGGCTTGGGCGCTGACGGCGCGCGCGGAGGCCTCGTCGGTGAGGGGAGCGTGCATTAGGGAGCCCAGGCGTCCTGTGGTGAGCGCATAACCCTTCTCGTCGCGGGCGCTGTAGAGCATCTCCAGCAGGGTGGGGGGGCAGGTCCACAGCTCGCCCGCGGTGAGCGCCGCGTCAAAGCGCTTGCGCGCGGAGCCGGCGAGGCGCTTGTCCAGCGCCCGTGCCCACGCGGAGTTGTCGAGCAGCAGCGCCTGGCGGTAGCCCGTCAATGCGTCCAGCCGTGCTCGCGTACCTCGTAGGCGGCCTGCACGTCGAGACCCTCGCCTGTGTGCAGCTGTTCCACGAGCTGCCGGCGTAGCTCCAGCTTGCGGGCCTCCTCGTCGCGTTCCTCCTTGAGCTCGCGCAGCCGCTGCTGGGCGCCGCGCATGACCAGGTCGCCGAAGCGGATGCGCTCGCCACGGCTGCGCAGCTCGTTCAGCGCCGCCCGCAGAGGGGGCGTTTCGGTGATCGAGTGGCGGGGATGGCTGGTCGGCATCCCCGAAGTGTAGCACCGAGGTACTGCACTGTGGAGGCGTCGCTTCCATCGCCGTCTGCTCGGTCGACTCAACCACGTCGCCGCGACACACGCCCCGTGGCAACGCAACTGCAGCAGAGATCGAGCGAACTCGCCAGGTGCCAGCTTGAAGCATCGGTTGAATCGGTTGAGATGATGAGTGAGGTGGACGCGTGACGACGCAGAGGAAGATTGCCCGTCGGGTTGGCTTGGCTTGGCTGATGGCGCTCTGCCTGAGCCTCACCGTTGCCGGGACACCGGCCTCGGCGGGCATCGCCTATGTGGATGGGATCTCAGATCAGAGCCTGCCGACCTGGGACGGCGGCTTCTCCAGCAGCTACTTCGCGGCGTTCTTCCACAACGTCTGGGTGGGCAGCCCACCGGTTCACATAACGCTCGCGCGCTATGTGGTGCAGTGGAACGTGATGTCCGGCAGCTACCCTGAATATCGCTCAAAGTTCGAATCGTGGCTGACGGACATCGCGAGCATCGGCCTCACGCCGGATCTTGCGTTGACCAGCTATGACGGGGTGTATCCGGAATCTTCCGCCGAATACAAGGCCCGGCTGCAACAGGTCCTCGGCCAGGCTCAAACTATGGGCCACTCGATACATTATCTGGAGGCCTGGAACGAGCCCAACAACCAGGGCGGATATCCACGTATCGACCAAGCCGCAATTCCTGCCGGCTACACGAATGAAGCCCATGCTACCTGTGAAGAAGGGTACGGGTGCACGATCATAGCCGGCAATCTCGAAGATACTCCAAACGTCGCCAGCTATGAGGACGCATTTAGAGCGCATCTGCATCCAACTCCTACAATTTGGGGGGTTCATCCTTATTTTTCTGTTGAAGAACGAAGCGAAGCGCCGATCCAGAGGGTGGTAGAACACCTTCCCAACGGTGGCGCGGGCGATCAGCTGTGGTTCACCGAGGTCGCTGCCAGGAAATGCAGGGATTTCAACGGGGATTTTGTTGAAAACGGCGAAACTGGCCAGGCCGAACGGGCTGAGTGGCTCGTCAATATGCTGATGCACAACCGCAGGCCAGAACACGTCTTTTACTACGAGTTCTTGCTGAAGGAACACAGGCAGCCGGACTGCCGAACGGAAGGGGCTGACGATGCGCTTTATCTGCCTGGCAGCGGTATCGACGCCGCCGAGCGGCCCCGCCCGGCGGCGAGCTACATCTGGAGTGGCAAGACCGTGTTTTGGGGTTATACGGGGAGCGCGACGGGTGCGCAACCCGAGCAGGCCACCTTCGCCGGCAGCTTCTACCCGGGCGGCTTCTTGGGGGCCGGCTACCCCTTCGAATATCCATAGTTCACCGGGGTGACGTCAACCTTGTGCTGGCGTTGGATCAAGGCTCAGCTTCCGCATGGAATACGCGTGTGCGAAATAGAACAAAATTGGCGAGGGTGATCAACAGAGTGACGGCTACATATACGACTTCGGTAGGTAGTCCCACCGCGGCCGGGAGCGCTGAGGTGGCAACGACGGTAATGCCATACTGAGCCAAAGCGACGGCAAGATAGCGCCCAACCTGTGTACGAAGCGGCAGCGCAAACTCCTCATCGTGCACCCACACGAAGAAACGCTGCAGGGTGAAGTGTGTAGCCAGTGCCAATATGAAACCGATCGCCAGGGCGCTCTGAAAAGGTAGGCCGATAACGGTCGCAAGCAGCAGTGTCGTCACTAGGTACACGCCTGCAACAGTGCCTCCCGCCAGTGCGAAGCGGATTCCTTGGCCGAGGATTCCCCGCTCGGGCGAGCGGATATGCGCGAGCATGGCAGTGGTTCGCTTAATGGGCGGCGATCCGTCTGGTGTATGGTCACTCAAGGCTGTTGCCGATCGAGTTCAGAAAGGCGTCTGTCTCGGCAAGTGCGGAGGGAGTTCCAATCTCATAGAACCGCTCGCTCGCTTCAAAGCCGAACAGCTCCCGGCGTCGGGCGAGCTCGTGGTAAAGCGCTGAGAGCTCACAGACCTCGTCGGCGACGGCCTGGATCGCGGACGCTGTAAGGCCCCCCAGGCCATAGTCAATCCAGTGCATATCTGAGGTGGGCTTCAGCTTATCGTAGGCAGTTACCAGCCGGCCGTCGAATTGTGCATTGGATGTGTCCCAACGACCTTCGTTGCGCAGGACGGTCATAATCGCCGGCAGTCCGCTCTGTAGCCAAGCGCGAGCGACGGCACCGTAGTCGATCCGCAGATAGGTGTCACCATAGAGCACAAGAAAACGCTCGCCGAGCACCGACAGCGCACGACGCAGCGCACCGAGGGTCCCGTCGAGCTCGGGAGCGTCGAAGCTATAGCGGATACGCATGCCGAAGCGTTCGGGGCCGATGCGGGACTCGATCTGCTCGCCGTGGTAGCCGATGCACAACACGATTTCCTCTGCGCCGTGCGCAGCGAGCAGGCGGAGCTGGTGCACGAGAAAAGGCTCTCCCGCGACCTCAACCAGGGGCTTGGGTGTGTGACGCACCCGCTCACCCAACCGTGTCCCGCGGCCGCCAGCCAAGATGCACACCGGCGGCAGAGCACCCACCGCCGGACCTGTGCTGGGCACGTTCTACTCCGTCCAGCCGTGGCGAGACTCGATGATGTACTTCGGCCGGTTGCGGGATTCGTCGTAGATGCGCCCGACATACTCACCGATCACGCCCAGCGAGAGCAGCTGGATGCCGCTGAAGAACGACACCACGATCACGACCGTCGGGTTGCCCACGGGGAACGCCACGCCGCTGAGCTTCAGCGCCAGGTAGACGAGCGCCAGCACGAAGGCCAAGCCGGACAGCGCTGTGCCGATCATCGAGATCAAATGCAGTGGGTAGCGCGAAAAGCCCACGATGCCATTCAGACCAATGACGAGCGAGCCCCAGAAACGGTTGTACTTGCTGGTCCCTGCAGCTCTCGGATCGCGGTCATAGAGGACACTCGACTGGCGAAAGCCGACCAATCCCACCAGCCCTCGCAGAAAACCATGACTCTCCTTCAGCGCCACGACATTGTCGACCACGCGGCGGCTCATCAAGCGAAAATCTCCCGTATTGGGCGGGATCTCAACTTCAGCTATGCGCCTGATCACGCGGTAGCCGACCGCGGCGACGATGCGCTTTGGAAGCGTCTCTCCCGCGCGTGTCCGTCGCTGTGCGTACACGACGTCATAGCCCTCGCGCCAGCGGGCCACGAGCTCGGGAATCAGCTCCGGTGGGTCCTGCAGGTCGCAGTCGATCACCACCACCGCGCTGCCCGAGGAAGCTGCCAGCCCGGCGATTGTGGCCATCGGCTGGCCAAATCTGCGCGAGAAGCGCAGCATTTTCACCCTTGGATCCTCCTCGCGGAGCTCCAGGATCAGTTCCTCGGTGCGGTCAGTACAGGGATCGACGCTGAAGATCAGCTCCCAGTCCATGTCGACGCTCTCCATCACCTCATGCAATCGTGTGTAGACCCGCCTGACGTTGTCCTGCTCGTTGTAAGCCGGGATCACAATGCTGAGGGTCTGCGCGTCTGCACTCATGGGCTGCTTTCCGCGCGCTTGAGGACGGTGAGGCCGCGGATGCCGAAGGGCGCCCTCACTCCGATGCGCAGCAGCAGATCCTCAAGGGCACACGCCGTGCGGCCAAGGGCTGAGTCGTTGGTGTTCTCGATGTCACCTGCGACCTTGCGCGCGAGCGCCTCCCCCTGAAGATGCCCGTAGCGCCGGCGGTTGCGCTGCTTGACCGCCCAGAACGCAGGATAGAGGAGCGCACCCAGGCAGATGTCTTCAAGCACCGCCAGGCCGGCCCCGCTCGCCTTGCGCGCAAGCTCTCGGCGGGCGTAGCGACGCTCGTGGCCAAGGAAACGGTCGTAGTAGTCATAGTCGCCTGGACCCATCGGCACTACGACGACCGCGCGCGCGCCTGGGCGCATGATGCGGTGCATCTCGGCAAGCGCCTGTTCGTCGTGGGGCACGTGCTCGAGCAGGTTCGCGCTCACAATGGCGTCCACGCTCGCGTCCTGGAGCGGCAGTGCACAGACGTTGGCCTGAATCAGTAGCGCGTCTGGCACGTTCGTGTGCGCCTTGCGCAGGCCTCCCGCGACGAGATCCACTCCTATCAGAGTTGCCTTCTGCGGAGCTGCTCGGCGCAGATCCTCGAGCAGGTATCCGGTGGAGCAGCCGAGGTCGATGACCGTCGGCGCAGGCGGCAGAGAGCCAAGGCGATCCAGCATCGCCTTGCGTGTCCAGACGTCTATGAAATGGGTGCGGCTGCTCTCCTCGTGGAGATCCTCAAGCTCATCGGACCAGTTGACCGCCTGCTCGCCGGCGACGTAGCTGAGGAACGGGGCGTGTCCTCCGCCGGGCTTTAGCCATCCGGACTCGAACGGGGGCAGCGTCGATGCGCCCAGCGGTGGGCGCAGAACCTCCCTCCCAACCCCGTCGACCACGGCTGTGAGACCTGTCCTCAAGTGCGTTCCTCGGCCGATGCGGTGGTGAAGAATATGTCATCGATGCGTCTCAACGTCGCCAGGTTGCGCTCCCTGGCCAGACGCTCACGGAATGCTACCTCGCGCCATGGATCCCATTGAGCAGAGATCAGCTTGCCGGTGAATGGTGCACGAGGGTTTTCCTCGAGCATCAGGCGGACAAGCTCAGCAATCTCGCCGATCGGCGCTCCGCCTCGCTCCAGCTCTGAGCGCGTGCGCTCGAAGTAGTCGGCGCCAGCAAGCGCTGGTCCCGCGGCGAGAGTGCGCTCGTGCATGCTCGTGGCGACGAAGCCCGGTGCCACGCAGTTGACACGCACACCGTCGCTGGCGAGATCGAGTGCGATGTTCTCGGTGAGACGCACCACCGCTGCCTTGGAGGTCGCATAGGCATCGAAACGAGGCAGGGGAGCGGTTGCTCCACCGCCGCTAAAGGTCACTGCGGCGCCACGGGCGGCACGTAGCCCCGGCAGGCAGGTGCGAATCGCCAGCAGGGTCCCGAGGAGGTTGATCTCGAGTGTGCGACGGAAGTCCGAGGGCAGGTAGCTGTCGATTGGGCCGATCGGATCGAGCACCGCGGCCGCGCATACGACCGCGTTCACATTCTGCACGTCGCTGGCGATCCGCGCCCAGGCGTCTTCATCGCTGACGTCGAAGGCTAATGCCTCATGTCCATCTCCCGGAAGTGCGCGGCGGGACTGCTCGAGCCGAGTCTCGTCGCGGGCGATCATCGTGACCCGCCAGCCATCCTCAGCCAGCGCGTGCGCGATCGAACGGCCGATCCCCCGCGATGCTCCTGTCAGGAGTACGCGCTTGGTGCTCAACCGGTTACCGCCTCGCGCATCGCCGCGTAGGGGCTGCCGGCATACGCCGTCTGGATCTGCTCCCACGCATAGCGCGCATCGTGAAGATCGCCGAGCAGGAGACCCTCGTCGCCCGCCTCGATTGCCGCCGCGAAGTTCGCCCACTCGTGCTCCCACGAGCGATCCTCGTCGGGGTAGGCGACCTCCTCCAGATCGGGAGGGCCGAGCTCGGGGCGCATGCTGTAGATGCGGATGCACTGGGGTCCGTAGGAGCGCACCAACCCATCGACCTGGATCTTGGCTGTGCGGCAGTAGAGCTCCAGCGAGAACAGGTTCTTCCACTCCGTCCAGCTCACGTGCAACATCGCCCAGGGGCCACTCCGTGAGTAGGTCTCACCAAGTATCAATGCGGCGTTATCCTCGACGGGGGTCTCCCAGAAGTGCGTGCGCAGCAGCGCTGAGTGCAGCGGCAGTGGACCGGCCAGCCAGTGGCTGAGATCAAGCAGGTGCATGCCCTGGTCGATCAGCTCGCCTCCGCCCGAACTTGCCGGTTGGGCGCGCCACTCGCTCGCATAGCCGGGGCGTCCCCCATGCCCGTAGCGCGCGCGCAGGTGCATCAGCTCGCCGTGATCTCCGCGGTGGACCTCGTCCGCGGCCCGCGCGATCCCGGGGTGAAAGCGATGGTTGAACCCGACCTTGACCATGCGTCCGCTGATTCGCTGGCGCGCGAGCAGACGGTCGATCTGGGTTGTTGAGATACCGGCGGGCTTCTCGACCAGCACATGCGCGCCCGCGTCCAGCGCTCGCTCGGAGATTTCGGCGAGCCGATCGTGGACGGTGGCCACCACTATGACCTCGGGGTCGATGCCGAGCAGCTCATCGAGGCTTGTGCACACGTTGCATGTCGGATGGCCCTCAGAGAGGCTCTGCGCCGCAGCGGGATTGATGTCGTAGCAGGCGACGAGCTCGTCCCCCGGCCTCAGTGCAGTCGCCCGCTTTGCACCGATCAGGCCACAGCCGACTACGGCCACGCGCAGAGCGCTCACGCATACTCGCTTGCGTAGGCACCGCCGAACTCGAAGTCGAATGGAAGCTCTGAGGCTCCGGCAGCCGCCATCGCCTGGCGCGTGTCCTCAGGCCGGCGGACGTACACGAGCAGGAACCCGCCACCACCGGCGCCCACCAGCTTGCCGCCGATCGCGCCGCTGCGGCGCGCAAGCGTGTAGAGACGATCGATGTGCTTGTTGGCCATTCCGGGGGAGCGGCGCCGCTTGTGTTCCCAATGCTCGTGCATCAGCTCCGCATAGTCCTCCAGCGCCCCCGCCTGCAGCAGCTCGCGGCTGCGCAGTCCCAGCTCCTTGGTGTGATGCAGGTTCTCGATCATCTCCTGCTCGCCTGCCTTGGAGCGCTCGTCCTGGTCGGCGAGAACCCGTGAGGCGGACCGCGCCTCGCCTGTGTAGAAGAGCAGCAGCTGGTCTCGCAGCCGTCGCAGCGAGCCTGCGTCGAGCTCCAGCGGCTCGACATCCACGCTGCCGTCCTGATGGAAGGTATAGGCGCAGATACCTCCATGAGCAGCCACATAGGGGTCCTGCTTGCCAACAGGCTCCTCGAGCACGTCGATCTCGATTTCGCAGGCCGCCTCCGCGAGCCCGCCGGGCGTGATCGACGTGCGCCGCGCGTGGGCCAGCCCCTTCAGCAGGCAAACCGTGTAGGCGCCCGAGGAGCCCATGCCGGTACCCGCCGGCACGTCGGCCACGGAGGCGATCTCAAGCGGATTGCCGCGCCAGTGGCGCAGCAGGGTCTCGCGCAGGATCGGATGGCGGATCTCGGCGATCTCATCTACCTCCTCGAGCTCTGAGTACTTCATGCGGTAACGGCGCTGAAAGACCGTGTGGGTGAGCATGTAGACGTACTTGTCGATTGCGCCGGACACGATGAATCCACCGTGGTCTCGGTAGTAGGAGGGAAGATCGGTACCTCCACCGCCGAGGGAGATGCGCAGCGGCGCGCGGCTGAAGATCACGCTCACTGTGGATGCCCTGAGTTCACGATCGCACTCCCTGCTGAGCGTGCTCGAGCCAGACGTACTGGTTGGACTCAAACCACTGCAATGTGCGCGCAAGAGCCTGCTCGATCGTCAATTGCGGCTTCCAGCCGAGCTGGCGAATGCGGCTTGTGTCGAGATGGATCAGTGGGCTGTCGCCAGTCCAGCCTCTTTGTCCGCCAGTGTGCTCGATCTCTGGTGAGAGCCCCAGGTGCTCGGTGATAATGCGTACGGAATCGTCGACCACCACCGTCTCCTCCGTGCCGAGGTTGTAGATATGGGCGCCCGCCTGATCGTGGTGGTTCTCGGCGGCGGTGAGAATCGCCGAGATGCAGTCTCCCACGTATAGGTAGGACTTCTCCTGCCGTCCGTCGCCGAGGACCCGCAGGTGCGCGGGATCGCGCTTGAGGGCGCAGTAGAAGTCGAACACGTGCCCGTGGGTATAGCGCTCACCCAGGATCGATACGAAGCGGCAGATAAGGCCCGTGAAGCCGTAGCCGCAGGCGTAGGCCTCGATCAGTCCCTCCCCGGCGAGCTTCGAGGCTCCATAGAGGGAGGTCTGAAGTGGAAAGGGCGCGTCCTCGGGCGTGGGGAAGACTTCGGGCTCCCCGTAGACCGAGCCGGTAGAGGCGAATGCGATTCGCGTGACCCCCTGTGCTCGCATCGCCTCCAGCACGTTGGAGGTGGCGATCGTGTTCTGCTCCAGGTCTCTGCGTGGATGTTCGAGGCCGTGACGCACATCGGCATTGGCCTGGAGATGAAAGACCCAGTCACAACCACCGACAGCCTCTTCAAGCAGGGCCATGTCGAGCACGTCTCCCTCGATCAGGGTCACGCCATCGCGGCTCAGCGCTTCGGTGACGAACTCGCGCCAGCCGGTGCGAAAGTCATCGACGATTACGACCTCGACACCAGCGGTGCTGAGACGGTCAGCCAGGTTGCTACCGATGAAGCCGGCGCCGCCGGTGATGCAGGCTCGCTTCACTACAGCGTGAAGCCCGCGGCTGTCGCATCGCCGTGGAACATACGCACGGTCTCCAGCGAGTACTGCTCAAGGTTCTTGCCCAGACAGTCAAGCTTTTTGAGCAAATCGTGGGTCATCGTGATTATGTGGCAGCCTACCTGATCGGCCTGCACCAGGTTGAGCACCTCGCGCGGCGAGGCCCAGATGAGCTCTGAACGCGGCGCCTGCACCATCACGTCGACCGCGCGGGCCATGATCGGCATGGGATCGACGCCGGCATCGGCGATTCGCCCGGCGAAAACGGATATATAGGAGGGCGCGCCGTCCTTGACAGCCGCCGTGACGAGTTCGACCTGGGCGGTTGTGAACAGAGCGGTGACATTGACCTTTATCCCGTCCTCCGATAGTTCGCGCACGAGCTTGGCCATCGACTCGCCAGCGGTTGTCGTGACCGGGATCTTGACGTACACGTTGGGTCCCCACGAGGCGATCAGACGGGCCTGGCGTCGCATCTCTGCTGGGTCGTCGGCGAACACCTCGAAGGAGATCGGGTGCTGGGTGATTCGCTCGAGCAGGCGCTTGGCGAACTCCTCGTAGTCGGTCAGCCCCGCCTTCCACATCAGCGTGGGGTTGGTCGTGAAGCCCGCGATGCGAGGGTCGGCCGCGAGCGTAAGGATGCTGTCGAGGTCGGCTCCGTCGGCGAAGATGCGGGTGGAGATTTGATCGAGCATTGCTGCCACGGTATCGGGGCGCTGTTCGGTGCTGACGGGCACCGAGTCCCCATCGATTGCGTTGGGATCCTCCAGCGGGGACGTTAACAGGAGCTCTGGTCGAGCAGTTGTATGGCTGCGTCGGCAAGGTCGCAGGCGAGCAGGTCGGGGTCGGCAATGCCACTGCGCTTATGGGCGCTGGGCGGGTATTCGATTAGCACCGCGCGAGTGCCGACGGCGTGGCCCGCGGCGACATCTGTGTCGGTGTCACCCACCATCCAGGAGTTCGCCAAGTCGAGATCGTGCTCGCGGGCGGCATCCAGGAGCATCCCTGGCGCCGGCTTGCGACAGGAGCAGGGTCCGGAGAGCTCCGGGACGACGCCCTGGGGATGGTGCAGGCACAGGTGCGAGGCATCGAGCTGGACGCCCTGCTCGTGCAGGAGCTCCAGGACGCGCTCGTGAACGGCTGCGAGCTGCTCGGGCGAGACCTTGCCCTTGGCCGCGGCTGGCTGGTTGGTCACGCATACCAGTGCGAACCCCGCGTCTGCCAGGCGCCGCGCAGCTGCGGCGGCGCCCTCGATCAAGCGTACCTCGGTGACCTTCAGCGGCGACTCCGGGATGCCGGAGTCCGGGTCCGGCACGGCCTCGTTGAGCGTCCCGTCGCGGTCGAGGAAGATGGCTGGACGGCCACTCACGAGCGGGCGCCGTCGATCAGCGACTCCCAGTGACCTTGCTTGATCGCCAACTCCGGGTGCGAGACCAGTCCGTGCCACACCACCGCCTGAAAGGACTCAACGAGGGGCGTGCGCAGAGTCGCGGGGGGCTCGATCAGCACCGCGATGTCGGCGAGCTCAGCGAGCGTGCCTCCGGGAGCGCCGACGACGCCGTAGATGGAGGCGCCGAGCCGGTGCGCGACCTCCATGGCGCGCACGAGATTGGTCGAGACGTTGTGCTCGCGCGAGCCCCCGCCGACGGAGAAGACGAGCAGCGCATCGAGCTCCGACAGGCGCGAGACCTCGAGCCAAGCGCTGAAGGAAGTCTCCCAGCCGTCGTCGTTGGTGCGCGCGGTGAGCTCGGAGACGTTGTCCGTAGGCGCGTAGCTCTCCAGACCGCAGAGCTTGCGGAAGTCGTTGACGGCGTGCGAGGCGTGCCCGGCGCCACCGCCGACGCCGAGTATGAACAGCCGCCCGCCTCGCTCGCGTACGGTGGCCAGCCCGCGCGCCATCGCGTCGATGCGCTCCGGCTCGATCGCCTGGGCAAGCTCGGCTGTGGCGGCCAGGTAGGCCAGGGCGTGCTCGCTGGGGGGCATGTCGCCGTAGTTTGCCAGGCCGTCACGTGCCCGGCTGCGCTGCGAACTCAGAGGCGTGGGTTGTGGCGATGAGGGCTGCTTTGCAAGGGGGCTTTAGAAGCTGCCAACGCTTTCAAACGAGATATCCTCTGGGTTTGGAAGGCGACCGCAAGCCGAACTCGTGCGCCTGCACGTAGTTCTGTACCACGGCGACGTCCGCGGCATCGCGGAAGAGCTGCGTCTAGGCGGTCGAGGGCACGCATATGGCAAAGGAGATCCTGCGACAGAACTGCCCCTGAAGCCGGTGAGCGCTCATCTTGCCAGTAAATTGACATGCCGAGTCAAATGCGCGTGGCAGTGAACAAGTACGGCCGTGCCGGAGTCAAAGCTGTAGGCCAACGTAAGCCAAACTGCAGGATCCAGCGTCCTACAGGTATTGGTGCCACCGAAACTTGACCAAAGCGTTCACCGATGATTGTGCTGATTGTCTCAGGCGGAAACTGCAGGGTCGCTGGGTGGCGCATCAACGGGTTGCGGGCAAGCAGCTGGAGCATGCCGAACAACCTCCGCTCGACGGCAAATGCACGAGCGGATACACATGACTCCATGATCACCAGCCGTCCGCCAGGCTCAAGAACCCGATACGCCTCATCGATAGCACGCTGCATGTTGACAAGACTGGACTGAACGTCAACTCCTATGAGATGGTGAAGGACGGATATCTCTAGAACCCTGTCATAGGCGGCGTCGGGCTCGTTAAGTGCCAACGCGTCACCGCGCCTGAGCGTGACGTTCTCAGGTAAATATGGGGGGGTTTCTTCGAGGAAGAGATCCACCCCGACAATCTGCTCGGCAAGATTAGTGTCATAGTCGAACACGCCACCATTGCCAACGTCAAGCAACCTGCGGGCGCCAGCGATCTCGGGATCGATGGCGCGGCGTATCCACATATAGGTCTCAAGCTCACCAACGCGAGCAGCATACCGCGTGTTAGCGTCGAAGAATTGGGCATTCTTGGTCGCGGACGCGATGTCCTGACCAGACGGAGGATCACTGTACATCACATACGAAAGCATACCGATCGGTCCGACCGCGCATCCATCGCCGGATTCATGACGAGGTCGTTGGGGAAGGTGACTGCTCTCGGAGCGCATACAAGGATCGACTAGGAACCTTGCGTTTGGCGCACTCGCCAGGGCTTGCGGACGGAGCGGCCCCAGGCGCCCGGCGCGGCATGTAGGCTAGCGGGCCGCCGATCCTTGAGCCGATCTGACTACTCCTTTCAGTCATGCACATCTGGACCAATCTGCTGCTGCGCGAGGGCGCGTTGCTCGCCGTCCTGGCAGCTCTCGGCGCGGGTCCCGTGGCTTTCCTCTCGGAGCGTATCGATGCCGCGAGCCGGCTGGCACTTGCGCCGATACTCGGCTTTGCTCTGGGAACGTGCTTTGCCCTGACCGTGCTGCAGTTCGCTCCGGCTGACAACACATACGGGCTGCTGGTGCTGCTGGCGCTCTCATCGCTTGCACTGGCTGCGTGGCGAATGTCACGTATGCGTGGTAGCTGGAGAGCGGGCGGTCGTCTGTCTCTACGGGACATCGCGCAACTGCTGCTCGTGGTTGTCGCGGTGACGGGACCTTTGAATTATGTGCTTCACGCGCGTCACACAGTTGGCCCGGTGGCATACTACTTTACAGACGTCGACGGCTATGTCAGCGAACAGGATGGTGCACAGACGACATCGATTCACGATGCTCGAGACGTTTGGGCTGGTGTTCAGCGAAACAGTACCCGCCTCGCCGACTTTACTCAGTACTACTGGGCATTTGTAGCCTCCTTCAATGCCAATCCCAACATGGCTGGTGTCGCGGCCGACGTTGATTCGCTGCTTGGCCTGGGCGCCACCGATACCAACTCGCCCTTTCTGATCGTTCTGCTGCTAGCGGGGGCGTTGGGCGCATTTGCGGCGGTGCGCTACGCAACGCGCTCGGACACGTGGATGGCGCCGTTAGCCGGCGCTCTGTTTGGGGGGCCGATGTTCCTGGAGTTGTGGTTCGACAGCTTTGAGGCGGCGATCATGGCGCTGGGTCTTATAATGCCGTTCGCAATCCTGGGTAGTGAGTCGTTGCGATCGCCCAACAAGGTCAACCTTGCGTTGCTGGCGCTCATTACTGCATGCTTACTGACTGTCTATCCGGTGTATGTCCCTATTCTTGCTTTGACGAGCGCGATCGTGCTCGCGTGGTACGTATATAAGCTCCGACTGGATCGAGGTAGTTTTCAGGGTCTTTGGCGTCCGGGTGCTGTGCGCATTACCACGCTTGTGGTATTTATACTTCTATTTACCAATATAGGTTTTATTCATGACGTCGAATATTATCAAAAAATCGCTGAAAACGCAGTTCCACTTCCAAGGGTCGGCTTCCATCTTCCGCTGGAAGTGCTGCCAGGCTGGGTGACACAGACGCGAGAATTTTGGTATATGCCAAACTTGGCCACGGGTGGTCTGAAGCAGTTCTTACTCGGCGCCTTGCTCCCCTTTATATTTCTCGGCTTCGCCGTCTTGGGCCTGCGTCGCCATCGCCCTGCGCTGACACTTGTGGCGCTTGCTGGAGTTTGTGGGTTGGTGGCCGTTTATGCATACAGCAGTCGTGACTCCTGCACCTACTGCGCCGAGCGCGACCTTTTGCCGCTGGCGCCGATCGCAGCGGTGCTGATTGCTCTCGGCCTGGCGACTTTGCTGGCGATGCCGCGGCGCTGGGCACGTGTGCTTGGAGTCATCGGTGCGGTGCTGGTGGCTCTGAGCGTCGCGCAGCGCACCCGCGTGGAGTTGACTCGCTTCGCTAACAACTCCTACTTCCTGGATTCAGCCAACCGAAGCGTGCTCGCACACCTGCCAGGTGCGGTGACGGCGATAGAGCTCGAGGGCTATGGTCAAACGCTCAGCGCCCAGGCGGAGCAGCCACTTGTCTATCATCTCGCCGACGAGCATCTGCGGGGCAGGGTCTCGATCGTGCTAGGCTCGGATCTCAATAACGCTCTGCAGTATCTTAATTTCGGCGTTGTCCAGCCTCCGGGACCTGAGTTTCACCCTAACTATGACTACGTGCTTACACGCTTTGCCGGTATCGAAACCGATCGGACGATGGTTGCACGCAGTGGTGGAATCGCACTTGAGCAGCGCACACGCCCACTTGACGTGACACCTTACTCTGGGCTTGAGAGCCCACTTGCGCGCCTCAATGCGGCTGGTACGGCGTGGGTCCAACCGGGACAGCCTCTCCAGTTCTACATTGTGGGCAGCGGCGTTCCGCGTGTTTGGCTCAAGCTCAGCTTTCACGGCAGTGTCCCTGTCACCGTCATGCCCCAGGCCGGTTTGCTAGCGCGCCAACGGGGGGGTGCCCTGGTCGTTTGTGTGAAGGTCAATGGCACCTCTCCAATTCGGAGTGCGTCGGTGCAGATCGATGGTCCGTTGGTGGCAGGATCCACGCCCGCCGAAGAGTTTCCGCCGCCGGTTCCACCGGAGGGCGTGGCTCTCACCGCAATGCATGTCGTCTTGGGTCACTGTTCCGTTTGACCGATAGGTCAGCGATCTGGATTTCCGTTGGACAGCCCAGCTAGGGCCGGGCAAACAGGATAGCCCGATCTCCCAACACGTATTGCTGGTTATGGGTCACGGTCGGCTGTGCCCATTCGAGCTTGGTGAAGCCTGCCGCTTCCGTTCCCAGTGCCAAAGCGGCGCGATTGGGGATCAATGACACCACACCTCCTGCCGAAGCAAGCATATTGCTCTCCTGGTCGGTCTCTAAGAACGCCGCGAAGCTGGCCGGTCTCTCCTCAAAATGGGTACTTTGGCCGTTGCCGTGAGTGATGGGCTCGATCTGTCTGGTCAGTTGAGACTCAATCACACACACCTCGGCGGTAAATGCGCGCGCTACACGAATCGCTCCGATTGGGTTCTCTAAGTGGTACACCAAGCCCAAACACAGCACGACATCGAAGGTCCCAAGCACAGTGGCGTCCAGGTCAAAGACGTCGGTGCAGTGCAATTCCAGGCGATCGCGATTAATGCCGAAATGATCGCGCACGAGCTCGGCGCGCCTGATCGAGGTCGCACGTATATCTACACCCACCGCCCGCGACGCGCCCCACTCCAACGCACGATGCGAAAACCAGCCCTCGTTGCAGGCGAGGTCGAGTACGGTTGCGCCTGGTCCTGCCGCCAACAACGCCGCCCGCACGGGTGCCTCTATCAGCTCGAGTCGAGTTCTATGGATATCTGGCAGCTCAGGTCCCTGGGTAGGCGTGACAATGTCTTCCCCCAGCTCCCACGGGTACATCCACGGCGGGGGCTGCCCAACTTCTCTTGCTAAGGCTGGTGTCATCCCCGTGGCCGGGTGTAGTGCCATAGCATTCTGTTGTCGTCTGCCAAACATAGTCACGGCGACTCATCCTTTCGACCCAATATGATGCCAAGCTAGGTGATACTATCCGCTCGCGAGCTGACGGGCGCGTGCCCGGTGAGCTATGCAGTCTGGTGCATAGCACGGGGGCATGACGGGGCTTTTGGCACACCAGCGCGACTCATTCTCGCGTAAACGATATGCGCAATATCATCACAGGGCTGACAGGCTCGACACGGCGGTCTGGCTGGCTGCGCCTGCCGAAGACCGAGACAGCCGACCCCGTTGTCAAACCAGCGCCGTATCTGCCGATTTACGAGCAGCTGCTGGCCCCACTGCGGGACAGGGCATTCATACTGCTGGAGCTTGGCGTGTGGGGCGGCGACTCGCTGCAGATGTGGCGAGACGCATTTCCGCGCGCCACGATCGTCGGCGTGGACCTGGCGCCGCCCGACCTGCAACTCGGACCACGCGTGCACGTCGTGAAGGGCGATCAGTCCGATGCGGAGCTGATGGGACGCCTACGCACGGAACATGCGCCCGCGGGCTTCGATGTGATCGTCGATGACGCCTCACATCTCGGGGTGACCACAGCACGCTCGCTGCAGGCCCTCTACACCGAGCATCTGCGCCCGGGCGGGTTGTACTGCATCGAGGATTGGGGCACCGGATACCTGCCCAGCTGGCATGACGGCGCACGGCTTGCCTCGCCGCTTGACGTCGGCGACCTCGATAGCAGCACGACGCCGATGTCCTTCGAGGTCGCCGCCCCGATTCCGATGCCAAGTCACGACGTGGGGGTCGTGGGACTTGTCAAGCGCTTCGTGGACCACACCGCGAGCGGCACTATCCGGTTTGCTCAGCCCGAGGCGGTCGGCGAGGTGCTGGCGATCGAATCCATGACCGTGTGGGATGGCATCGTGGTTCTGCGCAAGCCACGGGTCTGAGACGGCCCGCGCACCTCGCGCGTCTGCGGCGCTTTGATTGCGGTCGGGCAACTGGCCGCAAGCAGATCGACTGGCCGCGAGCAGATCGACTGGCCTGCAGGGCCTTGACGTCCGCGTGTAATGTACATATACTTGTCGGACATCTTTCTGGGAAGGCTAAGGGCGCCCAATGAGCACTATCAGCATCCGTGATCTACAGCGCAACACGAGCGGCGTCGTCTCTGAGGTCGCAGAGTCCAAGCACCCCGCCTTGGTCACACGACATGGCGAGCCCGTCGCTGCGCTGGTGCCGGTCGATGCCCAGGACCTCGAGGACTACCTACTCTCGAAGGTTCCGAGCTTCGCCGAGGACATGGCCGCCGCAGATCAGGCGCTGGCAGACGGCCATACGCGCTCAGCTGCTGATGTGTTCGCGGAGTTGGACGCGCAAGACACCGGGCGATAAAGGCTGCGAGCAGAGGCCGGGTCGTCGTAGGTGACGGACCCTTTGAGCAACATCGAGCTAGCTCCGCGCGCGATCCGCGACGTGAAGCGTTTGGACCGCCAGACCCGCAAGCGGGTGCAGCAGGCTTTTGGGGCTCTTGCGGCAGGCGCTGCAAACCTCGATATCAAGCCGGTGGCCGGTCATGCCCCGTGGCGTCGCCTGCGCATCGGCGAGTATCGCGTGCTCTACCGCGAACTCACCGTCGAGGCCGACTCGCGTTACCTGGTGGCGCGAGTCGTAGACCGTCGTGACCTGCACCGCGCCATCGACACGCTCTGAACTGAGGACCGCTCCTGTGTATGCGCGTTTTAGTGTGGTGCCGCCATACTGCGTAGCAGCAGAAACATGCGCTCGTCGTTCTCGGGTGTGGAGGGATCGGAGTCCTGGGTGTTGCCGACGTTGGCGCGGTCGAGGATCTGCCAGCCGGCTCGATTGACGAGCCGCTCCAGCCCGACCGGTGAGAGGATCCAGTAGTTGGTGGGGTCGTTATTGGTCTCGTGGGGGGCGACGAGGTAGGCGAGGGGCAACTCGGCGATTGGAGTCCTGTCCGGTCCGGCGAAGCGGGCGACCTTGGTGCTGAGCAGGCAGTGCGAGGCTCGCGAGGCCAGTTGGCGCAGCACGTAGTACGGGTTCTGGAGGTGGTAGAGGATGCCGAGCAGGAGGATGAGGCCGTAGCGCTCGCGGGGTAGGGCGAATTGACGGTCAAGGTCGATGTCGTGGATCTCCACGCGCGAGCCGAGGCGGTCGCGCAGCGCGTGGGCGCCGCGCAGGCCGTTCATGTTGGTGGCGGCGGTGTCGATGATGTCGAGCTGCCAGCCAGCGATGTCCTCCAGGGCGAATGCGAGATCGCCGTCGGCGGCTCCGATATCCGCCACCGGGAGCCCCTGTGCCAGTTTGTCGAGGTCGCGGTTCTCGCCCGTGAGCATGCCGTCGATGTGCACGATGTTGGCGAGGATGTCGTACGGGTACCAGGGGATCTGCCCGTCGATCTGAGCACGCGCCTCACGCAGGCGCTCCACCTGGCCGCCGAGGTCGCCCATCAATTCATCTATGTACATGGTCCCCCTTCGCGGTGGTTGTCCCCTCCAGCAGCTCTCCGAGCCGCTCCGAGATGACTTGGGTGGAGCAGTGGGCGAGGATCAACTCCTGACCGGCGCGGGAAAGCTCGCGCCAGAGCTCATCGTCGCGGTAGGCCCTAATCGTCTCGGCGGCCAGCTGGCGGGGATCGTCGGCGATCAGCATGCACGCCTCCTCGTGGCCGTCGAGGCCCTCCGCGCCGATAGGGGTCGTGACGACGGGCAGGCCGACCGAGAGGGCCTGGGTGATCTTGCCCTTCATGCCGGCGCCGTAGTGCAGCGGGGCGAGCATCAGTCGCGCGCCGTCGAGTAGCGGCTGCAGGTCCTCGACCCAGCCGGTGACGTCCACGCGCGCGGAGGCCAGCGACTGGACCTCGGGGGGGGGATGCGAGCCCACGATGCTCACGCGCACGTCGCCCAGCTCGCGCCACACGGCGGGCATCACCTCCTTGACGAGGCTCACGGCGGCATCGATGTTGGGCGGGTGGTGGAAGCCGCCCACGAAGATGATGCCGGAGCGGTCCTCGGGGGGTGGCACGAAGGGCTCGACGTCGTGCACGGTGGGCACCACCAGCACCTCGGCGCTCGGCACGTCACGCTGCACCTGCGCGCGCTCGGAGTCGCTGACGACAAAGGTCGTGTCGCTGGCGCGGATCATCGCCAGCTCCAGCTCGCGCAGCGCCAGGGCTCTCGGGCCGAGCGCCTCGGCGGAGCCGTTACCGGTGTGAAAGGCGGAGGCGCCGATGGCATTGCGCCTGGCCTCGCGTAGCCAATGCAGATCCACCGTGTCGTAGGCGACCTTCGCCGCTGGGGCGAACTCGCGGATGCTGTCGAGCCAGCGGCTGGCCACCTGCGGGCGTGAGAGGATCGCCATGCTCAAGCGCGGTCCGATCGTCGCCAGCTCCGCGTTTACGTCGAGCGCGCCATAAAGCACCTCCACGCCCAGCTGCTGGAGCATCCGCGTGTAGGGCTGTGTGGGCGTGAAGTTGTCGGGCATGAACGTGACGCGTGCGCCCAGCGCGATCAGCGCACGCATGATGTTGAGCATCCGCAGCGAGCCAGCGTCGCGGTCCCACATCGGCACCATGTGATCCACCACCAGCACGTGCGGCCCGCGCTGGCGGTTGGCAGCCACGCGCACGTTGGTCGGCGCTGAGCGCAGGTGCTCTGACTCGAGCTGCTCGCGCCAGCGCGCCACGAACTTTGGGCGATTGCGCTCCTGATGGCGCTTGTGGCCGGCGTCGGGGTCATTGCCCGCGGTTGCGCCCTCATGGTGGATGACGTGCGCCTCGGGCTCATACAGGACGCGCAGGCCGCGCTCGCGGGCCTGGAAGCAGAGGTCGACGTCCTCGTAGTACATCGGCAGGTAGCGCTCGTCGAAGCCGTCGACCTCGCGCCACAGCTCCGCCTTGACCATCAGGGCGGCGGCGGAGCCATAGTCGGTCTCGCGGCGGTATTCGTACTGGAAGGCGCTCGGCTCATCGCCGCGGCCATAGTTGGCGCCGGTGCCGTCGCGCCAGATGATCGCGCCGGCCTCGTTGAGGCGCCCGTCGGGATAGAAGAACTTGGGAGTCACTACGCCCACGTCCTCGGCGGACTCCGCGCAGGCCAGCATCGCCTGCAGCCAGCCGCGCGTGACCTCGGTGTCGTTATTGAAGAGCACGAGCCAGCGCCCACACGCGGCGGCGGCGCCGCGGTTCACGCTGCGCAGGTAGCCGAGGTTCTGCTCGTTGCGCACGATCTTCGCGCCCTGTACGCATTCGAGCAGGCGCTTGGTGTCCTCGTCGGCGGCGTCGTCCACGAGGATCACCTCGTAGCTCGCGTGGGCGGTGTGCTCGCGGATCGAGCGCAGGCAGGCGTGCGTGAGGTCGGCGTGGGAGTAGAGGGGGATGATCAGCGAGACCTTGGGATCGTCGTACTCGGGCAGCGAGATCGTCTCGAACGTCGGGCCACTTGACGCACTCGCTTCCAGGGCAGCGTCTTCAGCAGCGGTCGGTTGCGGCTGGGGGCGTTTGATCAGCACACGCCCGGTCAGGCGCAGCGACATGCGCAGCGTGCGCGCGAAGAGCGAGCGCTCGCCGATTGCCCCGTACAGTCGCGCCCGCGCTCGCTGGAACGCCTGCCAGGTCACCGACTCCTCCGTGCGGCGGTTCAGCTGCCTGGCGGCTGCCACCTCACCGTCGAGCGTGGCAATCTCGCCGCGTAGCTCCTCGGCGCGCCGCTGCTCGCGGGCGATGTCCTCCTGGCCGCGCACGATGTCGCGGTCGCGCTGGGAGAGCTCGGCCTGTAGTCGCGCTCGCTCCTCGTGCAGGAGTCGACCCTGACGTGCCTGTTCGCGCTCCAGCGCGAGCGCCAGTTCTTCGGTTCTCTCCAGCGCGGCATCGCGCTCGTCCGCGACTCTCGCGGTCTCGCCTCTCTCCTCTACGGCCTCGCGTTCCTTCACGCGCATCAGCGTGAGGTCGCAGTCGGCGAGCGTCGAAGTGTCAGGCAGCGCGGGCAGCGGGGCTTTCGAGGCCACGGCCACGACATAGAGCGCGGCGGGGTCGCCGGCGAGGCTCCATTCCTCCCCGGCGCGCTCAATGTAGAAGTCGGACAGGTCCTCCAGCTCACCCGTGCTGTTCTGGTTGGGTGCGAACTCGCCGAGCGCATGCAGGTGCGAGCCCGTGATCGTGCGCTGCCCCCAGGCGGCGACGTGCGGGAAGTGCGCGCCAAGCAGTTCGGAGAACTCCTCCAGGCTCAGCTCGCGCTCGTGGAACGGATTGTGCTGGTGGCTGGCCTCGCTGTAAAGACGCCGGTCGGGCGTGGAGATCACGAGGATGCCCTCCTCGCCAAGTACGCGCGCGATCTCGGCCAAGACCTGCTCCTGCTCGCGTACGTGCTCGATGATCTCGAAGGCGACGACCGCGCCGAAGTGGCCGTCGGCGTAGGCCGAAAGGTCGAGCGCGGTGCCCGTATGGAACTCCACGTCGGCGCTGGCGTAGTTGAGACGACTGTGTTCGACGGTGCGCTCGTCCACGTCAATGCCCACCACGTGCTCGGCTCCGTCGGCGAGGATGGCCGCGCCGAAGCCCTCGCCGCTGCCGAGGTCAAGCACCCTGCGGCCTGCCACGATGCGCGCGGCCCACAGGTAACGGTGGAAGTGCTCGTAGAGCACCTGCACATCCGGCGTCCAGGGCACGCAGCGCTCTCCGGTCCACTCGATCAGGCGCGGCGCTCCGGCGCGTCGGCGAAAACTCACGCTCGCGATTGTAGGGTTCGGGCAACGTGACCGACCTCGACACAGCCCTCGATGCCGCGCGTTTTGCGCGCATACTACGGCCGGGCACGCTCGCTTCCGAGCAGGCCAGGGCCACGCGCCTGCTGCGCGAGCGCCTTGATGACGATGACGTAGCCCAGATCGAGCAACTCATCCGCGACACCCCTGGTGCCTGGGAGCACTACGCGCAGGCGCAGGGCGAGGGCGCCAAACGTCATGTGCTGCTTGCCTTCGGCCTGTGGTTTGGAGCCAAGGGCCTGTCGGCGAAAACCGGGCTGCAGAGCTACCAACCCCCAGAGGACGTTCACGCCATGGCTCGCGGTCCGCTCGCGGCGGCCGGCGGGCTTTATGAGGCGGACCTGATCGCCGACGCCCTCGCCGGCGCGGGTGTCGAGCTGGCGACTCTCGGCAGTGCGCTTGACTTCGGCTGCTCCTCCGGACGCGTCGTCTCCACGCTCGCCGCCGCCTACCCCGGCACCCGCTGGCACGGTTGCGACCCTAACGCGCCCGCGATCGCATGGGCCAAGGAGAGCCTTGCGCACATCGAGTTCTTCGTAAGCGGCGACGACCCTCCCCTCCCCCTGCCTGACGCCTCGCTGGACCTGGTCTACGCGATCTCGATTTGGTCCCACTTCGCGCCCGAGCTGGGCCTACGCTGGTTTGAGGAGATGCACCGCATGCTGCGCCCCGGCGGGCATCTGCTGCTCACCACCCATGGCCTCACCTCAGTTGCTCACTACGCCCAGCTCGACCTGCGCACCCCCCAGCAGTCGCGCGAGATCGCAGACGCCCTCTACCGTGAGGGCGTCTGGTACGCACCGGAGTTCGGCGAGGAGGGCGACTGGGGCGTCGTGAACCCCGACTGGGGCACGGCCTTCCTCACCCCCGAGTGGCTGCTGACGAAGCTCTGCCCGCGCTGGTCGGTCCTCGAGTTCGCCCCCGGGCGCAATCAGGACAACCAGGACGTGTACGTGCTGCGGCGCGTCTGACGCGCCGTTCGAGCAGGTGCGCATGAGGCTGATCGAGCGCGTGGCGCGGCGGGCGCCAGAGATCAGGAGACGCTCCCACGCGGAAGGACCCACTGGGCAGGCTGATGGGTGATTCGCGCCGCACGACGTTCGCTTGGCGTGCTGAGGCCTCGATGTCTGCCCTGCGGCTCACCCCAGAGCTAGTTTTTGTTCGGTTCAAATGCTTTTCTCTTTGCCGAACAAATCCGGATCTCGTTCACGCATAGTGGGCTATACTCCCACTATGGCCTACGTCGTCCCTCACCGTTCCGGGACATGGGAAATACGCGAGTCGAACGCAACGCCGGCAGGTCCGCGCAGTCGCACGCTGGCGTCGTTTCGGACCCTCACCCCCGAGGTGCTCGCGTGGGCGCAGGCTCGCTCCACCAAGACCCTCGACCTAGCGGGGCTGCGCGATGCAGCGGCGCGCGCGGGAGCGCCAATCGCGGTGGACGCAGCGGACGGCGCGGCGGTGGAGCTGCTGTCCGAGCTCGCCTCCGGGCACGCACCGCGACCGGTGCTGCGGCGGCTGCTGCTGAGTGCCCTGCGCGGCGATCCCGGCCGCAGCGATCCCGGCGGGTCCAGTAACGCGCGGGCAGCGGCGATGTGGATCACCGCTACGCCCTGGGAGCGCGGCGAGGCCTTGCGCGATTTGCTGACGCTGACAGATCGCCTGCCGGCGGGCAGGGCGCGCGCCAAGGAGCCTTCCTTTCCGCGGCTCACTCCGCGAGCGGCGTGAGCGAGCCGTCGCTACCCGACAAGGTCCTCGCTCTCCATCAGGGGCTTTCGGCGGCCAAGGTCGGCCACGCCTTCGGCGGCGCGCTCGCGCTGGCCTACTACGCTGAGCCGCGCGCCACGATCGACATCGACCTCAACGTGTTCGTGCCGCCCAGCGCACACGCCACGGTCGCGCAGGCGCTGGTCCCGCTGGGGGTCACGGCGATCGACACCGTGGTTGCGGAGCGCGACGGCCAGTGCCGCTCGTGGTGGGGGCGCACGCCGATCGACCTCTTCTTCGCATACGACGAGTTGCACGAGGCCATGCGCCGCCAGGCGCGCCTGGTCCCTTTTGGGGAGGACCGCATTCCTGTGCTCTCTCCTGAGCATCTGGTGATCTGCAAGAGCGTCTTCGATCGGCCCAAGGACTGGCTCGACATCGAGCAGGTCCTTGTCAGTACTCAGGATCTCGACACGCAGGAGATCGGAAATGCGCTCGACCGCCTCCTCGGTTCCAAGGATCACCGCAGGCGGCGCTTCGACGCGGCGGTTCGAGCACTGCTCGGCCAGGGATCCTGAACTCGCTGACAACTACGCTGAACGGTGTGGCGGGCCGGGGAGGTGGGTGGGGTCCCCATCCGCGATTGCTAGCGTTCACCTGCTCTTGTCCAGCACCGCGACACTCCCCAAGGCAGAGCCCGCGACCGCCCAGCCTGGGAGCACGGCGGCCGTCTCGATCGAGGGGGTGAGCAAGACCTTCCGCCTGCCCCATCAGCAGTACTCGACGCTGAAGGAGCGGGCGCTGCACCCGTTTCGCTCGACCGAGTACGACGAGCTGCACGCCGTCAAGGACATCTCCCTGGAGATCGCGGAGGGGGAGTTCTTCGGGATCGTGGGGCGCAACGGCAGCGGCAAGAGCACGCTGCTGAAGTGCATCGCGGGGATCTACGGCGTCGATGACGGACGCATCTCGATCGCCGGTCGTCTCTCGCCGTTCATCGAGCTGGGCGTGGGGTTCAACATGGACCTCACGGCGCGCGACAACGTCGTGATCAACGCGATCATGCTCGGCATCTCGCGGCGTGAGGCCAAAGCTCGCTTCGATGAGGTGATCGCGTTCGCCGAGCTCGAGGAGTTCGTGGATCTGAAGTTGAAGAACTACTCCTCGGGCATGTTGGTGCGACTTGCATTCGCCACAGCGATCCAGGTCGACGCCGAGATCCTGCTGATCGACGAGGTCCTCGCCGTAGGTGACGCGGCCTTCCAGCAGAAGTGCTTCGAGGAGTTCTTCCGGCTCAAACGCGAAGGCAAGACGATCGTGTTCGTCTCCCACGATATGTACTCGGTCGAGCGCTTCTGCCACCGCGCGATGCTGATGGAGCGCGGTGAGATGGTGCAGATCGGCGACCCCCGCGAGATCGGCCGTGCTTACCACAAGCTCAACTTCGGCCAGCTGCCGCACGAGGCGCCTGAGATCTCAGGTTCGGGCACGCTCATCGCCGATGCCTGGTTTGAGAGCGCCGCCGGCGAGCGCGTCACGAGCGCAAGCCAGGAGGACACGCTGCGCATGTGCTTCGAGGTGCGCTTCGCCGAGGACCTCATCGACCCCGTATTCGCCGCAACCCTGCGCACTGAGCTGGGTCATACGATCATCGTGGCGCGCACCGATCAGCACGGGGGTACGAGCGGCGCCTTCAAGGCGGGCGAGACGGCGCTCGCGCGCTTTGCGATCCCCAATTGGCTGACGCCGAGCCGCTACCTGCTCACGCCCTCGGTGGCGCGCGCCGGCACCGGCGAGAACGCGCTGGCGCTGGTCGAGGACATGGCCTCGGTGGTCGTCCACGGCAGCAGCGTCAGTGGCGGCATCCTGGAGTTGCCGGTCGATGTGAGGATCGAGAAGGCATGAGCCCCGCATGGCCATGCAGGCGTTGCGTTGCGGGGGAGCTGTGAGCGCGAGCGAGGGAGTGCGTTTGCCGATCCCGCGGCGTGCGCCCGTCAGCCATCGCGTGCACGGGCCCTCGGCGCTGGGCGATGACCTGCGCCGCTTCTGCTCGCTGACATTCACGCTCGCGCGCACGGAATTCAAGCTGCGCTTCTACGGCTCGGTGCTGGGTTATGTGTGGACGCTTGTGCGTCCGCTGCTGCTGTTCGGCGTGCTGTGGGTGTTCTTCACCAAGGTCGGTCACGTGAACAACGGGAACAGGCCCGGGGAACGTTTCTACGGGGCGCAGCTGCTGGGCTCGATCGTGCTCTTTACCTTCTTCGCCGAAGCCACGGCGGGGGCGGTGCGTAGCGTGGTCGACCGCGAGAACCTCGTGCGCAAGATCCATTTCCCGCGGTTGGTGATCCCACTGTCTGTGGTGCTGCTGGCGCTGTTCAACCTCGGTCTGAATCTGATCGTGGTTGCGATCTTCGCGCTGGCCGCTGGCGTGGAACCGATGCTCAGCTGGCTTGAGCTGCCGCTGATCCTTGGCGCCCTCATCATCTGCGCTACCGGTGTGGCGATGCTGCTCTCGGCGCTGTTCGTGCACTTCCGCGACATTCAGCCGATCTGGGAAGTGATCCAGCAGATCCTCTTCTATGCCTCGCCCGTGATCATCTCGATCGAGACGGTGATCGCCAGGCTGAGTCCCACGCTGCTGCACGTCTACATGCTCAACCCGCTGGCTGTGATCTTCCAGCAGTTCCGACATGCGATGATCACCAACGCCTCGCCCAGCGCCGGGCAGGTGCTGGGCAGCTGGGCGGCGCTCGGAGGAGCCCTCGCGATCGTGCTCGCGATCTTCGTCGTGGGCTTCATGGTCTTCAACCGCGCCGCGGCGCAGATCGCGGAGAACCTATGAGCGAGCCGATGCGAGAAACTGCCGCCGCCCGACTGCGGGCCGCTGAAGCGCAGGAAAAGGAAAGCGCCAATGGCCATGACCGGCCGACCGGGGAGCAGCTTGCGCAGGAGAACGAGCGCCTGCGCGCGCGCATCGCCGCGCTCGAGGAGGAGCTCGTGGAGACGCAGGCGCGCGCCAATGCCGCTGTGGCCAAGTGCCAGGAGCGTGTGTACTGGCTCGATCGCTGGCACCTCGACCTCAACGCGCTCATGCGCCGCCCCGGTGCGAGCGAGTTTCGCGCGGGGCTGCGCGCGGTCCGCGCGGTGGGGCGCGCGTTCAGGCGCGCCAAGCGGAGATTGAAACGGTCATGAGCGTGAAAGGTCGTGAGCGTGGAGCGATCGTGAGCGCCTGTGCGGTGATCCCCGTGAAGGATGGGGAGCGCTACCTGGAGGAGTTGCTCCAGGCGCTCGCGCACGAGGGTATGCAAGAGATCCTCGTGATCGACTCGGGCTCCCGCGATCGCAGTGTCGAGCTCGCGCGCGCGGCGGGCGTCGAGGTGCTCGAGATCGAGGCCGGCGAGTTCGGGCATGGGCGTACGCGCAACCTCGGCGCGCAGCGCACGACGGGCGAGCTCATCTGCTTTCTCACGCAGGACGCCACGCCGGCGCCCGGCTGGCTTGCCGCCTATCGCGAGGCCTTCGCTCTGGACCCTCGCGTGGGTGCCGCCTATGGGCCGCACCTGCCACGTCCCGACACCTCGCCGATGATCGCGCGCGAGCTTGAGGAGTTTTTCGCGGGCTTCTCCGCCAATGGCGAGGCTGTGATCCAGCGCGCGGGCGGCCCCACCTTCCTCTCCAACGTCAACGCCTGCTATGCGCGCGCCTGCTGGGAGGAGATCGGCTTTCGCGAACTCCCCTACTCCGAGGACCAGGCCTTCGGCGCCGATCTGCTGGCCGCGGGCTGGCTGAAGGTCTACCAGCCGCGGGCCGGCGTGCTGCACGCGCATGACTACGGAGCGCTCGAATTCATGCGCCGCTACTTCGACGAGTACCGCGGGCTGCGCGAGAGTACCGGCCACGTGGAGCCCTTCGGCGGTCTGGCCACCGCGCGCTATGTGTGCGGGCAGGTGGCGGGCGACAGGCGCTGGATGGCCGAGCGCGGGCTGCCTGCCGGCGCGCGTGCGCGCTGGACCGCGCGCGCCGTCACCCACCACGGTTCGCGCCGTGTGTTTTCCGCGCTGGGATCCCGCGCCGAGCGCGTGCCCGCACCGCTGCGGCGGCGGCTGTCGCTGGAGGGGCGCGGCGACGCGGGGGCTCTGGGCGCCGAGGGCGGTCAGAGCGCGGAGGGCGGTCAGGGCGCCAATGGTCGCCTCGGGGGCGCCGGCGGAGAGATGGCCCCCGGCCAGCAGCCGCCGGCCGCGGTCGCTCTGCCGACCCCGACGCACGTGGCTCCCAAGCGCGACCACGACGACTACCAGGAGGTGGCGCGGGTGTGGCGCGAGGGCCCCGCGCCGCTGCTCGACCCCGTGCCGGGCATGGCCGAGCGCGAGCGGCTGCGGATCGCGATGGTGATCCCCTCCTTCCGCCGCGGCAGCGGCGGGCATGGCACGCTGATGCAGATCCTCACGCGCCTGGAGGCGCGTGGGCATGTGTGCAGCGTGTGGCTAGACGACTTCACCGGCCAGCACCTGGCCGAATGGCCCGCCGTGATCCGCGCCGACATCAACGACTTCTTCGCGCCCATGCAGGGACCGGTGTATAAGGACTTCTCCGAATGGCAGGGTGCGGACGTGGTGATCGCGACGGGCTGGCAGACCGTGCATCTCACCCTCACGCTCGACCAGTGCCGCTCGCGGGTCTACCTCGTCAACGACCACGAGCCCGACTTCCATCCCGCCTCCACGGAGCGCCTGCTCGCGGCGGACACCTACCGCCACGGGCTGCACGTCATCGCCGCCAGCCCCTGGCTGCGCGATCTGCTGATCGACCGCTACGGCGCTTCCGCCGATGCCTTTCAGCTGGGCGTCGATCATTCGATCTACACCCCGCTAAAGGACGTCGTGCGCGAGCGCGACACCGTCGTCTACTACGCCCGCCACATCACGCCGCGCCGCGCGGTCCCGATTGGACTGATGGCGCTCTCTGAGCTGCACCGCCGCCGCCCCAACACGCGCATCGTGCTGTTCGGGGATGAAGGGATGCTCGAGAGCCCCTTCCCCTACGAGCACCACGGCGTGCTCTCCCCGCGCCAGCTCGCGCGCCTCTACAACGAGGCGACCGTCGGGCTGTGCCTGTCGCTGACCAACTTCTCGCTGATGCCCAAGGAGATGCTCGCCTGCGGCCTGCCCTGCGTGGAGCTTGCGGGCGTCTCCGCAGAGTCGATCTTCGGCGCAAGCGGTGCGCTCGAGCTGGCGCCGCTTGAACCAGATCCCATCGCCGCTGCGCTACAGCGATTGCTGGAGGACCGCGAGCTGTGGCAGCAGCGCTCCCGCGCCGGCATCGAGTTCGTCGCCTCCCACACCTGGGAGCACGCCACCGACGAGGTCGAAGTGGGGCTGCGTCACGCGCTGCGCGAGCGCGAAGCGGCCTCGATCCTCGCCTGAGCCGATAGGTCCGCCGGATTTTGGCCCGCAGGCTCGTTCCGTCATTGGATTTGCGGCAGGGGCTTCGCGCGCTTATGATGAGCCGAATACAACCATTATCTCGGCCCAAGTCGGGGAAAGGAGTGCGGATTCGTGTTCAGGACCAGAGCCGCCCTGTTCGGCTGCTTGACCCTCCTGATCGCCTGTTGGATCGCGGTGTCGACAGCGTCGGCAGCGGGTCCTTTTTGGCATGTCAATGGGGCCAAGCTCGAACAAAAAGCAAGGCAAATCAAACTGCAATCGAAAGGCCCGGTGGTTTTTACGAGCTCGACGGTCATGTTAGAAATTGAATGTAAAAACAGTATTTCCGAAGGCGCGGCAATCGAAGGCAATGGCAATGGCCAAGGTCAAGACAAAGGCCGTTTTACGTTCACGCAATGCAGGGCGTTGAAACCCACGACCTGTACCAGTCCGGCGACAATCACCACCGTCCAAACCAAATCGATCCTACTTAAAGAAAAAGAAGCGCAAACGGGCGTAGAAGACCAGTTTGAACCGACGCAAGGAGAAACATTTTTTACACTGACATTGACCAATTGCGGTGCTTTGACCGGAAAACACACGGTTATCGGGGTGATGGCGGGTGAGGTGATCCCCAAACCGGGAATCGAACAGCAAGAAGGCCTGCTCCTTGTAAACAGGGAAGTGGGAGGACTGAGGTTTGACAACATGACCGGCAAGTTGAGCGCCGTGTTTGGCACTCGCCTCGCGACCAACGAACCGTTTGGGGTCTCTGAAATCTAGCCCGCGTCCGTGGAGTCGCTGAGATGGGGGCGGCGATGAGCGCCCCCATCTCGACAGCCCCATCTCATCACCCGTAATAGCGCGAGATCGTGAGCGTCTCGGCGAAGAGCCCGTGGGCCATCGCCAGCACCACCAGCAGCGCGCCCAGCAGCGGCGCCCAGCGGCGCGGCAGCGCATTCGCGGCCAGCACCACGAACAGGCCGTAGAAGACGAGCAGGGGGAAGACGTAGCGGGCCTGCTCGAAGGGCACGCCATTGACGAAGCGGTAGCGGATGCCGGCGTAGCCGATGGCGCCGAGCAGCCCGAGCGCCATCACGGCGAAGCACGCCAGCATCGGCAGCGAGGCGCGCAGCACGGCGCGCAGCCGCACGATGCCCACGAGCGCGAGCAGCGCAAGCGCCTCGAACAGATACCTGGCGAACGTGTAGACCCATTCGGGGAAGGTGTAGTCGAGCCAGCCGAAGTGCCCGATGGAGCCGTTGAGCCAGGTTTCGATCAGGGGCGAGTGGCTGAAGTAGGCGTTGTTGAAGTAGGTGTGGTGCATGAAGGGCAGGCGCGGCAGGTAGAGCTCCCAGGTGTAGTCGAGCGTCTCGCGCAGGGTAATAGGGTGCCCGCCCACCCCAGCCCCGCCAGGCGTGGCGGTGGTGTTGACGGAGGCCACCTCCAGGCCGCCCCCGGTGAGACCGCCACGGTGCCAGACGTGAACGTTCATGACGGCATAGAGCGCGACGGGAACGACGACGATCGCCGCCACGGCCGCCAGCGGGCGCAGAGCCTGGCCGTACCCGCGCCACCGTGCCTCGCCGGACCCGCGATGGCGCGTCCCGTCGGAGGCGTACCGACGGCCCTCGCGCCAGCCCAGCAGCGCCAGCGCCAGCGCCACTCCCGGGAGGAAGGCGAGGAAGGTCAGCTTGCCGAGCACGCCGGCCACGACGGCCAGGCCGATGAGCACGCCGCGGCGCATCGTGAGGCCGTGGCGCCAGGCGCGCAGGAGCATCAGGAAGGTGGCCGCGGAGGCGAAGAACAGCAGATTGTCGCCCTGCACTCCCGCCGCGAGGAAGCAGAAGGTCGGCTGGAAAGCGACTACGAGCGCGCCCACCGTCCATGTCCACGGCACGCGCGGCAGGAGCTCGCGCAGGAAGAGGAAGGTGAGCAGCACCGTGCAGGCAGCCAGCAGCGCCGAGAGCAGGCGCATCAGCTGCAGGCGAAAGAGGATGTTGTGCGAAGGGGAGAGCCAGTAGGGGACTGCCTCCAGCGCGTAGTAAAGCGGCGGCTGGTTGGTGATCGAGGTGGTGCCCCCGGTCCCCACGGGACTGGGGTGACGTGCAAGTGCTTCGCGCAGCCCGCGGTCTTCGGCGGAGGTAAAGATGCCGCGCATCTGCGGGCGGCCGATGGTGTCGAAGAAGAAGAGGCCATTGAGCGCCGCGTACTCCTCGGGGGAGTACTGCAGCGTGGCCTGCTGCGGGGGCAGCTTGCCGGTCTCCGCCAGATACTGCGCGTAGCCGAAGTGGGAGATCTCATCGGGCACCTGGAAGGGCGGCACCACCACCGTCCAGATCGCGCAGTTGACCAGTGCGATCAGAAAGCAGGCCCAGCCGGCGCGGGGGACGCGCCGCAGCTGGGAGCCAACTGCGGCCGTAAGACCCCGCCAGCCACCGGCTCGCGGCGAGCTCGCCGGAGGATCCATCGCCCTGGAGGGCGGCGCGGGCGAGGCAGCGGCGCTCACCTCACGTGACCTCGCCCTCGCGAAATGTGCGCAGCAGCAGACGCATCGCGGCGATCCACACGCCCAGCAGCATCAGAGCGATCACAGGCAGCGTCCAGTCGCCGAACAGCGATGCCTTGCCGAGCCCGAAGCGGTGGTCGAGCGAGGGCAGGAGCTGCCACCACGACTCGCTGCCCGCGCGCAGGTACAGGAGGCTCACGCGTCCTGCCTGCGGCTGGCCGTCAACGACCTCGGAGGAGGCGCCGATGGGCCCGCCCTCGCCCCCGAGGGCCACGCCTGAGTGCCCGCCGACGTGCAGACAGAAGCTCGCGGCGACCCCGCTGCGCAGGCGCTGAACAGGGATGATGATGGTGCCCTCTTTGCCCCCCGCGGTCCACGACCCAGCGGCCACGGCCTGGCCGTCGGCCCCGCTGAAGCTCAGCTGCAGCGCGGGCACCGGGTGGCCGTAGGTGCCGATCAACAGTTGCGTGCGCGCGACGTCCTGCGGCAGGGGCACGATCGGCTGGCAGAGGGTGCCGCCGCCCGGCACCGTCGCGGCGAAGACCGCCGGGTTGTTGTGGTCGCTGCCGGCGCTGCGCGGCGCGGCGCCGGACAGCTCCAGCGCGAGCACCGCGAGGACCAGCAGCGCGGCGAGGGGAAGGGCGAGGCGCGCGGCTTTCAACCGCGGCGCAGTCCGAGGATGGAGAGCAGGAAGGAGGAGAAGAAGATCTGGATGCCCACGATCATCAGCGCGGCGCCCACGATCGCCATGCGTTCATCGGCCAGCGAGCCAAAGCCGTGTGCGATCCACGTGGCCACGATGATGCCGCCCATCACGGCGCCCACGAGCATGAAGGCTCCGCCCAGCAGCAGCCCGTGCTCCAAGCGCAAGCGCGCGCGCATGCGATCGAACCAGGGGTCGCGCTCGCCCATGAAGTAGGTGCCATAGGCGTGCGCGCACAGGCCCAGCGCAACAACCTGCACGCCGACGATCATCAGCAGCGCCCCACCGATCAGCGCGTGGATGCCCCACGAGCGCCCAAAAAAGTCAAGGCCGCCGCCGACGAGCACGGTGATGAGGGTGCCCACGCCGGCGAGGATCGCGCCGGGCAGGATGAAGAGGTGCGTGGGGGAGTGCACCAGCAGGAAGCGCAGGTGCCGCCAGCCGTCGCGGAAGCTCGACAGCTTCGACTCGCCTCCGCGCGGGTGGTATTCGATCGGAAACTCCGCGATCTTCAGGTTCTCCTTGCTCGCGCGGATGACCATCTCGGAGGCGAACTCCATGCCCGTCGTGCGCAGGTCCAGGCGCTCAAGCACCTCGCGGCGCACCGCGCGCATGCCGCAGTGCGCGTCCTTGATGCCCGTGCGGAACAGGAAGTTGAGCAGGCCCGTCAGCAGCGGATTGCCCACGTAGCGGTGCAGCCACGGCATCGCGCCGGGCTGGATGTTGTCCATGCGGTCGCCAATCGCCATCTCCGCGCCCGCCTCCAGCGCCGCCACGAAACGCGGGATGTCGTCGAAGTCATACGTCAGATCCGCGTCCGCCATGACGATGTAGCGCCCGCGCGCAGCGGCGAAGCCAGCGAGATAGGCGCTGCCGTAGCCGCGGCGGGTCTCGAGCACCACGCGCGCGCCTGCGGCCTGGGCAATGCGTGCGGAGTCATCGCTGGAGCCATTGTCGGCGACGACTACCTCGCCCGCGATCCCCATGCGCTGCAAAACGCCCCGCGCTGAGCGCACGCAAGCCTCGATGTTCTCGGCCTCGTTGAGGCAGGGAATGACGACGGAGACGAGGGTCTCGGCGCGCTCCTCAGGGGCGAGGACTTCTGGCCTTGTCTGCTGGAAGGTGCTCATATCTCCTTGCCGGGGCGCTCGCGTATGCGGGGAGGAACGCCGGGCAAACCCATATAACCCGCCACACCGGGGAAAGTGGCGGGCTTTGCGGCCCGATCCTAGCGCAAGGACCGCGGGAATCCCGCATCGTTGCAGCCACGACGCCCCGTCGGGCAGGCGAGCTATGTGCGCGTGCGAGACCCAACACTAGCCGCCCCTGGCGGCTCTCTCCACTTCAAATACCCTGCTGGCGCGATGCGCATCTGCTTGATCTACGACTGCCTGTTCCCGCACACCGTGGGCGGCGCCGAGCGCTGGTATCGCGATCTCGCCGAGCGCCTGGTCGCGGACGGACACGAGGTGACCTACCTGACGATGCGCCAGTGGCCGCGCGGCGAGCGTGCCTCGATCGATCCGCGCGTGCGGGTGGTGACCGCCGCGCCGCGCATGGGCCTCTACACGGGTGCGGGCCGGCGGCGCATCCTGCCGCCGCTGCTCTTCGGCGCCGGTGCGCTGCTGCACCTGCTGCGTGCGGGCCAGCGCTATGAGGTCGTGCACACGTGCTCGTTCCCCTATTTCCCCTTGCTTGCGGCGGCGGCGGTGCGCCCGCTGTGGCGCTACGAGCTCGTCGTGGACTGGTTTGAGGTGTGGTCTCGCGGCTACTGGCGCGATTACCTGGGCGGACTGCAGGGCTGGGTGGGCGCCGCCGTGCAGCGGCTCTGCGCGCGCGTGCCCCAGCGCGCGTTCTGCTTCTCGCAGTTGCACGCGCGACGTCTGCAGGAGGAAGGGGGGAGGGGGCCGCGCACCGTGCTGCGGGGGCTCAGTGGGCCGGCCGTCGCGCACGCCGCGATTGCGGCCGAGCCGCTGGTCGTGTTCGCGGGGCGGATGATCCCCGAGAAGCGTGCGCCGCTGGGTGTCGCGGCGGTCGCGCTTGCCGCGCAGCGGCTGCCAGGTCTGCGGGGGGTCTTCTACGGCGATGGCCCCGAGCGGGGCGCCGTGCTCGCGGCGATCTCCGCGCATGGCCTGCAGGGGGATGTGCAGGCCCCCGGCTTTGCCGCCAGCGAGGCGCTTGAGCGCGATATGAGCCGGGCGGCGTGCGTGCTCTTGCCCTCGCGCCGCGAGGGCTACGGGCTGGTGGTGGTGGAGGCCTCAGCGCACGCCACGCCGGCGGTGGTCGTGGCCGCGGAGGACAACGCCGCGGTCGAGCTCGTCGAGGACGGGGTCAACGGTGTGATCGCCCCCGATGGCTCCGTCGAGGCGGTGGCGGAGGCGATCGTGAAGGTGTGTGAAGCGGGGATGACGCTGCGGGAGAGCACCGCGCGCTGGTACGCCGCGCACGCGCAAGAACTCTCGCTTGAGTCCTCGTTGCAGGCCGTGCTTGCGAGCTACCGCGGCGGCACGCCCCAGGGCACCGGCGCCTTGGGCAATCCCAGCGCGCGGGCATAGCTGTCGAGCGTTCCGCGCGCCGTGCGCTTCCAGGTGAACTGCCTAGCCCGCTCGGCGCCGCGCGCGCTGAGGGTCTCGCGTAGTTCGCGGTCGCGCAGCAGGCGCTCGATGGCATCGCTCACCTGCCGCTCTTGGAGGGGATCGAACAGCAGGGCGGCTTCGCCGGCGACCTCGGGCAGCGAGGAGGCGTTGCTGCATGCCACTGGCACGCCGCGATCCATGGCCTCGAGCACCGGCAGGCCAAAGCCCTCGTAGAGCGAAGGGAAGACGAAGACCTCGGTGAGCGCCCACAGGCCCTCGAGGTCCTCGGCTGAGATCCACGCGAGGAAGCGCACGTCAGCGCCCACGCCGATGTCTGCGGCGAGTGCGCGCAGCTCGTGCTCGTGCTCGGTGGGATAGCCGGGGAGCACCAGCACCGGCCGGTGCACGGGGGCGATGCGCGCAAGTGCGCGGATCAGCGTGGCCAGGTTCTTGTGGGGGCGCTTCGCTGAGAGGCTGAGGATGACCTCGCGCGCGCCAAGGCCCAGACGCTCGCGCACCTGCGTCTCGGGTGCGGGCGTGTGCCGGCGGGGCGTGCCGAGCCCCAGCGGCACCACGTCGATCTTGCTGGCGTCGGCCTTGAGCATGCGCACGAGGTCCTCCTTGGTGGCGTGCGCGTCGACCATCACGCGGTGGGCGCTCTTGACGGCCGCGGGCACGAGCACGCGCATACCCACATCGCGCAGCCCCGCATGGGTCTCGGGGAAGCGCGCGTAGATGATGTCGTGCACAGTGACCACGCGCCGGTAGGGCCCCCAAGCGGGAGCGATGCTCGCGAGCGAGTGCATCAGCTGCACGCCGTGGCGCCGGGCCAACGGCGGCAGCAGCGCCTGGTCGCCGAGCACCCACTGCGGCCGGCTCGAGGCTTTGACGGGCACGGTGACGGCTGGCATGAGGGTGCCCCAGGGCCCATCCTTCGCTGCCGCGGCCTCGCGGTTGATGAACGCCGTGAACCTTATGCCCGGTGCTGCCTTGGTCAATTCGGGCAGCAACTCGCGCGCGACCACCTCCATGCCCCCGGTCTCGCCGGGCACCAGGTAGATGAGGTTCAGGCCGACGTGCATGGGCGCGTTGAGGCTAGCCTGTATGCGTGGAGGATCTCCGGATCGGCATCGACGTGCGTGCGGCCGCGGAGGTGCCTGCGGGGCGCGGAAGAGTCGTGCGCGAGCTGCTGCGCACACTCGCCGGACTGGATTACCGGCACCGCTACATCCTCTATGCGCGCGAGGCATGGGCGCAGGCCGAGCTCGACGAGCGCTTCCAGTGGCGCCTGCTCGACGCGAAGGACCCTTGGTGGCACTGGCGCGCCGCACGCGCCGCGAACGGCGAGTGCGACGTGTTCCTGTCGAGCAACTCGTATCTGACCAGCCGCTTCCTGCGCATCCCCAGCGTGGCGATCGTCTACGACCTAGCGACCTTCGAACGCTCGCTGCGACCGCAGCGCCGCGCACGGACGATCGAGCGCCTGACCCTGGGCATGGCCGTGAAGCGCTCGGCGAAGCTGCTCGCGATCTCGCAGGCCACGGCGGAGGCGCTGATCAACCGCTTCCCGGGCGCGGCCTCGCGCACCGTGGTCGCGCCGCTGGGTGTCGCGCCGGGGCTCGCGGGAGCGGGCAACGGTAGCGCCGGCCTCGATGCCGACGGTGCCAGCGCTGGCCACGGGCTCGACGCGGCCCAGACCGCGATGCTGCCCGCGTCCGGCTTCGTGCTGGCGGTGGGCACGCTTGAGCCCCGCAAAAACCTCCCGCGCCTGGTGGAGGCCTACGCGGGGATGCCACGCGAGTTGCAACACAAACACCCCCTGGTGGTGGTGGGCGCTTTGGGTTGGGAGACGAATGGCACGTTGGGATCTCTGCAATCGCTGGGCGAGCGCTGCACGATGCTTGGCTACGTCTCCGACGCGGCGCTCGCCGAGCTCTATCGCCGCTGCGCGGTCTTCTGTTACCCCTCCCTTGGCGAGGGCTTTGGCCTGCCTGTGCTGGAGGCGATGGCAGCGGGCGCGGCGGTCCTTACCTCCAACGTCTCTTCGCTGCCGGAGGTCGGCGGCGAAGCCGTGGCCTACGCAGACCCCACCGAGGCGCTCGCGATCGGCGAGCAGCTGCAACGCCTGCTGCGCGACGAGAGCCTGCGCGCCGAGCTCTCAACGCGTGCGCGTGAGCGCGCCCAGGAGTTCTCCTGGGAGGCCTTCGCGGAGACCGTGCTGGCGGTGCTCGAGGAGTCGGCTGGGGTGCCGGCGAGGATCGCCGATCCTGCCCTATCGGCGTAGCGTTCAAACCAAATTCATACCTTTCACCGCCGGCGATCCTGCCGGAGCCCTCGATCTTCTCGGAGGGTGAGCCGGATCATGATCAGCGAGCCTCACCCGAACGTGCGGCAGGTGCTTGAGCGCCTGGTAGTCGCACTGGGCCACGAGGCGATGGCAGTGCTGGAGCGACCTACGCCTGCGCGGCTGCGCAGCGCCGACGTCCTGCTGGTGGAGTCGGCAGGAAGCGGGGCGAGCCTGGCGCGCACCGCGCGCGTGGCCAATCCCGCGGTGGCGATCCTCTGCGCGGGCGTGGCTATCCCCTCGTTCGAGCTCAAGCAGCTCGAGCCGAATCTCGTGGGCTTCATCACCAAGCCCTTCATTCCCGAGCAGCTGTATGCCGCGATCTACCAGGCCCTGGTGCACGGGAATCGGCTGAGCGCCGCCTCTTCCGGAGGTGGAGTCGAGGGGCGCCGGGCGGCTTAGCCTTCCAGAAGGTGGGCGATATAGGCTTCATGGGAAGAAATAATTTATGGTATCTTTGAACTATGTTCCACAGAGAGCAACAGGTAGTGGTCGGGGATCGAGGTCGGCTTGTGTTGCCTTCCAAGGTGAGAGCGAAGCTGGGGCTGAAGCCAGGCAGCAGGATGCTTTTGAGTGCCGAAGAGGATGGATCGCTGCGCCTACGTCCGTACAGGACAGTGGCCGACCAGAACCGCGGTCTGCTCGCAGGTCTTGCGCCAGCGAGCGACTCGATGGTCGACGAGCTGCTGGCCGAGCGCCGTCGTGAAGCGGCTCTAGAGGATCACGAGTAGGTGCCCAAGGCGGTTCTCGATGCCTCAGCGCTGCTGGCGTACCTGCGCGGGGAGGCAGGCGCGACGGTCGTCGCCGACGCGATCTCTGACGGAGCAGCGATCTCGACCGTCAACCTCGCCGAGGTCTTGAGCCGGGTTACTGATCGCGGTGGTGATCCCGGTCAGCTGTACGAGATGTTGGTGACGCGGGGCCTGCTCGAGGGTGCTGTTGCGGTTGAGCCGCTGACGGCGGCAGACGCGGTCGAGGTCGCACGCCTGCGGCCACCGACACGCGCTGCAGGCCTCTCGCTGGGAGATCGGGCATGCCTGGCGCTCGCGTCGCGCCTCCGGGCGCCCGCGATTACGGCTGACACCGCATGGGACGGTACGCAGACCGGTGTCGAGCTGCGCCAGATTCGCTGAGGCGGTTCCGTCCGCGACCGCATTGGCGTCTCGATGGGTCCGATACAATGGGCAGACTCGGGGTCATGCTGCTTGGGACATCGGACGAATACGTTGAAGTTCAGCGTTGCCGCCGTGGCAGCCGATATGTTCCTGGCGCGGGTGAGGGCCTCTGGCCCTTAGCTCGCATATATCAGCTTGGCCGGACGGAAGAAATGTGTATAATGGGGTGCGCGCGGGTGAGGGCCTCTGGTCCTTAGCTCGCGTTTTACGTTGTAGGCTACGGCGATGCCTTCTGCGCGCCCGTCGCCCGGAACTCGCCCGCTACGGCGGGAGCTGCCGGAGGACCATCCCACAAGGATGGTGTTCTTGGACGAGGCGGGCATCATCGCACACACACGGTTCTTCGCCGTCGGCTGTCTCAAGCTGGCGGAGCCAAGCATCTTGCTGCGCCAAGTCCAGCATTTGCGAGATTGCACCCAGACGTACCACGAGATCCATTTCAACGCCGTCACCAGGACCTCGCTTCCTTTCTATAACGCCGTGGTCGATCTCGTTGCCGCAAGCGATGGACACTTCTCCTGCTTCGTTGTCGATCGCGAGAAGAATGATCCCGTTGCTCGCTTCGGTTCTCCGTGGTTGGCATACGAGAAGCTCGCCGAGCAGTTGCTCCTGGGCAGTATTCGCCCGCGAGAGCTACTCGTGGTCCTCGCCGACAACTATTCAACTCCAACGAATGTGGTCTTTGAGCAAGACGTCAGAGCGGCCGTGAACCAACGTCTCAAGCGGCTTGGCGTCGTCAGCGTATGCCGGTTGGACTCCAAGTCGACGGACGCGCTCCAGATCGTCGACCTGCTGACATCTGCGGTGGCTTTTGAGTTTCGCCAAGCAGTTGGAATGGCCGCGAAGCGCAACGCGAAGGCAAGCCTTGCGAAGTACATTCGGCGGAAGTACGGCGTCACGACCTGCCTTAAGGGATGCAAGCAGGGAAAGCTCAACGTCGCGCTCTATGAAGGGCGACGACGACGTACCGCCAGTGGCGCGAAGATCCGCGCAACGCGCCTAGGAAGTGGTCTGCCTAGACCAGCGCGCGACGGCGGCCTTACGCGCGATCTCTGACCGCCTCTCGGGTGTCAGCTTGGCCGCCCCGCCCGAAGCTAGACCACCCACCCCACTAGACTCAAACTGAGTCACTACCGCGGTTCCTGCCTACTACCCCTTGAACGTGGAGGCTCCGTAGTCGCCAAACGGCTCATCGCGCTCGCGGACCGCCTCGCGAAAGCCGGCCTGCATGGCGCGCTGCTGGAAGGCATAGCCCTCTGCGGTGTGACGGGTGATCCCGTCGAGCAGCGTGCCGAGCACCTGCGTGGTGTGCAAGCCCTGGGCGTAGAGGGACTGGTTGACGAGCAGCTTCATCATGCACAGCTGGTTGACGGGCAGGCGGGCAATTCGTCGCAACAGGATCTCGGTGCGCTCATCCAGCTGCTCGGGCGCCGGTGCCTCGATCGCAAGGCCCCACTCGAGCGCTTCGGTGCCAGAGAGGCTGTCGCCGGTGAAGAGCAGCCGCTTAGCGCGCTGGGGTCCCAACCGGTGCATCCACATCGAGGTGGTGGGCGATCCCCATACCCGTGCCGGGGGATAGCCGATCTTGGCGTCTGCAGCGATTACGAGCAGGTCCGAGCAAAGCGCCATGTCGGTCCCTCCGGCGACGCAGAACCCGTGCACCTTGCACACCACTGGCTTGCCGCAGTGAAACAGCGACATGAACGCGCGCACGTTGCGGCTCATCATCGCGTAGTCCACCATCGCGTCCCAGGTGCCCTCGGGATCGTGATTGGCTGCCATCACCAGCGGGTGCAGCGGCGAGCCGGGGGGCGGCGCGGCAGCGGATGATGCGGCGGCGGGCTGCCCCTCCGCGCTCTCCACCAGGTCATACCCCCCGCAGAACCCCTTCCCATCGCCCGCCAGCGCGATCACGTGCACGGCGGGATCGAGGTCGGCCTGCTCGACGCACTGCTCCAGCTCGCTCACCAGGCCCCGCGTGATGCCATTGCCCCGCTCAGGGCGATTGAGGGTTATGCGGGCGATCCGGTCGGCGACCTCGTAGGTCATGGTGCGCAGGTTGTTCATCGCGGGAAACCGTACTTGCCGGCGGGCCAGTCGGCAGCCAGCATCGCGTACACCGCGTGGTCGATGTAACGCTCGCCGAGTCGCGCGGCCTGGCGCAACGTGCCCTCTTGCTGGAATCCCAGCCGCTGCGGGATCTTACGGCTGCGGAGGTTCGCGACGTCGGCACGGATCTCGACGCGGTTGAGCTGCCAGCCCGTTAAGGCGTGGTCGATCAGCGCTGCGACGGCGCGGGTCATGGTGCCTTGTCCCTGCGCTGCCTCGGCCAGCCAGTATCCGATGCTGGTCGCCCGATTGGCCCAGTCGACGCCATGGAAGCCGAGCACGCCGATGATGCGCTCCCGGTCGGTGAGCGCCACCTGAAAGCCGTCGTTGTCGGCAATCTGTCTCTGCGCGGTGCGGATGAAGTCAAGTGTGTGCTCAAGCGTCTGGCCAGGCGCCCAAGGCATCCAGGGCGCGAGGTGGGCGCGGTTGGCGTCGATCAGTGCGTACAGCTCGGGGGCGTCGGTCTCGTGCAACAGTCGCAGACGGTGAGTACCGGGGAGCTCGAAACGGCAGGGCATGGGCTGACGCGACGATATCCCTGTGCTCTTGCTGCGTGCGGGGCGCTGGGTGTATCGTCGCGCGGGTGATAGTCAGCGAGTCCTTCGTGGTGGCCGACTGGAAGGACCCGGGCACGCATCCGGGCCGACCGATCGCTGGCCTGCACGTGCACCGCAGCGACGACGAGGCATGGATTGTGCTGGAGGGCAGGCTGGGGTTCCGCGTCGGCGCGGAAGAGCGCGAGGTGGCGGCGGGCGAATCGCTGCTGGTGGAGCGCGGTACGCCGCACTCCTACTGGAATGCAGCGGCAGAGCCCGCGCGTTACCTGCTGGTGATGACCCCGCGGATCCACCAGCTGATCGAGGCGCTGCACGCTGGCGAGCGCAGCGACTGGGCGCAGATCTTCCAGGAGCACGACTCGGAGCTGCTGGGATAGCAGGGGTGCGGCCGAGCTGAGAGCTCGGCACACGCCGCTAGAGTGGCCGCGATGTTCGACCTCGACTCCTACCTGGCAAGGATCGGTCTGTGCGGGCGTCCGGACCTCGCGCAGGTGCATCGGGCGCACGCGACATCGATTCCGTTCGAGAACCTGGACCCGCAGTGCGGGGTGCCGGTGTCACTGGAGCTGGAGGACCTGGAGCGCAAGCTGGTGGGTGAGCGCCGCGGGGGCTACTGCTTCGAGCAGAACCTGCTGCTGAAGGCGGCGCTGGAGGCACTGGGGGCGGAGGTGGAGCTGTTCCTGGCGCGTGTGCGTTATCGGGCGCAGCGGGGGGCGACGCGCCCGCGGGGGCACCTCGTGATGCGGGCGCAATCGCAGGGCGAGAGCTGGCTGGCGGACGTGGGCTTTGGCCTTGGCAGCCTGCTGGAGCCGTTGCCGTTCACAGCGGGCGCGGCGCAGGAGCAGTCGGGCTGGAGCTTTCGGGTGGTGCAAGACAGCACGGAGCTGGTGCTGCAGAGCGTCGAGGATGGCGAGTGGGTGGATCTATATGGCTTTGTACCCCAGCCGGTTCCCTTGATCGATGTGGAGACGAGCAACTGGTGGGTCTCGACGCACCCGCGCTCGCCGTTTGTGACGGGGCTGATCGTAAGCGCGCAGGACGGGGAGGGCAGGCGCACGGACGTGAGCGATTGGGGCGAGCTCGTCCTCACCGAGCGCACGCCCCAGCACACGCAGGTCACCTCGCTTGCGCGGGAGGAACTGCCGCAGTTGCTGGCGGCACGCTTCGGGTTGGGGGGCTTCGCACTGGACGCCGAAGGGAAAAGGCTCGTGCAAACGTGAGTCTGGGCGCTTGGGGTCGCGTGCAGACGTGAGTGTGCGCTACGGTAAGTGGCATGGGCGATGTGCTGCCAGAGGTCACACTGGCAGCAGAGGCCACAGCTCTGGGGCAGCAGCCGACTGCAGGTCCGGAGCAGGAGCCTGCTGGCGGGGTCGCGGAAATGGTGCCGATCGAGCACGAAGGCGCGGAGCGGATGGTGCGGGTGATGATCTTTGCGGTGCCGCCGGCGCTGCTGGCGCTAGCGGGATGGCTGGCGTGGGGTGGGACGCTGCACTGGCAGGACCTCGTGGTGCTGGCGATCACCTACACCTTCACTGGCCTCGGCATAACTGTGGGCTACCACCGCCTGTTTACGCACCGCTCGTTCAAGACGACGCGCTCGCTGCGGGCGCTGCTGGCGGTGCTGGGGGCGATGGCGGTGGAGGGCCCCGTGATCGAGTGGGTCTCCACGCACCGCAAGCACCATCGCTTCTCGGATGTGGAGGGCGACCCGCACAGCCCGCACCTGGATCCGGCGCCGGGCTGGCGTGGGGCGCTGCGGGGGCTTGGTCACGCGCACATGGGCTGGATCTTCCGGGGCAAGGACATGGCAAACCCAGCGCGCTACGCGAAGGATCTTTTGGCCGACAAAGATCTGCGCTTCATCAGCAGGATGTTCCCGCTGTGGGTGGCGGTGGGCCTGGCGGTGCCCTTCGGTCTGGGCTACGCGCTGACGGGCTCGCTGGTGGGCGGCCTCACGGGCCTGTTGTGGGGCGGTGCGGTGCGGGTGTTCCTGCTGCACCACGTGACCTTCAGCATCAACTCGCTGTGCCACTGCTTCGGGCGGCGCCCCTTCAGTACGGGCGATGAGTCGCGCAACCTAGCGTGGTTGGCGCCGCTGGCGTTCGGTGAGGCATGGCACAACAACCATCACGCCTTCCCCACCTCCGCGAGCCACGGCCTGCGCGGCTGGCAGCTCGACCCAGGCTCCTGGCTGATCGGGGGCCTGGAGCGCTGTCACCTGGCCTGGGATGTGGTGCGCATCAGCCGCGCGCGCGAAGAGGCGAGCGCGAGTCCGAGCTAGTCAAGGCTGGACGCAGGCCGACGTCCCCGGGTAGACAGCTAGCCTGTGCAGTGCATGGTCGAACGCCTTGCGATCACATGGGTGTTCAACACGATCGCGTTGTTCGTGGCGACGTGGCTGCTCGCGGGGCTGAGCTATGGCAACGACTGGTGGGCGCTGCTGGTGGCGGGGTTGGTGTTCACGCTCGTGAACGTGTTCCTCAAGCCCGTGCTAGCGGTGCTGTCGATCCCATTCATCATCGTGACGTTCGGGATCTTCTACTTCCTGATCAACGTGCTGATGCTGTACCTGACGCACTGGATCGTCCCCCAGTTCACGATCGAGACCTTTTGGTGGGCGGCGCTGGCAGCGATCATCGTGAGCGTGGTGAATGGGCTGCTGCATATGTTCTTCGGGCGCCCGGGCCGGCGGGGCGAAGTGGAGGTGATCGATGGCAGGTGGTGAGGCGGCGGCTCAGTCGAGCCCGAGCATCCTGGGCAGCTCGTGCAGGGAGTGGAAGGTCTCCGCGCCGGCGCAGCGCAGCGCGGTCTCATCGCTGTCAGCTGCATAGCCAAGGACGGGCATGCCGGCGCCCACGGCGGCGCTGACCCCGGAGGGAGTGTCCTCGATCACAAGGCAGTCGGCCGGCTCTGTTCCCATGACACGCGCGGCGTGGAGGAAGAGGTCGGGATGGGGCTTGCCGCGGGGGACCTCGTAGGCGGAGAAAAGAGCGTGGTCGGGGAAGAGGCTGCGCAGGCCCGTGAGCTCGAGTGAGCGTCGCGTCTTTTCGAGCTTGCCCTGTGAGGCGACGCAGACGGCCAGCCGTGCTGCGATGGCACTCTCGACAGCGTAAGTGGCACCGGGCACGGCTTGGAGCTCAGCGTCGAAAACGGCGGCGCGGCGGCGCTCGAAGTCGGTCAGCCAGTCGGCGGGCAGCGCGCGCCCGAGCCGCTCCTGCGCCTTGACGGCTATGTCGGCGAGCAGCAGGCCTTGGTAGTCCTCGCGGGCCTGCGCGAGCGTGGTGGGGAGCCCCTGCTCGCTGAGCATGCGTGCGAGCACTCCATTTGAGATCGGCTCGCTGTCGACGAGCACGCCGTCGCAGTCGAAGATGAGCAGCCGCGGATCCGCCACGTGCTGGATCCTGACGGTTCCCCGGCGCACGCGGCCGGCGGTAGGCTGCGCGCAAGCCCATGCGCATCTTCCAGACACTGCTGGCGTTCAGCGGAAACGCGCCGCCGCAGCTGGCGCTGATGCGACGGCTGGTGGAGCGAGGTCACCAGGTGCGGGTGCTTGCGCACCGCGCTGCGGGCGAACGGGTGCGGGCGACCGGCGCGGAGCTGGTGGAGTTCCGTGGCGCGCTGCCTGACATGGACATGGCGCGCCCGGAGAGCGATCCGCTGCGCGACTGGGAGGCGCGGACGAAGCTGGGGGCGGCGCTGAAGGCGCGCGACAACCTGTTGGTGGGCCTGCTGGCGGATACCAGCCATGAGTGCGCGCAGGTGCTTGCAAGCTGGCGCGCGGACGTGGTGGTGGTGGACTGGATGCTGCCGGGGGCGATGGTGGCCGCAGAGGGCGCGGGGGTGCCGGCGGTGGCGCTCGTGCACTGCCCATATCCGCTACCGGCGGCGGGCGTGCCGCCGCTGGGGAGCGGTATGAAGCCGATGAGAGGTCGCCTGGGGGCAGTGCGCGATGGCGTGGCGCAGAGCATTGCTCGGCGCATGTTGGGAGCGGGCCTGCCGACGCTGAACGCGGCGCGCGCGGAGCAGGGTCTGGCGCCGCTGGCGGATTGGGATCAGCAGTTGCTGGGGGTGGCGGAGATCCATGTGCTGAGCGCGCCGGAGCTCGACTTCGCGGGCAGGGCGGAGCTGCCGGCGAACGTGCACTACGTGGGCCCGGCCTTTGAGCCCTACGAGGGCGAGTGGCGCTCGCCGTGGCCAGCGCAGGCAGCCGGCTGTGGCGAGGACCCCCTCGTGGTGATCGGCTTCAGCACGAGCTATATGAACCAGCGCGCGCCGGTGCAGCGGGTGCTGGATGCAGTGGCGGACCTGCCGGTAAGGGCGCTGCTGACAGCAGGCCCTGCACTCGAGGGTGCGGCGCTGCGCCTCCCTGCAAACGCGCGCGCGGTGGCGTATGTGCCCCACCGTCAGGTGCTGCCCCACGCTGCATTGATGATCACCCACGCGGGCTGGCAGACGATCAACGCGGCGCTGGCCGATGGGGTGCCGCTGGTGTGCCTGCCGGGCGGGCGCGATCAGCCCGACAACGCGATTCGTGTGGTGGCGGCAGGCGCGGGCGTGCGGGTGCGCTCCGGCGCCTCGGTGCGCAAGCTGCGCGGCGCGATCGCGGCAGCGCTCGCGGATCCGGCGCTGAAGCAGGGGGCAGGCGCGCTGGCGCGGGCGTTGGCGCACAGCGATGGGGCGCACGCTGCGGCGGAGAGGATCGAGCGGCTGGGGGAGCGTGCGCTTGTGCGCCCGAGAAGGGCCTAAGCGCATCCCACGAACGTCTGGACGAACTGCTGGCGGAGGGGGGTTGATCAGACCCCGGCCGAACGCGCACGCCACTGCGGCACGCCGAGAGTGATCAGGCGCAGCTGGCGGCGGGCCGTGGCTGCGATCTCGCGCTCGGCGGTGGGATCGCGCGGGGGGGCGTCAAGGATCTCCTGCGCCGTTGAGACCATCGCGTTGACGAGCAGCCCGGCGATGAGCTGGAGGTCTTCGGTGCTCCAGCTCTCGAGGATGGGAAAGCGCGCGAGGTCGGTGGCGAGGTCGCTGGCGAACAGGCGGATCTCGGTACGGATGGCGTGGCGCAAGGCGGCGACGCCGCCGAAGCGCTCGCGGGCGATGAAGCGAAAGTGCGCTTCGTGCTCGTGGACGTAGCCGACGAGGATCTCCACGGAGTTGCGAATCATGTGCTCGTAGGTGCGCGGATCCGCGCGCGCGGCGCGGATCATCGCCCGCAGGGTGCGGAAGGACTCCTCGACGAGCACCAGGCCGAGCTCCTCCATGTCCGCGAAGTGGCGGTAGAAGGCGGTGGGAACGATGCCTGCCGCGCGCGTGACCTGGCGCAGGCTGAGGCTCGCAAAGCTCTGCTGCTCGAGCAGCTCCAGTGCGGCGTCGAGTAGCGCCTGGCGCGTGAGCTGCTTGCGCTCCTGGCGCGTAGGCGGGCTCTCTGGAGTACGGGTGTTCACGATGTCAGTGTGACGAAGATCACAGATGTATCTGTTACCTGGTGGGAATGGAAGTGTACTGGTTAGGGTAGTCTGTGAACAGTTGTGCACTGACCTATCTGGAGACTGGAATCTTGCCCGCCACCACTTCTTTCCTCGCTGCCGCTGGCTCTCGCGTCACCGGACCCCTCCCTCCCCCTGCTTTTCCCCCTAACGCTCGCGCGCGCCGCGGTGGTCTGGGCCGGCGCCTGCTGCACTCCGGTCTGTTCGAGGCATTGGCCTACCCGCACGGCGTCGATCGCTACCTGGAGCTGGTGGCGCCGCTGCTGGTGAAGGAGGCGCGAGCGGAGGTGATCGCCGTGCGCCATCAGACCGCGAAGAGCGTGACGCTCACGCTGCGCCCCAACGCGAGTTGGCAGGGCATGCGTGCGGGGCAGTTCGTAAACGTGAGCGTCGAGGTCGGTGGTGTGCGCCAGACGCGGCCCTACTCGCCGGCGGGCTCGGAGCATGCGGCGGATGCGACGCTCGAGCTGACTGTCTCGACGCACCCCGAGGGTAGGGTCTCGGGCCATCTGCGCGAGCACGCGCGGACGGGCATGATCGTGGGCCTCGGCGCGGCGCAGGGCGAGTTCGTGCTGCCGGCAAAGCGGCCACAGCGGGTGCTGCTGATCAGCGGAGGCAGCGGGGTGACACCGGTGATGGCGATGCTGCGCACGCTCTGCGATGAGGGCTTTGCGGGCGAGGTGGGGTTTCTGAACTACGCCCGCTCGCCCGAGCTGGCGCTGTATGGCGCAGAGCTCGCTGAGCTGGCGGCGCGCCGTAAGGGCCTGCGCGTCGCGCGGGCGTTCACGCGCCCAGTCAGGCGCCGCGCGGACAGCCGGGCATTGGCGGGCCGCTTTGGTCGCGAGCACCTGCGTGCGGTGATGCCCGAGCGGCAGGATGTCGCGACTTTCGTGTGCGGGCCGCCGGCGCTGATCGAGGCCGTGCAGGCGATGTGGGCGCAGGATGGCTTGCCCGCGCCGGTGGTCGAGACGTTCACGCCAGGGACGCTCAGCTTCGAGCGCGAGGACGCCGTGGGTACGGTGCGCTTTGCCGGGAGCGCACGCGAGGCCGCGAACAGCGGCCTGGTGCTGCTGGAGCAGGCTGAGGACGCGGGCTTGACGCCTGAGCATGGGTGCCGCATGGGTATCTGCAACACCTGCAGCTGCCGCAAGCGCTCGGGCAGGGTGCGCAATGTCCTAAGCGGCGAGATCTCGGGCGCGCGGGATGAGCAGATCCGCATCTGCGTGTCGGTGCCGGTGGGCGATGTGGAGCTCGAGTTATGAACCCCACCCAAAAATTAACTACCACTGAAAAAGGAGTTGGGAATGTCCAAGGCACCACCGAATCTCACACCTAAGCAGCTGGAGTCTTTTGGGAAGGAACTGGACGCCATCTGCGCACGCGTGACGGCGGACCTCGGCCAGCGTGACGTCGACTACATCAACAAGGTCATCCGTTCGCAGCGGGGCCTTGAGGTAGCGGGCCGCGCACTGCTATTCGTGAGCTTCCTGCCGCCGGCGTGGCTTGCGGGCACCGCGGCGTTGTCGGTATCGAAGATCTTGGACAACATGGAGATCGGCCACAACGTGATGCACGGCCAGTACGACTGGACCGGAGACGCGCGGCTGAATGGGAAGACCTTCGAGTGGGACACCGCCTGCCCGGCCGAGCAGTGGCGCCACTCACACAATTACATGCACCACACCTACACCAACATCGTCGGCAAGGACCGCGACATCGGCTATGGGATCCTGCGCATGAGCGAGGAGGAGCGCTGGCGCCCCTACTACCTGGGCAATCCGCTCTACGCGGCGCTCCTGGCGGCGTTCTTTCAGTACGGCGTCGCACTGCACGACCTGGAAACCGAGCGCATCGCGACCGGCAAGGTGAGTCTGGGCGAGAAGCGCGGCATGCTCAAGGACATCTGGGGCAAGGTGCGCGGCCAGACGCTCAAGGACTACGTGCTCTTCCCGTTGCTCTCCGGTCCTTCCTTCCCGTTGGTGCTCGCCGGCAACGCCACCGCCAACCTGACGCGCAACCTCTGGGCCTTCACGATCATCTTCTGCGGTCACTTCCCCGACGGGACGCACGAGTTCAGCGAGCAGCAGGCCGAGAACGAGACACGCGGGGAGTGGTACTACCGGCAGCTGCTCGGCTCGGCGAACCTCACCGGCGGCAAGCTCTTTCATGTGCTGGCCGGCAATCTCAGCTACCAGATCGAGCATCACCTGTTCCCGGGTCTGCCCGCGCACCGCTACACGGAAATCTCCGGGGAGGTGCGCGCGATCTGCGAGCGCTACGGCATCCCCTACAACACCGGCCCGCTGCACCGCCAGTTTGGCAGCGTTGTGCGTAAGATCGTCAAGTTGGCGCTGCCACCGCTGCCCGGTCGTGGCGGCAAGGAGCGGCAGGCAAGCATAGGCACAAGCACGGAGATCCCCGCGCGGGAGCACGCCGCACGGCGCAAGCTTCCAGCAGCCGCATAACAGCGGGCGCATATCAAAGGGCGTGGAAGACCGCCGATGAGTTCTCGGGGGTGGACCGGTCTTCATATGAAGAGCAATGAGGAAGGAGACGAGGACCGGCCCTGCGCCGCGGAGCGCGACCCTGACGATCAGGTCTCCGTTGCAACGCGCGGACCTACCGGGGCTATTCGCGCGGACCTGCATGCTGCTGGGCGGCGACGGCATCGAGGTGCTGCGCTGCGAGGTGGCGGGCGTGGCGGCCGACGCAGTGGCTGTGGACGCATTGGCACGGCTGGCGCTGGCAGGGCGGCGCGCGGGATGTCAGGTATGGCTCTGCGGCGCCTGTGAGGAGCTGCTGGCGCTGGTGGGGTTCATGGGGCTCGCTGAGGTGCTGCTCGCGGGGGATTGAGCTGCCTACGCCTCAAGCCGCGGCGGCAGCCCAAAGAGGGGGAAGAGGGTCTCGGTGGCCAGAAAGAAGGTGAACTCGACGATCTTCCCGTTCGCGATCTCGAGCACCTGTAGCGCCCAGGGGTCATAACCGGAGCCGGTCTCGCTGGGCTTGTACTGGCCAAATGCGGGGGAGCCGTTGGCGGTGACGGTGGGGATGACGCGGGAGCCACGGCACGCGGCGCCGGGGCCGACCCACCAGGCGAGGATGTCCTCGCGTCCTGACAGCCACAGCTCGTAGGGGGGCATCGACTGGGTGGCGTCCTCGTGGATAAGGGTCGTGAGGGCCTCCATGTCGTAGTGCTGGAAGGCGTCGAGGTAGCGGGCCAGCAGCTCGTTGTCGTGCTCGCTCAGCTTGCCGCTGCCGGCATCCGCGACGTTGGCAGCGTCAAGCGTGGCGCGTGCGCGCTGCAGGGCGCTGTTGATGGCGGTAACGCTGGTCTGCAACAGCTCGGCGACCTCAGAGGCCTTCCACTGCAAGACCTCGCAGAGGATCAGGGCGGCGCGCTGACGCGGCGGCAGGTGCTGCAGGGCCGCGACGAAAGCCAGGCGGATGCTCTCGCGCGACTCCGCGACCGCGGCAGGGTCCTCGGCTGCGGGCAGCAGCTGGCCGTCGGGCGCCGGCTCGATCCAGGTGACCTCGGGGAGGATCTCGCCGATCGGGCCATGTGGGGAACGGGCGCCGCCGAGATCCATCGGGCGGGCGCGGCGTTCGCGGCTCTTGAGCATGTCCAGGCAGACGTTGGTGGCGATGCGGTAGAGCCACGAGCGCACCGACGCGCGACCCTCGAAGCGCTCGCGGGCGCGCCAGGCGCGCAGGAGGGTGTCCTGCACAGCGTCCTCGGCCTCGAAGGGCGAGCCCAGCATGCGGTAGCAGTAGGCCGTGAGCTCGCGGCGATGGCGCTCGAAGTCAGCGAAGGCCGGGGAAGCGGTAAGCGTGGAGCCCTCCATTGCAAGCATCGTAGGAGGTAGGCGATGAGTTCGCTGCACGAGCGCCGTCTATACCGTGATCCCAAAGCAAGGGCAAGGCAAAACCAAAAGGAGCGCGTGAGATGGGCAAGATCGTGGTAACGGAGTTCACAAGCCTAGATGGCGTAATCGAGGATCCCGGTGGCGGCGAGGAGTATGAGCACGGTGGCTGGTCATTCAAGTTCGATCGCGGCAAAGAGGGCGATGAGTTCAAGTTCGGCGAGCTCGTCGCTGCCGATGCGCAGCTGCTGGGGCGGGTCACCTACGAGGGCTTCGCCAAGGCGTGGCCAGCGATGAACGAGCACGAGTTCGGGAAGAAGATGAACACAATGCCGAAGTACGTGGTCTCCAAGACACTGAGCGCGGCAGATGCCACATGGGAGAACTCGACGGTCCTCTCAGGCGATGACCTCCCGAGCGAAATGGGGAAGCTGAAGGAGCAGGTTGCGGGCGACATCCTGATCGCCGGCAGCGCGACGCTGGTGCGCTCGCTGGCAGAGCAGGACCTCGTGGATGAGTACCGCCTGATGGTGTTCCCGATCGTGCTGGGCAGTGGCAAGCGCCTGTTCGATGGCGCCCCGCACACGGTGCTGCGCCTCGTGGACACCACCCCGGTGGGTCCCGACGGCGTCTTCGTGCTTACCTACGAGCCAGCGCGATGAGTTCCAGGCGTCCGGCGGTCTTGACTTGAAAACCCAACAAGCAGAAGGAGGATGCAAATGAGCGATACAGCGACCAAGACCCACATCAGCCAGGTGGGAACCGTGATGGTCCCCGTGAGCGACCAGGACCAGGCGATCGAGTTCTACGTGGAGAAGCTGGGGTTCGAGAAGCGCAACGACACGCCCTTCGGCAACGGCGACCGCTGGGTGGAAGTCGCGCCGGCGGGTGCGGCCACGACGGTCGCGCTGGTCATGCCCCGCGAAGGCGAAGCGGCAGGTATCGAGACCCGCGTGGCCTTCTCCACCACGGACATCGATGCCGACTACGCGGCCCTGAAGGAGCGCGGCGTGGACGTCGACGCCGAAGTGATGCGCATGGGCGACCCAGTGCCGCCGATGTTCTTCTTCCGCGATCAGGACCGCAACAACCTGCTGATCGTCGCGCAGGGCTGAAGCCTGGCAGGCAAGCAGGGCGAGCCGCGGCTAAGGGAGGGCGCCGGCCAGGGCGAGCCGCGGCTATCCAGTCGTGGCTCGCCCTGGCGACGATGCCTGGGCCTGGCGACGATGCCTGGGCCTAGCGACGATGCCTGGGCCTAGCGACGATGCCTGGGCGGGATCACGATCAGGCCCAGATCCTCGCCGAGGCCCTTCGCATTGCAGGGCCTAAAGGAGCGCGCCTGGCGGCTGGGCCGGAAGGAGCGCACGGGGACCGTGCGCAGGTCGTTGCGGAAGGAGGTCCCCAAGACCGCGCGGCGCGTCGCGGCGCGAACGAGGATCGCGTTGGCCACGCTCGCCGGGTCGACCGTGTACTGCGAGTCGAGGACGAGCCGTCGAAGTAGCTGGATCTGCCGCTGCATCGGTGCTCGCAAGTTGTATCGACGCGCGCGGCGGACGCCATACACTCCGAGCTCCCACTCGACAAGCGTTGCATGCAATCTCTCAGGACGCGTGGGAGATGACGAGGCGCAAGGCGCCATCGAAATTGTTCTGCTCACGCAGGTGCCCGTGCTGGGCATCCCAGGCGCCGGACTGAAGTCCGGCGCTGAGACGCTCGACGATGCGCTCCTCGACGTCGGGCTCGAGCAGCGCCCAGATCGACTGGGCGCTGCGCACGTCGGGATCGAGCAGCGCCTCGGGTCGCTTCCAGAAGGCCTCGAAGAAGCCATCGTGACAGTCGCCGGGCGTGGGGATGTGCTCGACGCGGGTGTGCCCGCCAAGGGCGGCGGCGACCTCAGCGATGGCGGGAAAGCGGGTGAGCTCCTTCGTGACACCCTCGTGCAGGTATTCGAGCTGCCACGCGGGAAGGCTCTCGAGCTCGAAGGTGAAGACGACGACGGGCCCGCGTGCGACGCGGCGCAGCTCGGCGAGACCCGCCCGCTGGGAGTCCCAGTGGTGGATCGTGACGCAGGCCATGACAGCGTCGAAGGTGTCGTCATCGAAGGGCAGCGCCTCGGCGCTGGCGGCGAGGGCGGGCGCGGCGCCAGCGGGACGCTGGGCGCGCATGGTTGCACTGGGCTCGACGGCGAGCACCCAGCGATCGTGTGGCTCATAGGAGCCGGCGCCGGCTCCGACATTGAGCACAGTGCGAGCCTCGCCGAGTGCGGCGTGGATGCGAGCGGCGATGCGCGGGTCGGGGCGGCGGTGGCGCGCGTAGGTGCGCCCGTGGCGCTCATAGTCGACGCTGGCAGTCACCCGGCGACACTACCAGGCAGAGACCCGAGAGGGTCTCGGGCGCGAATAACCGCCTGACGAGCGGATTCTTCTATCCAGACTGCTCATTCGAGCGTGGGAACCTTGACGCAACAGCCGGTGATGATGCCGGTGCCCGTGCCGGCATAGCGCCCGTCGGGCTGGACGACGATGCGGTAGTGAGCGCGCGTGCCCGAGCGGTAGCGGATCGCGCATGACCATGGATTGCGCAGCGTGCCCCCCGCCCCGGGCAGGCAGCGAACCCGCGCAGGATGCGTGCGCAGGGCCGCTGGCACGGGCTCGGGCGCTTCGACCGCGACGGCCTGCACCTGGGCTGCGCCCAGTGCTGTCGCGGGGTTGAGCGTCAGCGCGCGTGACTGCTGCAGGCGGAACAGATCCTCGCTCCCACGACTGTGAAATGCCAGGGCGCCTCCGGCAACGCCTACGAGGATCGCCAGCCACACAGCGAGCGGGAGGGCCGATATGGCCCTCCCGCTGTGCGCCAGCTGTGAGCTTGGCGCAAGCCCTGCTGAGCTTGGACTAGTGATGTCCGTGGCCGCCGTTATGGCCGTGACCGCTGTCGTGGCCGCCGTTGCCACCGCTGTGCTCACCACCACCCTTACCGCCGCCGTGGTCGCCGCCACCCTGGCCGCCGCCGTGATGGTCGCCGCCACCGCCGTGGTCCCCGCCGCCGTGGCCGCCGTCACCGTGTTCGCCTTCGTGACCGTGGCACTCGTGGTCGCCGCCGCGCCCCTGACCGTGATCGCACGGAGGACGGTACTGGTGGAAGCTGGCGCTGCCGGCGGAGCTTCCGCCGCCATCACCGCCGGCCAGCGCCATAGTGCCGCCCGTGCCCAGCATCAGAAATCCGACCGAGACCAGCGCAGTAATCCGTGATTTCATGAAAGATCCCTTGTTTGGTGAGGAGGTAGACCGGCGCGCCGCGCTCATCGCCCGCAGCTTGACCCGATCGAGGGCCAGCGGATCCAACGTGGGACGCCCTTCGCGAAGCACGTCAGCGACCTTCTGGAGGTCCTCCGAGAAGTGCTCGTCGTGGTTGTGTGAGTGGCTCATGCGGCCTCATACGAACGAGCGGCCATCTTCCAGACCGGAAGCTTTCTCGTCTGGACAGACGACCGATGGGGGTGCTGATGCGGATGCAGCGCGACGACGCTTTCGAGCGCCTTTACGCCGAACACGCGCAGGCTCTGTTCAGCTTCCTCAGGTACCGCACGGGCGATCGGGCCTTGGCGGAGGACCTGCTGGCGGACACCTGCGAGCGGGCGCTGCGCGCGCGCTCGCGCTTTGACCGCCGCCGCGCAAGCGAGAAGACCTGGCTGTATGCGATCGCGCTCAACTGCCTGAACGATCACGTCCGTCGCCGCGCCACCGAGGGCAGGGCGTTGGAGCGGATGGTGGCTGGCACTCGGCCCGGTGCTGGGCCTGGCGGTGGGCTCACGGACCACGAGGAGGTCGATGAGATCGCCGAGCACGACCTACATGAGGTGGCCGACCGCGATCTCATCAACAGGAGCCTGGCGGCCCTGAGCGGGGAGGAGCGCGAGGCGATCGCGCTGCGCTTCGGCGCCGATCTAACGGTGCCAGAGATCGCGAAGGTGACCGGGGAGCCGCTTACTACGGTCGAGGGCCGGGTGTACCGAGCCCTGCGCAAGCTGCGCGAAGCGATGGACTAGCTGCGCGAGGCGGTGGACTAGCCACCGCGAGGCGGTGGACTAGCTGCGCGAAGAGGTGGACTAGCTGCGCGAGGCGTGCGCGAGGCGATGGACTAGGACGGGACCAGCGAGAGGTCGTTGCTGGCCAGGGCACTCGCGCGCACACGTGCGGCACGCTTGACCCACTCAGTGGGGCTTGCGACGTTGAGTTCCGTGGCCGCCTGGCGAGTGAGCGGCTCGAGCGGATTCATCCGTAGGGCCTTCTCCGCGTTGGGCCGCGGATCGATGCCCGCAGCCGCCTGCGCGAGGGCGAGGGCGTAGTAGGTCTCCCAGCTTCCGGGGTCGTAGTGCACGGCCTGGCGCATCGCCGCGACGCCCTGGCGGGGCAGGCCGCGCTGCACGTCGCAGAGGCCGAGGATCTCGTAGGGCTCGGGGCGGACGTCGAGCCACCCGATCGATGACAGCGCCGCTGAGCTCGCGGCGTTGCAGTGGGATGCATAGAGGGCACGCTCGGCGTCGGCGAGGTGGCGCTGCGAGCCAATGATCAGCACCGGCAGTACCAGGCTCGCGCAGCAAAGCAGGCCAAGTGCCATGCGCGTGCCGCGAGCAGGCACCCAGCCTGGCGCGGAGCCGTTTGGCGCGGAGCCGTTGCGGGGGCTCAGGGCCAGGCCGCCGGCCGCGAAGAAGCCAAGCGTGACCACTGGCATCTCCCAGTCCCAGTCCACGCCCGCGCGCAGGGCCCAGATGAGGCCAGCGGCGAGCAGTGCCCCATAGAGCGAGCGCTGTGCCCCGAGCGGGCGCTGGTGGTCGAGCGGGCGCTGGGGATTGGGCGAGCGCTGTACCCCGCTGCGGGTGCGAACACGGGCCGCGAGCGCGCCGAGGATCGCGCCGAGCGCGATCAGCAGCAGCAGCAGCCCGGGGACCCCGAGCTCGGCGAACGCCTGTAGGTACAGACTGTGTGCATTGATGACGTAGGCGAAGCGGGGACGCTGGCGATCCCAGAGGGTCTGATACATGCCCGCACCCCTACCGTGCAGAGCAGCCGCGTTGCCGCCGTGCAGTGCGACTCGCCATAGGTCCGTGCGCCCGTCGTTGGAGGGATCGCTCAGGCGCTGGCGCAGATCGCCGCTCGAGCCATGCGTGGGCGCGCCGCTGATGAAGCGGTTCCAGTCGTGCGCCAGGGTGTGGGGTAGGCCGAGGGCGAGAGCGAGGACCGCGGCCACGAGCACGAGGCTCCCGGCCCCGAGCGCGGCGGCGATGCCAGGGCGCCTCGTGCGGGACCGGCCGGCGAAGCGACGCAAGCGCGGATCGAGCACGATCGCCAGCAGCAGGCGCAGGCCGCCGCAAAGAAGTGCGCAGACGCCCGCGACGAGCGCGACGCGGTGACCCTGGGAGACGGCCGCGGGCGTGGTGGGTTCGACGGTGTCAAGTAGGTTCGCGTGGTAGGCGACGAGGATAAGAACGACGGTGCCAGGCACGCTGGCGAGCGCGCCGCTGAGCAGTCCGCGGGGTCGAGCAACCAGCACGTATACGACCAGGCCAATGGCGCTGGCGGCCATCGCTCCCCGTGAGAAGGTGAAGAAGAGCGTGGCCGCGAGTAGCGGCACGAGCGCGGCCGCGAGGATCTGGACGAGGCGGCGCTCGCTGAGCGTGCAGGCGAGGTGCAGAGCGAGCACGATGCCCAGCGCTGCGAGCAGGCCGAGCGTGTTCCAGTAGCTGACGGGATAGCTGAGGCGCTGGTTGGCGACATTGGGCGCGGTGTGCCACACGTGGGGCAGCACGCGGCTGACGAGTCCGGCGAGGCAGACGAGGGCGATGCCGAGCACGAGGCCACGCAGGAACCAGCGCAGGTTCTGCGCGCTCGGCCGGATGGTGGCGTAAAGCAACAAGATCAATAGGTAGAGCCAGGCACGGTCGAACTCGATCAGCGCGCGACTGCTGGCGTGAGACCAGACGGCGGAGGCGAGGGTCATAAGCGCGTAGAGCGCAAGACCGACGATGGCGATGAGCGAGCTGCGGGTGAGGCCGGCGAATGGCCGCTGCGCCTGCACGATCCGCACGAGCAGTATCTGAGTGAGCAGGACGACGGCAAGCGCAGTGCTCGTGGGGAAGTAGCCGCCGGCGTTGAAGCCGGTGAAGACGATGAGGGCGCCGGGCAGGAGCATGAGCGCGGCATGCGCGAGCTCCCCAGCGCGGGTGGCGGGCGGATCGTCGCTCGCGGCGGACGCATCCTGCGGCTCGACCGGCGGGGCACCTGTCCCACGCGGGCCCGGGGCGAGCTCGTCTTGGAGCAGTGCTCGGAAGGTGGTGGAGTTCACGACGCTTAGAGTCCGCGCCGCGCGAGGACGTGAGGGACGGTGCGCAGCAGGATCTTGATGTCAGTCCACAGCGACCAGTTGGCGACGTAGAGATAGTCGATGGCCACCATCTCGCGCAGCGGCACCCGCGCGGGGCCGAGGATCTGCCAGTGGCCGGTCATTCCGGGCAGCAGCTCCAAACGCCGACGGTGCCAGCCCTCCACGCGGGCGTCCTCGTCGATCACCAGTGGGCGCGGACCCACGAGGCTCATCTCGCGTCTAATGATGTTCAAAAGCTGCGGCAGCTCATCGAGCGCGCTCTTGCGCAGGAACCTGCCGGTGCGGGTCACGCGTGGATCCTCGGCGATCTTGAAGAGCCCCTCCTGGGCTTCGTTGAGATCGCGCAGGGAGTCCTTCATGGCCTCTGCATCGGGGACCATCGTGCGGAACTTGAGCATGTAGAAGCGCTTGCCGTGCTCGCCCACGCGCAACTGGCGGAAGAACACGGGGCCGCGGCTGTCGAACTTGATCGCCACGGCGATTGCGAGCATGAGCGGCGCCGCGACGAACAGCCCGATGCCGGCGCCGAGCAGGTCAAGGGCGCGCTTGAGCGCCGCCGATGAGCGGGTGAGGTGAAAGCGCCTGACGCCCATCACCGTCAGCCCATAGAGATTGTCGAACTCGACCGAGGAGCCGATCACCTCGAGCAGGCGCGGCAGCACGCTGACCCGGACTCCGACAGCTTTGAGCGTGCGCACCAGATCGAGGGTCTCGTCGGTGTCGGCACTGGGCGGCGCGATGATGGCGCGGTGCACATCGAGCGTGCGAGCGAGATCGCGGACCTCGGCGAGCCTCGCGGCGGAGCAGGCGCCGGCGGACCAGGGGGCGACCCTATCGAGATCCACGTGTGCCACCAGCTCGGCCTTGACGCCGCGGTGCCCGGTGAGCTTGGAGCGGACGCTATGCGCCAGCGCCTCATCGCCGATGAACAGGCAGCGCTCCGCCGGAGCGCGCTGTAAGGCCAGCATCCTCGCGGCGGCGCGCGCGAGCAGCAGCAGCAACGCAAGGGAGAGCCACAGGAACAGCGCCTCGCGCCGGTCAAGCGGCGCGGCCAGCACCAGCCCGCCGGCAAGCCATGCGGCCAGAGCACACAGCGTGGCAAGGTGAAAGAGCTTCGGGGCCTCATCCAGGGTGGTCTTGCGCAGCAGCGTTTCATCGCGGTCGTAGAGCCCGAAGAGCTTCGCACTGAGGAGCAGCAGCGGCAGGCCGACGATGCTCAGCCAGGTGAGCTGGGGCGCGGAGGAGGAGAGGTGCGTGGTTAGTGTGAACGCGCAAACGGCCGCCATCGCGTCAGCCATCAGCAGGCGTCTGCGAAAGATGGCGTCCCGCAGCATGCTCGCTGCCGGCCCCTTGGCCTCAGGGGGCGGTTGCGTCGTTGCCGTGCGGCGTGGTGTCCTCCAGCGAGGTGGGGCAAGGCGCGGCTCGGTTCCGCTGCCGATGTCGGCACTCATGGGGTGATCCCGGCGTCCATGCTCACCACGGTCCGTCTCCCTGAAGCGGTGGTCGTGAAGCGGTGATTAATTTATTTGCGATTTGCGCCCAGCCCCCGAGGGTGTTCAGCCCTCGATGCCTTGCGAAGGGCATCGCGCGAGCGCAGTGTTATAGGGCGAGCGCGGTGGATGCAAGATGGGCGGACGGATGGCCGACCTTCTTAGTGCAGCTGGTTCTTGTGCCGATGGTCCTGGTGACGGCGTTGGACTGAGGCAGGACGCGCCGCGAGGATCAGCGCCGCCGCGCACAGCAACACCCATCCGTGCACCGGCAGGAGCCAGATACGCTGCCACAGGCCGCCGTCGGTGCCGCGGCTGTCGCTGAGCAGGAACGCGAGGCTCCAAAGCAACGCGACTGCGAGGCCGCCAGCCAGGAGGAGGCGAGCGAGACGTGCGGGCCACAGGGTGCGGGCGAGCGCGAGCGGAGTGAGCAGCAGGGCGACCTGCAGCGCGAGGCTCGACCACTCGTGGCCGTAGTGGCGCCAGGAGAGAGCGCCAGCGGCATCGCGCATGTGACACAGCTGATTGGCCGAGGTGGCACAGTCAAGACGCAACGGTGCGAGGGCGATCGCGAAGAGACCGGCGAGCACGAACAGCGACGGCGCCACGCGACGCCACGGATGGCCCTCAAGCGCGGGTCGCAACGCGACGCCGAGCGCGATGAAGCCCAGGCCCCACACTGTCGTTGAGAGATCGAAAATCCAAGGATGCGCCGCGGCGCGACGACCCAGCTCGCTCACGTACATATGCACAGGCGAATAGCCCGGTTCCAGTACGCCCGCGACGATCCAGCCGGCGATGAACAGCGCCTGTGCTGCGATCGCAAACCAGGCGAGTAGCCGCACTCGGTCTCGTGCGCCCTCAGCGAGCGCTGGCCACCCCGCTGGTGCAAGCCATGTGGCTAGGTCACGTAGCACAGTCAGCGCCACTCGCAGCGGATGTCATTGCATCTGAAGGGTAGAGTGCGAGGGTGGACCAGGATCGGGCGGCCGCGTCAAGCAGATGCGTCGCTGAGCTCCGATTCGGGAGTAAGAAAGCGCACGACGTCCTGGGCGTCTTTGGCGAGCGCGGTGGCGTCCGCGCGGGCGAGGCGAGCGAAGGGTTCGATTTTGACCTCCCCACCCGCGATCCGCCAGGTGCCGGCGGCGCGTCCGTGGACAAGCACGAAGGGCCGGAAGAGCCCGTTAGTGGTGATGAGTGAGCGGTGGGGGCCGAGGATGTCATCGCGTGAGCGCCAGCCGAGCAGGACGGGGTCGAAGGCACCGAGCAGCCGCGGGGGCGGCAGCAGCGGCGCGGGAGCTTTACGTGTGACGAGGTCGAGGAGCCCGTCGGGGCGTCGCGTGAGCTTGGATGCGATGGCATTGAGTCCCTCGCGGATGTCGCGCAGGGGCAGGCCGGCCCACTTGGCTAGATCGCGCTCATCGGCGGGCTCGTGGCCAAGGAGGTAGCGGTGGGCGAGCTCGGCGAGTGCGCGCCGGCGGTCGAATGGTGGCGGGGCGCCGAGCCAGTCGTGCACGAGCGCATAAGCATGGTGGCCACCGATGACGGGTCCGCGCACAATCAGACCGTTTAGGGAGGCAAGCATGAGCAGGTGCACGAGCGCCTGCCCCGCGGTGCGCACACCGACAGCGCCAATGCGCTCGGAGAGCTGCTGGCGCGTCAACGGTCCTTCGTTGAGCAGGGAGCGCTCGATGACCGCGACGCCACGCTGGGCAGCCCGGGGCGTCACTCCCTCCTGGGCGAGACGCCGCGCGTTGCCTGTGAACAGGCCAGGTGCCGTGAGGGCATGCAGCCAGAAGTAATCATCACTGCGCACGAGGTGAAGGGTGCCGCGGTTCAGCCAGGTAATGAGCAGCGTGCGCTCCGCGGTGAGCGCACGATCGACGTCGGCAGCAGAGCGCCCGGTGGTGCGGGCACGAATCGCAAGCCGCGCGCCGCGGGCGTCCTGCCCCTGGATTGCGAGCAGTCGCTGCGCGACGGCCACCGGGTCGCGCGCTGGCTCCCCGGCGAGTAGCTGCGCGGTGAGACGCTCAGCAATCAGCTACGTCAGGGGGTGGTGACAATGACTTTGACAATCTGCTGTCCAACGTTTGAAATATGATTGGTATTGTCATTGGTTCTAAGCCAAATCGTACCCGTTGTCTTGGGTGCAAAGTTCATTAGCGTATTACCAACCTCGACAAATCCTGGATCGGTTATGCCGCCGCGGCACCCTTCCGGAGCGTTGGGCGGTGAGCTGCCGATAAACCCGATCAGCGACTCAACGGGAGCCTTGGTATCAACCTGCCAGCAGCTCTGATACACCGATGGACCCAGGCCATTCGCGTCGGAGTAAGGGAAAAATTGAGGATTCCCGGTCCATCTGCCGTCAGAGCGTGTATCGGCCCATAGGTGCTGCCCGGTCGCAATCGACAAACCAGTGTTAACCCAGGGAGCGGTAACCTCGACGGTGATGATCTTCTGACTGACTATCGTCTGTCCGGCAGAGCTGATGGAGGTCGATATGGCCGGGTCTCTCCAGGCGGTGTTTGCTGGTGGCTTTGTCCCTCGCAGCTGTGCGATGAGTCCCGGCGAGAGCTTTGCGGAGGTTATCGCACCATTGTGAATCTTCGTAGCCGTAACCGCGCCGGCGCGGATCTGCCCGGTCCCGACGCTGTTGCGGGGTAACTGAGTTGCAGCGTATGAAGTACCGCCCAGTGCCACGAACAGCGCGATGACGCCGACATGATGGCGCTTGAGATAATCAAGCATGCGCCGACTCTAGCAAACAGGCCCGCGCGCACCCTTACGTGTATCCGCTGCGGCGATCGTCTTATTTTCTGATCCGCCGGTCAGGCGGACGAGGCTGGTTGCATCACCGTGAAGGAGGCTCCCTGGGGATCGATCAGGCCGGCGAAGCGTCCGATGGGCATGTCCATGGGCTCGTTTGTGACAGTTGCCCCGAGCGCGCGGGCCTTCGCAACGGTGCCGTTGCAGTCGGCGACCGCGAAGCACACGCCCCAGTGCGGGGGAATCTCAGCTGGGAAGTACTCGTCGGTCATCTGCATCATGCCGCCGACGGGCTTTCCGGCGAGTTCCCAAACCGTGTAGGTCTCAGGCGCGCCCTCGAACGATGGGCGACCTGCGGCCCAGCCGAAGACAGCTGGGTAGAACTCCTTGTTTGCGTCGGCGTCGCGGGTAAGCACCTCGTTCCAGCAGAGCGAGTTGGGCTCGTTGACGAGGTCGGCGCCGGTGAAGGTCTTGGGCTGCCAGACGCCGAGCATGGCGCCGGTGGGGTCGGCGAATAGCGCCATCCGCCCGATGTCCATCACATCCATCGGCTCGACTGCCATCGTGCCGCCGGCCGCCTTGACCTTGGCCGCGGTCTCCTCGGCGTCGGCGACGCTCACATAGGTCGCCCATGCGGTGGGCTGACCCTCCTGCATGTGGCCCATCAGACCGGCGACGTTCTTGCCGTCCTGCTGGAACATGCGGTATCCGCCGGACTCATCCTGCCCCGGCTCTGTTGCGCTCCAGCCCATCAGCTCGCCATAGAACTCTGCGGCGGCATCGGTGTCTGGTGAGGAAAGTTCTACCCAGGACGGGGTTCCGGGTGCGTACTCAGGCATGGTTCTCCTTTCGCGGATGAGGGGCAGTCACGATCCTGGCACATCGACGCGTGGAGCGCGTTACCGACGCGCTTGGCCGGCTCGGCAATGCTGTGGCGATCGTGGATCGAGCCGCAGGAGTTGCGTGCATGCGTCATCACCCGGCACGGCCCTTCATCACCTGACACGGCCCCGATAGCCGTGCCCGGCGCGCTCGTGGAGCACGGCTTGCCGGTCGGCGCTGGGTTAGGAGGTGGTGAGGCTGGTGGTAAGTGCGGTTGCGCTGGCGAGGGTTTGGTAGACGACGCAGTAGCGCTCAGTGAGCTTGTAGAGCGTGGCGAGTTGCTCTTCGCTGGCGCTGGTGTCGAGGTCGAAGGAGAGGCGGATGGAGGAAAAGCCGACAGGTGCGTCATGGTCGACGCCGAGCGTGCCGCGGAAGTCGAGGTCGCCGTCGGCGCGTATGCGCCCAGAGGCGATGGGGATCTCCATGGAGGTTGCGACGGCGTTGAGGGTGACGCCGGCGCAGGCGACGAGCGCCTGTAGCAGCATGTCCCCGGAGCAGAGGAGCGATCCGTCGCCGCCGGCGGCGGGGTGCAGGCCGGCCTGCGCGATGGCGTGTCCGCTGCTGAGCGAACAGGAGACGCCCTCGCCGAGCGTGCCGCTGGCGGAGAGCGTGAGCAGCGCCGCGCGGGGCTCGGTTTTGTAGCGGTCCTTCAGCGGTGCCTGCAGCGCGCGCAGCTCGTCTCGCTCCATTGGGGGATGTTAGACGGAAAGGAAGCAGGCTGTTCAGCGATTGTCTGCATCCAGGGTCGGCGGCGCAGGCGCGGGCATGAGGGATTCCGGGTCGAAGACCCTGTCTGACGAACGAGTTGACGCTGAGGCTGCCCATCTACGCGAGTTCCAGCCCTTCCTCTATCAAGCCTCCTTCTTCCGATCTGAGTTTGATGTTTTCGACATTCATTTCCGAGCAGCCTTTGGCATCGAGACCTTCGACGTTGGCTGTGGCAATTACTTCTTTAGCGCTGTTTTGGGCTTTGACTTGTTTGAGGAATGCGTTGATATTGGATTGTTCTTCCCCCGGAAAAAGGGTGTTCGGACATTTAAGCGCAAAATGTATCCCAAATTGGCAGGGGGTGATGACCGATACAAGAGCATCTGCCGGCCCTTTGCTTTCCTGTTCTTGCTGGAATTGGAACGTGCAATTATTAACTATTGCCGGTTCTGTAAATCCAGATAGCGTGCCTTTGCAGTTATTCCATTTCTGAAGTTTTACATAGAGGTTCGGCCCAAATGCTGTTTTTTCTTGTTTGCCACTTTTTTCGTGATCTTTGAATTGACCTTTGGTTTGTATGCTCCATTCGCCGCCGGCGCTATTGCATTCGACTGTCATGGTCGAGGTTTCGAAAATGGTTTTCCCGAGTTTTACCGATCCTGTGGTCTTCGCTTGGTTGCGGGACTTGAACCACGCGCCAGCGGGCGCCGCCGGCATCGCCAGGAGAACGAGTGCGGTGATGAGCACGGTGAGCAACTTGATCTTGGTCATGGGACATCCTTGGGTTGGGGTGCTCTCTCGCGAGGCTGTCACTGAGGGCTGCGTTTGGATCGTGCTACGTCGACTGGCCGTGCTCAAGTGTTGGGGTCTGCCAAGGCCCACTGGTTAGAGCTCCTGGATGGTTGCCGATCACACGAATCTCTTTTGCAGACGGGACCTTTGCTGCACTCCCGGCTCTCCCGAATCGCTGACCGGTCCCGGCAAAGTGTTTCCGACCCGTCGCATTGTCCTGCAGGCACCGACTGCCACTCGGCCTGTCAAAGCGGACCCTCTATTTCGCAGGCGTGCCGCCGCGGTTCGTCGGCCCAAACCCCGGCCCTCCGGCCAGGCGATGGCGAGACACGGACTCGAGCCGCCGACACCGTGATTTGCGGTCGCTCGATACCCGTAGTTGCCGGCGGTTCAGGACGTGGCTGGCCCGCCCAAGTCCTGAACGCCTCGTTTTCACGAAACGCCCATGCGCAGGCTCCTGCTTGGCCAGAGAAGCAAGCGTTCTGGCGGCACGAACCCGGACTGCTCCCTTTCGAAACAGCCGACTTCGGCCAAAATCCTACGGGGCCGACAGGGGGGCTCTACCGCCGGCGGAGCCCTGTAGAGGCGATCAGCGCGTGGAGCCGCCGAGGCTCGTCGGGATGCCTTCTGCTTTGGCGGCTCGCACGACCTTGCGGTCAAAGGAGACAGCTGTGGCACCCGTGTGCTTGGCGGTCGCCAGTAGGTAGCCGTCGGGGAGGCTGATGGGATGGCGGCTCCTCAGACGTGAAGCGTCCACGCCGAGCGCCTCCGTCGGAAGGTGGACGGTCACACCGAGCGAGGCGACCGCCTCGCGCGCTGCGCGTAGGCGCTGTTGATTGGCCGCTGGAGCAATGAGCATCTCGGAGAGGTTGACCACGCTTACCAGCACGGCGTCGTCCTGCTCGCGCCAGGCGACGAACAGCCGGCGTGCCTGCTTGTGATGCGCGTCGGAGCTGTCCAGCGCGCCGATCAAGATGTCGGCGTCGAGGACGTACCTCAACGTTGCTCGTCTTCGGCGTCGAGCTGCTCCAAGTAGCCTGGCGGGTAGACGCCGGTGAGCACACCGAAGGCGTCCTCGAAGCTACGCTCGCCGCGATGGATGCGCAGCCCCTCTGGCGGATGTCATCGGCGTGCTCGGCTTCCTCGCCGCCGCGGCGTGGTTCCTGTGGCGTGTCGGCCCGTCGCTGGCCCGCGTGTGGTTGGTGTTGGTGGTGGGTGGCGTGGGCGTGTGAGAGCCAGGGTGGCGGTTGGTACTGCCTTGCGTTCCTGGTGTTCGGCACCCTGGCATGGGGTGGGGGCACATGGTGGTGGGCGCACCGGCGCGGCTACTGGCCCTCGGCGTTCTCGGCACGGCTGTTCGAGCATGTGCTGGGCGAGCGAGCCATCCTGCCGCACCGGGACGCGCCGGCTGTGCTGGTCCTTCCGCGTCGCTGCTGAGCCTCTTCGCCCCTCGACTGCCGGTCACGCTACCCCGGCGCTTATCCTCGTGGGCGTGTGTGGCCGGTACACGAACACGGCGGGTGTGGCGGAACTGAGCGAAGGTTTGCGTCTGCCGATCCCCTCGGCGGAGGGCACGCGCCGGTACAACATCGCGCCGACGGAGAACGTCCTGGCAGTCGTCGCGCCGAAGGGCGAGCCCGAGGCACGGGTGTTGCGCTGGGGTTTGATCCCGCCGTGGGCGCAGGACTTGAAGGGCGGCGCGAAGCTGATCAACGCGCGGGTGGAGAGCGTGACGAGCAAGGCCCCGTTTCGCGATCTGATCGGGCGGTCGGAGCGGCGGGCGCTACAGGTTGCGGATGGGTACTTCGAGTGGCTGGCCCCGGAGCACCAGCGTCGTGGTGAGCCAAGGCAGCCGTTCTACTTCGAGGTGGATGGGGGTGAGCTGTTCGCGTTCGCGGCGCTGTGGACGCCGGCGAAGATCGCCAGGGAGTGGATGCACAGCGTGAGCATGCTGACCTGCTCTGCTGTACCGAATCGCGTGGCGGCGGCAGTACACGATCGGATGCCGGTGATCCTCGCGGATGAGGACGCGCGCCGCGCGTGGCTCGATCCGAGGCTTGACGCGGAGGATGCGCTGGCGTTGTGTGAGGCGCTGCCGGCGAGCCGCCTGTCGGCGCGTCCGGTGAGTCCGGAGGTGAACAAGCCGGCCCCGGAGGGCGAGGGTCCGCATCTGCTGCTCGCCCCGTAGCAGCGAGGACGAGGCGCGCGATCGATTTGGCCTCAATCCCTCAGAGGACGTGCTGTTGCGCGTGTTCTGTACCACCCGAGCCGGCGCTGTTGTCCTGCTCCTGCACGCCTACGACAAGGGCGAGGACCCCAGCAAGCGACGGCAGCAAGCCGAGATCGGAGAGGCTCGCCGGCGGCTCAAGATCCTCGAACGTAGAGACGCAGCGGCGCGTAAGACGCAACGGAGGAGCGGCAGACGGCAGCCTTGACCCGATGTGCTAGAACACATACAGTGGGTTATGTGCTCAAGCACATAGAATGGGTGGCCGATCAAAGGGAACGCGATGAATGATTTCGACAAGCTCATTGATGACATCGAGCAGGAGGCGGTCGCTGAGGGGTCCGAGGCGGTTGCCGAGCTGCGCGCTCTGGATACCCGCTTTCGGCTTGCCGCCGAGTTGCTCGCTGCGCGCACGAGTGCGCACATGACTCAGAAGGAGCTGGCGGTACGCTCCGGCGTGCAGCAGGCAGAGATCAGCAAGATCGAGCGCGGCGAGGTCGTCCCAAAGGTCTCGACCATGGATCGACTGCTGACCCCACTCGGCCATCGACTGGCTGTCGTCGAAGCTCACGAGCCGGGCGCCGCTTAGGCTGGTCGGGATCGTCGCGATCCTCTGACGCAGCGACAGCGGCGCCAGAGGAGGCGAGTCAGTGGCTATCGCCGGGCGCCCGCTGCGCTGAGTCGCTGTCTGGTCTCCCCCGCGGGTGATCCGTCAACCTACGCGATGTGTGGTGCTTCTATTGCGCGCGAGACGGGATGCCGGCGGCCGACGAGCACGTTCCGTCGCGGTACCTCGGCAGCCGTCTGAAGACGCGACGAGTGTGCAAGGGCTGCAATGAACGTGCTGGGCGCGAGATCGACGATCGCATGGCCAACTACCTGATGGTTCAGGTTCCCAAGGCGCTCGCCGACGTTCGCAGCATCAAACACCAGGCAAAGGAGCCGCACGCCAAGTCTGAAGGTGTCGTCTCCACCACCGGCGAGCGGGTGCGACTGACTCGCGGCATGCAGGCGCGACGCGCAACGGGCGAGCCGGTGCGCGAGCCGGTGGAGATTCGTTACGGCCTGGACTCCGATCTTTGGGTGCGGTTCACAGCAAAGCTTGCACTTGGGTGCGCGGCAAAGCTTCTGCCCGACGAGTGGCCTGCGCAACCACTGGCTGGAGCTATCCGTGATCTGCTGTGGTACCGCCCTCCCATCGATCATCGGTTCTGGCCTGATGGTGTGCCCGGCTGGCCCGGTGAGCTCGACGGCGAGCATCCGGCACGCCAGGCGCTCGGCGCTCGGCGCCATCTCGTTGGCTTCACGGCTCCGGCCGATAGCGATGGCTCGACTTCGGCGGTTGGGGTGCTTTTCGGGGGCCAGATCGTCTGCAGGTTGCCGCTACCGGGCGTACCGTGCCCTGGCTCCGGGCGGATCTGGGTGATTGACTCCTGCTCGAGCAGCACGCCGACCGTGGAGGATTACGATGCCGCGATCGAGCGGCTTCTCCGAGCGCGAGGTTGGTCAGAGCAGAAGATCGACGCGCTGCGGCTCCCGTAGCGGCGCGGCTTTCGAGCTGACCGCGATCACGAACGGTCTCACCACCGCAAACGTGCAGGTATGTCCCTAGTTAACGCCAAACTCTATGTATGTTCACAACCCGCGGCGCGATTCCGTTTGACCGCCTACGCACAGCCGTCGGTGAGCGCTCATACGCGTCCATCACAGAGGAAAAGTAAATGAACCGCAAATAATCGCGCAAGCGAGCGCTCTCTCATTAAGCGGGTCGGCCGAAAAACTATCGATTTGCAGGACTTTCATGGGCCTGATTGGGACCTATTCTAACCACGACATACAGGGGTCGTTGCGCCGCCTGGCCGGGAAGCTGGCTGCCGTGCGGGCCAGTGGTGGGCCTCGCCGGCAGCCTGTGGCCCGCCGGCAGCGAGCCCGCCGGCCTGGCTGGGTGCTCAAGGTCATCGTCCAGGTGCTGGCCGACCGGGGCGAGCCGATGCGGGCCAAGGACATCCACGCCGCCGTTGAGGCGCTGGTGGGCGAGCCGGTGCCACGATCGTCGGTCAAGGGTGCGCTCGCCTCGGACGTTGCGGGCTCTTCGGGGCAACTGGTCCGGGTGGCGCGGGGGCGCTATGTGCTGGTCGAGACGCGGCAAGGTCGAGCATCGTCTGGAACTCAGGGCTGACCACTGGTTCCGGCTTGCTACTCTCGCCGTGTGACCCTCATCGGCGAAAGAGTCCCTGGGCTCTGCCGCTCGCGCGGCTAGCTGGTAAGGGTCTAGCAGCGTCGTGCCGGTGACGGACTTGGACGGCGCCAGGGTGCGAGTAATGCTGCTCACGGACGGCTTCGCTCAAGCATACGAGCGTTTTCAATCCGCCCAGGCAAGAGGCGACAGTGGAGCGTCATTTCATGCCCTCTTCGAGGCGCTGAATTGGGCTCATGCGATCGATGATCACATAGCCCTGACGTGGAGTTATCAAGGTCAGCTCCAAGGCTACGGTTGGCGCAGCAATGCCTTGTTCGGCCGCGGTGACGCACTCGCGCTCGTTATGGATGGCTTGCGATATGTGCGCAACCGTGTACACCATCAGTGGGCAGACGCCCTGATCGGGCGAGACGGTGTGCAGCTCCCATTCAAGCTGCCGAGAGTGCTCATTACATGGGTGTGGCGTTCCATCGATGAGCTGCCGTTGCCACCTAAAGGACGTGAGGACGAGAGAGGTCGCGCGGCGTATACCGCAGCGCTCGCGGACCGTGCAGCCCAGGAGACGCTTTCGACAATGAGCACAGCATTTGGATTCGTCGGAATGCTGCTTACCGATAGTTTCCTACGTAAACGCCGTCGCTGGTTGAAGTGGTAGCACAGCGCCCGCACGTCGCACAAGCGGCATTGTGGGGACTGGTAGCAAGGAGCCGGAATAGCTAGTGGCTCAAAACTTCTTCGATATACCTGGTATGAGACTAAGCCAGCGTCGTCGCAGCCGTTTGTTAGCCGCTTCTCTGATTTCATAAGTTGTGGCTTCGAGCCCACGTTCTAATGTCTCTAGGAGAGCGTCACCTGCTAGTCCGCCTTTCTTAAGAAGTTCACGCACATCGGCTGGTACTACCGCCTTACCGTTGGGTGTAAACATTTTCGCGGGCTTCTGTCTGGCAACCTTGAGCGCTCTTCTGGCAGCATCCTTATCGATATCTGCGTAGAAATCGGGCGGTACCTGTTCGCCACTGTCGGGCATCAGATACCAGGGTCCACCTTCCATATTGCGCACCTCGGTCACAGTTGGCGACTCTTCTAAGATGGGTATTGCCCAATCGGGAGGTGGAATGTCGGAATCAGCCTCAAAATCCAGCCAGCGCAACTCGGGTGGTCGCTCTCTATCTGGACGTCTAGTGTCTTCATGAGGCTGGTTACGCCGTGAAAAGAACTCGGGGATCATACGCATACGGTAGCACATTTGTGGCTATCAGCCAAACCAGACGTGCAATATATTGTCAGGAAACTGTGCCGAGAAAATATGTTCATGCTGCATGGTTGCCTGCGTAAGTGCTACTACTACAACACCAAACAACCATAATAGTAAGTAGCTCACCGCGAAATATGCCTGCCATTGGCGACATTTCTTTGGCGATATTCTTTGGGTCATCCACCTCCAGCGTGAGCGTTCATTTTTGCGCCCGCGGGGACCAAAGCGAATAAAGAGCAACACGCCGGTCATGCTCAAACTATATATCGACAAGATGAAGGCGAGGACATCCGTAAAGGCACCTGGCCTATGCAAGCTTAGCACGACAGCTAAGAGTGCTCCTTGCGCCGATAGCAGTGCGAGCATTACTCGTGGCCCACGGCTTATGCGCCGCACAAACGTGTGCCCACGGTACGCCAAAGCGCCAGCAAGTGTCGCTGGGGTTGCTGCAAAGAGAGCACCTATATCTACGTGTGACACTCCTTTATATACATATGCCCCTACGAGACAAAGTAAGGCAGCCAGTCCCGCTGCGCTTGTAATAGCTGATGAAGATGCAATCTGTGTGTCGAGTGCTAGCACGTCTGGCTTTGTGGCTTGACCGTGCTCATGATGCTTGCCGGCGGCTGCTTTTGTTGCATCGACCGAGACAGTATGTTCAGTCGAGACCTGTTCCTTGATAGGTTTTTTATTTATGTCGCTCTTCCAAAAGCATCGAATGGGCTCTACACCATCAGGAACAATAAATATTGTCCAAAATGACGCGGCTTGCCTGAGATTGATAGCCCTGCGAACGATGCCAGTGCTGCCGACGCCGAGCCAGCCCAGAGAGCGGCGCATAGCACGTCGGATAGGGATAAGAGAACCAGAATCCACTTCGTTACCTTCACGGGCACGGCGCCGTAGATCGCGTGAGAAAAGAGGTCGATAGGGAAGGCGCTCCGTGTACTTCGCGGTCACCACATATGTCCCGCCTGGCTTCCCTTTCATTTGTGTAAAGAGCAGCCGAACCTCCGCAAGGGTTGTAAGTGATGACCAAAACTTGTTTTCCGCCAAAATAGACTCTAAGAAATCACGAACATCCGCGGAGATCAGTTTATTGGTGCTTAATTTTCTAAGGTAGTACTCAAGGCGGAAGATGACAATTCTAGCCCCTTTTCGTGAGCTCGTGACTACCTGTTCAACGCCGGCCTGGATCATCTTCCATATCGCGCGGGCCTCTCTTTCGCCGCGTTTAGTTACCTTGGCAAAAAACAATCGTTCCCACTGCCCCATAAAGAGAATAGCGCCGACTTCCCCTTGTTCTCTACGCCGGAGGAACGGAAGTGTTGAACCGCTCTCATCCTGCACCCAGATATCCGGCAAGCGATCCTTGGAAAACCAACCCAACGGTACGAGCAAAAGCTTGTCTGAGCGAGCTTCCCATTTCTTGTTCTTACCGAGAAGCGGCACAGTAAACTGTTGTGTGACCGTCACCGCATAGTGAAGATCATCTGCAAGTTCGACTTCTTCGATGCGCCGTTCAATGTAGCGAAGCGGCTCACGCTGAATGAGCGTCAAACGGTCTAGCTCGGTCTCATAAAGCTTCACTTTAGAGAGTGCCTGACTGTATAGATAGGACAAATTATTAGGAAAAATAGAGTATAACGGCGTATACGCGACCTACGTAGGTAGTGTCTCTGACCTCCGAGATGGGACAGCTGGCTACTTGCCTCCTCCTCGCCCAGTGACTCAGCTACCTACTGCACAAGTGCCCCGTGTGCGCGGCCAATGCAGTGCCGACGGCTCGAGGCCACTTTCCCACACCTTGCCATATCAGCGGGACTCATGGCTTCATCGGGTCTTCCGTAAATAGTGGCCGGGCTGGCGCTTGGCCGTGACCCTGAATGGAGTGTGGATGGGTATTTTCTTGGTTGATTCCCAGCGGGATGAGGTGTACCAGTATCTCTTGGTTGAAGTGGGCGGTGTGGCGGATATCACCACCCTCATCCGAGGCGGGGAGTTAGTTCTGGCCCGCCGGTTGCGCAGCCGGTTTGAAGAGGACATGCGCTTGCTCGATCAGATCGGGTGGGAGCCGAAGGCCGAGAAGGCGGTCTATGCGATCACCTTGGCCTCTGATGACATCCGGGCGGTCTTCCGGCGGCTGCTGGCGCACGCGATTCAACTCATCGATGAGCCGGGGGCGAGGTCGGCCCTTGTGCTCAAGCAGGCAGCCAGTGTGGCCGAGGTCGCCAGTATCGTGCTGAACGAGCTGCCTGGCGGTACGCGGGAGCCTCAGCTGTAAACGAGTAAGAGCCGCCGCGTCCTGAGTGCTGGTGGACGCGGCGGCTCTGCCAGCGCGCTATATGCTGATTTCGTTTGCGTAAAGGGCGGCGCGGGTCGCCCAGACGTACTCGCCGAGCCGGTGGATGAGCCCGACGCCGTGCAGGCGGGCGAGGGCATCGATGGCATTGGCGCGGTCGCCATATTCGCGGATGATCTCATCGACCGACCAGGGGCGCTGAGCGTCGTCTTGGGTGAGCCAGAGCAGGATGTTCCCGTCCGCGTTCTGATCCTGCTGAGCGGGCGTGAGGGTAGGATGGTCGTCAGACATGGGGAGCGTATGCCTCCTTGTGTCGAGGCCCCGGCGTAGGTCTTACCACCTGCGTCGGGGCCGCTTTGATTTGAGCACCCGAGGCTAGGAGCGTGATTGCTGTGCTGTCAAGCTGTGGTCGATACGCCTCCTTTGATCGAGGGTCACGCTCAGCACCTCAGCGGTCAAGGCGGTCGGGCAGCTATTCGGCGTCATCGACCGGCCGTAGCAAGGCCAGTGGCTCGAGATCGAGTCGGCTGGCGATGCGCTCGAGACTCTTGAGAGTCAGGTTGCGCTCGCCCCGCTCGATGCCGCCCATGTAGGTGCGGTGGACACCCAGCTCGTCGGCGAACGCCTCCTGGCTGAGGCCGAGGGCCTGTCGGTGGACGCGAAGGTTGCAGCCGACAGTGCGTTGGAGGTCGCCTTCCATGCGGAGAGGCTGACCGGATGCTACTTGACAGTCTACATACTTATAAGTAGCGTACCCGCAGACAAAGGTCGGCGGGACGGCCGATCTCCCTAAACCAAGGAGCCCGAAACATGAGACGAAGCATCAGCGTTGTGGTCGTGCTCGGCCTGTTGTCGAGTGCCGCGATCATGGCTGTCGCACCGTCGGCCCTGGCGAGCATCGTCATCGGCCAGAGCATCGCCGGCGTCAAGCTTGGGAACAGCGAAGCCCAGGTGACGGCAGTGCTTGGGCCACCGACGAGCAAAGAAAGTGCCGGTCCCGCTTATCCTGGCATGGTCCAATATCTACTATCCCACCAGCGTCGGTCTGCATTTCAGTATGACCAACGGACGGGTCAGTGATGTGCTGTCCTTCTCCAAGAAGCAGAAGACTTCCAAGGGCATCACCATCGGCTCGTCACGGGCTCGGATGAAAAGTGCCTATCCACAGGCCAAGTGTGCCGAAGGACCGTATGGTCCAAGGTCGCTCTACTGTGCTGTGCTGGCTCACTTTCATGGCCGTAGATCGTTCACCAGTTTTCTGTTTGGAACGGCGACGGGTGGCGTTGTCGAGATTGAACTTGGCTACGGCGTGGGTCTCGCTCAGGAACTCAAAGAACAGCGCAAAAAATAGGGGGTGTGGGACTATGATGACAAGCCACGCACGGTTGGGGATCACTCGGCACAGAGCGGCGGCGCTGGCTGCTCTGTGTGCCTTGACGTTGGCTGGCTGTGGCTCCAGTGGGTCTAGTTCGAGCATAGGCAGCTCGACCACGACACCGCCATCGGTCAGCACACCCGCGCGATCCGATCCGACTCCCGAATCAACCACCAGCTCCACAACGGCTGATACAGCATCAACGGGAGCACCTTCGTTCGTAGTCCAAGGCACCACGCAGGAGGGCGACAAGGTGAAGGTAGAAGGACGCTTTGGATCGCCCTTACGTCCAAGCGAATCCGACGTGGATCAGACGGCGCTTAGTAGCTGCCCTCCGCCGGCCAATGATGGCCGAGCGATGGTGGTTCGGCTGGACCTAACTACGACACTGGAATCGAGCTTGGCGGGAGAAGTCACGCTTTCAACCAGTCCCATTGTTGGGCCATTGGTCAGCTTCGTCATGGGCTTCAAGGAAGGGGCACGTTGTGAGGGCGGAGAACCGAAGAATGCAGAAGCTAGCTTTGGCAGTGTGCAGCCAGGTCAGTCAGTCAACTTTACGATGTGGGTGGTACTACCGGATGCCATCACACCGGCCGATCCTCACCCGTCAAAAAGGGCGCTTGCTGCCGGCCTGTGGCTCATGGGAGTACCTGCGCCATTGGTCAACGGCAAAGGCATTGGCACCCCGACTAGGCTCAGTGGGCCAAGGGTCGTCAGGTGTAGGACCGAAGACTTTGGACTTGCAGGCTATGAGCACTATATCGCCGTTGTGGGCGACACGCCCACAACGTTGCATGAGTCGGAGTGTCCGGTGGCGTAGGTGTGAAGGTTCGCCTAGCTTATGTGCCAGCCTGGAGCGGTTGGCGTCTATCGTCAACGAGTGGGCTAAGATTTACAGCCAGGCGACCACATGCTTCTGCAAGGGTAGCGCTGGCACCGAGCTGTTCTAGGTTGTCGCGTCGCACTTGATTTCCTTGCTCGTCCGTCCAGAGCCAGGTATGCCAGCGCTCTATCAAGTCCGGTTCTTGCTCGCCAATGACATCGTGCCAAACGCCGGGGCCGACTGACCTGGGTTTGTCAAGTCGCTCTCGCTCGGCTGAGTCAAATGGTATAACGTGATGTACTGTGAGTATTCCCGCCTGAACCTCGTAGCGAGCGGTTAACTCGCCAATCGGTGGGCGCATCAGGTAGCGGCTATACCAATCTTCCCAACCCATGATGGCTTTATGGCAGCCATTGTCGAGGTCTAGTACGTGCCATAGAGCCCAGCGTTCAATCCCTAGATTGTGGCGAACCGGGCGGTGCCAGCTCTGTCTGAGATAGCCATGAGCCTGCGCCGCATCCCATCTTAGGTAAAACAATCCGTCATAGACTTTCGGGTCTAGCAACGGTTCCTCGACCTTCTGCTCACGACTCACTGCGGTTACTCCATATTAGTCACCTAGCATACCAATAAATGCTCCACTTGTCAAGCGCGCACTTTCAGTGTCGAAGTGGGTCTGGACCTTTTCTCTTAGAGATTGGCCATTGAAGGCGGGCTCTAGATCATCAAAGTCATAGAAGTACGCAACTGACTTATAGGCCCTGCGCCTGGACTCGCTGAGTACAGGAGTCTCATAGCTAACTGTTCTGGCGATGAGTAGGGCTAGGCGGCCGCTGGCAGCGGCGATTGCCACAAGGTCAGGCCAATTCTCGTACCAAGGCCGCAGCACGTCTCGACGCAGATGCCACAGCGGATCATCACTTTGCGTGGTGCCGTTAATGAGGTCGCTGCGATACTGGATGATGCGTTGACGTGTATCGGAAGCTACGGGCGGTGAAGAATGATGGACAGTTTGTAGATACAAGAGACATTGGTCTATCTCGTCGCTATTCAGATGCTGGCTGCAAGCATCGGCGAAAGCCTCATCGTCATTATCGCCCTCGTAGTGTATGGCAAAGTTAATCATTGTCTCTAGTAGCCGATTCTGGCAGGCGTCCCACACCTCCCACCGATCCGGGAAGTAATCCCCTGGGTTATCAGGCTGGAAGCCCTGAAAATTGTCTACGAAAGAACAAGCAAGCGCCGCAAAGTGCATGTCAGCAGCTATTTCTCCGATGGTCCGCAGGTCGAGAACGATCTTGTCTTGCTCAGTTGCGTCCGTGAGCCGAACCGGCGTTGACTGTATTTTCTCAAGGACGGTGGATGCGTCTGATTTCCGTTCAAGGTATATGACTACGGATTTAAGTACTGCCCGTCGCCTTTCCTTGTACTGATCTTTGGTAACGCGGTCTGGGGTTTCCCAAAGTCGATCTTCTCGTTCGTTTGGGGACAGACCTTCGTAGCGCGTTAGAACACACAATGCCGCCTCCCCGACCTGCCTAACATCGGGCCTGGGTATGGCTTGAACCGCGTCGGCGATGGCTTGGCTTGCGTGCTCTGCCAGCTCGGAAGGTGAGGCGTCGGCGCCGGCTCGACGCCGCACCTCGGAGCATTGCATGAGGCGATCGTAGTCGCCCAGATACTCCGGCTTGATCGATCGATCACGCCGCCCTATGAGGGCAAGCTCGGCATAGAGCGGGTGACGTGTGGAGATCGTGGTATCGGTCATCTGGCTGGTCCCCCCAAAAATCCCCCGATTTATCCCGAAATCTGCCCCCTCGCGGCTGGGGAGTTCGGCTACTACTCAAGCATCGGTGAGCAGCCGATTGATCTATAGCTCTACGAAAGGAAGCCTAGCTATGTCTAGCCTCGTTCCCCACCGCGCCCAGCAGGTCGTCCAGCCCGACAGTGCCTTGAACGCCGAGGTGGCCGCCGCTGAGCGCGGCGGTATCGCGGCCGTGGCCCGCATCCAGGCTGGGGCCTTCGCTACGTCGGTCGCCATGCAGAACGCCACCATGCTGTCGCAGGCGGCCAATGCCGCCTTCAAGGTCAGCCCGATGGGTGAGGACAGATACCAGGCGCTCTTGATGGCCTACCGCAGCTTGGCCGTCACCGAGATTCAGAGCCTCAGCTTCCAGGGTAGGGGGCGCTCGTGATGGGGGTCTTGGAGGCTGTGCTGGCGGTCGTCGGCCTGGGGCTGCTGATCTTGCTGGCGATCGGGGCACTGAGCGGCGGAGCACCCGCGCCACCGCCTGATGAAGACCTGGCTGCCCCGTACCGCGAAGGATTGCACGCGGCGATCCGTATGCAGAGCGTCGCCCAAGACCTGGAGCAGCAGATCTACGCCGAGGCGATGCGGCACGGCGAGGGTGACGCGAGTGGTGAATCGTAGTGTCTGAGAAGAGCAAGCTGATCGAGCGCGTCGTCGTCGGCCTGGTGGCGACGGCGATCTCGGTCGATGTGCTGACTACAGAGCTGCCCCGTGTCCTGCCGTATCTCGTTGTGCTGGCGGTGGTTGTGGGTGTGTTGCGCCTTATCTGGTGGTACACGCAAATGTGAAAATGTTGTTGACATATAGCGAATTGTGTGGCAAATTAGTTTATGTGAAACCACTTCACATACCACAACAGATGGCTTGTGAAGGCGCTTCACAACTAATAGGTAGAGAGGAGGTGAGCGATGGGACGTCGTAAGCCACGTAGTATTAAAATCCGTGAGGATCGGTTGAGTAAGCTCGATGAGACCAAGATGGAGGTCGCTATCTGGCTGCTCGCCAAGGGCAAAGTAGAAGATCGCACCCAGCGCTCACAGCCCACTCCGCCAACCAGTGATGAGGTGAATAACCTAGTTGATGATGCGGGCGGGGGTGAACGACCCGGTACGCAGGAGGCCGCGTGATGTTGGCGGCGATTCTTGACGGTCTGGCGCTGGCGCTCGGCGGGGGGCTCGCTGTGCGGCTCATCGGTCGCGGACGGCGGGTTCCTGTCATGGACAGCGTCGAGCTGCGCTTCGGGACGGATATCAGCGAGAACGCGGTGTGGGGGGTGCTGGGTTGTATCTCGGGTTTGCCGACGAGCGCTCGGGTGATGTTGGAGCTGGTCGGTGACGCCGATGGTATCCGCCATTACCTGCACGCTGAGCCTGGGACGATCGGGATACTGCGCGCCCACTTGCGGGGCCTGCTGCTCGGTGTGCGCATTGAGCCGGTAGAGCCGGCCACGGCAAGTACCTGGCGGGCAGCGGCACGGGTGCGCTGGGGTGGCCGCCACCCGTTGCTGCGCAGTGACCGCAGTGGGGAGTCGGCGGCGGCCCTCCTCGGAGCGCTGTCTGATCTGCATGGTGGTGAGAAGGTGATGGTGCGTTGGACGCTGCGTCCGGCGCGTGGCCCGTATCAACTACCGGAGCGTCAGTCTCGGTCGCAGGCTCGTAACCAGGGGTTGCTGGCGCGGCTGTTCTCTGAGCAGCCGGTCGACCCGGCGCATCTGCCGGCGCTGCGCTCCAAGTACGGCGGGCCGGTGCTCTTCGCTCGTGCGGTGGTCGCGGTCGCCGCGGGCAGCGATGAGCGGAGCCCCCGTCCCCAGCGGGGAACGGGAGCTTTTGGACGTTGGTTCGATTAGCGAGGTTTTGGTGGGCACGGCTGGTTTCGAACCAGCGACCTCTCGCGTGTGAATAGATCGCCCCGCGTTCGAGCACGCTACCTCGCCGCTCCTGATCGGAGGGCCTCGGCATCCATTCAGAGCCCGCTCGCGCCGGGGACGAAGGCACCCGGCGCAGGCCCGCATACCGCTTGTTTGCTGGCTTTTTGGCTTACATTTGTCGGTCGTGCGCGACGAAACGCGTGCTGCGAGGCCGACAGAAGGCGGACGATTCGAGCTGGATGGTGCGCTCTCGGCTGAGCCCAAAACCGGCGGTTTTCGGCCCGATTCGGGGGTGATTGGGCCAACCATTGGGCCAACGAGTGAGCTCTCCGCCCCCGCCTGGCGGCTACCCTTATGCGCTGGCAGTGGCGCCGGCGAGGTAGCGGGCGACGTCCGTGGCGTCGGCGTCGAGCGAGGCCCTGTCTCGGCGGCTGATGTGGGTGAGAGGTTCGAGTACTACCTCTCCTTGGGGGATGCTCCAGGTGGCGGCGGCGCGGCCGCGGATGAGCGCGATGGGGCGGAATATGCCGTTGATGGTGATGATGGAGTGGTGGGGGCCGAGGAGCGCCTCGCGAGAGCGCCAGCCGAGGAAGAGGGGGTCGGAGGCACCGAGCAGGCGGGGTGGGGGCATGGGCGCGGCGACTGGGTGTCGGGCGAGCTCGAGCTGCCCGTCGGCGCGGGGTTCGAGCAGCGGCGCGATGGCGTGCAGCCCGGCGCGGATGTCGCGGAGGGGGAGCCCGGCCCATTTGACGAGGTCGCGCTCGTTAGCGGCAGCGTGGCCCGTGGGGTAGCGCCGTACGAGTTCCGCGAGGGCCCGGGGGCGCTCGACGGGAGGTGGGGTTGGCCGAGCCAGTCGCGCACGAGGACATACGCGTGTTGGTTTTCGTGCATCGGTCCGCGCACGATGAGTCCCTGCAGAGAGGCGAGGGCGAGGAGGTGCACAAGCGCCTGGCCCCCCAACCACCTATAGTCCAAATGGTCAGATCGATGCCACTCCTGGTATAACGTCGTCATGGTCGGCGGCTGGACGAGAAAGCTGTTGGGCGGGCGTCCCTTTCGGCTTGCGCTCGTCCCGTGCGCCATCCTGGCCGCCGTACTCGTAGCGTTCCCGGGCTCGCCGGCGCTGGCGGCCGCAGGCAAACCCCCGGTGATCGTGTCGATGTCGGCCGGGGTTGGTGGCGAAGTGACGGTGGGAGCGCAGATCAATCCCGAGGGTCTTGAAACGACCTACGAAATCAGGTTGGAATGCCGGACCCAGGCACCGCTTTGGCCATGCGAACCGATACCGACCCAGCAGGTAGCGGGAGTACTCGCTGCCGGCGATGAAGGCCGCGAAGTAAGTCTCAAGCTGACGGGCCTGCAGCCGGGCTCCTATTGGTTTGGGGTGCTCGCGGTCAACTCCGCCGGCGAAGCGTTTCAGCGTAGCCACGTACTCGAAATCCCTCCAGTCCCGCCCGGGGCTTGTCCCAACGGATGCTCCAATACGCCTCCATATATAACGACGGTTTCACCGGGAGTCATGGAAGCGGAGCAGAAGTGGGCCGAAGGAGGCGTGGCGAGAGAAGCCGCGCGCGTACAGGCCGCCAGGGAACGGGCCGAACGCGAAGCGGCGCTGGCGAAGGCCAGCCAGCCGGCGCCGGTCGCCACGAGCAGCCCGCCCCCGCCGGCGCCTGGCGGCGTGGCGCTTGCCGCCAAGAGCATCACGGTGCAGCGCAGTGAAGTGTCACTGGTGGCATTGGAATGCCTCGGCTCGGCGAGCTGCCATGGAAAACTGACCCTCTTGGCGAAGGCTCCCGTGAAGACCAAGGGCACCAAGGGCAGGAGGCTGCGCGCGCACAGCGTCGCGATCGGCGCCGCGAGCTTCTCGATCACAGGGTACGAAGCGAAGACTGTGAAGGTCCCCATTGATGCGCTCGGGCGCGCGCTGTTGAAGGCAGACCACGGGCGTCTCCGCGCGAGCCTTGCGATCCACGAACTCGCGCCGAGCCCGGAGAACACCGTGACAGAAGCCGTGCTCCTCTTGGTCAAGCCCCGCTCCTAATCGACCACCTCCAGCGCCTACCGGCTGATAGCGTTCATACGATTGTCAGCAACTCGTTTGGGGGTCGCGTCGTGAAGCCATCGGCTTGGGAGCTTGTTAGCCCCCGTAGGGCAGCAGTTTTGCTCGTCTTCGCGGTCTCGTTTGTGGCCCTTAGCTGGCTAGCAACGGTGTCTGCCATCCCCACCGCGGCGTATCGAGCCGAAAACCCACCGCCGTATTCGATCTGCACGAGCACGGCCCTGGCCAACCAGGGGGTGTTGGAAGCATCGCTGGGTCCTGCCGGCGGCGCGAGCGTGACGGCGGGTGCGTCCGTGATCTTCACCGCTCACTCCGAGTCACAGCCGACATTCGCGATCGCGTCCTCGCCGGCGTTGCTGGCAAGCCCCGACATCGACAGTGGCCCCGGGTCGGCGCTGTCGGAACCGTCCTCTTCTGGCCCGCCGGTCGTCTACGCGTACACGTTCACCTCGACTAAGGCGAGCGCGACACTCGGGACCGTCTACTGGGACGCGTCCTTCTCAAGCGCCGGCATCGCGGCATGCGCTGGGCTGACACCAGCGACCTACACCACGCAGGTGCGCACACTGACGGTGCTGCCAGGACCAGCGCCGACGCCCACACCGACCCCTACCCCCACGCCCCTCGCGGAACCTCCGCCCCTGCAGGTGAGCATCAACGCGCCCGCCGTCTTCCATCTCGCGCACTCGGCTGTGACATACGCCATCCACTGCACGACGAGTTGCTCTGGGAACACCTCCTACGAGGCCTTCACAGTGCGCCGCCACGCCAAGCCTGTCCATGTCCGCAAGCTCGACCTCGGCCCGACGGCCGTGTCGATCGCCGATGCCTCAGGCGGCGAGGAGCGATTCACCCACCGTTACCGCGGCCACGCGCTGCACCTGCTCGAAAGTCTCCTCGCAAAGAACGGGGTTGTGGAGCTCTCGCTCGTCGTTCACGTGAAGGACGCTTCTGGCAGCATCGCCCGGGCGCAGGACACGACCCGGCTACACGCCTAGCCTCGACGTCGAGGCCTCTGCCCCCGTCTCGACCGCCGCTGAGCCTCGCCGCGTCCTCGCTGCGCTCGGCCGCTCCCCCGCCGAGGCTCAGGCGGCTCTGCCCGACGGCAACCGGCGCTCACCCCTGCCCGGCCCGCCGAACCGAACCCCCGGCAATCAGCGCCCTCCGACCCTGGCGCGCCAAGGCAAGGCAGCCGCTGCGCGTCGCTGCGCTCCGCTGCTGCGGCACACAACTGCACCGATGGTGCCGCATATCTGGCATGGAGCATTGGAGCAAAAGTCAAGACCTCAAAGCCCACCGTCTAAAGGGTGGAATCAAATAAGAGTAAGACTTCAGACAAAATCCTCATCTCTACGCTAGTATTTTGTCCTATGCCCCGAGCATCGATCCTCACTGTCCGCGAGGCTTCTGGCCGTCTTGGTATAAGCCCGCTCGCCGTGCGTCAGCACATCGCGTCGGGTCAGCTGCGAGCGGTTAAGCGGGCGGGTAGCTGGTGGCTGGATGAGCGAGCGGTGGAACGCATGATGCGGCAGAGGTGCGGTAGCGGTCGGCCTCTGTCGCCGGCGATGGCGTGGGCGGTGCTTCTACTTGCGTCTGGGGATGATGCTGCGGCCGACGAGATGGTCGACCGGGATCGTTACCGATCGCGCGCACGTATGTGGTTGCTCGACCATTCGCTGCACGAGCATGCGCCACGACTTCGTGCGCGCGCGGAGATGGAGGAGTTCGACGCACACCCGGCAGAGCTCAAGCGGATCATCAAGCGGCCGGACGTGCTCCCGACAGGCGTCTCCGCTGGCGACGTGCTTGGCCTGCTCGGGCGCACCTCGGGGGTTGAGATGTATGCGCAGGCCGGAGAACGCGATGGGATTGTCACCGAACACGCGCTCGTGCCGAGAACCGGACCCGTTCGCATCCGCTGGGTGTCAGACGAGATCTGGCCGCTCTTAGGTGGCGCGGTCGGTGGTGGCGTGCCGCGTGCCGCCGTTCTTCTGGATCTGCTCGAGAGCGACGAGCCGCGTGTTCGTCGTGAGGCCGCACGTGCTCTCGCACCATGACTGAGATAGTCGTAGATCTCGCAGATGAGAAGACACGACAGCTCTGGTCTGCAGTCGGTGAGCTGGTCGAGCGGCTGCCTGAGCAGTGGGTTCTCATCGGTGGCTTGATGGTGCAACTGCACATGATCGAGCACGGTGTCACCGATGTGCGGTTGACTCACGACGTCGATGTTCTTGGTCAGGCACGTCCACCGGGCGCGTTGAGTTTGATCGATGCGGCGCTACGCGACGACGATTTCAAGGTAGTTGGGCTCGATCTCGATGGCTACGCGCATCGGTATGAACGCGACGGGCTGATCGTTGACGTACTGGCGCCGGAGGGCATTGAGCCGCCCCCTAGCCTCGGGGCTGGCCGCAAGGCGATAGGCGTGCCGGGAGGAACGCAGGCACTCGACCGGTCGGAGATCGTCACCGTGATCGTTGAGGGAAGCGCATTCCAGCTTCGTCGCCCGACACTACTGGGGGCGGTGCTCATCAAGGCGAGATCGCTGATGGTTCACAGCGATCCGGAGAGCCAGCGCGAGGATCTCCTGCGGCTGTTGGCGCTCCTCGAGGATCCTCGGGAGACCGCACACGGTCTGCGCAAGACCGAGCGCAAGTGGCTGCGAGTTGCCGAGCAGCGTCTGCAACTGTCAGCGCTCAGCTCGCTGGAGGCGGCGACGATGCGCCGCGCCGAACTGGCCTATCGGTTGCTCGTCCGCGAACCATAAGTCGCAGTCAAACAAGCTCCATTGTGTCGCGCTTGATTTTGGACCTGACCCGTTCGTTGCCCCTGGGCGGGATCGATCGACCAGATTATGGCGTGGTGGGTCAGTGAATGGGCCAACGAGCGATCTTTTGCGAAACTGGGAGCATGCCCTACGTCGCAAGCCACATGAAAAGCTGCATTTTGCAGGCATTTCTCTGATGGGCACGGCTGGTTTCGAACCAGCGACCTCTCGCGTGTGAAGCGAGCGCTCTCCCGCTGAGCTACGCGCCCTGAGCCCTTGATTCTATTGGGTCGTCGTGCGTCGCACCAAGGACACACGACGACCAGTTGCACCTGCTGGATCAGCATATTGTTCCAGCCGCCGAGTAGCTTGACCTCGGCCCATCGAGGCTTAGTCGGGAGGCTTGGGCGCAAGCCTGGCCGCAGCGGGCGAGTAGAACCGGTCGAGCTGGCCCACCAGTGCAGGGCTGAGCGCCGTCCCGAACGCGGCGGCGCCCCCGAGCTGGGCATAGGCTTCGCGCACACGCTGGCCAACGACGGAGAGGTTGTAGTGCCCGTCGTAGACGCTGCCGATGTAGAGCGCGGCGTTGGCGCGGATGAAGCGCAGGGCCGCAGGAGAGAGCGGGGTGGAGGATGCGACTCTTTCCCCCCCAACTGAGGGCAGCAGCGAACTGCCGCTCCCTGCGCCGAGGTGCAAGACGGCGGCGAGCGTCATTGTCCAGCCACGCTGGGAGAGCTGTTCGAAGGAGAGCAGCAGGCCCGCGATGGCCGCCGCGGCCCCCGTCAATTCACCCGCGTAGGAGATGAAGCGCGGAGTGGCGATGCGGTCGGTGCGGGAAAGCGCAGCTGCGATGAGCGCGCGGGAGGCGGGAGAGACACGCGCGGGTAGTCCATGAGCGATTTCGGGCCAGGCGGCCTTGGCGGCGCTCAGCTCGCGGCGAATGGAAGGCTCGGCCCCGAGCAGCCCGTGCGCGACGATCGTGAGGTGATCGCGTTCGACCTTGAGCTGGCCTGGGCTGTTGGTGACGTGGGGAAGCTTCTTGGTAGCGCTGGGGGGAGCGCCGCTTGAGCCCCCACCGCCGCAGCCGGCGATACCGAGCGCGATGGTGAGGGCGAGGGCTACCGGGGCAGCTTGAATGAGCTGAGTCTAGGTTCCGAGGAGGTCGACGACGAAGACCAGCGGCGCATTGGGCGGGATGTTGGGTGGGGATCCCTGTGCGCCATAGCCAAGTTCGGCGGGGATGATGAGCATGCGCCGTCCGCCGACCTTCATACCGGCGACGCCCTGGTCCCAGCCCTTGATGACCTTGCCGGCGCCGAGTTCGAAGGTGAAGGGTTCCTTGCGCTTCCACGAGGCGTCGAATTCTTTGCCGCCCTTGTAGAGGACGCCGACGTAGTTGACCGTCACCGACTGGCCGGCCTTGGCTTCGGGGCCTGTGCCCACGATCAGATCCTTGGTTTCAAGCGTCTTTGGCGCGGCGCCCTTGGGCACGCTCACGACGGGCTTGGTGGCGAGCGGTCCGCTCGTAGGCGTTGCGGCGGTGGTGCTCGTCGCCGTGGCCTGCGTGAGGGTGGCCGGCGGAGGCTTCTCGTTGCCCACGGTGATGGAGCTTGTGGAGCTGGAGGAGCCGCAGCCGGAGGCGGCGAGGGCCACGGTGGCGCCAAGGGCGCCGACGGCCTGCAGCGCGCGCGAGCGCGAGGTGTGGTGAGCGCGCGAGCGCGCAGTGTGGTGGGGGAAGTGGTTCGTGAAGTTCATCGTGCGCGGCAGCCTAACCGAATGCGCGAGTTATGTGGGCGGTTGTCTCCGGTAACTGCACTGCCCTATGATCCAAGGCGGACCGTGCTAGGCGGGGAGGTAGCGGTGCCCTGCACCCGCAATCCGCTCTAGCGGGGCTGAATTCCCCTTCGAGGGGTTCCGCCCCGGTCGCTCCGTGGCTTGGGGCGTCGATGGTTCGGGTCCCGCACGGTGTCGGCTTGCGAATCAGGTCAGGTCCGGAAGGAAGCAGCCTTAAGCGATCCCCGATAGGCGTAGCGGGAGCACCCGGGCCGGAGCCGTGGGCTGCGATCAGGCGACCGGGTACGCGAATCTCGACAAGGGGTGCACGGTCCGCTATGAGCAGCGCCTGAAGATGAGCCACGAGCGATTGCCGCCGGCGCGCGCGAAGCCGGCCGGCACCTTTGCCGTGAGCGGATGGGGGTCGTGGGGGTCGAGCGTGTAAGCGCGTTCGACCTGGCCGCTTGCGGGGTCGACATAGGTGCCGCGCACCAGCGGCTGCACCTGGGCGCTGAGGATCCTCGCGGGACTCGCGTCGAGCCTCAATGCGAGCAGGGGTATTGGCCGGTGGTTGGGCACGCCCACCAACCCTGCGCAACGCAGCGAGATGGTGTGTGCAGCAACGAGCGCCACCAGTTCATCCTGGATGCTCTGCTGGCGGCGCAGGTTCGAGAGTTCACGATCCGCGCTGCGGTACTGGGCGGGGACGGTAACGAGCAGCAACAGCAGCAGCAGCCCGCCCACAGCGCCCCACCAGCGCCGGCGGGGATCCCCCGCGGGGAGGCGCAGCCAGCCGCAGATGCCACCGCCGGCGAAGACGCACAGGAGGGCCGCGGCGAGGAAGGCGTAGCGGGTATTGATGGGCAGGCCCGCAGCGGCGAAGAGCGCGAAGACGCCCACGGCCGCAACCCCCGCGAGCGCGCCGAGGAGCACGCGCGAGCGCAGCCACAGCAGCCCCAGGATCCCGCCGAGGGCAGCAGCGACGAGCACAGGCGGCCGCAGGATCTCGCCGATGCGCCGGGGGATGTACTGGGGCACGTTGGCGATGCCCGTGACGCGCGCGAGCTCGTGCGCGGTGTGGCGGGTGTTGGTCAGCGACCACAAAGGGTGACCGCTGACAAGGAAGTCGCTGAAGATCCACAGCAGCGGTGCGCAGATCACGATTCCCGCGAGCCCCACCAGCCGCCGCGGCGATGCGCGTTGGGCAATCAGCAGGTAGAGCCAGTAGAGGCCCGAGAAGGCCCACGCCTCGGGCCGCAGGAGCCCCGCGAGGGCCAGGAGTGCCAGGACCGCCACGGGAGAACCGGCAAACGCCGTTTGGGGGGGTGGATCGGCCGTCCGGGAGGGTGGATCATCCGTTTGAAGGGCTGGATCGGCCGTTCGGCGAGGTGGATCGGCCGTTTGGGGGGGGGGATCGAGGCGGTTGTCCGCCTCCGTTCGTGGTCCTCGCCGGCGCGGCAAGCAGGCCACGAGCAGCGCGCTGAGCACGAGCAACAGGTAGGGCAGGTCCACGTAGGCGCGCACGCCGTCGGAGAGGACGCGCACACGCGTGAGCAGCAGAACCGCCGCAATGACGCCGGCGGCGCGGCCGAACCAGAGAGCGCCGAGCCGGTAGACGACCCAGGCGCAGCCGGCCAATGCGAGGAAGCCGAGAGCGACGGTCACGTTCTCAACGCCTGCGGGTCCAAGTGGCGCGAGCAGCAAGCCGAGGGCCTCGATCAGCGGATGGGGCGTAGGCGCGAGCGGGATTGCGTACTGCGGTGTGTGCCCCCCCGCCAGCTGCTGCCCCCACACGAGCGCGTACAGCGTGTCGTAGTTGGCGAAGCCCACGCCCGTGATGAGGCGCAGGAGGAGAGCCCCAAGGAGCACGGCGAGCGGCGCAAGCAAGCGCTGCAGACGCACGGACATGGGAGCGGACGCTATCCAGCGAGGCGGTGGGATGGGCGGGCGGGGAGCTCAGGACGGTGGGATGGGCGGACGGGGAGCTCAGGACGGCGCGGGTAGACTCAAGCGCAGTGAGCGCTGAGCCAGAGCAGCAGAGATCCCTGTACCGGCGGCACCGGCCAAGGACCTTCGCGGATGTGGTCGGTCAGGAGTCGGTGGTGCGCACCCTGCGCAACGCCGTGGAGCGGGGGAGGGTGCACCACGCGTACCTCTTCGTGGGCTCGCGCGGCACCGGCAAGACCTCGATGGCGAAGATCCTCGCGGCGTGCCTGAACTGCGAGCGGGGACCCACGATCGAGCCCTGCGGGCAGTGCGAATCGTGCCGGCGGATCATGGCGGCGACCTCGCTCGACGTGATCGAGATGGACGCCGCCTCGAACAACTCCGTAGAGGACATCCGCGAGCTGCGCGAGAGCGTGGCGTATGCGCCCGTCAGCGGACGCAAGAAGGTCTATATCCTCGATGAGGCGCACATGCTGAGCGGGGCTGCTTGGAATGCGTTCCTGAAGACGCTCGAGGAGCCCCCGCCGGACACGATCTTCGTGCTGGCCACGACCGAGGCAAACAAGGTGCCCGCGACTGTCGTGGATCGCTGCCATCGCTTCGATTTCGCACGCCCTTCGATCGAGGAGCTCGCGCGTGTAGTCCTGAGGGTGGCGGAGAAGGAGTCGATCGAGCTGCCGCCGCAGGCCGCTGCGGCCATCGCGCGCGCCGCCACCGGCAGCTTCCGCGACGCGCTGGGGACGCTCGAGCAGCTGGTGACCTACAGCGGCAATTCGATCGCCGCCGCGGATGTGCTGGCGGTGTTGGGGGTCGCCGATGGCGAGGTGCTCGCCGCGATCCTCGATGCCGTAGCCGGGGCCGACGCGCCCGCGGTGCTGCGCGCGGTGGCCTGCTGCGCACAGGCCGGCCGCGACGCGAGCATGTTGACGAGTGATCTGGAGACACGCGCGCGTGAGCTCCTGATCGCCAACACGCTGCAGGAAGTCCCGGCGGAGCTACGGCTGACGGCGGAGCTCGATGGGCGCCTGCTGGAGCAGGCTCTGCGCATTGGCGCGGCCACTTTGGTGCGTCTGCTCGAGTTGCTGGGCTCGGCGCTTGAGGCCAGCAAGGCGGGCGCAGATCCAAGGACGCAGCTCGAGTTAGCGCTGGTGAAGGCCGCCAAGCCAGAGGTCGATGCCTCCAGGCAGGCGCTGCTGGTGAGAATCGAGCGTCTGGAGGGAAGGCCTGAGAAAACGCCGCGCTCGAGCGAGATCACGCAAGGAGCGACCGCCGAGGCGCCTGCGTCGGAGGTAGCGCACGAGAACCCCACCCCCTCCCCCCTCCCCCCTGTGGAGCTCGCTCCCTCTGGCTCGGTGGAGTCCCTTCAGGCTCTCTGGCCCTCCGTCGTGGAGGCGATTATGAAACCCAACGCGCTGCTCGGCAGCGTGATCGCGGGCGCGCGTCCCGTCGAGCTGGACGGCGATGAGCTGACAGTGGCCTTCGACAGCTCTGCGCCCTTCATGAAGAAGAAAGCTGAGGACCCCGACAACCGCATCGCGGTGGCGACCGCGCTGCAAGAGCTCACGGGCCGCCGGCTGCGGCTCTCCTATGAGCTGCGCGAGCTCGAGTCCTCGCCCGGGGCTGGCTACAGCGAGGAGGAGTGGGTCGCACGCTTCATGCAGGAGCTCGACGCGGAAGAGCTGGAGGGCCACCCGGCCGCCGCGACCCCCACTGGCGAGAAAGGCTAGGCAGAGACACGCGATGCCCCCCGCGAGGAAGCCCAATATGCAGCAGATGCTTGCGCAGGTCCAGAAGATGCAGCGCGACATGGCGGCCGTGCAGGAGGAGCTCAAGCAGGAAACGGTCGATGCCTCCGCCGGCGGCGGCATGGTGACGGTGACCGTCAGCGGCGACCTTGCGATCAAGGCCGTCAAGATCGATCCCGCGGCCGTCGATCCCGAGGATGTGGAGATGCTCGGCGACATGGTGCTCGCGGCCGCGAATGAGGCGCTGCGGGCCGCGCAGGAGCTGGCGGGCAGGCGCATGGAGGGCATCACCGGCGGCATCGACCTGGGCGGCATGGGCCTGCCGGGGCTCTAGCGAGAGACGCCTGAGTTGAGCACCTCCTTCGCTCCTCCCGTGCAGCGTCTCGTGACCGAGCTCGCCAAGCTTCCCGGCATCGGTCAGCGCACCGCGCAGCGCCTCGCCTTCCACGTCCTGCGGGCCTCCGATGAGGACGCGCTCGGCCTGGCGGAGGCGATCAGGGAGGTGAAGGAGAAGATCGGGCTGTGCGAGGTGTGTTTCAACCTCACCGATGAGACGCGCTGCCGTATCTGCCAGGACAGCCGCCGCGATCATTCGCTCATCTGCGTCGTCGAGGAGCCGGGGGATGTGATTCCGATGGAGCGCACGCACGAGTATCACGGCGTCTACCACGTGCTCGGCGGAGCATTGAGTCCGATCGATGGCATCGACCCCGAGGATCTGAAGATCGGCGAGCTTTTTGCGCGCGTCGCCGACGTGCGCGAGGTGGTCCTCGCGACGAACCCCACCACCACGGGCGAGGCCACGGCGCTGCACATCGCACAGAACCTGCGCGAGCGTCATCCCGAGCTGAAGGTGACGCGCCTGGCGAGCGGGCTGCCGGTGGGAGCTGACCTGGAGTACGCCGACGAGGTCACGCTGGGCAAGGCCTTGGCTGGTCGGCAGGCATTGTAGGTCGGGGTGGTCGCCCTGGGCCTCGTAAGGCGGGCATTGTAGGTTCCCAGGCGTGAACGAACTGGTGGTGATGAAGTTCGGCGGCACCTCCGTGGCCGATGCCGAGCGGATCAAGCGTGCGGCGGCGCGGATTGTGGCCAAGCGCGAGGCCGGCCAGCGCGTGGTGGCCGTGCTCAGCGCACGGGGGAAGACGACGGACGAGCTCATCGCGATGGCCGAGGAGGTCTCAGCGGCGCCCGATCCGCGCGAGCTGGACATGCTGCTCTCCACCGGCGAGCGCATCTCGTGCGCGCTCTGCGCGATGGCGATCCACGATCTGGGCCACCGTGCCATCTCGCTCACCGGCTCGCAGGCGGGGATCGTGACCGACGCCTCGCATACCAAGGCGCGCATCATCGATGTGCGCGCGGAGCGCATCGAGGCGGCGCTCGAAGAGGACCACATCGTGCTGGTGGCGGGCTTTCAGGGCATCAGCGAGGGGCGCGACGTAACCACGCTCGGCCGCGGCGGCTCGGACACGACCGCCGTGGCCGTCGCCGCGGCGCTGCACGCGCGCGAATGCGAGATCTACACCGACGTCGATGGCGTCTTCAGCGCCGATCCCCGCCTGGTGCCCGACGCGCGCCTGTTGGCGCAGGTGTCCTTCGAGGAGATGCTCGAGATGGCGGCCTCGGGGGCGGCGGTGCTGCAGCTGCGCTCCGTGGAGTACGCGCGCAACCACGACGTACGCATCCACTGTCGCTCCTCCTTCAGCGACCGGCCCGGTACGGTTGTGGTCGGCGAGGCCGACACGATGGAGCAGCCCCTGATCACAGCCGTCACGCACAGCGTCAGCGAGGCGCGCCTCACGCTGGCCGGCGTGCCCGATGAGCCGGGAGCGGCTGCGCGGATCTTTGCTGCGCTCGCACGTGCCAATGTGAACGTCGACATGATCGTGCAGAACGAACCCGTCTCCGCGGGCGGCAAGGCTGAGATCTCCTTCACCGTGCCTCGCGAAGACTTCCGCGTGGCCAGTGAGGCGCTTGGCGCTTTGCACGGGGATACCTACGCGGAGCTCGTCGCGCATGAGGAGATGGGCAAGGTTTCGATCGTCGGCGCCGGCATGCGCAGTCACCCGGGGGTCGCCGCGAAGGTGTTCGCGACGCTTGCCGCGGAGGGGATCAATATCGACATGATCTCCACCTCGCCAATCAAGATCTCTTGCGTAATCCCACGCGATGGCGTGGAGCGGGCGGTGAGTGCGCTGCATGCGGCTTTCGAGCTCTCAGGACCAGACACGCTGGGCGTGGAGCAGCCCTTCAGCCCGCGCGGCTCCGTATAGAGCCAGGAGAGTCTTCGACTGGCTCGAGAGTCTTCGGCTGGCCCGCAAGATCCATCCTATGGAAACTACGGCGTACTGGGCTTGTTACCGACTAGTGTCTGCAAACCTTCCAATCTCTGGGCGTTTGGGCCGCTTGGAGACTGCGACCCTTCGGGGGGCTTGCATCTTTTGCGAAAACCTGCAACCTTTCCGTGCTTGAGGTCATGGGCGCGAGGGTGCCGGGGTCTCATGTAAGACCGGAAGCCTGCGGGGGCAGCCGGGGGGAAGCGCCAAGCAAGGAGGCGGAGAGCAGTGAGCAGCGACATCGGCAGCAGCACCGAGGTCCCTGGCGAACAAGCTGCACCAACCAGGGCCCAGATGGCCGCTGGCATACATCTGGAGGACGTGCGGCAGAGTGCATTTGAAGAGGATGCGTGGGCGCAGTCGCCACGGGTCCTACGTGGGCTGGGGGGCCTGCCAAGGAGGGGAGCACGGGCGCGCGCGGGCGCCCGTGCGGCACGCAAGCGCCCGGGGGGCGGACCGCAGATCACGGAGGCGCGGGGGCCCGCGGCGAGCATGCGCCGCGACGCGCTTTTCCGCCGCATGCTGCTGGCGGCGGACGTGGTCGCGGTCACGGGCGCTTTCTTCTTGACGGTGGCGCTGTCCTCGCGCTCGCTGCAACTGACGTGGGCGAGCGCCGTGGCGCTGCCGATCCTGCTGATCTTCGCGAAGCTCTTCGGGCTGTATGACCGCGACGAGACGCTGCTGCGCAAGACGACGCTCGATGAGGCGCCGAAGCTGCTGCACGTGGCGACGCTCTGCGCGCTGGTGGCGTGGCTCGCGGGGGGGCTGTTAGTGGCTGGCACCCTCAACCGCCACGAGGCGCTGTTCCTGTGGCTCGCGCTGATAGCGCTGCTCTTGAGCGTGCGCACCGTCGCGCGCTGGCTGGCACTGCGTATGTCGCCCGTGGAGCGATGTCTGTTCATCGGCGACGAGGTCTCCGCGCAGGCCATCCGCGGCAAGTTCGCCAGCCACTGTGGCGTCAACGCGCAGATGGTGGCGCAGATCGACCTCGACAAGACCGCGCCGTGGTCGGCGGGGTCCTTCTCGGTGCCGCGCCTTTCGGAGATCAGCGACCTAGCGCGGACGCTCGATGTGCACCGCGCGATCATCGCGCCGCGCAGCGCCGACGCGGGGGAGATGCTCGACCTGGTACGCACGCTCAAGGCCGTGGGGGTGCGTGTGAGCGTGCTGCCGCGGCTTCTAGAGGTGGTGGGCAGCTCCGTGGAGTTCGACGATCTGCATGGCATCACCGTGATGGGCGTGCGGCGCTTCTATCTGACGCGCTCCTCGGCGCTCGTGAAGCGGGCCTTCGACCTCGTGGGGGCCTCGCTGGGCCTGCTGGCCATTGCGCCGCTAATGCTGGCGGTGGCGATCCTGATCAAGCTCGACAGCCGTGGCCCTGTGTTCTTCAAACAACTGCGTGTGGGCCAGTACGGTAAGCGCTTCCACATGCTCAAGTTCCGCACGATGGTGCCCGAAGCGGAGGCGCTGAAGGACTCGCTGCGCCACCGCAACGAGGCGCAAGAGGGCCTCTTCAAGATTGCCGATGATCCACGGGTGACGCGCGTGGGGAAGTTCCTGCGCAAAACCGCGCTCGACGAGCTGCCGCAACTCTTGAACATCGTGAAAGGTGAGATGAGCCTCGTGGGCCCGCGCCCGCTGGTGGTCGAGGAGGATCAGCGCATCGAGGGCTGGTACCGGCGGCGCCTGGAGCTAATGCCAGGCATGACGGGTCACTGGCAGATTTTGGGTCCCGCGCGGGTGCCGCTGCGCGAGATGGTGGCGATCGACTACCTCTACGTGGCCAACTGGTCGTTGTGGACCGACGTCAAGATCCTGCTGCGCACCGTGCCGCACGTGCTGGGCCGTCGCGGGCTGTAGGCGGGAAGGCGCCGTCGCGGCGTTAGCGCCGCTGCGCTGGCATCGCAACGGCCTGCATCGGTGTGCGCTGCCATGCGGCAGAGCGCCAGGACCAGCACCGAGATGCCAAGCCAAGCGATGGGAATCAGGATGAAAAGCAGCAGCATGGATCTCAGTTGGTTCGAGGTGAACCGGTTCATCCCTCCTATCGGCGTATTACCCGCGATCCATGAGCGCAATCGCTTTCGGATCGGCTGGATGTCCATCCTCTCCCACGGGCAATCGCTCCCCTTACTCAACCAATGATAACACCGAACTCCTGTGTATATACAGCACCATCCTGTTTGCCGGCGAGGGAGGCTGGGGCCTGGGGATCGATGCCGATGGCGGTGTCGCGGTAGTGGGCTTCGAGGATATTGGCCAGATGCTCGGGTGAGGCGATCCAGGCCGCGACGATAGCCTTGGGAGTGGAGAGCTGAAGCGTGCCCCAGGCGATGTTCTCGCCGATCGTGTAGCCATCTTCGGCGGAGGGGATATAGCCGGTGCCCCGCACCCGCGCCAGCGGGGTGAGACCGTTGGGCGCGACGTGCGCGAAGTAGTCCAGGCTGACCATTTCCTGGCTGTGAGCGTCGGCGGCTACTTCCAGGGCGGCGTTCGGCTGCAGCGGCATCTCACTGTGGCGCGCGCGTTCCTGGTTGACGAGGCACAGGGTGGCGGCGGTAACGGCCTGCAGGTTGCCTTGTGCAGGGGCCAGTTCCGTGTTCTGGCAGGGCGTAGCGAGGACGGCGGCGATCGTTGCGGCATCCACGGCCTGTCCTCTGTGTGGAGCGGTGCGGCGGGGCGTGGCCCTGCGGGGCGTGAGCCTGCGCGGTGTGGCGCCCAACTGGCGGTGAGCGTGAGCATTACGGCGATGCGCTCTGCTTCTGCAGGCGCGCACGTGGTGGCGCCTGACTTGCATACGGCAGGCCTGGTGGGCCCGGCGATGGACGCCTCGTCTGGGAGCCGCTGCGGCGGATGCGGTGGCGGCGAGGAGGCAGAGGATGGATGTCAGGAGCAGGGTGAAGAGAGGGCGCAGGGTGAAGAGAGGGCGCAGGATGTGAGGGCGGGGGCTCATGCCCTTGCTATCGGGCAGCACACTCCGGGCTCTGAAGGGCAGAAGCCCGCACTGGACAGGAAGGGGTGCTTACCCCAAGCACCTCCACGGCTTTATGCTGAGGCCATGGAGGGGACACTGCGGTGAAGCGTCCATGGATGCTGGTGGCGCTGGTGCTGGCGGTGGGCCTTGCGGGCACGCTGGTGGCGCTGAAGGGCCGCGAAGGCAACCCGGCGTTCGTATCGGCGCAGCAGAACCTCACGCCCGTGGCCTCCGTGGGGCTGGAGCGGCTGCTGCTGACCACGAGCGACCCGCGCCCGGGCTTCAGCGGCCGTGCGCGAGGTGTGCGCTGCAGCAGCGCTGCGCACACGGCGCTGGGCAACCCGTGGACGTGCGTCGTGGGCTATGTGCGTCCTCCGCGCGTGCGCTACGTGGTGACGGTCCACAGCGACCGCTCGATCCAGGGCTCGGGGCAGCCGGAGGGAGCCCCTCTCCACGGCGCGCTCGTCGTCAGAGGTTGCTGCGTCGCACAGACGCCGTAATCAATTCAGCTCGTTACGAAGCTTCTTCAGGGCCCTGTAGATGCGGCCCTCGATAGCGCTTTCGCCCTCGCCGAGAACGTGGGCGACTTCGCGGAGCTTGAGGTCGGCGCCGAAGCGCAGGGCCAGGGCCTCGCGCTCGTCTTCGCTGAGCGTGGCGAGCGCCCGATACAGCTCGTCGCGGTGCTCGACGGCGGCCATGCCGGGGTCGGGGAGCTCCTGGGGACTGCCGGCGCCAACGTGCTGGAGGATGCGATCCTCGTGCACCTGGCGGCGGGCGTGGTCGCGTAGGAGATTCAAGGCGATCGTGTAGAGCCAGCGGCGCTCGCTGCCACGGCGGGGGTCGAAGCGCTGGCGGGAGCGCATCACGCGCTCGAAGGTCTCGGAGAGTAGGTCCTCGGCGAGGGCCCTATCGCCGGTGCGGTAGACGAGGAAGGAGAAGAGGCGGCTGCCGTGTTCCTCGAAAAGCCGCTCGAAGGTGTCGGAGCGCATGCGGCCCCCCATTCTGCCCGTTATCGCTGGCCGTGGGCGCGCTGTGCTTGCAGCGGCGGCGGGGCGGGTCATTTCGTGAGCCATCGGAGTGTCGGTCCTTCCTTGGTCAACGAGTCATCGCAAGGGGCTCCGGGTTGTTGTTCCCGGAGCCCCTTTGCGACCTGACGGCTTTCCTGTCCTGTCGTGTCCTGGTTCCTTTACTGCTTACTGCTTACTTGCTTGCTTGTGCCCTTCGGGTGCTTGTGCCCTTTGGGGTACTGGTGCTGGCCCTCAGGTGCAGAGGTGGTAGGTGTGCGACTGCGTCACCGTCTTACCCGAGCTCAGGGTGATCGTGATCGTGACCGTGGTCGTGCCGTTGCCGCAGGGCAGGTTGGCGAGCACGACGTTGGCGGATGCCTTCTTGCCGCTGATCGTCTTGATCTGCTTGCCGTTGACCTTGATGGAGACGCTACGCAGCTTGCCCTTCTTGTGCGGCAGCTTCACGTGGATCCTCAGGCGGCGGCTGCTCGTCTTGTTGACCTTTGTGCCGGCAACGCCGAGCGAGGCGCTCGAAGAGACGGTGACGGTCGTCGTGGACGAGGTGTTGTAGTTGTTGGTGATGTTGTTGATCGTGTTGCCGCTGTTGTTGAAGCTGTTGTTGTTGCAGTTGTAGTTGCCGTTGCCATTGCCGCTTTCGTTGCCCGAGTTGCCGTTGCCGTTGTTGTTGCCGCAGGCGACGGTCGTGGAGCTGTACTGCGCGGATGCAGCGTTGCCAGCGGCACCGCCGCTGCCACCGGCTGCGAGCACGCCACCGGTGCCGGCGGCCATCAGGCCGACGGTCAGGGCCGCCACAACGAGGCGGCGCGGATTGGCGCGGCCGGTCGCGGCCTTGGCGCGCGACATCGCGCTGAGCTTGATCTGGTCCAGCTCGAGCGGACTGGCCTCGGGGCGCTCGGCGCGCATGCGCTCTGCGATCCCCTCCAGCTCGGGCTCGTGCTTCTCGTTCTTACGCCGCATTTCGTCTCCTCGTAGGTTTCGCAGAAAAGCCGTCATGAGCCCATACGTACGAGCCATCGGTTTTCCTACAGACTTCATCCCGGTTTCCTGCGAAGGGGGTGTTCAGAGGTTCATGATCGTGAACTTGCCCGAGCGCAGCGCTTCGCGGCGCAGTCCCGGCGCCAGCGCTTCCCACTGGCGGGGACCGCCCTTGCGCAAGCGGTCATAGGCGCTGCGCAGCATCGGCTCCTGCTGATTGAGCGCGATCGCGCGGCGCGCTGCCTGGAGGGGGTCTTTGCCATCGCCCGCGCGCGCGATGGCAAGCAGGTAGGCGTCTTCCCAGCTCTGGGGCTCATAGTCGGCGGCCCTGCTCATCGCCGTGACCGCAGCCCCAGCGAAGCCTTCCTGTAGGTCGCATGCGCCAAGGATCGCGTAGGCCTGTGGGCGCTCGGCGCCGAGTGAGAGCGAGGACAGCGCCTCGCGCTTGGCAGCGGCGCATTCGCCGCGTTGCAGCTCGCGTCCGGCGTGTTGCAGGCGCGCGTAGGAGGTGCTTACGAGCAGCGGCGCCACGGCCAGGATCAGCCATCCGAGTGCCACCACCGCGCGCCCGGCGGGCAGTCCGCGCAGGCCCAAGCGCCCATCGCGCGGCCTTGCCAGGGCGAGTCCGGCGAGGATGAACACGGTGATGCTCACCGCCGGCATCTGCCAGTCCCAGTCGAAGGCCTGGTGCACGGCCCACGCGAGCACGATTGCAAAGAGGGCGGCGTAGATGCCCCGGTCGGGACCGCGGATGCGCAGGGCGAGGCCCACGAGGATGCCGCCCACGACGAGCACCATCAGCCCAAAGCCCACCACGCCCAGCTCGGCCAGGCTCTGCAGATATAGGGAGTGAGCATCCGTGACGTATGCCAGTTCCTTGCGCACCTGCGGGTAGTACTGCTGGTAGGTGCCCGCGCCGGTGCCTCTGAGCTTGTCCATGCGGTAGATGTCCAGCGCCGCCGTCCACAGCGGCAGGCGGCCATTGTTGGCTGGATCCGAGAGTCGTTCACGCGTCTGCGCCACCTTGCCCTCATTGGTGCCATTGACGAATTTGTCGTAGGTCCGGTGCACCGCTCCGCCCGCGCCCAGAGCCAGCGCGAGGATCAGCGCCAGCACGGCCACACCTGCGCCGATGCCCGCGCGCAGCCGCTGTGGTGGGGGGTGCCTGACGACGCCCACGCGCGCGATCCTGCGGTCCACCGGCAGCAGCGCCAGGCGCAGCGCCCCGGCGGCGAGCATGCACGCGCCAACCACCACCGCCACGTGGTGTCCCTGAGAGATGGCCAGCGGGGCCGTGGGCTTGGTGGTGGCAAGTGCCGTGGCGTCCCACGCCGACTTCATCGCGACCGCCGTCGCTGGCGCGAGCGCGAGCAGCGCGGTGGGCAGCGTATGCAGGCGGGTGAGCACGCAGTAGGCGATCAACCCCGCGCTAGCGACTGCCAGCGAGCCGCGGGAGAAGGTCAGCAGCAGGGTTGCTCCGACAGCGGGCAGCAGCATCGCGCTGAGCACGCGCGCGCTCCAGTGCTCCTTGGGATCCGCGCTCAGGTGGAAACCCAGGATCAGCGCCAACGCTGCCACCATCCCCTCGGCGTTCCAGTACGTCAGCGGGTAGTTGAGGCGGTCGGCGAAGAAGGCACTAGTGGTTGGCCAGGCGTGGGGGAGCACGCGCGAGATGAGGCCAATCAGGCAGATCGCGCCGAGCCCCGCGAGCAGCGCGCGCAGCAGCCAGCTCATGCGTGCGCGTGTGTATCTGAGGGCACCAAACAGTGCCAGTGCCAGCACGTACAGCAAGGTGCGGTCATAGGCGTCGAGCACGCGTGCGGTGGCGTGCGCCCACAGCGCCGAGGCCAGCGCCCATGCCGCCAGTAGCGTCAGCGCGCTCAGCGGCACCGCCAGCGCGCGACTGTAGCCCTCGAAGGGGCGTTCCGCCAGCAGCGTGCGCAGCACGAGTCCCTGCACGAGCACGATCGCGACCACGCCGGGCGCGCTGGGGAAGTAGCCGCCGGCGTTGAACGCCAGGTAGAGAACGGCCGCGGGCGCCAGCAGCACGAGTCCCGCGAAGCCGAGCGCCTCCAGCGGCTCGCGTCGCTGCGCCACGGTCTCGGGGGGGACTTGGACTCCGTCCGCCAGTGCAGATTCCCCCGCGCCGCTCCTCCTGAGCGCTTGCGTCGACACAGTCGCTGGAGACTACCGCAGGGTGCGCAGCGGGTTGAGCTACAACCTACTGCAGGGTGCGCAGCGGGTTGAGTTACAACCTACCGCAGGGTGCGCAGCGGGTAGAGGTGTAGGAAGCCGTAGAGGAGCGCCGTCACCCAGCCGAGCGTGGCTGCCGCTCCGATCTTGCTTGGGCGGAAAAGACGCGCCGTGACGAGATATACCCCCGGCAGCACGATGACCATGTAGTAGAGGTAGCTGATCCGGCCCGAGACGGCGCTCTCGAACGCCATCGGCAGGAAGGTGCCAAGGCACCAGCAGGCCCCCAGGGTGGCCACGCCGTCGCCTTTGCGCCAGGCGGTAGCCAGAGCGGCAAACAGCGCGGGGATCGCGAGGAAGATGATGAAGGGATTGATGACGCCGCGGAAGTAGACGGTGGCGTGACTGGCGACGATATGACCGTTGGCGAGCGAGTTCACGGCCACCTTGGCGTAGTCGATCGCGCGTTCGTTCAGCAGCCACTGCCAGGGCGAGGCGGCGATCCCCGTTTCGTTGGGCTTGGCCTTCAGCAGCTGCGCGTAGTGGTACATATGGAAGAGGTGCGTGAAGGGGCTGCCGGCGTAGGTGACGTGGTTGACGGGGTCATAGCCTGGGACCAGCACGTCGAGCAGCCACAGCAGGCCCAGCAGGCTCACGGCGCCGCTGGCGAGGAACAGCGCGAGCGTGCGCCAGCCGCGGGCGATGCCTGGGGCGGGGGCGGCCTCGCGGCGCTTGAGCCACCGATTTCGTGCCCAGTTCAATGCCTCGAGCAGCACTACGACCACGACGAGCAAGAGCGCCACTTCCTTCATGCAGCCGGCGATTCCGAGCGCGAGCCCTGCCGGCAGCCACCAGCCGCGCAGGTAGAGCGCCATCGCCACGAGCATCATCGAGACGGCGTAGATGTCGAGTGTGGCGATGCGCCCGTGCACGAGCAGGAGGTTGTCGAGGGCCATCACCCCCACCGCGCCGACTGCCAACCAGGCTCCGCCCCCCGCGGCGCGCACCATCGCAAAGAGCGCGAGCATCCCTATTAACCCAAATAAGACGCTTCCGATCCGCCATCCGCGGGCGTTGTCGCCGAAGACCTTGATGCCTGCGGCAATCGCGAGCTTGGCCAGCTGCGGGTGCTCCGCGTTGGGGTCCTTGCCTTTGGGCGCCCCGTGGTATGGCGCTCCCGCGGGGGGTTCGATGTGATCGATCACCCGTGCTGCGTTCACGTAGTAGTTCTCGTCGAAGATCAGCGTGTGCACGCTGCTTGCCTTGCAGGGGTTGGTGCAGGGCTGGCCCAGGTGCAGGGTACGCGCGTACAGCGAGAGCACCAGGATCAGCGACAGCGCCACCGTCGGCGCCAGGGGGTCGGCTAGCAGGCGTCGGGCCGTAGCCCAGGCCCGGCGCGTTAGCGTCCACATCGCGGGCGCACGTTACCTCACGGGGCGGGTCTGGCCGCTTATCTGAGGTTCTTCTTGGCCTTCTTGGCCTGTTTGTGCTTCTTGGCGGGGTGATGCCGCTTGCGTACGCACCTGCCGACCTTCTGCACTAAGCCCCTCTGGCATTTGACTGTAGGGGGCTTTGGCGGTTCGGGCGGTAGAGGCACGAGCCCGGGTGTGGGTGGGATGGTGATGCTCTGGGGGAACAGCGCGGTCGCGAAGCTGAGGTCCGGGCTTGTGCTGCTGCCAGCGGCGTTCGTGGCCACCAGCCTGTAGTGATAGATAGTCCCAGGCTGCAGCGAGCTCAGCGGAAGCGACACGTTCATACTGCCGGGTTCACCCGTGAGGCTGCCGAAAACGCGGGTTTCGTAATGGCCTTCGGCAGCGCCCACTTCGAAGATGTATATCGTGGGCTGGCCGGCGGGGTCCACCGCCCCGATGAGGGTTGCACCGGTCTGGGTTATGCCTATTGCGGGACCAAGACCTACGCTGGGACGGATGGTGGGGGCCGGGGGAGCGGGTCGCGTGTGAAAGGTCTGGTCTTCGCTCCGGATAGTACCGCTGGCGTTATGGGCGACAAGCACGAAGTGGTACGTGGTTCCGGGCTCGAGCACAGCGGAGGCCTGTGTGACTTCGACTTCGGCAAAGCCGCCGCCGATGCCGATTTCGGGCAGTTCGTGTTCGTCGGCTTTACTCGTGCCGTAGACGAAGCGATAGGTGGTCGCGCCGTTGCCGGGCGAGATGGTGCCGTGGAAGATGGCGCCATCGGTGGTGATATCGGACACGGACGGGGAGGGCGGGCCGACACGGGGTAATTCGGGCAACGTTGAGAATGTCCGGTCTGGGCCTTCCTCCACGACGCCCGTGTTGTTCGTGGCGTCCAACCGGTAGTGGTAGGTGGTGCCGGGAGTGAGGCCTTCCGCCGGCTGTGGGGTAACGGGCGTGAATGTCGAGCCTGCACCCGCAGGGGCACCCGGAGGAGCCGGTGTTGTTGCTCCGTACCCTCGCGTCTGACCGTACTCGAAATAGTAACTCGCTGCCGAGGTGCCGAGTGGATTCACTTCCCCCGTGAGGTGCGCGCCGGTATCGGTCACTTCAATGGCGGCGCCGGTCTTGACGTCGGGAACGGTGACCGGTCCGAGCACATGAATGTCTTCGCTCCTCTTGTCGGAGATGTAGATCTCGTGCGTCGTGCCGTTGGCAGCCACGCCTTCGGATTCCAGCCCGGGGGAGGAGAACGGAGAGAGACTCGCGCCCGAGGGGTCGAAACGAAGGATTTCGGAAAGATCGGAGACCAGCACGTCGCCTGTGGCCGGATCGACGGCGACGGCGCGTGTCCCCAGCTGGAAGCTGAAGTTCGCGTGTTCCCCTCCGGGTTCGATGGTTCCCGTTGCTGGGTTGATCGTCAGCTTGTTCACCTGCGCATTGAACCGGCTGAGATACAGGTTGTTCGCTGCGTCGATCGCCAGATTAGCCGGTTCGTTGGTGAGCGGGCTTGAAATCTGCCCAACATCCAGACCAGAGGAGCTGAACTCATCGACCTCGTTGTGGGCGTAATCCGAGACATACACGTTCCCCAAGGCATCGACGGTCACGCCTGCCGTTTCTCCGAAGTGTGGTTCGGGCGTTCCTTCTTCGCCGGACAGATTCGGATGACAGCCGGCATGGAAGCCAGTGATCTGGCATTCGTACTTGTATTCGCCAGGGCCCGTGAGAGCGAACTTGTCGAGGACGTGATGGCCGATGTCAGCGACATAGACAGCCCCGCTCACGCTGTTGACGGCAACTGGTGCAGGTTCTCCGCTGGCGAACGCGAATGCATGTGCGGGCGTTTCGGCGCTCGGCAGCTGCGCCACCTGTTCATATTCGGTCGCGCTCTTGCGCGCGAAGACGTATACGGCCTCGGTGCTCACATCTGCCACGATGACTCCTGCGCTGGACTGGTTCACGGCCAGATCGTTGGGCTGGGAGAACGAGCCGAAGCTCGTAATCGAACCAAGCTTGACTGCCGCTGCGGCTGGGGTCGCCGACAAGGCAGCACAGGCGAAGGCGCATAGTACCGTTGCCGACCAGATGCGAGCGCTCATCATCCGCCTCTCCGCTGACGGTGAGCCTGGCGATAAGCAGCAGCCACGCCAGCCTTCGTTCGCTTCTTTGCCTTTTTCTTAGGCTTTGCACAACCATTGATGGTGATCTTCGTGTTCTGCTTGACCTGTGCGTTGTTCTGTCCAGTGAGCGTCGTCGGCATAATCAGCTTCTGCCCGCACAGGCTGCCATGGGCTTTGCTCGGCACGGTTGCGGTCAGTGCTGAATGGCGTCCCGTGGGCAGATTGAGCGCAAAACTCGAGATCGGCACGTCGGGCACATTGGCGAACTGGCTGCTCGTAATCCCCTTTGCGATGTTGACGTTGCCGATAAGGTCAACACGCACACCCTCACCCTGCAGGATCAGCACCAGATCGGGGAAGGCCGCACCGCCGTGTGACACCAGGTAGGCGGGCCCCGTAAGCGCTACCGGCAGGACAGGGGTTCTCGCCGTGGCGATGCCGATTAGCGAGCCTGGAGGACAGGTGGCGGGATTGGCCGCGAACGTCGATGCTGTGCACGCCTGCTGGATCGTGCTCAGTCGCGAGGGCAGCTGCTTTGGCAGCGAGACCGCCACCGAGCGGATATTGGCCTGGCCAGGCTTGTAAAGGACCTTGACGTTTAGGCTTGCCCCATTCATCTTGGAGGTGGTCGCGGCGGTCGAGACCGTGAACTTTGGGCTGAAGGGCAGGTTCTTGCACCCCACCGCCGCGAACGGACTCGATGTCTGCGCTGTGGCGCCTGCCGAGCCGCTCACCGTCGCGTTGATTTGGTGGGCTTCGCAGTTCGTCGGGTTGAACATGAAGCCTGGCCGGTTTACAGTCACGTTCACCGTCTGCACTCGCAGGGGGATGCCGTCCACCATCTGCGGCAATGGATCGCTCGTGACAGTGAGCGTACTCGTGTGCGGATCGACGCTGATCGCCGCACGCACTACCACGTTGCCGAGGTTGAAGGGTCCGGCGATGGCTGGAACCACGACGCTCAGGCCGAATGGAGCACCCCTGTAGCTGTCCGTCAGGAATACGTGGCCGGTGACCCAGAAGGGATGGCTGCCGGCACCAGCAGACACCGTCGTCGTGCCGATTTCGCTGACCGGCGAGCAAGTCCCCTGGCTGGCCTGTGGCTCCGAGCAGAGCGTTACGTTCGAGAGCATCCCGAGCAGTCCCGGAGGAGTCTTCACGCTCAGCTGTGAGAGCTCCTGTTCGCGCGCTTCTCGTCTGAGTGTCAACGTAAACGGGCTGAACGTCCCAGCGGAGGAGTTAAGCGTGCCCGCCGTCAGCGATGGATTGAACGGCAGCGTTGCCGGACATGCGCTGAGGGTGCCGCCGTGACCATCCCAGTCAACAGCGAACGACGAGGCCGGCGTGGCGTCGGGGGTGAACGGGGTGCTCCAGGGGGTTAGGTCGGAGGTTGTCGTTGCGAGTCCGCAGGCGAGCGGGTTTGCCAGCGACGCCCTCGGTCCTCCGTCCAGGTGAAGCTTCAGGCTGCTAACCGGGAGCTGAGGGTTTTCTACGAACGTCGCCGCAAGGCGGCCGCTGGTGCTGTTGATGTGCACATCTCCTTCGAGCTTGACGACGGCTCCTGCCCCCGCGGCTTCCAGGTAGACGCGCACGAGATTGCCGTTGACGGCATCTTCCGGTGTGCAGGCACTCTGGTTCAAGCCCCCACACCCGGGCCTGGCGAGATAGACATGACCCTCCAGAGGTGTCGCCAGCAGAGGCGTGGTGAGCTCGACGGTGCCCACCGTCGAGCCCGGGGGACAGTGCCCGGGCGTCAGGTGTGAGAGGCCGTCTGGCCCGATTGCTTCACCTTCGCCCGCCGTATTCGGTGTGATGCTGCCACGAGACATGTCGATTCCGTGGGGCCCCGTAGCGTCACAGGCTTCCAAGCCGTCGGCTGCCGAAGCAGAGACGGAGATTCCCGGGGGCAGCGTCACCGTCACGTCCTTCAGAGGCGGGGCACCCCGCGCCTGAGCGTTCTCGTTCTGGAAGTGGTCTAGCTGAAAGTTGTAACCCGAGGGTTCGTCGGCGCGGGTCGTGTCCGGCTTGACCGTCAGCATAGGCTGGAACTGGAGCATTTCGCAGCCCGTCAGCTGGGGATAGGTGGCGGGTTCTGAGTATGCTCCCAGCCAATGACCGGGATTCTCCCACGAGTCGAATTCCACCCTTGCTGACTGCGACGGGTGGGCGCAGTCAGCCGGGTTGGTGAAGAACGGGATGGACGGGCTGGAGCCGCCGTTGCGGAGCGCCGGCTGGCCATAGAACGTCAAGGAGACTCCGATGGCGTTAAGTTCCGGAATGCCGGGGACGCTTACGCGCAGCGCATAGGTGGATCCCAGCCGTACCAGGCTGGCATACATGATGACTGGCTTGCCGATGTAGGTGAATCCAAACTCCGCGGGGAAGCCCGCCTCCGGAGTCAGGTTGTAAATAGCGGTCGTTTCGCTCGTCGGGCTTTCCGAGGCGCGGAACGCGCCGGGTGAGGCCTCGAATACGAGGGTGCCGATGCGGCTGTCCTTGGGGCAGGAGGTGATGCCCACCGTGGTTGGCAACAGTTCGTTCAATGCGCACTGCGGGACTGCCAGAGGATTGCCCACGAACCCGAGCGGGAGGTAGACCACTACGTCCTTGACTTCCTGCGGCGGGTGGTAGCTCGGACCATCGAGCAGCGCGCTGTTGAGCGTTGTGAGGTCGAAGCTCGTGGTAAGGCTGTTGGGGTGATCGCCTGCAATCGTGTCCGGGCTTCCCGCAGCGTCGAGGGTCTGTAGGCTGAAGTCCTGAATGCCAAAGGGCGCTGGTTCGGAGCTCAGGGTCGTCGGCTCGGTAGTGCCGACGGCAGGCGCTCCGCCTCCTGCGACCGACGCAGAGTTGATCGCGTTCGACGAGCTCCCTCCGACGAGGACATACATCGTCATCAGCACCGTGTCGCCCACCGGCACCGTTTCGTTGTCTTGACACTGAAGTGGCACGATCGTACAGGTCAAGGTGTTGGCGGTCGCCAGGTCCTTTGCTTCCACACGCACGGCCTGCATACCGGAGGGCAGCAAATCGGAGATCGTGATCGGGCTCGTCGTGACACCGGTGCCGGCGTTCGTGACAAACAGCGTGTAGCTGTCGCACGTCTGAGGTCGCACCTGATGTTCGGCTTCGCATGTGGCGTCGGCCGTGGCTGAGAAATTTGTCGGCTGGGCGAGTGAGCGGATGTTCCAGGCAGGACCTTCAGCGGCCGCAATCGGGGCCCATGAGGTCAGGCCGGCGGCGAGCAGCAGGACACCGCCGGCGAGGAGTGCCAGCGCCGCGAGGCGCGCGACGCCTCGGAGCTGGCTGGCCTGCGGGAGCGCCAATGCGCGCGTGGCGGACGTCTGGCTCATCTGCGCGCCGCCTTGGTGTGGACGGCGCCGCGACTCCTCTTCCTGGCCCTGCGCCTGCTGTGCTTTGGCGTGTGCTTGACTGTTCTCCTGGCCTTGACCTTGTGCTTGGGCGGGTTGGTGGTCAAGGGCTGGACTGGAGGTGCTTCTGGGGCCTGTGTTGCGCTGCCCGGGAGCGCCAACGCCGGTGCTGCAGCGAGCGCTCCATGGCATTCGGATTCCGTGCAGGCCGGTGGAACGAGGGGCATCGGGAACCCGCCCGCGATCCGCGCGTCATAGATATCCTGCTGCGTGTCAGTGTCCTGTGGGATCAGTCTGCTCGAAGTCGTAAAGAACAGATCAGCCCCCGAGGCGCTTGAACCCATCAGCCTCACCCCCGAACCTTCGGCGACAGACGAGGTGTCCTGGCCGTCAGAGATCAGGTAGACGCTGCCGTTGAGGTACTCGTATATGTTCGGTATCGGCTCGTGCACAAGGTCTCTCTGGTCAACCTTGTCCACGAGCGCACGGGATGTCAACGGGTCGGCGCTCTGGAAGAACACAGCGCCGTTTTCCGGCGCGAGCGTTGCGACTTCGGTGGCCGGCGAATCACTCGAGGTATAGCCGCCGTCGGCGATCAGACTGATGTAGGGAGCTGAGGCAACCGCAAGCGCCGAGCCGAAGATCGGTTCGCGGCCGTTGTCGTTGTACCCCGCCTGCCCGATCGACGCACGCACGAGCCGGTTCGTAAGCGCGTCGTACTGGAAGACCTGAGCGATGCCGGCGCGTGTGTGTTCACGGGTAAGGTCGTTGCTGCTCGTAAAGACGAGAAAGCGACCGTCACGGGAGACGAGCACGGGACGGGTGTCTGCGCGGCGCCAATCCTGTTCGTCGCTGCCAGCCAGCGTAGCGACGAACACCACGCGCCTCTGCGGGCTTGCACAGATGTTGGCGCCGGGGCATTCGCGCACCGACAGATACAGGTTGTCCTGGCCGACCTGTGCTTTGTCGCCAATACCGTTGGGGGCCTGCGCAAGGATGCCCTTCGCCACGAAGTACACGTGAGTGCCGTCTGTGGAGATGCGCGCTACGCCCTGGACCTGAGCGCCTTCTGCTTCGGGTTCGCTGGCCCCCTGGGACACCAGCGCGAGGCCCTGCCCCGTTGGTCCGAAGTCGTACTCGTACAGGTTGCAACCAGGAGCGCTCACCTGGGTGCAACCGCGGGTGACGGCGCTGTCACCGGCAAGCACGTCCTCGCCGGCGCCTGGCAGCAACCGCTGGGTGCTCGTGAAGAACACGCTCGAGCCGTCGCGGGCGGCGCCCTCGAAGTTCGCGTCGGCGCAGGGAGGCGAAGGGGCTTCCGCGCAGTGGGAGAGAGACGGCTGGGAGACCGGGACCGTGCGCGCTTCTCCAGAGGGCAGTTCTTCCCTGGCCAACAACTCGTCCACGGATGGCTCCACGGCCGCACCGCCGCCGAGGCATTTGTGATCGTCCTGGCCTACCGCCGTGAAGAACAGCCGCGCTCCCGTTTCCGAGATCGCGTTATACATCGATCCATTGCCTTCTTCAGGCGTACTCGAGCCAAGGCGGGTGCCACAACGACTAACCAGCGTAGTGCTGGCGCTTCCACCACCCACGCCGACTAGCGATGGGGAGGCGTGCCCAGTACTCACGTACTCATACAGCGTGCTCGAGCCGAAGTCCGTCGTGTCGAACGGCCAGCGCAAGAGCGGGTCTTCCCGCTCGGTCGAGAACACGACGTGCGAGAGATCTGCCGATGCGCCCACATAGCTGTACTTGCTGCGGTTTACCACGTTCGGTTCCGGGGTGGCGGGCCCGATCTCGGTGAATGTGCCCACGGGCCGCTCGAGATAGAGATCGGTTACTCCATCGGGCTGCGTCAAGGTACGCAGCAGCCACACCGAGCCTTCGAAATCTGCGCTCACGTCTCTGAGGCCCTGACCTTGATACTTGGACACCGCCGGTGCGATCGACTTGGCATTCCAGCCGGAGCCGGTGCGAGAGTACTCGTAGGGCGTGGCTCCAAATAGAGATGTCGGGGTCACTTCGGCGCTTTCGGCTCCCGCAAAGGTGCCGAGGCTGCCGCTGATCACATGATTGCCATCTGCTGCCACGAGTGCGCTGAGGATGAAGGTCCCCTCCTTGTATGTGGGGCTGACCAGCTCATATGCCCTGCAGTCGGGCAGTTCCCCCGATCGCAGTTCTGAGCGCAGGAGATCGTTGGGACATGCGCCGGCAACGCTCGTAAAAAACAGCAATAGGAGGGCGAGCGCCGTGGCGAGCAGCAGGGCCGCCTCCGACAGCTGACGCCATTTCCAAAGTGTCGCTAGGTGCGAGTACCTGGCTATTCGGCCGGTAGTAAAGGGCGCTCTCGCTCTTAGTGTTTCTAGGCGTACAAAAGCATCAGACATAAGTAGAACCATGGGGTGGCCTAAATCCAGATCACAGTTAGATATAGACTATCTGAGGGCGCTGGGCAAAGCGTGTCTCTGACTATGCTGAGACGTCGCTGAAAGCAATAGCAAGGGCTGCACGTAGCTCTACGTGCAGCCCTTGATCAGTCAATAGAGTTTGATCAGAACCCTATTTTTCAGTCACGGCCACTTCTTGTTGGCTTGTATCTCCAACTTTGGCCGCTCCGTTGTAGGTGGCATTGTTGTTTGCGAACTTGAGTACTGTGGTCAAGCCCAGGAACGACGAGCCTGCCCAGATGTGTTGCTGCAACAGTGAGCCGTTTTCGACTTTGAAGCCGATCGAGGTATTGAATTCACCAAGGGTTGTTTTTTCGAGTGCGGTTGCAATGTAGCCCACCGCTTTGAAGGTACCAGCCAAAACGCCGCAGCCCGAACCACTCAAAGTGACTGAGGTGAATTCGGCTGTTTCTTTGGGTATTTCCCCTGGTTGTACTTCGAGTGGATAAAGGATACCGTCTACTACTTGGTTGGCTTGTGGTTGTTCCAGTAGCTGTGCTTCTGTTCCATTCCATTTCCACGCCAAGTGGAATTGCACGTTGAATATGTTATTTTGACCGACTTTGACAGTGCAATTAGATAGTGCTGGTTTGGCCAGTCTGGGTTCGACATATCTAATTTCGAGTTTGGCTTGCCCTTGGCGAGCATTATTCCATATGTGACCTTTGATTTGGACTTGCGTGGAGACTATTTCCACTGGTTCTTTACCGATGGTTCCGTTAAGTCGCTGTTCTCCGCCACTGCCGGCGACTTCGTCCTGCGCTTTTTCTTCGATTTTTGTGCCTGATTTCCCACCAGTCGGACGGTGGCTCCAAAACGGCCCGGCTTCAGCCGCTGCGGAAGCCGCGAACGACCCGATAGCCAGCAGCGTGAGGAACCCGAGCAGAATGGCTCGTGTTCGATGGATATTCACTTGCGTAACTCCTTCTGACTCTCAGTCCCGTGACTGGGACTCAATTGCAGGTACCGCAAGCCAGTCTTGGCGCAGCAGCAAAGCCCGCAGCACCCATGACCATGCTCCCGCGAAGGATCCGTGCGACTTGCGCCTATCCGAGGAGCGGAGAGCATAGGGACTATATATCGGTGCGAACCCTATAGTTCAAGCAATGTCTCTGACCTTGCTGTGGCTGAGAGACACCAAAGCTGACCCCTGAGGCAGCCTGGGCGGCGGCGCGACTCTCTGCGACGGCGACTCTCTCAACCCGCCGTGTACTGGGATACGATGACGTCGAGCCGTCTACAGCCGCACGACGTTCGCGGCAGCCGCTCCGCCCCGGGTGACCCCACGCAGATCCACCACGAGGCGGGCGCGCTGAGCCACCATCCCATGGTTTACCCCGGGATGGGCAGTGATAATCACCGCGAGATCGGCATCCGAGAGCAGCTGCTCGAGCGCGACGCTCTCCAACCCGAATTCCGCCAGCGAGGGTACGTGCGGATCGTGGTAGTGCACATCGGCCCCCTGCGCCCGCAGCAGCGAGATGATCTTCAGCGCGGGTGACTCACGAATGTCTCCGACCCCGGGCTTGTAGGAGACCCCGAGGACGCCAACCCGTGCTCCTTTCAAAGGCAGCCCGGCCTGGTTCAGGGCCCGCTGCACCTTGGCGGCGCAATGGTAGGGCATCTGCTGGTTGACCTTGCCGGCGAGCTCGATGAACTCGGTGCTCATGTCGAACTCGCGCGCGCGCCAGGACAGGTAGAAGGGGTCCACGGGCAGGCAGTGCCCGCCCATGCCAGGTCCGGGCTCGAAGCGCATGAAGCCATAGGGCTTGGTGGCGGCCGCCTCGACGACCTCCCAGATGTCGATGCCCATGCGGTCGGTAAGCATCGCGAGCTCGTTCACGAGTGCGATGTTGACGGAGCGGAAGATGTTCTCCAGCAGCTTCGTCAGCTCCGCCGCCTCGGGCGTGGAGACCGGCACGAGCTCGTCGCACACCAGCCCATAGAGCTCGTGCGCGCGCTGCGCGCAGGCCTCGGTGAGCCCGCCGATGACCTTGGGGGTGTTGCGCAAGGTGTAGTCGGTGCGGCCCGGGTCGACGCGCTCGGGCGAGAAGGCGAGATGGAAGTCGCGCCCGGCGGCGAGCCCCGACTCCTCGAGCAGCGGCAGCACGCGCTCGCGCGTGGTGCCGGGGTAGGTGGTGGACTCGAGCACCACAAGCTGCCCGGCTTGCAGCACGTCGGCGAGCGCGCGCGTGGAGTCCACCAGCGGCCCCAGGTCGGGCTCGCGGTTGGGCGTCAGGGGCGTGGGCACGCAGATGAGCACTGCGTCTGCCTTCGCCAGGCGCGAGTAGCGCGTGGAGGCGTGGATGCGCGAGCCCATCTCGCGCAGCAGCTGCGAGGGCACGTCCTCGATGTAGGACTCGCCAGCCTCGATCGCGGCGACCTTGCGGGCGTCGACGTCGACGGCCACCACATCGCAGCCCTCCTGCGCGAAGGCAACCGCCAGCGGCAGCCCCACGTAGCCCAGTCCGATCACGCCGACCGTCGTCATCGCCCGCAGAGCCTAGACGCTGGCGCGGGCGGGGTGTGATCAGCTTGGGAAGCTAGAGCTTGAGGCTGGCCACGCCGGCCGTGGCGGTTGCGGTTCCGTGGGCGCTCGATGCGGCGAGGGTGAGCTTGACCGAGATGCTTTCGTGCCGGCTGACGGCCGTGCGGAGCTTGGCCAGCGCAGAGGATGAGAGCGTGAGGCTGAGCGTCGCGGGATGGTTGGCGGTGAGGTTCGCGCTGACGTAACCAAGCGCCAGCGATCTGAGGGTTGCCCTGGCCTTGTGCCCATGCCTGCCCCCGCCGGCGATTGTGGCGGTGGCGGTGAGCGTGACCGCGGCGTCCTGGTCGCAGTTGGCCGTGGCGCGCAGGCGGTTGTGGGGGACGGTCTTGCGATGCCTGACCCTGGCGGCGGCGGCGAACGCTCCCGCCCCCAGATGCATGCGTGCGAGCGTGGCGGAGCCCACGGAGAGCTTGCACTGCGGCGCCGGCGGCGAGGCGGGCGGCGTGCCCGGCGGCGTGGCGATCGGCGGCGGGGAGACGATCACCGCTGCGGGGCTCACGACGATGGTGGCGTGCAGCGTCGTATGCGCGCCACCGAGGTCCCCTACGGCCACCGAGACCGGCATGGTGCCTGCCTGGGCATAGGTGTGGGTGCCCGACACGCTGAATCCGCCACTGGCGTTTGCAGCAATGACGCCGCGGCTGCTGCTGCCATCGCCCCAGTCCACCGTCGCGAGGCTGTCGTGGGAGCTGGCGTTGGGGTTCGCGTCCTGGAAGCTCGCCAGCGCGCCGGAGAATGCGGCGCCGGCCGTGGCGGTGAGGGTGAGGCGGTCGGGCACGGGCACGGGCTCGGCGAGGAGGAGGTCGTCCGCGGCAACCAGGTTGTTGGGAGGGCTTTCGCTGAACGGTCCCGCCGTGAAGGTGGTGCCGTTGAAGCTGAAGATGCGCGCGGTGCCCAGGGTGATGCGGACGCCGGTGATGGCGGGTGTGTTGAAGAGGGCGCCCACGAAGGAGGGCCGCTCGTGTCCGGAGACCGGGGCGAAGAGCTTGGCGAGGACCGTTTCGCCGTTGAGGTATTCGACGCTTGTGGTGTTGGCGAGGATCACGTTGAGGAAGGTCACGCCGAAGGCGCTCGTCGCTGCCGGCAGCGGGCTGGCGCCGCTCGGCGTGGGCGCGACGATGTGCAGCGCGAACACATTGGTGTTGAAGGGCGCGGCGATGTTGGCCGCGCTGAAGGAGCCAAACAGCGCCGTGACGCCCGGGTTGACCGAGGCGAAGCCGTCACCCGAGACGGCGATCGGGGAGTCCAGCTGCACGCCGCGGTCCTGCTGGGAGCCCGAGAGGACCGCGACGGTGTGGCCCGGGTCGATGACAAGCGTTTCCGGCTGGCTGCCGTCGAGCGCGACCCCATCCCAGTTAATGTGCCGCAACCCTCCGCTCTGCTCGCCGGCCTTGACGCCGTTGTCGGTGCCGCCGATGCCCGCCTCGAAGGCGCTCAGCGTCGCGCTCGTGCTGGGGCCCGCGCCGCTGAAGACCGTCGGCGCGGCGAAGGGAGCCGTGAGCAGCGACGCGTCGGCGACGGCGAGGGTGGTGGCGTCGGAGGCTTCCGCGAGTACTATGACTCCTGGTTGTTCCTTCACGGTCACCGTGAGGGCGTAGGCGCCCTCCTCGGCGAAGGTGTGCCCTTCGGTGGAGACCGTGAATTCTTCGCCCGCGCCGGTGACGATGCCGGTCTGGGTCAGGCCGTCGCCCCATTCGATCGTGGCTGGGAATTCCGAGGCCGTGTGGGGGCCTCCTGGGGCGGTGAAGGTGGCCACGGCCCCTGCGTACGCCTGGCCCTCGACGGGCACGAGGGGGAGGTTCGTGACCGTGAACGTGGCCGCCGCGGCCGAACCCGCCGCGGTGGCGAGCGCGAGCAGCGCTCCCAGGAGCGCGAGAAGCAGTAAAGACCTGCGGGTCGTGGACATCTCAAAGCTCCTCTCTGCCCGTGTCTTGGGGTTCTGCGGGCGGGGCGCTGCAGGGAGGCAATGGTAAGAGTGGGCGCGGACGGTCGACAGTGGGCGCGGACGGTCGACGGTGTGAGGCCAAGGCGTCGGGGTGGCGTGCTCGATCAGCCGGGGCTGGGAGGTGTCGCGAGGAGATGGGTCAGGGTGGATGCTGTGGATGACCCCGAGCTTCTACATTGAGCACATGCTGTCGTTGGCCGAAGCATCTCTGAGTCCGCAGGAGCGAGTGCTGCTGGAGCGCTTCGCGCAGGAGTTGCGTGCGCGACTGGGGGATGGCGTACACGACATATGGCTGTTCGGCTCGCGTGCACGCGGCGAGCAGCCGGGTGAGGATTCCGACGTGGACATCCTCGTGCTCGTTCAGGATGCTTCTTGGGAGGCCAGGATGTGGGTGCGCGGGCTGCTTGACGTAGCGGCGCGCGAGCTGGGTATGGAGACCGTGGGGTGGCGCTTTTCGATCCACGTCCACACGCCGGTATGGCTGGCGCAGCGGCGAGCGATTGAGGCGTTCTTCATTGCCGAGGTCGATCGCGACAAGATTGCGATGTGAATGAAAGCCCACAGGCTCAACGCGACGTGAGTCCTCGCTCAACCGAGTTTATGGACGCTGCCAGGCGACGGCTGGCGGCGGCCGAGGCGGTCGCGGACGAGGATTCCTCCACGGCGTTGAGCGCCGCCTACTACGCGATGCTGTACTGCGCGAGGGCGGCGCTAAGCGAGCGCGGTGTATATGCCAAGACTCACCGGGGCGCCTGGCACGAGTTTCGCAGCGCCTTCGTCACCACTGGGGAGATCGATGCTGGTCTCGTTGCGAATGTGCAGAAGGTCCAGCCTGAGCGCGAGCAGGCCGACTATGACGCCTGGCTGGCTCCGTCCGAGGACACGAAGCATGCGATCGAGCTCGCGCGCGAATTCTTGACGGCTGTTGAGGCGCTGTTGGCGCGCCCTGCAGATGCCGGCAGCTGACCGCGGTAGGGTGGGCGTCGAGCGGGAGGGCGGCGACGAGGCAGAGGGTCACCACGAACAGCAGGAGCGTGGCCCAAAGCGTTGCCAGGGCTAGGATGAGGAGCATAGGCAGGGAGTATAATATAGATTGTTGATCGATTATGTGAAGAATATGTTGTAGGTGTAGGTTTTCAGGTGCTCTTGGGCCTGCAGGGGGACAATTTGGCTGTCTGGCCAGCCAGCAGCGAATTGGCGCATATAGTGAAGGTTTGTGCGCGAGATACCCTGAGGTCGGGAACTCTCGTCGGAGATCAGCTGCGAGGCGGTCAATGACCTTAAGGCACCTCGTGAGCGCGGGCTCCGGGGGCCTTGCGGACGGAGCGCAATGTGCGGCTGGCGGTGGTGTATGGGTCGGTGCGCCTTGACGCTGTGGACTCTGCACAGCCGGCCCTTTGCAAAGGCTCAGAGCACGACCAGCTCGCGGTGGGGCTCGGCTGGGGTGCCGTATTCGAAGCCGAGGATGGCGCGGGCCTGGAGGGCGTCGGCGAGTCGCATGAGGGTACGGGCGTTAGTGGCGTGCTGTCCGCTCTCAATGCGGGAGATGGCGGATGCGGTGGTGTGCATGCGCGCTGCGAGGTCCTGCTGGGAGAGCCCGAGGGCGGCGCGGCGCATGATGACAAGGCGGGCGAGGGCCTCGAAGGGCGCGAGGCGCTGGTGCTCCGCGCGGATCGCTGGGTCCGCGAGCGAGGTGTGTATGTCTTTGGCGATGGATGTGCCGATGGGGCTGGGGGAGGAGGCTTTACGGGAGGGGGTAGCCATCTTGTAGTCTACGTTAGCATTTTTGCGAAGTCAGGGGGCGTCATGTCCGGCGGCCCGTGGGGGACGGCGGGGCTTGGTGTTCATGCGTGCTTGAAAGTCCTCCCAGCGCGCTCGGGCGATGATGCTCTCGGAGGACGGCAGCTTGGGGGTTGTCTTGCGGAAGGCATGGAGCAGGACGAGTAATGCTGCAGATCGCTGGTAGAGAACCCGATAGTGCTCGGCTCCGAAATGGCAACGCAACTCCCGCAGTTCGTGATCGACTTGCGAGCTGTGGGGGAAGGGTAGATGTGGAACCTCATCGCTAAGTAGGTTGAGACGAGCAATTTGGTTGCGCAGGGCAACGCGGCGTTTTGCCGTCGAGGGACTCGAGAAAGTCCCGTACGGGCTCCGTCCCATCAGCAGTGCGGTAGTAGACGGCTTGGAAGGGCGACATGGATGATCGTCGACGAGCATAGGCGCCGCCTGCGATGGTTCTCTTGCTTTGCGATCACGAGGACTTGGTGGTGTCGTGAGGAGGCCCCCGGGCGAGGCACAGCGTGGGGGTGCGCACAGCGAAAGTAGAGCTCAGTGTTTGACGGCGAGCGTCGCGTGGGTGCGGGCGGCGGCGATGCGGGCCTTGAGCTCGGCGAGGAACGCCGGGTACTCGGCGGGCAGAGGCGCGTCGCGCGATGCCAGGGCAGGGGTCATAGGCGGGCTTTCCGGCAGGCGCCGGCGCGGGGGACACGAGCAGGTCTTGCGTGCTGCGGTGGGGCGCCGTTGGGCATGACGGATGAGGGTACGCGCGGGTGGCGATACTTCTCTGGCGTGCTTACCTGCGAAGGGTGTAGGCGGTGAGCGTCACCGCGGCGTCCTGATCGCAACTCGCGATGGCGGAGCGATGCTGCCTCAGGGTGCGTCGTCGAGCGATTCGAGCAGGCGCGCATCGGCCAGGTCCTGCGGCCGGCCGGCGGCGCGCTTCATCTCGAGCAGGTCGTCGCGGTGAGCGATGGGGATCGAGAGGTCGCCGAGAGGCACCTCGTGAGCTCGCGAGCGTCGAAGCTGCCCGGGTTTGTCACCGGCTTGGCTTGGTGTGGCTGGTGGCCGTGAGGAGCCCAGCGCGCAGCTCGGCGGCGAGGGCGTTCCAACTCAATGCAAGCTCGAGGCGCTCGGACATCGGGCGCTGGCGAGCGGCGAGCACCGCGTTGGTGTTCGCGAGTGGGTCACGGACGGCATCCGAGGCCAATGGGTTCGCAGCGGGTACCGGTTCTTGTGGGGATGTCACCGGAGTAGCCTACCGAGCATTCGAGGGCCACTTTAGCCTTGGAGGAGGGAGTGTGGGGGATCTGGCAGGCACCAGCTGGGACTTGCTTAGGCACCCCAAATGCCGCCGCAACCCTGGGGACTTGGCTGTGTTTGCAGAGGATTGAGCGGGTAGGGCAAAGTTCATAATCACCGGCGAGAGGGGAGCCAGATGTACAGAGGGATCGTGATGGCAACGGTGACGATGCTGGGGTTGGGCTTCGGTGGAGCATCGAGCGTCCACGCGGCCGAAGGCATCCACAAGATCCAGCACGTGATTGTGATCATGCAGGAGAACCGCTCGTTCGACCAGTACTTCGGCACGTATCCGGGAGCCAATGGGTTTCCCGCCGGGGTGTGCGAGCCGGACCCCCTCAACGGAGGATGCGTGACGCCTTTTCATGACGCGAATGACCACAACTACGGCGGTCCGCATGCAGTCTTCAACGCAGCCTCCGACATCGATGGCGGCAAGATGGATGGCTTTGTAGGGCAGGCCGAGCAAGGTCAGCATTGCGGAGGCAACGAACCGGCGTGCAGCCCGTGCAACCAGACGACGGCTGGCGCGTGCGTAGACGTCATGGGCTATCACGACGCGCGCGAGATCCCCAACTACTGGACGTACGCAGAGAACTTCGTGCTTCAGGACAATATGTTTGCGTCGAGTCTCTCATGGAGTCTGCCCGAGCACCTGTTCATGGTGTCCGCATGGTCAGCGGCATGCCCGAATGGAGACCCCAACCCAATGGACTGCAGCAGCTCCCTGGGTCTAGTGAACCCCGAAGCCGATCCGAAAATCTCATTCGCCTGGACCGACATCACCTATCTGCTGCATAACGCAGGGGTTAGCTGGAGTTACTACGTGTTCAAGGGCACTGAGCCTGATTGCGAGTCCAATGAAGCTATGAACTGCGCACCCGTGCAGCAGCGTCCCACGACGCCGGGAATCTGGAATCCACTGCCTTATTTCACCGATGTCCACCAGGATGGTCAGCTGGGCAATATCCAGTCGCTGACCAACTTCTACACCGCTGTCCATGAAAAGAGTAGCTGCGGTCTGCCCAACGTCTCGTGGATCAATCCCAATGGCAACGTGTCAGAGCACCCGACCTCGCGCATATCTGTGGGACAGGCCTATGTCACAACGCTGATCAACTCGGTCATGCGCAGCCCATGCTGGAACAGCACCGCGATCTTCCTCACATGGGACGACTGGGGGGGCTTTTACGACCACGTAGCTCCACCAACGGTGGATCAGAGTGGCTACGGCCTACGCGTGCCGGGCCTCGTGATCAGCCCGTATGCGAAGGCTGGCTACATTGACCATCAGCAACTCAGCCATGACGCCTATCTGAAGTTCATTGAGGATGACTTCTTGGGAGGGCAGCGCCTCAATCCAGCGACGGACGGACGACCCGATCCTCGCCCCAGCGTGCGTGAAGATGCGCCAGGCCTCGGGAGCCTGCTCAGCGACTTCAACTTCAACCAGCAGCCGCGGGCACCTTTGGTCCTCCCTGCGCATCCCGCACCCGGTCCGGCTTCCATCCCCCCCGGCGGTCCTTCGCCGTCGACCTCGATCGTGACACAGACGCCGCTGCCAAGCTTGAGCTTGCAGCTTGTTGTCTCTGTGGCCCCGCGCCAGGATCTACGTTTACATCATGGTCGGGTGTATCTGCTGGTCGGTTGCAACATGGCCTGCTCGCTGGACGCTCGGGGACATCTCAGTCTGACCCGCCGCCACCGGCATCTCGGTCTGCGCCGTGTGCGTACAACACTCATGGGTGGACATACCGAGCGTATCAGTCTGGCGCTCTCGCGGAGCAATCTCGCCGCTGTGCGTCGCGTACTGCGCCGGCATCGGACGGTCACTGCTTCGATCGCGGTGGACGCCAAGGGAATTGACGGATTGCATCAGAGCTATCGTGTTGAAGTGACCCTGAGCTACCGCTGAGCCTGTGCTGGGGGCCGCGGTTCTGTATCAGGCCCGTACAATGCTAGACGTCATTGGAGTAACCCGGATCCATCTGCGAGTCGCGGCCAGCGTCTGGCTATTGTCTCCGACCTCATGATATGCTGCGCAAGATGCTCAAGTACCACGCCATCCGCTGGTGATTAGTGCACTGAAACTGCTGTGCCAACATCGATACGATACGAGCACTCTGATGGAGTGACCCAGAAATGGACAGCGCTTGTCAGGCGCATGGCCGCCGAGCCGGCCGTTCTGAGTGCTCTCGATGTTGGAGGTGGAGCAAACCCAGTCCTTCCTCCGAGCCTCAATGACACTCGATGTACCTTGGCAGACATTGACCCAGACGAGCTGGCCAAGGCTCCTTCTGGCTATGGCAAGCAAGTGGTAGATTTTTCAGTCGATATAGATCTCAAGGAGCAGTTCGATCTTATCATTTCGCACTTTGTATGTGAGCACATAAGTAATCCGATTGTCTTTCATAAAAACATACTAAAACACCTTAGGCCCGACGGTCGTGCAGTGCATTTTTTCCCGACGCTGTTTGCTCCGCCATTCCTTTTTAATAGTCTCGTGCCTGAGCGGGTTTCTGATCGTATATTACACCGCTTTCAGTCAGACAGAGAACAAGATGGTCATCACGGTAAGTTTCCGGCCTATTATCGTTGGTGTCGTGGACCCAGCAAACGGCAGATCATGCGATTTACTTCCCTTGGCTTTGAGGTTGAGCAGTACGTAGGCTGTTTTGGGCATCCCTTGTACTACCAACGATGGCCGCGCCTAGAACGTGTGGAGCGGAAGGCTTCGGCCTGGTTGGTGGAACACCCAGTACCTTACGCGACAAGTTACGCATATATTGTCATGCGACGGCCAAGTGCATGATGAAGCCACTGCGGGTCCTCATGATCATACATTCGCAGGACCTGGCCCCCAACGATATAGAAATTCGGGTTCTCGAATCGAATGGTTGGTCACTTACAATTGACGAACAGGTTTCCCGGATGGGCTTCTCGTCCAATATTTTTGACAGCCTTATTCCTCATCTGGTTCATCTACGAGGCAAGCCTTCGATTCAGGCTATGCTCAGTGCCCGAGTACGAGGCCTGCCTGTCCTGCTTGAGCATAACACCTCTATGCAACAGATATATCAACGAATGTTGGCAACTGTCACGGTACCGGTCTGGACAAAACAAACAAGACCAATAGCGGATCTTCATTATCTTTATCTAGCGACGCTTAATATCGCTTTTGGTCCTGCGACTGTTCGCGCCAAAACCCGCCATGATCTGTCGCTCCTGATGGGTTAGCATGTCAACTGAGCCTCATTTTACATCCATCATTGTGTCATGGAACTCAAGTGAGCATCTTGAAGAGTGCATCCTGGCACTTAGACAATCCGAGGCGCAATCTACTGCATCCGTAGAGATCATAGTTGTTGACAATGCTTCAAACGACGACTCGTCTACCATTGCAAAGACAGCTGGGGCAGACCTTGTTGTCCAAAACCCTATCAACGCTGGATTTGCCGTCGCGGCATCTCAAGGTATTGCATTAGCCCGCGGAGCGTGGATAATCATGACGAACCCCGACCTGGTTGTGGACGCTTCGTTTCTCCAGGCTGTCATGGATGCAGCCAGCACTGCTCCTGGCGAAATATGTTGTTTTGTGCCTGAGATCCTCTTTTCAGCAGATGTTCTGCGGCTTAACAGCCGTGGTATTGCTATCGATAGCGCCGGTCTTCCAGCTGAGATCGGAAAAGGTCAAGAAGTATCTGACGCAATTGTACCTGCAAAGGTCTTTGGGGGCAGCGGAGGTGGGTCAGTTCTCCGTCGCGCGGCGCTTGAGCAGGTTGGTGGATTCGATCCGGCCTATTTTGCGTATTACGAGGATGTCGACCTGGCATGGCGCCTGCAGCGTGCTGGCTACAGAACAAGCTTTCTTTCGGATGCAAGATCCCGGCATACTGGTTCGTCTACTGTAGGAGTAGCATCAGCTCTGCAGACATATCTGGTTGCCCGGAACCGGCGATTGCTTTTCTATAGGCATGGTCCTCATGACTATCGCGCACGTGGGTGGCGGATGGTAAGCGAGATCGGGCATGCGGCTGTCTCGTGTGCGATCACACGAAGCGTTACTCCACTTCGCGGTCGAGCTGCGGCTCTTCGAGTTCGCTTGTACTTACGTTATTTGCGTCGCGCCGATGCTACCTATTGCACGGGGAGCCCCGATATTTTGATGCCACGAGTATCTTTGATGAGCGCGTTTCGGCGGAAGTTGCGATCAATCGCGTTAGAAAAACACAAATGAGCGCTATATGTTCGGTGGACTCAAGACGGCGGTTAGAGCCTGCTCATGATTGACCCTGATGTGGAGATAGTACATGATTATCTCAATCAGTTTGGCGGCGCTGAGCGAGTGGTGTTGGAGTTGGCGCGCATATGGCCTAAGGCGCCAATCTATACTTCCCTATACAGATCGAAATCTACCTTTCCTGAGTTCCGTAAGCGGGACATACATACGTCGTTCTTAGATCGCTTACCAGTAGACCGTCGCTTTCGCAATCTATTTCCGCTATATCCGATGGCGTTTAGGTCACTTGGAGTACTTTCCGGTGAGCTAGTTATCTCTAGTTCGAGCGGATGGGCGCATTTTGTTACTACTTCTTCTCGTACTTTTCATGTTGTCTATTGCTATACACCTGCACGTTGGCTTTATGGAGGTGATTACCTTGGGGCATCGACAAGGCAACGCGCTCTAAGACCCTTTTTATCTTCTCTGCAAAGAATGGACAGGTCGGCTGCGCGCAGAGCCGACCTCTATATCGCGATCAGCGAGTCTGTTCGTCAACGCATCAAGCACGTTTATTCGCGCGATGCGCCGATCGTCTATCCGCCGGTCGACATCGATCGCTTCGCGCCGGCGCCCAGAGGAGAGCGTCTGCTGGTTGTGTCTCGTCTGCTTCCGTACAAACGCGTTGATGTTGTCGTCCAGGCCGCTACCAGAGCTGGTATCGGTTTGGACGTGGTAGGTGCTGGACCAGCGCTCGAGGACCTCGAACGCCTGGCAGGGCCGTCTGTGACCTTCCACGGACGCCTGGACGATGTGGCGGTAACAGAGCTTATGGAGAATTGCCGTGCCTTTTGCCTACCCGGCGAGGAGGATTTCGGGATTACTCCTGTTGAGGCCCATGCAGCAGGAAAGCCTGTGATTGCCTTCGCAGGCGGCGGCGCGCTGGAGACGGTGGAGGACGGATTTTCTGGGGTGTTCTTTGCTCGCCATGATGCAGACTGTGTGTTGGATGCTTTGCGACGTTGCGATGCCTTGAGCAGCAGCCCCGAAGCTATCGCACAGCGTGCCTTACGGTTTTCAGCGGATGCATTCCGCGCAAGGATGCTCGCAGTCATACAAGAGGCGATGTGCTCGCAGCAGCAGTCAACGTCCTGAAGCGGCCACGATGGCAGAGGGCATAAAGATAGGCTTTATGAAGGCCTTCCGCTTGGCGCTGATAAGTAAAAAACTCTGCCACCCGCCTACGTGCCGCATTGCCAAGGCGCCGTCGTCGTGCGGGGTCATCGAGCAGGTCCATGATGGCCGCGGCAAGAGCGGTAGGATCCTCGGCAGGTATGAGAGTACCTGTTTCACCGTCGACGATTTGCTCTGACAATCCTCCCACGTCTGAGGCTATCACAGGAAGACCACTGGACATCGCCTCCAGGGTGGCAAGTGGGAAGGCCTCTTGGCGCGATGGCAGTACAAAAATGCTCCATCGTGATAATGCGCTGTTGACGTCGCCTGCGCCAAGGAATGTGAGTCCCTCTGTGGCGTCCATCATGTCTGCGACCTTAGCATCAAACGCACGATCATTGCTCAACCCAGAAGGCCCAATGTGCTCAAAATTGACGTAATCGCGCTTTGCTCTAATTATACGGACTGCTTGCATAAAGATATCAGTACCCTTCCGTTCGCAGACCGAGCCGACCGTACCCACTATCAATGGAACATGGTCCTTTGCATGGGGTCTCAGAGCTACACCATTATACACTGTCATCAAATGAGATCGAGATGCGACAGATGCAAACATGGCCTTGACTGGATTCGCAACAGGCACAACAACATCTGCAACAGCAACGGCGCCCCGGACGGTGAGGCTGCGTTTGGTGCTTGGTGGCGGAATCTCGTGTACATGAACTACTATCGGCAGACTCAGATGTCGCGCGACGAGGCCCTCGGGCAGTGCGTGTAAGGAATTGATGTGGACGACGTCAGGCTGTTGCTGCAGAAGAGCCGACCGTATGCTCCTAAAATATCCCCAAGACCGATACATGCGTTTTCGAACGCCGGGCGGCCGGCGCCATCCTGCGAGACTCAAGCCAAAGGGTCGTGGAGGATCAGCAATCAGCATGTCGGTATCCGATAATAGATTGGCCAGAGGTCCGCCTTCTGGCAAGACAACCGAAATCTGCCAGCCAAGATCTTGCAAGGCAGGTATCACTCGAGCGACAGCGATTCCAGCACCGAGCGCGTCAGCCTCATGCAGGACGATACTGAGTCGCAGCGGCGTACGTTGCAGTGGCGACGATGATGCTCCGTCTGCGTACTCTGGCATGGCCATCATGGGCGCGCGGCTGATGAATCAGCTCCGTACAGGTTATCAGATTGGCTTGTCCGCACAGGTGTATCGGGGCGATTGCGTCGATCAGTAACTGATCTACGTGCGATAGGAATAAGGACAAAGGCGAGTGGGAAAATCGAGGATAAGAGCGGACCTGCCAACGTGAGTGGAATATATGTCAATAGGGAAAGTACAATTGCGGTAAAGGCCCCGAGCAATGTCACAAAGAGAGGAGACAGGAGCGGGACCTGGAACGGTGTAATCTGGGTGGCTCGGTAAAGCAAGACACTATTGAGCGCATTGATAGCAAAGTAGCCTATAAGCGTGCCGTACGCCGCACCCTGCACACCAAGATAGGCAATCAAAATGGCGTTTGCGATCAGCGCAGTTAACACTACGACTAGAGATCGTGATGCCAAGGTGCGAAGGAAAGCAAGAGCCTCGAGGATAACCCCATTGAACCCTACCGTTGCGTTGAGTAGATACGCGCAAGCAAGGAGGATGGCGACCAGTTCAGTATCTTGCGCAGATATTCCAAAGAGGCGAGTAGCGATAATGTTTGAATCAAACGCCAGAAGCGCAAGTACGGGAACAGAAAGCGCAAAGGCCACACGACTGGCCTGGATGTATAACTTGTTGACCTGCGAGATGCTGCCGGTCGCGCGCAGGCGTGCAGCAACTGGAAGCAGATAGGGACCAAACATGCTCGCTATGCCTCCAGCCGTATCGGCGATTTTGAGTAGAGGTTGATAGAGTGCGACTGCTGCAGGCCCACTAAATATCGCAAGAAAGACAATACCGATGTTTTGCAGAACGAACCAAGAAAAAGAAGTCAACCACAATGGCAAAGCAGACTTGATAATTTTCGGTGTGTTTTCTCGTATCGACCAGGTGTGGCGCAGGTGCCATTGTGGTTGTATGGTTATATAAGCCACTGTCAAACCAATGAGCGCGTCGATGCCACAGCGCGTCCATAACGCACCGACCCCTGAGACAGGAATGGCGAGTGCAATCGCTAAAAGAGCACCGGCAAACACAATTGAACCAAGGCTCACACAGAGCTCGGCAATGAGAGGCCGATTATCCACCCGCATAAATGTGGCTAGGATGGACTCCAGCGCGACCAGCGCGCCAAGTATGCATGTTACAACAGGGAGAGAGTCAAAGACTGCAATACCTAATACCACTGCGAGCGCGCTGGCTCCAGCTATGATGATAACTGATACGACTAGCCATAAGGTAAACGCGCCTGCGATAAAGCTACCTATATCGGCACTGTGCGGTTTGCTCCGGCTGCCTATGCTGCGACTAATCGCTTCGGGGAGCCCGATGGCCATCATAGATCCAAGGAGCGCTCCTGCCGCCAGGCCAACGAAGAGTTCTCCGGCATCGACCCTTGGTAGGAGTCGAGTTGCGATTAGTGTTGTCCCGAGTACGGCAACCTTGCCTATCAGCATCACCGCACCCCGGATGCCAGCTCCTCGCCATACCAAAGAGGGCCGCAATGCAGTACTAGTGTTATTTTGTTCGTGCGATTGCGACCTCATGACAAGACATGCCCGCGCTTGAGCACGGCTTGAGACGTCGCTTGGCTAGCGTAGTGACTCAATTTTGGAGAGACTGATAGTGAGGATGTGTCTGTTGAGGACCGCATCACGATCGACCCGACTGCGATGAGCAACGCCCAAAGAAACCAGAAAGGGCGGAACGCGTAGGCACCGAGCGTCTGTAGATTCACTGCAAGGACAATGAATGACGCACCTAACATGGCGCTCTCGGTATCGTACGCGCCGTGCAGTAGGCGTAGGGCTACAGTCAGACCTGTCAACAGCATAAAGAGGGGCACGAGAAAGCCAAGCCAGCCTGCCTCAAAAAGTGCTTGTAGCAGTGTATTGTGTACGACGTTTTCTTGGCGTACATACGGTGAGCCCACACTTGCTGCCTGTGGCAGTTGAGCTTGATAACCTTTGCCGGTCCAGTTGCCGCTAGTCGCGTCATGAAGCACGATGGGGACTTGTTCGGTCCGAGTATTTACTGTCACTGGATAGCGCGCTATTGCATGGGCAATCACGGTGACTACGAAGGGAGCTACGACCGCAGCGATGATAAGCAGCCCGGTCACGCGCAGGATGCGCGCATCTACCTTTCGATGTGCAGAAGAGGCCTCTATCAGCCCTACGGTAGCCCCGCCAATAACGATACTCAAGAGTGCGCCGCGAGACCCAGTTGCCATGATCCCCAAGATACAAAGAAGACTAAGCGATCCATAGAGCAAGCGACGTTTGGTGCGCAGTAGTCCTACGAGTCCTAAGGCAAAGCCAGGAACCATCCACATTCCAAGAAAATTAGGGTCAAGACCGAGTGCGGTGGCCTTGAATACATTTGATATACCGGTACGCACAAAGAATAGGTTCTGAGCTTTGGGGAAAAGTAATACTCCTGTAGAACGATATATTACGTACTGCCCCACTGCAAGACCAGCCGCAGTCGCAGATGCAATTGCAAGCCACCGAATCCACCCTAAGGGCCTAGTGCTTGTACCCGCTACATATACGACAGCACTCATACCTGCTAGAGTGACTAAAAATCTAGAATTGTCAGACGTTATTGAGTGGCCAAAGGTAACCAACACCATCTCTGAAAGCCACGCAATCGAGAGAATGAAGGCTATCTTGGGCGGGATCCGTGAAAGCTGACCGTGTCCTAGGATGAGCTTAGCTAGAGCAAAAACTAACATGATGTCTGAAAACGATAGGCCGCCAACTCGGGGTAGCGCAGGATCGGCGAGGGCCAATACCAACCATAACCCGACTAAGGTCTCAATGCTAAGCCACATAAGGGGTACAATGACTATGGCGCTAACGAACACGAAAACCCCTGAGGGACCTGTGGTCGCGGCCACGAACCCCGCACCGATAGCCACTGCAATTATGGTTGCTAAGCCCAGCAAGCGCGCCAAAGACCGCGGTAGCGACAGCTGCTGAGACCGAACCATGTTTGTATAGAGTGTGCTCATCTCGAGTGTTGGTGATCCTTTTGGGATGTCGCAGGTATGGTCAAACCGTAACCATATTTGAGGAGAAGCGATGCACTGATAGCGGTAGTGACTATCTTGTCTCGGGTCGCCATGCTCTCTACCCATTCGATGTCGGGTGTGATCTTAAACTCTTGCTTGAATCGCATTGGGTTACCGGATAGTTCGTGCTCGCCTGCACCATTCAATACCCTCGGGCCGTTGGACGGCGAGGTGATGTTTACACCGACCCAGTTGAGAAGTGCAGTAGACACCTTTTTCGGATCCAAGACCATATCCTCATATTTGATCCGAAAATATCGTCCGGCCGTCCGACCAAGAAGATGCATAAGCGAATTGGTCAACATCCAGTCAGTCGCAGATTTTGTAGGCGAAAATCGAGGCATGTGCTCAGTTTTCCAATAGATCTCAGGTCTGACCCTTATTCTTTGTTGCGAAAAGGCAACCGCCCGACAATCTCGGACAAGATGTAATGGATAAAGATTGACACTATTACATTTGCTGAGAAGAAATCCGTGGGGGGGCTCCTTGGATGAGTCGACGATGACGTCAGCACCTGTAATGGCAGCAATCGATTTTAGCAGTGCATTGAGCATTTCGATGTACTCGGCGCTTCTCGCCATGCTAAAGGATGTGGTCTGAGAGTTGTGATGAAACGCAAGTGCCGGCACATATCTCATGCGGTCGACTTCTTGTCTGAGTTGGTCAAATCGTGCGAACCACTTGCTGGGTGTGGGCCCGGCGACTTGTGCGACCACTTCCGACCAGAACGGACATTCACTAAAAGGTTGGCCACAGCTGCACAATTGGTTGTTCTGAAAGCCCCGACTGCCGATGAAGGTAAGCTCTCCAACCGATATCATCGATTGCTGTTGTCCGAGAAGGCGCGACAACAACGTGCTGCCACTGCGGCTATGGCCACCTATGAAGAGCACCGGAACTCGTGCTGGATCCCCTTGACGTTTGCGCATTACGCGAGCGAAGACTACAGCAGGCTGGCCCAGGTGGTTGAGAAATGATGCGCTACTTGGCAGGACCTGAGCGCGCTCCGTGGCGCGCCCGTGAGTGGACTCGTCACGCTAGCTATGAGCGGACTCGCCATGCGAGCGCTGCCTCGCTTTGGCCCCTTGCTGGGGGCGAAGGCAATGGGCATTGCAGCCCAAAGACGATGGCACATTGGCATCGAGAGAGGGAGCCTAAGGGCGACAGGCGAGAAAGCCTAGAGCAATGGCGTCGCCGAGCTGGAGTCGTGTTGACTGGGGCGCCATCGAGAGCGCTCCCCTGCGCCGGTCAGGCCCCTCCGGGCTATCGCGAGCGATCCAATCAGGACCGCTCTTTCTTGTTGAGGACCACCCTCCCGTTTGAGGCACCCTGGCTGTGCCCAGGAGCCGGCGTTGCGCTCGGGCGAGCGTGTAGTCTACTATCCCAGGCTGCTGAAGTACGACCGGTAAGACAAACGGCTTTACAAGCCCTGGAATGAGACTAAGGAAGGTCGGCGAGTGGAAAGCGACCAAACAGCGGTAGGCGTTGAGCAGGTTCTGCGCATACTCAGGCGCAGGGCACCTGTGATTGTGGTCTGCCTCATACTTGCTGCAGGTGCGGCCTTTGGGTTCTCCCAACAGCAGACCAAGAAATACACCGCGACGGCCTCGCTTGTCTTCAACAACCAGCAGCTCAGTGAGCTAGTCGCCGGGCTCCCAGCTACCACCAGCGGCAATCAGCAGGCCCAGCAGAACACCAACCTCAGGCTTGTTCAGCTTGGTGACATGGCAGCGAAGACCGCAAAACGGCTTGGCCAGGGGCTGACCAAGGGGCGGGTCAGCGAAAACGTGGCCGTAAGTGCCCAGGGCGAATCGAACATTGTCGATGTCTCCGCCACGGCAATATCTCCGACCCTCGCGGCCGACATCGCCAACACCTACACCGAACAGTTTGTCAAGGAGCAGCAGAATGCCAACCATCGCTACTACAGTTCGGCGTTGGCTCTCGTCAACAAACAGCTGGCAGGGCTCTCTCGACAGCAGAGACTTGGTCCAACGGGGCTTGCGCTTGAGAATCGCGCGCAGTCGCTAGGAGTCCTCGCCGAATTCCAGACCGCTACCGTTCAGACCGCTCAAGAAGCCCAGATCCCAACCTCACCTTCCTCCCCCAAGACCACCCGGAACACCGCTCTTGGTGCTTTGCTGGGCCTCATCTTGGGTCTCGGCATCGCTTTTCTGCTGGAGCGCTTTGACCGCCGCATCCAAGAGCCGAAGGACCTTGAGGCGATCTATCATCTGCCCCTCCTCGGCGTGGTCCCTGAGAGCACGGCCCTCTCCCGCTCCGGTCGCCGTGGCGGCCACGACCAGGCGGCCTTTCTCCCCCCCAGTGAGGCTGAGGCATTCCACTTGATTCGCGCCCATCTGCGCTACTTCAACGTCGATCGCGAGCTACACACGCTCATGGTGGTCTCCGCTGCTCCTGGCGACGGCAAGACGACGATCGCCCGTCATTTGGCGGCGGTCGCCGCCCGCATGGGCTCACGCGTCCTGTTGATGGAGGTGGATCTGCGCCGGCCAACCCTCGCCCAAGCGCTAGATATCCCGTCCGGGCCGGGGCTGTCCGATGTGCTGATCGGGGCGGTCTCGTTGAGTGAGGCCACGCAGTCAATTGCAGTAGATATCCCATCAGCGGATGGATCTCAGGGACGTTTCCTAGACGTTCTGGTCGCTGGCGCCACGCTTCCTCCCAATCCGGCCGAGCTGATCGAGAGCCACGCTATGGAGGCTGTGCTCAACCAGGTCAAGCTTGCCAATGAGCTAGTCGTCATCGACACGCCTCCCTTGACGGCGGTCTCCGATGCCTTCCCATTGCTGCGCAAGGTTGACGGGGTCATCATTGTTGGGCGCGTAGGGCGCAACCGCCGCGACATCGCCGAACGTCTGCACGAGACCCTTACCGGCGCTGGTGCTCCCTTGCTGGGAGTGGTCGCCAACGGCGTCAAGGCGAGCGGTTCGGGCTCCTATTCATATGCCTATGACTACGGGCAAGCCAAGCCCTCGGCGCAGCCACTATCTTCCGCTTCCTCTCTCTCGGACAACGGAGGACCGTCATCCGATGTGCCTGCAGGGAGGACCTGAGCGGAGATGAGTGGCGGATAGCGCTCAAATCTTCAATGCGCACCGCGACTTTCGATCGAGCTTTGGGTTGTTGGCGGGTATGAGCGAGTCACATCTGCTCAAGAGGAGGCGACTGGGGCGCATGTCGCTGCTCGTTGGGCTTGCCCTGACGATCGCCGCGCTGCTGGGCTCTGCATCAGTGCCTGCTGCTCCCAGTCCGCCGGTTCCCGGTGTTGTGCGCACCGGAGTATCGAACGTGACCTTCTCCTCGGCTGTCCTCTACAGCTACATCAACCCTCGTGGCAAGGCCACCAACTATTACTTCCAGTACGGCAAGACAAGCGGCTACGGTGCACAGACCCCGCTGGCCCCAGCGGGAAACGGGACAATCGAAGTCAAGGTGAGCCAGTCGGTGAGCGGGTTGGAGCCTGCCACCATCTACCATTTCCGCCTGGTTGCTACCAGTTCTGCAGGCACCACCACCAGCGTCGACCGTACCTTCGTAACCCCCAAGATCCCCCTCGCCCTACAGATCGCAGGCGTCCCCAACCCGGTCCTCTTCGGTGATCCATTCCTGGTCGAGGGCACCCTGACGGGCACGGGCAGCGCGAACCACGCGATCGTCCTCCAGGCGAACCTGTTCCCCTTTACGGCGGGCTTTAAGACGGTGGGCAACCCGGAGCTGACGAATGCGAGCGGCGGTTTCAGCTTCCCTGTGGTGGGCCTAGGGGAAAACGCGCAGTTGCGAGTGCAGACGGTAGGCGCTCCGATCGTGACGAGCCCGGTTGTGCTGGAGAACGTGGCGGTGCGCGTGACGTTCCACGCCCGCCGCACCCATGGTCGTGGCCGCTGGCGCCTGTATGGCACGGTGACCCCGGCGGAGGCGGGCGCTTTGGTTGGCTTCCAGCGCTTGGTGCCGGGAGGTCGGACGGTGAACGCGGGGGGCACGGTGGTGAAGTCGGGCACGGCCACGACCTCGCGCTTCGCGCGCACGATGCGTGTGCGCCACAAGGGCCTGTACCGCGCGCTGGTGAAGATCGCCGACGGCTCGCACGTGTCGGCGTACAGCGCGCCGGTGCTGATCCGCTGAGGGGGGCCTATGCGCCGAGTTCGCGCAGGTCCATCAGATCGCGTTCGCGCGCCGCCGCCCGCTTCATTGTGCGTAGGTGCTCAATCCCGCAGACCCATATCTTTGTGTCTCGGAATGCAACTTCGATGGCCTGCTGGACAAGCTCGGGATACGCGGGATCGGTGTCGATGCCGGGCACCCATTGCATAATGTCGAGCGCTCCGTGATTATGTGTCGAGGCGAAAGTTGGCCCCTTCGGCCAGCTGCGCCGGGTCAGTGGGGTCATAGGGAAACTCGTTGGCTGAGAACTCGCCGGTGCCGATTTGCCTGGCCTTGAGCTCTTGGAGCAGACGCGCCAGTCGGGCCAGGTTTTCAGGAGCCGGATCGGGGACGATGTCGAGGTCTTCGGTGGCGCGCACGAAGCCATGCACACCCACCGCCACCCCTCCGATCACGACGAACTGGACCTGCGCCTCGCATAGCGCGAACAGCAGGTCATCGGGCTCGAACATCGTCTGGCACGCCCTGCCTCAGCTCGCTCATGAAACGGCTGAGGCGCAGCGTCTCCTCCAAGCGCTCCTCGGGAGTTCTCTCGCGATTGCGCTGTGCGCGAATCTCACGCACGCGCTCCTCCCTTTCGCGCTCCTCTTGGGTCCACTGCGGCGGATGGCGCCCAATCATGCCGATCATGGTAGCCGCCCTCTCACTCGACTGGGCGCCAGGAGTGCAACCACCCGACAGTGTTGACGAAGATGGCGCGGCTGCGCGAGGCAGGACTACTGCTTAACGCGGGACCTGGCAAGGCGCTGAAATCATGACGTGGGGCGTCGGAATCCGGCACCCCCGTTCGTATAAGCACGTAAGCTGTAGCTAGCGTCCAGCTGGACGGACCCATGCTGGACAGGCAGAGCGCGCGGTATGCGGGTACATTTCCTAGGAGGCCCTGGATGAGCCAAAGATCCGATTCCCCCCTCAGCACGATGCCGATGAACGGCCACGGCGTAGCTACGGATGCGCAGAGCTCGGCGGAGGCCCCCGCCGAAGAAGGCTGTCCGCCGCAGGACGCCGCGGCGGGGGGCAGGACCGGACATAGCCCCAACGTCCGCTGGCAACGCACGGCGATGACGCGCGGGCGGCGCTGGCAGTCGCTAGGCCACCACGGAGCGACAATCTGGTTCACGGGCCTGCCCGCGGCGGGCAAGTCAACGATCGCGGGCGCGGTTGAGGAGCACATGGTGTGCGCGGGCCGCCCGGCGTTCTTGCTGGATGGCGATAACCTGCGCCACGGCCTCAACGGCGATCTGGGCTTCGACGAGGAGGCGCGCCGTGAGAACGTGCGCCGCACCGCCCACGTCGCGCGCCTGCTGGCAGAGTCTGGCACGGTCGCGTTGGTGAGCCTCGTGAGTCCCTACGCGTGCGACCGCGAAGAGGCGGCGGAACTGCACGCCGCGGTGGAGCTCCCGTTCCTCGAGATCTTCGTGAGCGCCCCGCTGTCGCTGTGCGAGGCGCGTGACCCCAAGGGCCTCTATGCCCGCGCCCGCGCTGGAAGCCTTAGTGGCCTGACGGGCATTGATGCTCCCTATGAGGCTCCAAGGGACCCCGCGCTGGTGCTGCACTCCGGTCAGGAGAGCGTGCATGAGGCCGTGGAGCGAGTGATGGGCACACTCTCAGCCGCACTGCCGCCTCTGCGGTAGGAACTCCCGGCCGCCGTTCGTAGTAGATATTGAGAGCCCTCGAACGCGTCCACCTTGGGGGGTTGGCCGCGTAGGGATTCGTACCCGAAGGTAGGAGGAAAGGACCGATGCGCTCTGCGGTAAGACCGCGCCGCTATGTGGCGCGAGGGTGGCTGCTGATCTTCAGGCCCATCCTGCGCTACAGCGCCACGCGCGATGCATACGTCCTGCGCGCCGTAGGCAGCAAGAGGGGCCCTGTCCTGCGGGCCAACCGGCGCCGCCGACGCCAGCAGCCCTTTGCCGGGGCGGAGCGACGCGGCGTGGGCGCGGCGTAAGCGCGGTTACGGCGTAAGCGCAGTTAGTCTCGCGGGAGCAGGGGCGTAGTGCGGTCAGTCTCGCGGGAGCGGCGTAAGCGGTCAGTCAGGCGGGAGCGGCGTAAGCGGTCAGTCAGTCTCGCGCCAACGAGCGCTGCAGCTCTTCCAGCACACGCACCACTCGCAATCCGCTCGCCCCGTCCGAGCGGGGGGTCGCGCCCGTGCCGACGCACTCCACGAAGTGCTCGCACTCCACGCGCAGCGGCTCTACGTTGGCGATGCGCGGCGAGAAGCTCTCGCCCGAGCGGGCGACATACTCTCCCCAGGAGCGGGAGTCTTCATCGAATCCCTTGTCCCAAACGGTGAGTTTTCCCTCCAGGCGCATGTCATCGAAGGTGGCCATGCGCCGCGCGCCGACGACGGTCAGCCGCCGCTCCTTGTGGGGATCGAGCCATGACAGATGCAGATGCGCAACTACACCCGAGGGAAAGCGCAGATAGCAGAACACCACGTCCTCAACGCCTTCGCGTACGTAGGAGCGCCCGTGTGCGGTGCATTCGACGGGGTCCTCTCCGATCAGGTGCAAGACGACGGAGACGTCGTGGGCCCCCAGGCTCCAGAGCGCGTTCTCATCGGCGCGGAGCTTGCCGAGGTTGACGCGGTTGCCGTAAAGGTAGAAGAGCTCGCCGAGCTCGCCGCTGTCGAGCAGCTCCTTGAGGCGCGTGACGGCGGGGTGGTACTCGAGTAGGTGCCCCACCATCAGGAGCTTCCGCGTGCGCGCGGCGGCGTCAACGGCGAGCTGCGCGTCGGCCACCGTCGTCGCCAGCGGCTTCTCCACGAAGCAGTGCTTGCCCGCCTCCAGCACGCGGGTGGCGAGCGCGGCGTGGGAGGGTACGGGAGTCGCGAGCACGACCGCATCCAAGTCGCCATCGCCGAGCAGCTCTTCGATGTCAGCGGCCAGGCGCGCCCCCGGCAGCGTTTGCGCGACCTTTGCGCGTGCCTCCGCGGAGGCGTCGCAGAGCCAGCTCACCTCGCATCCGGGGATTGCGGCGAAGTTGCGCGCCAGATTGGGGCCCCAGTAGCCGAGGCCGACGACACCGACGCGAATCATGCAAGCCGTCCGATTGCATCAACGCAGCGCTCCGCCGCGTGACCGTCGCCGTACAGCTGCGGCCGCTCGGCGGGCGCCTTGCGCTCGAGCGCCGCCTGTGCCGCCTGTGGGTCGAGGTCCACGAGTGTGTTCCAGCCGCTCTCCACGGTCTCCACCCACTCGGTGTTAGCTCTCAGTGTGATGCAGGGCACCCCGGCAAGGTACGCCTCTTTCTGGACGCCGCCCGAATCGGTAGCAATGGCGCGGGCGCCGCACAGGAGGGCGGTGAACTCGGCGTATCCCAGCGGCTCGGTGAGGTGTATACCGGCTGTGCCTGCCAACTGCTCCCAGAGATCGGCGGCTTGCAAGCGCGCGCGGGTGCGCGGATGCACCGGAAATACAATCGGGCTTTTTGATGCGAGTGTAGATAGGAGCGTAAAAAGTCTGCCCAACCTCGCGGGGTCATCGACGTTCCCGGCCCTGTGGGCCGTCACCAGCACGTAGTCTCCCGGTGGCACCCCATAGCTTCGCGCCACACCCTCGGCGCTGGCGCGCGCCTGCGGCTGCAAGCGCAGCGCGACATCCACCATCACATCCCCGACGACCTCCACGCGTCCGAAGACCGACTCGCGCACGAGGTTCTCGGCGGCTCCGCGCGCAGAGCAGAGCAGTAGCGAGCCGATGTGATCGGTGAGCACGCGGTTGAGCTCCTCGGGCATCTCGCGATCGAAGGAGCGCATCCCCGCCTCGATGTGCACGACCGGCAGTCCCGCCTGTGCGCCGGCAAGCGCCCCGGCCAGCGTGGAGTTGGTATCTCCGTAGACGAGCACCGCATCGGCCCCCACCTCAGGCATCAGCTCCGCCAGCGCCGCGAGCATACGCGCGGTCTGCGCGGTGTTGGAGCCGCCGCCGATTCCCAGTTCCCTATCGGGACTGGCGAGTCCCAGTTCCTTGAAGAACACCTTCGAGAGGGAGTCGTCGTAGTGCTGCCCCGTATGCACCAGCACCTCCTCGTGCTCCTCCCGCAAGCGCCCCGACACCGCGGCGGCCTTGATGAACTGCGGGCGATTCCCGACGACGGTAAGGATCTTCACGGGGGCGCAGCCTAGTGGGCTGTGATGTTGGGGGCTGCGTCGGGAGAACCGAGAGCCGCCAAGGATGTGGGCCGGGATGCCAGGGATGTAGGCGCGGGAGCCCAGGGATGTGGGTGCGGGAGCACAAGGACGCCGCGCTGCAGGGAGTTAACGGGATAGCCAATGTCCCTGCCGCTACTCCCTGTCGATCACGAGAGGCACACGATGCTCGCGGGGGAGTTGACCGACCCGCCGTTCGGCGAGAGCGCCTTCGAAGTGCGCTATCGGAGTCTGCTGGGGGTGAAGGGCAGGCGCTCGCGCCGGACGCTGCTGCTGGTGCTGCCGTGCATGTTCGTGGAGATCGGCTTCGTGATCTGGCTTTTGCAGCCGGGGCACTTCCCCAAGCTTGATGGGGGAACGGCGCTGAATGCGGCCAACGTCTTCGTCGTCGCTTCGATCGGCCTGCTGGAGATCATGCGGATGGTCAATGTCATCTCGCTGTCCTTGGCCTCCCTCGCGGTGCGTGACCCCGTTCCGGTGCATCCCCCCCGCGGCCTGCGCGTCGCCTTTGCGACGACGATCGTGCCCGGCAAGGAGCCGCTCGCGGTTGTGCGTCGCACGCTCCAGGCCGCGCGCGCAATGCGCTACGACGGCGCTCTCCACGTGTGGCTGCTGGACGAGGGCGACGATCCCTTGGTGAAGGCCATGTGCGCGGAGCTCGGCGTACATCACTTCACGCGCAAGGACGTTCCCCGCTGGAATCAGCCCAAAGGACCCCACAAGGCCAAGACCAAGCATGGCAACTACAACGCCTGGCTGGCGGCGCAAGGCGACCGTTACGACGTATTGGCATCGGTCGACCCCGACCATGTGCCCGTCGCCAACTTCATGCAGCGCACGCTGGGGTACTTCCGCGATCCCGATGTCGCCTACGTTGTCGGCCCCCAGAACTACGCCAATTGCGACAACTTTGTGACGATGGGCGCCGAGTCCCAGCAGTTTCCTTTCCACGGGATCATCCAGCGGGCGGCCAACCGCTACGGCTGCGCGATGTTGGTGGGCACCAACAACGCGCTGCGCGTGTCCGCACTGCAGGCGATCGGCGGGCTGCGCGACTCGGTGACCGAGGACATGGCCACTGGTCTTCATTTTCACAGCACGCGCAACCCGCTTACGGGCCGGCGCTGGAAGTCGGTCTATACACCCGATGTCCTCGCGCACGGCGAGGGTCCCAACAACTGGACCGACTACTTCAGCCAGCAGGTGCGTTGGTCGCGCGGCACCTTTGAGGTGCTGCGGCGTGACTTTTGGCGGCGTCTATGGCACCTGCACCCCGTGCAGCTACTGCACTACGGCCTGATTATGACGTTCTATCCGTCGATGGCTGTGGCCTGGATCCTGGGGGCCATCAACATCGTGCTCTACCTCGGCGTGGGCGCCAGCGGCATTCACGTGCCGCTCAATATGTGGCTGGCGTTGTATGTCGACACGGTGGCGTTGCAGTTCGGCCTGTATGTGTGGAACCGTCGCTACAACGTCAGCCCCTATGAGCTTGAGGGCTCCTTCGGGCTTGCCGGCATGCTGATGTCGGTTCTCTCCTCGCCGCTTTATGCCTCGGCGCTGATCAGCACCGTCCTGCGCCGGCCCGAGCGGTTCGTCGTTACCCCGAAGGGCAGCTCGTGCAGCCCGGATCGGCTAATCACGTTTCGCCGGCAGCTGCTGTGGGGTTGTCTCATCGGAGGCTCCTTCGCGAGTGCGCTGGTGCTCCATCACGGGAGCCTGCTCGCCTACTTCTGGCCGGTGCTCGCGCTGGCCATCTGCATGACGCCGATCGCGCTTTGGTGTCTGGAAGGCCGGGCTCGGACGAGCGCGCAAGGAGCGTAGGGCCGGCAGATGCGCAGAGCCCTTCAGATGCGCAGAGCGCCTCAGGTGCGCAGGGCGTCTCAGATGCGTAGAGCGCCTCAGGTGCGTAGAGCGCCTCAGGTTCGCAGGGCGCCTCGCTTCTATGCGGTGGCCGTGGCCGCGATCGTCCTACTGGCGGCTAATGGCCAGGTCATCGTCCAGTACCTCTCCCGCCAGATACACGCCTACATCATCAGCCGCCACTCCTACAAGGCGCGCTACGGATCGTGGCAGGTGCTTGAACTGCCCGCGCAGGAGCGCGTGCATGCGGTACACGCGGCGCTGCTGCAGACGGGGAAGGTACTGATCATCGCCGGCAGCGGCAACAGCCAGCAGCTGTTCGCCAGCAACACTTTCAAGACGCTGGTGTGGGATCCCCGCGACAATCGGACGCGGCTGATCCCCACGCCGGTGGATATGTTCTGCGGTGGTCACGCCTTCCTGCCCGACGGCAGGCTGCTTGTCGCCGGCGGCACCCAGCGGTATGAGGCGCTCGCCAATACCGTCACCAACGCCGGCGGCGCGATGCGGATCAACAACGAGTCCCCCCGGGCACCGCATACCTTCCCGGCTGGCACCACCTTCATTGCCGCAAACGGGCAGACTTACAGGAGCGAGGTCGCGATCACGGTGCCTGCGGCGCGCAAGCGCATCGGCCCGCGCCGCGACGCTCGCCACGGACGTGCTCGTCGCGGACACGCTCGCCAGCGCCACGCTCGCCCACGCGACGTGGAAGTGATCGCGGGCGTCGCCGATGTGTGGGTCACCGCGGTCAGTCGTGGCGCAGCCGGGGTTGCCGGGTTGGGCGCCAGGTATCGCATTCAGGGCTTAGCCGGCGCGGACGCGCGTAACCTCTTCGGGATCGGCGGCAGACTGCTCCTCGGCAAGGAGGACTTCCAGGGTACGAATGCCGCCTACATCTTCGACCCCCTCAGCGAACGCTACGACTTCGTGCCGCCGATGGTCCACAAGCGCTGGTATCCCAGCCTGAGCGAACTGAGCGACGGCAGGATCATCGCCGTCTCCGGTTTGGATGGCGTCGGGCAGATATCCGATGGGCACACCGAGATCTTCGATCCCAAGAGCTCGACCTGGAGTCCGGGACCGGTGCGCTACTTCCCGACCTATCCTGCGCTCTTCCTGACCCCCACAGGCAGGCTTTTCTACACCGGCTCCAACGTTGGCTATGGGCCCGCTCACGCGGGGCGAGAACCTGGGATCTGGGACCCGGCGAGCGATAACTTCAAGCCGGTGCCGGGCCTGCCCGTGGCGGAAGACAACGAGACCAGCGGCTCGGTGCTGCTGCCGCCCGCGCAGGCACAGCGCTACATGCTGCTCGGCGGCGGCGGTGTGGGGGAGTCGCCGGCGTCCACCGCGCGCACCGCGATCGCCGATCTGCGCGCGAGCGATCCCCACTACGTCCAGGGTCCCAGCCTGCCCGAACGCACGCGCTATCCATTGAGCGTCATCCTGCCCGACGACACCGTTCTCGTTACGGGAGGCGCCAGGGAGTACCGCGGCAAGCATCAGAGCGATAACCACAATGCCCGCATCTACCACCCCGACAGCAACAGCTTCACCCTGGCTGCTTCGCCGACGGTCGGCCGTGACTACCACTCCGAGGCGCTGCTGCTGCCCGACGGGCGCGTTGTGACGCTCGGCTCCAACCCGTTGTTCGCGGACAGTGGCGACAGCGAAGGGGCGCAGTTCGAGCAGCGCATGGAGATCTATTCGCCGCCCTACCTTTTCCACGGGCCGCGTCCGCGCATCACAAATGGCCCGCAGGTCGTTAGGCGCGCGGGCGCGGCGACCTTCACGACGTCCGCCCCCGCGGATATCCAGAAGGTCCGCTTGATCCATCCGAGCGCCGCTACGCACGACACCGACATGGCGCAGCGTTCGATCGCTCTGAGCTTCACGCGCACCGCGGGCGGCGTCAGGGTGAAGATCCCGGCGCAGTCGGGGCTCGTACCCTCCGGCTGGTACATGCTGTTCGTCGATAGCTCCAAGGGCGTGCCCTCGATCGCGCGCTGGGTGCGGGTGGCGTAGTGCGCGCCCTCTTGCATATGCGCCGGCTCATGTGTGTGCCCATGTGTGTGCGCCGGCTCATGTGTGTGCGCCGGCTCATGTGTGTGCGCCGGCTGGCGCGGATGCTTCCCGGCATCGCCTGCATCACGATCGCGCTGAGCGCCTGCGGCGCGGCGCGGCCCGCCTCGGATTCGCTGCCTACGCTTGCGCGCGCCGGCAACCTCGACCCGCTCGCGGGACATGGGCTTTATGTGGCTCCCTATGCCCCCGCGGCTCAGCAGATAGCACTCCTGAACGCGCAGGGCGATACGCGGGACGCCCAGCTGATCGAACGGATCGCCAAGCAGCCCGCGGGCACGTGGTTTGCGAACGACAATCCGCTGCTGCTTTCAGACCTCAGTGCGCTTCTGGGCGGCGCCGCGGCGCAGGGCAAGCTCGCGCTGATCGTCGCCTACTACATACCGCAGCGTGACTGCGGCGGTGGCTACTCCGCGGGGGGCGCCGCCACGCCGTCGGCCTACCTGCGCTGGATCGGGCGCCTGGCGGCCGGCATCGGCGCCACAGGTCACGGAGCGATCGTCATCCTCGAGCCCGACGCGATCCCTGGCGTCCTCGCGGGCTGTATCGGCGCCAGCGCTGGGCGAACGCGCTTGGCGCTGCTGCGCCAGGCGGTCGCGCTGCTCAAGCACGATGCCGGCGTGGTCGTGTACCTCGACGCGGGCAACGCCGGCTGGATCAAGCCCGTCGCCCGGCTCGTGGCGCCGCTACGCGACGCGGGGGTGGCGCAGGCCGACGGCTTTGCCCTGAACGTCGCCAATTTTCGCTCCACGGCAGCGAGCATCGCCTACGGGAATGAGCTCGCACGGGCATTGCATGGGGCTCACTTCGTGATCGACACCGGCCGCAACGGCAACGGCGCCGACACCAATCCGGCCGATCGTCCTACTTGGTGCAATCCGCCGGGGCGGGCGCTCGGGCAGACGCCGAGCACCAACACCGGCCAGCCCGGGGTCGATGCCTACCTGTGGGTGAAGCGCCCCGGCGACTCGGACGGAACCTGCCGGCCCGGAGCTCCGCCCGCCGGGCATTGGTGGCCTCAGTACGCGCTTCAGCTGGCCGCCGCGAAGCGCCGCTGAGCGGTTTACGAGGCGGCGGCGAAGCGCCGGGTGAGCAGCCTACGCCGCTGCTGCGCCCACCACTGAGGTCGACCAGTCGATCACCGACGTGGGTCGCACGACGTGGCGGCTCAAGCCGAGCTCGGAAGGCTCCAATCCCAGGGCGAGCCCAACCAGCTGCGGCAGGTGCAGCACCGGCATATCGAGCTCGCGCCCCACGGTCTTGGCGGCCAGCGGCTGCTGCAGGTCCAAATTCAGGTGACACAGAGGACAGGGCGTGACCAGGCAGTCGGCCTCGGCGTCCTTGGCATCGGCGAGATGCGTTCCTGCCTGCTTCAAAGAAGCCTGCTTGTTCATGGTGATGATCGGGAAGCCACAGCACTTGCGCATGCCTGCGTAGTCGATGACGGTGCCGCCCAGGGCCTCGATGATCTGGTGCAGGTAGTGATCGCGGGGGTGATCGCCGTCGATCCCCAGGCGCTTGCGGGGCCGCACGATGTAGCAGCCGTAGAAGGGTCCCACCTTCAAGTTCGTCAGCGGCCGCTTGACGCGCGAGCGCAGCTCATCGAGCCCGAGCTCCTCGACAAGCAGCCAGGAGAAGTTCTTGTTGGTGAGGGGGCGGTTGGGGTCCTTTTCATAGGAGAGCCCATCGGGCGCCAGCGTCTGGTTGATGTGCGCGCGGTATTCCGCGGAGGCGTCCAGGCGCTCCTGGCACTCGCTCTGCGCGCCCTGGCAGGTGGAGCAGATGTTCATCATCAACTCGGCTCCCTCGACCTGCTGCGCCAGCGCGAAGGTGCGCGCGTTCAGGGTGTCCGCCAGCTCCTGGTTGTGCTCGGCGATGACGCCCGCGCCGCAGCAGTTGGCGCGGTTCAGCTCGACCAGCTCGATGTCCAGCAGCGGCGCGACCTTGGCCATCGAGCCGTGCAACTCGGGCGTAAAGCCGCGCGAGACGCAGCCGGGCCAGTAGGCGACCTTCATGCTCATGCGCTGGCGCTCCCTTCGCTCGCAGACTCCGCTTCGTCCTCGCCGCTCACATACAGGTTCAGCTCATAACGGGGGTGGCTCTCGACCTCGGCGTAGATGCGCTTGACGCTGTCGAGGTCGGACTTGGGGATCTTGTGCCCGAAGATCGCGATCTTGGGGCTGACCTTGCGGCGCAGCAGGCCGCGCAGCACGACGGGCAGCGAGGAGAGCAGCTCCTTGCCGGCGGCGGGGTGGAACTTGCCAAACCACGAGTTGCCCCCATAGGAGCGCGGGATCAACTCGGCCTCGTGCATGAGCCCGTAGTCGCGGATCAGCGTCGTGATCGCCTGCTCGTGGCGGTGCCCGTTGTTCTGGTCGACGATCTGCTCGTCCTCGCCCGCGATGCGGCGCAGGCGCATGATCTGGCCCATCGGGTTGACGTCCTTGGGGCACGCATCGACGCACTTGAAGCAGTGCGTGCAGTCGTAGATCCCAGCCGGATCCTGGGAGAGGTCTTCAAGGCGCTCGTGGCGCTCGGCGTCGCGGGGGTCGCCGACGAAGCGGTAAGCCTTGGCGAGCGCAGCCGGTCCGATGAATCCGGGATCGACCTCCATCGCAAGGCAGTCCGACACGCAGGCCCCGCACTGGATGCAGGCCATCGTCTGTGTCACATCGACCATGTTCTCGCGCGGCACCAGGTACTCACGCTCGGGCACGGGCTGCTTGGGCAACAGCCAAGGAGTGACGCGCTGGACCTTCTTCCAGTGCACCGCGTCCATGTCCACCACCAGGTCCTTGATGACCGGCATGTTGCCCATCGGCTCGACCTCGATGACGCCGTCGGGCGAGGCCGCACGCGCGTGGTCCAGATGCGTGTGGCACGCGAGCCCGGGTTCGCCGTTGATGCGCACGCCGCACGAGCCGCAGATGGCGGCACGACAGGAACAGCGGATGCCGATCGAGCCGTCGAACTGGGCCTTGGCCTGCAGGATGCCCTCCAAAACTGAACGATGGGGCTCGAGCTCGATCGTGTGCTCGTCCCAGTAGGGCGCCTCGCCGGACTCGGGGTCATAGCGGCGTAGCTTCAGCGTGAACTGCTCGGGCGGGCGGCGTGTTTCCGCGCCGGTGGTGGTATCGGTCGCGGCCATCAGTATTGCTCGCTTCGGGCAGGGGTGGTGTCAGTCGCGGCCATCAGTACTTCCTCTCCTCGGGCTGCCACTGGGTAATGGTGACGGGCGAGTACGTGACCTCGGGCCCATCGCCATTGAGGCTAATGTCGATGTGCTTGAGCCAGTCTTCGTCGTTGCGCTCGGGGAAGTCGGTGCGGAACTGCGCCCCGCGCGACTCCTTACGCTCGAGCGAGGCCACGACGATCGCGTGCGCGCAGTCGAGCATGTAGCCGAGCTCGATCGCGCCGAGGACGTCCTGGTTAAAGACCGTGCCGCGGTCGTCGATGTAGGCCGACTCGGCCTCCTCGCGCAGCCGATTGACAACCTCGAGAGCCTGCTCCAAACCCGCCTTATCGCGATATACGGCGACGTACTGGTTCATCGTCTCGCCGAGCTCACGCTTGATCTCCGACACGCGCCTGCCTGCGCGTGGACGGGCGATGATCGCATCGATCATCTCCATGTCCGCGCGCATCTGCGCATCGGAGACGGAGGGCATCCCCATCGCGGCCGCGCGCGCGGCCGCGTGCTCGCCGGCGCGCCGCCCGAAGATCAGGGTGTCCAGCAGCGAGTTGGCGCCAAGGCGGTTGCCGCCGTGCACCGATACGCACGCGACCTCGCCCGCGGCGTATAAGCCGGGAATGGGGGTGGCGCCGTTGATGTCGGTCTTCACGCCCCCCATGATGTAGTGCTGGCCAGGGCGGATCATGATCGGTTCGCGCGTGATATCCACGCCCGCGAAGTCCTTGCCGATGTTGACGATCTCGCGCAGCGCCTCCAGCGTGCGCTTGCGCGGCACCTGCGTGATGTCCAGGTAGATGCCTTCCCCATTGGGGCCCACGCCTCTGCCCTCCAGGATCTCCGTCTGCTCGGCGCGCGAAACGACGTCGCGCGAGGCGAGATCCAGCTTGTTGGGGGCGTACTTCGCCATGAAGCGCTCGCCCGCGTTGTTCAACAGCACGGCTCCCTCGCCGCGGGCGCCCTCTGTTATCAACAGGCCATTCTCGACCAGCGTCGTGGGGTGGTACTGGACCATCTCCATATCCATCAAAGGCGCGCCCGTGCGGTAGGCCTGGGCGATTCCGTCGCCGGTCACGATCAAGGCGTTGGTGGTCGGGTTGTAGACCTGCCCCGCCCCGCCGCTCGCGAGGATCGTGTTCTTGGCCTGGAAGGTCTCCATGCGCCCGCTGCGCACGTCGCGCGCGACGACCCCGCAGCAGTTGCCGGCGTCGTCCTGCAGGAGCGAAGTCACGAACCACTCCTCGAAGCGCTCGACCTGCTCGTGGTGCTTCATCAGCTGCTCGTAGAGAACATGCAGAATCGCCTGTCCGGTGATGTCAGCGACGTAGGCCGTGCGCTTCATCGAGGCGCCGCCGAACGCGCGCAGGTCAAGTTCGCCCTTGTCGTTGCGGTGGAAGGTGACGCCGATGTGCTCGAGGTGCATCACCTCGTGCGGCGCCTCCGAGCACATGATCTCGATCGCGTCCTGATCGCCCAAGAAATCAGAGCCCTTAACGGTGTCGTAGGCGTGCGAGCGCCAGTCATCGGCGATCGAGATGGCGGCGTTGATCCCGCCGGCGGCGGCCACGGAGTGCGAGCGCACGGGGTGGACCTTGGAGAGGATCGCGACGCTCGACCCCGCCTGTGCGGCGGCCAGCGCGGCGCGCTGGCCGGCGAGACCGGCTCCGATGATGAGGACGTCGTGCGCGGGCATGATGCGGCGGGGACTCTATATGCCGGCGGCGGGACGCAGCGCCTGGCGGATCTGGGCGACGGTGATAACCCCCTGCAGCACGCCATCGCCATCGACGGCGACCATCGCGCCGAGGCGGCCGAGGCCCTCGGCGCGCAGGAGGGACTCAAGCGACTGGCTCTCTTCGATGCGCACCGGCAGATCGGGCTCAAGCACATCGACCACCTGCAAAGCCGGCCGCCCCGCGGCGATCTCGGCGTCGAGGCGATCGGAGCGAATGACGCCGAGAAAATGGCGCGCAGGATCCACAACCGCGAACCAGGGCCAGCGATAACGCGTGAAGAACTGCTCGTGGGCATCGATCAGGCGCAGATCGGCGGGGATCGTGACAGGGGTGCGATCCATCACATCGGCGACGGTCAACCCCTGGATGCGCTGTCCCATCGAGCCCTGCACGACGGCCATCGAGGCGCCCTGGTAGACGAATACGGCGATGAAGATGAGCCAGATGCCGGAGGTGTTGCCGGCGAGGGCCAGCAATGCCACGCCGGCGGCGCCGAGCAGGATCGCGAAACCCTGGCCCGCGCGCCCGGTGGCGCGGGTGGCGCGGTTACGGTCGCCCGTCAAACGCCAGATGAGCGCATGCGCAATCTGTCCGCCATCGAGCGGAAACGCCGGCACCAGGTTGAGCACGAGCACGAGCACATTCAGCGTGGCGACCCAGCTGAGCCACACGAGTGCGGGGGAGGCGTGCAGGCCGGACGCGGAGGAGCCCACGGCGACTTCGAGAAAGTGTCCATTGTCAGAGAGCAGGAAGCTGCCGAGGAGGCTCAAGACGATCACGCCGAGCGTGACGAGCGGTCCGGCGACGGCGACGCGGAACTCGGGCCCGGGACTGGTAAAGGTCCCGATGGTGCGGGTGATCCCTCCAAGCGCCCACAGCTCGATGCCGGCCACCTGCAGGCCATTGCGCCGTGCCACGAGCGCGTGCCCGAGCTCGTGCAGGATCAGCGAGACGAAGAAGGACAGAACGCTGGCGACTGTGACGAGATAGGCCGTGTCGCGTGAGCCGCCCAGCACTTCATGGAAGTACGGCGTGAACAGGAAGATGTAGAGAAACAGGATGAGAAACCAGCTGATACCCACGCCGATGCGGATGCCAAAGAGGCGCACGAGATGGATGGAGCCGCGAGTGGGCATATCTTCATGGTAGGGAGGGAGGGGGCCGGTCCCCGCGGTGAGGGCTGCGGCGAGGAGGATGGCGCCAGGCGCGGGACGAGCGCGTGGGTGCGCGGAGCCTACGCCTGAGCGCGCGGAGCCTACGCCTGAGCGCGCCGAGCCTACGCCTGAGCGCGCCGAGCCTAGATCTGCGGCCGGTTGCGCTCGATGATGGTCCCGAAGTCAAGACCTGGAGGCAGCGTGCCGTACTCCAAGCCTGAATCTCCGGCGAGGCGCGAGGCGCAGAAGGCGTCGGCGACGGCCGGGTGGCCGTGGCGCACCAGCAGCGAGCCCTGCAGGGCCAGCGCCATCGACTCGACCACGCGCCGCGCGCGCGACTCCAGCGTGGCGGGATCGGAGAACTGCGCTTCTACCTTGGCGAGGTGAGCATCGAGGCGGGCGTCGGCGCCTTTAGCCAGGCCCACCTCGTGCAGGAAGACCTCCAGCGAGCGAGGCGTGCGCACGAGCGCACGCAGCACATCGAGGCTCATGACGTTGCCCGAGCCCTCCCAGATCGAGGCCAGCGGCGCCTCGCGATAGAGGCGCGGCATGCCCGACTCCTCCACGTAGCCATTGCCGCCGAGGCACTCCAGCGACTCGAAAGCGTGGTTGGGGGCGCGCTTGCAGACCCAGTACTTGCCCACGGCGGTAGCCAGGCGCTTGAACAGGTGTGCGTCTGAGAGGTCGTCCGTGCCGGCCCCGCTCTCCGCGCCGGCTTCATCGTAGGCGCGGGCGAGGCGCATCGCGAGCATCGTCGCGGCCTCCGACTCCAGCGCCAGATCGGCAAGGACATTGCGCATCAGCGGCTGCTCGACCAGAAGCTTGCCGAAAGCGGAGCGGTGGGCGGTGTGCCAGGTGGCGTTGACGACCCCTGCGCGCATCCCCGCAGCGCCGCCGATCACGCAGTCAAGGCGCGTGTGGCCAACCATCTCGATGATCGTCGGCACGCCGCGTCCAGGCTCGCCGAGCATGCGCGCCCAGGCGCCGTGGAATTCGACCTCCGAGGAGGCGTTTGAGTGGTTGCCGAGCTTGTCCTTCAGGCGCTGGATGTGAAAGGCGTTGCGCGAACCGTCGGGCAGGACGCGGGGCAGCAGGAAGCAGGAGAGCCCAGCGTCCGTCTGCGCGAGCACGAGGAAGATGTCGGACATCGGCGCGGAGCAGAACCACTTGTGGCCGGTCAGCTCATACTCGGCTCCCGGGCCGCCGCCGTTCAAAGGCCGGGCGTAGGTGGTGTTGGCGCGCACATCCGAGCCGCCCTGCTTCTCTGTCATCGCCATGCCCGAGATGGCCGAGCCCTTCTCGGCGGCGGGGACGAGGCGAGGGTCATAGCTGGTGGCCGTCACCAGTGGCTCCCACTCCTGCGCCAGTTCGGGCGTCGCGCGCAGTGCTGGGACGACGGCGAAGGTCATCGTGATCGGGCAGGCAAAGCCGGCCTCGGCCTGCATCGCGGTCATATACAGGCCCGCGCGCGCCACGTGCGCGCAGGGTTCAGAGGAGGTCCAGGGGAGCGAGTGCAGCTCGTGCTCAACGCCCATGCGCATAAGCTTGTGCCACGCGGGGTGAAACTCGACCTCATCGATGCGGTGTCCATAGCGGTCGTGGGTGCGCAGGATGGGCTTGTTCTCGTTGGCCTGGCGTCCCCACAACTCCTGAGGCCCACCCACCTCGCCGACGAGCGCCCCCAGCTCGGCGGCGCGCTCTGCGGCCCAGCCGCCGCCCTCGCGCTGCAGCGCCTCGACAAGCGGCAGATTTGAGGAGAAGACGTCGATGCCCGCCAGCGGCGGCGCCTGGTTGAAGACCTCGTGCGTCCGCCACGAAGAGTCCTGCCCGGGCGGGTTAGCGGTGGTGGCCATCAGCTGAAGAGTACTCCTCCGCGATAGCATCGCCCACCGCAGGCGGCTGCGCAGCGGCGCGAACGCCGGTCGATGGCCGGTGCTCGGCGTGCTGTGTTGATGGACAACCCAAGGATCCCGGACATGGCGAAAATCGACGTGCAGAACCCGATCGTGGAGTTGGACGGCGATGAGATGACACGCATCATCTGGTCGTTCATCAAGGAACAGCTGATCCTGCCCTACCTCGACGTGGAGCTCGACTACTACGACCTCAGCATCCAAAGCAGGGACGCCAGCGAAGATGCGATCACGGTGCAGGCGGCGCAAGCGATTAAGCGTCACGGCGTGGGCGTGAAGTGCGCGACGATCACGCCCGATGAGGCGCGCGTAGCGGAGTTCGGGCTAAAGCAGATGTACCGCTCCCCCAATGGCACGATCCGCAACATCCTCGGGGGTGTGATCTTTCGCGAGCCGATCGTGATCGCGAACATCCCGCGGCTGGTGCCCGGATGGACCAAGCCGATCGTGATCGGCCGTCACGCTTTCGGCGATCAGTACCGCGCAACGGACATGGTGATCGACCGCCCCGGCAAGCTGATGCTGACGTTCACCCCGCAGGACGGCGGTGAGCCGACGGAGATAGAGGTATTTGACTTCCCCGGCGGCGGCGTGGCGATGGCGATGTACAACCTCGATGAGTCGATCAGGGATTTCGCGCGGGCGTCGCTGCGCTATGGCCTTGACCGCGGCTATCCCGTGTATATGTCTACGAAGAACACGATCCTCAAGCGCTATGACGGGCGCTTCAAGGACCTATTCGCCGAGATCTATGAGAGCGAGTTCAAGGCGGATTTCGAGGCGGCCGGCCTGACCTATGAACACCGCTTGATTGACGATATGGTGGCGGCCTCCCTGAAGTGGGAAGGCGGTTATCTGTGGGCGTGCAAGAACTACGACGGCGACGTACAGAGCGATACCGTGGCCCAGGGCTTTGGCTCACTGGGCCTGATGACGAGCGTGCTGATGAGCGCCGATGGCAAGACGGTGGAGGCGGAGGCAGCACACGGGACAGTGACGCGCCACTACCGCTCCCACCAAGAAGGCAAGCCGACCTCGACCAACCCAATTGCCTCGATCTTCGCCTGGACGCGGGGCATCGAGGCGCGAGGCCGGATGGATGAGACCCCCGCCGTGAGCGAGTTCGCACACACGCTCGAGCGCGTCTGCGTGGAAACGGTGGAAAGCGGCAAGATGACGAAGGACCTAGCGCTGCTGATCGCGCCCGATGCGCCGTGGCAGACGACGGAGGAGTTCCTTGCCTCGATCAATCAGAACCTGCAGCAAGCAATGAGTTGAGTTAACCCTAGGAGATGAACCTGTGAGCAATCCCGTACAAGTGGCGGTAACCGGCGCGGCCGGTCAGATTGGCTACGCGATCCTGTTCCGTATCGCGAGCGGAGAGATGCTGGGCAAGGACACGGAGGTGCAGCTGCGCCTGCTGGAGATCCCCGCGGCGGTGAAAGCCGCAGAGGGTACGGCGATGGAGCTCGAGGACTGCGCCTTCCCGCTGCTCGCGGGCGTGCAGATAACCGATGATCCGAATGTGGCCTTCGATGGCGTTAACGTGGCGCTGCTCGTGGGCGCGCGCCCACGTACCAAGGGCATGGAGCGCGGCGACCTGCTGGAGGCCAACGGCGGCATCTTTAAGCCCCAGGGAGCGGCGCTGAACGCCCACGCGGCGTCTGACGTGAAGATCCTGGTGGTGGGCAACCCCGCCAACACCAACTGCCTAATAGCACGCAGTCACGCGCCGGACATCCCCGCCAATCGCTTCACCGCGATGATGCGCTTGGACCACAACCGCGCCGTGGGGCAGGTGGCGGCGAAGACCGGCGCGCGGGTCGCGGATGTCAAGCACGTGAGCGTGTGGGGCAACCACAGCGCTACCCAGTACCCCGATTTGACACACGCCACCGTGGGCGCGCGCCCCGCCAGCGAGGTGATTGCCGATCAGGCGTGGACCGAAGACACTTTCATCCCCACCGTACAGAAGCGCGGCGCAGCGATCATCGAGGCGCGCGGCGCCTCCAGCGCGGCCAGCGCCGCGAACGCGGCAATCGAGCACGTGCACGACTGGGTGCTCGGCACGCCAGCGGACGATTGGGTCTCAATGGGCATCGCCGCCGATGGCTCATATGGCATTCCCGAGGGCATAATCGCCGGTCACCCGTGTACGTGCAGCGCAGGAGAGTGGTCGATCGTGCAGGGCCTCGAGATCGATGAGTTCTCCCGTGCGCGCATCGATGCAAGCGTGCAGGAGCTGCAGGAAGAGCGCTCAGCCGTACAGGACTTGGGCCTGATTTAAACCAAGAAGGCGCCCGTGCCAGAGATCACGGGCGCCCCTTTGGTTTGCATTGCTGCGGTTCGTGCGGACACCTGACGGATGGATCGTCGTTCCTGGCAAGGACGCAAGGAGCGCCGCGTGCTTAGCACGCAAGCGACGGAGGACGCCGCCAGGGGCGACGAGCCGCCGTCAGGCCTTACTCCCCGGGTGCCAGCCGCGTCCCTGCTTGGCTACCTTCTTTTCCTGCTCCAGTCCGGGTAGGACGCGGTAGAGGTAGTTCTGCTTGATCCCCATCCGCGCCGCGAGCTCGGGGATGGTGACACCGGGCTGTTCGGAGACGATGGCCAGCGCCTGTGCAGCACGCGTGCCGGAGCCTTTGCGGCGTCCCGGCGGACGACCGCGCCGGGCGGGAGCCTTGGTTGCGGTTGCCGCCGGTGCGGCTGCCTCCGCCGCGTCCTTACGCGGGCGACCAGGTCCGCGACCGCTGCCTTTGGGACGACCGGGCTTACGGCCGCTGCCCTTGGGTCTGCCCGGCTTGCGACCGCTACCGGGGGGCCGGCCCGGCCCACGGCGGGCCGCTGTGGCGGTGACGGTAGATGATCCCCCACCGACGCCCTCCAAGGCGGAGGCGGCGGCCTCGAGGCGCTGATACTCGTCTATCAGCGGCCGCAGCTCGGCCATCCTGCTTTGGATCTCCTGGCGCTTCTCATCGAGAAAGTCAGTCACGTTTTATTCCTCTTCACTTGAGCGAATGTGATCTGCACCACATCATTATTTCTAACCTTACCTTACACGAATACCCAATCCTGCCAACCGCATGCAAGGTTGCTACCAGCTTAGACCCCGATTCAGACGTCTGATTAAAGCCCTAACTCTCCAGCAAGGCGCGCAAGCGCTCGAGCGTACGCGTCGCCTCGCGTTCGGGCATGCCTCCGACCAGTGCACGGCTCGCCAGTGCGCCGATTGGCCCCAGGGGTGCGTGGAACTCGTTGGCATAGTCAAAGCGTGTACAGCCATCCGCCAAGGTTTCGAGCTGATACACGGTGCGAGCGCGCGAGCGGGCGGGGCCACGACCCTCCCACACAGCCCGCTGCTCGACTTGGCACTCCGTCAAGCGCCAGTGAACATCCAGGCTCACTCCCCGCAGGTGCACGCGCTGGTCCATCTCGAATCCCACCCGCAGCGGCCCGTCGTCGGCGTGACGCAGGGCGCGATGAATGGTGACCCACTCACCCAAACGCGCAGGGTCCATGATGGCCTTCCACACCTTGGCGGGGGGCGCGGCTATGCGAATCGCGGCTGTAACCGTGCTCATGCAGGCGTGACTGTACCTATCGCGCTCGCAGCGGTTGCACCGCCTCCCAGTCCGCCAACGCGTGCTCGACGGCGGCGTCGAATCGGTGCAGCCTCACACCAAGGAGCTCGGCGGCACGATCCGCGGCGGGCAGCAGATCCCCGCTGAGGCTCTCCATCAGTGGCAGCACCAACTCGGGGTCCTCCGCGGCGATCGCCGCTGCGACCCGCGCGGCGATCGGCGTGGCGGACAGTGGCAGGCCGATCGTGGGGCGCCCTACGAGCATCAACTCCGCGATACGTTCGATCATCTGTCCGTAACTACGGATATCGGGGCCGGCGATATCAAGTGAGTGCCCGCCGACGGCGGGCACGTGGGCGGCGGCGAGCAGCATCTCGCTGACATCGCGGGCGTCGATTGGCTGCGTGCGAAAGCGCTGCCAAGCGGGCAGCGCGAGCACGGGCATGCGCTCGATCAGGCGCACGAGGAAGCGAAAAGGACGCGAGCGCGCGCCGATCACAATTGAGGCGCGCAGGGCGACCGAGTCAGGAACGGCCTGCATCAGGATGCGCTCGACGGCGAGGCGGCTTGCGAGATGGCGCGAGGCCGCGCGGGTTTGCGGCAGAAGGCCGCCGAGGTAAACGATGCGCTTAACGCCCGCTTCGTGCGCGGCGGTGGCGAAGTTGACCGCGGCGATGCGCTCCAGTTCGGGGAAGCCGTTCGCGGAGGGGACCCGCCTTGGGGATGCTTCACGCGAACCCAACCCCTCCCCATTTTTTTTGCCCTCAATCGTGCGCGGCCACTGGACGTCTCGCCGCCCACGGCCCTCCATCGAATGGATCAGGTAATAAGCGACCTCGATCTCATCCAGCGCCTGCGTCAGCCCTGCGCCGGTGATAACGTCGCCGCGGACGGTCTCTACGTGCCAGCTCATGGGGATGCGCAGCCCGGCCGGGTCGCGTGCGAAAGCGCGCAGCTCGTGCCCTTCGCTGTGCAGGCGGGGGATCAGCAGGGAGCCGGCAAAGCCCGAGGCGCCGGTGACGAGCACACGCATATGTGAGGATGATGACTGGTGGCAAGCGATGTGGAGATAGGCACCTCGGCCGCGCAGGCCCCGGCCCGTTGCGATGTGGCGATCGTCGGCGGCGGCATCCTTGGCCTGGCGGTGGCGCGCGAGCTGTTGCAGCGCCAGCCGCAGATGTCTGTGTGCGTGCTCGAGCGCGAGCGCGAGGTGGGCACCCACCAGACGGGCCACAACAGCGGCGTCGTGCACGCGGGCATCTACTACACCCCCGGCTCTTTGAAGGCGCGCCTGTGCGTCGCGGGTGCGCGTGAGCTCTACGAGTACTGCGCACGTCGGGAGATCCCCTACGAGACGTGCGGGAAGGTGATCGTCGCCACCGATGCCTCCGAGCTCGGGCGCCTGGATGAGCTCGAGCGCCGCGGCCGCGCGAACCGCGTGCCGGGCCTCGTGCGCCTGGACGCCGCCGGCATCCGTGCGCTCGAGCCTCATGCGGTAGGCATCGCCGGTCTGCATTCCCCCGCCACGGGCATCGTGAGCTTCCCCGCGGTGGCGCGGGCCTATGCGCAGGATGTGGCTGCGGGCGGCGGCGCTGTCGTACTTGGCTGCGAGGTGCGGGGGGTGAGGCCCGCGGCGCGCACGATTCGCCTGGAGCACAGCCACGGCGCGACCGAGGCCGGCCACGCGATCTTCTGCGCGGGTGCTTGGGCCGACCGCCTGGCAGTCGCGGCCGGGGCCGACCCCGAGCCGCGCATCGTCCCTTTTCGTGGCGCCTACCTGCGCCTGGCTCCTGCGCGGCGTGAGCTCGTGCGCTCTTTGATCTACCCCGTCCCCGACCCTTCACTGCCCTTTTTGGGCGTGCACCTGACAAAGCACATCGACGGTGAGGTCCTGATCGGCCCCACCGCGCTGCTGGCCGGTGCCCGCGATGCCTACAGCCTGCGCACGATTCGTCCCCGCGATATCGCCGATACCCTTGCCTGGCCCGGCGCGTGGCGTATGTTCGCCCACTGGTGGCGCACCGGCCTCACCGAGCTGCGCCACGCCGCTGTGCGCGCCGCCTTCGTGCGCGCCGCCGCGCGCTACGTGCCCGAGTTGCGCCTGCGTGACGTGCAGCCGGCCTTCGCCGGCGTACGCGCCCAGGCGTTGGCGCGCGACGGGCGCTTGGTGGACGACTTTGTCTTCAGCGCCACCGACCGCGCCCTGCACGTGCGCAACGCGCCTTCGCCAGCCGCGACCTCCTCGCTGGCGATCGCCCGCCACGTGGTGGATCACGCGCAGCGGGCGTTTCGAATCTGAGTAAAGCTCGCAAAATGGGGGATCGCCATCCCCTTTGTCACAAGAAAGTGACTAGCCGCCGGGTATTTCCGGGAAGCATTTTCTTTTCCCTGCGATTTGCGGGAACGGCCCGTGCGCGGCTGGGCGTACGGTGCTTTGATGGCTGCTGTGCCCGCCAAGAGCAAGCGCCCGCCGCGCAAGGTGACATGCGAGGAATGTTTCTTCAAGCGAAACATGCTGTGCGCGCTCGATCTGGCTGAGCCGTGCGCGACGTTCCGTCCGCATGAGGCGCAGCTGAAGCCGCCGCAGCAGCTGCGCTTCGTGTTCCGCCAGGAGCGTCGTTCGCGCTCCGCCTGGGCCTTCCCGACGGCGCAGGAGCAGGCCGCGCTGCACGCTTGATCAGGGCGCCCGCGCGCCCTGCGGCAGTGGCGGCGTGAGCGGGCGCTCGGCTGTGTGCCGTGCGATCCAGTTGGCTCCGGGAGTGTCGCTCAGGCCGTGCACGATGATCGAGCTGAAGACCACCAGCGCGGCCAGATCGAAGATGCGCTGCCCAGCGGCGATGCCCTGATCGAGCACGATCAGCGAGAAGGTCATCGTGGCGACCCCCTTGGGACCAAACCAGCCCATGAAGAGGCGTGTGCCGGCGTCGGTGGAGGTGCCCAGCAGCGCGATCCACACCGCCAGTGGGCGCGCGATCAGGAAGGTGATGAGCACCAGCGCCACCGCCGCCCAGCCGTCGCTGAAGAGGGCGTGGAGGGTGAGGAGTGAGCCGAACACGAGGAAGATCCCCAGCTTGACGATCTCCACGATCTCATCCGCGCGCTGCTCGAAGTGCCGGCGCAGGTCGGGGCGGCGGATGCCGAGCACGATCGCTGCGACGAACACGGCGATGAAGCCGTTGCCGCGCGGCGACAGCACGGTGACGCCGTACGTGCCAAAAGCCACGCCCAGCGCGTACAGCGACTTCTGGTGGGCGGGGATCGAATACTCGAGCTCGCGCTCGCGCTTGCGCGCGCCGCGCGCGCCGTCGCGGGGCATCAGCAGCGAGGCCACCCACCCGCATGCCAGTCCATAGAGGAAGCCCAGGCCGACGTCCTGCAGCACGAAGCGCCACCATACGAAGTGTTCGCTGCCGACGGTGAGCGCCGCGAGGAAGGCCAGCACCGCCGGCAGCGCCAGTCCGTCGTTGAGGCCCGACTCCAGGTTCAGCGAGTGGCGGATGAGCCGCGGCACGCGCGGGTTGGTGACGATGCTCGAAGTGAGGATCGGATCGGTCGGCGAGAGCAGCGCGCCAAGCAGGAAGGCCTCGGTCCAGCTCAGGCCCACGATCGCCCTGGCGGCCAGGGCGACGATCAGCGCGGTGATCGGCATCGCCACCACCAGCTTGCGCAGCGGCAGGTGCCACTCGCGCTGCAGCATCTCGCGCTCGACCTCCAAGCCGTCGCGGAAAAGGATCACGATCAGCGCCGCATACGCCAGGTCCTGCACGAAGCCCGACCGTGCGCTGAAGCTGATCCACTCAAGGCCCCCATCTCCCACGAGGAACCCCACCAGCACGAACAGCGCCGTCAACGACAGGAAGCTACGCCTCGCCAGCCCCGACAGCAGCGCCCCCAGGATCAGCAGCCCACCGAGTACGGCCACTGTCGCCTGGAAGCTGGGCACCCTTGGAGGGTATATTGGGTATACCCGGACTAAAGCCCCCAGTGAAGGCGGTGCCAAGATGGCGAGAAAGAGCAAGGACAAAGATCAGACGATGGACGCGAGCCGCAACGGCTCGATGGCCGACGTAGATGCGGCCGCGCAGGAGTCCTCGGGCGGCGGGCTGGGCAGGCTGCTGTTGCTGCTGCTCCTCGCGGGGATCCTCGCGATGGTGCTGAGCAAGGACGTGCGCTCCAAGGTGCTCGACATGCTCTTCGGCTCCGAGGAGGAGTTCGACTACAGCTCGACGACGATGCCGGCGACGGACGCGCCCGTGGGCGCGGCGGCGTCCTGAGGAGCAGCACCCTGCTTGCACGCAGCGCAGAACGGGAGATGAGGAGATGACCGCAACAGCGGAGCGAAAGCCGCCGATCACCAGCGCGGAGCGAAAGCCGCCGTCCGCCGTCGGGGAGCGAAAGCCGCCGTCGAAGTCGCTCTCGGGCGAGAAGGCGCAGCGCATCATCGAGGCCATGCGCGCAAGCGTCGCCAAACGCGGCACCGCCGGCTCTACGTTCGACCGCGTCTCACGCGAGGCCGGCGTCTCGCGGGGGCTGTTGCACTACTACTTCGGCACCAAGGAGCAGCTGCTAGTCGAGGCCGTGCGTCGTGATTGCGAGCTGCGCCTGGAGCGCCTGCAGGAGCAGCTGCTCGGCGCGCAGACCGCCGAGGCCTTCATCAACCTTGCGGCCGAGCACCTGCAGCAGAGCGTGCGCGACGATCCTCAGGGCGTGACGCTCATCTTCGAGCTCTTCACACTCTCGCGCCGCAACGAGGACATCGCCGCCGAGTACGCCGCGCTGATGCGCTCCACGCGCGACCAGGTCGCGAGCATGCTCGCTGCGGCGCAGCGAGAAGGCGTCCTGCGGCTGCATGCCACGCCGGAGGCGGTCGCGGAAATCCTCTTTTCGCTCACGGATGGGTTCGCTTTGCGGATGCTCACCGAGCCGGATAGGGACTTCGCCGAGACGGTGCAGGCTGGGATCGTGTGCGCGCGGGCGCTGCTTGCGGATTGAGACTCGACTGGACCGCTTCACGGTCTGCAGGACCCGCCTGCCAGGGTGCAAATCTGGCGCGCCGCGCCTGGCACTCGTATAATCCGAGTGCCAATGCCGATCTACGAGTACAGACGCCCCGATGGGAGCACCTTCGAGGTGATGCAGTCCTTTAGCGAGGAACCTCTGAAGAAGGACCCCGAAACGGGGGTCAAGGTGCAGCGCGTCTTCCATGCCCCGGCGGTGCATTTCAAGGGCAAGGGCTTCTACAACACCGACTACGGCACCCGCAAGCGCCAGAAGGAGACCGCCGCGGCGGGGGAGGGGTCGTCATCCGAGGGGTCCAGCACGGATGGCAAGACAGACGGGAAGGCCACCGACGTCAAGGCCCCCGCGAAAGACGACAAGGCGCCCAAGAAGGACACCAAGCCGGACGCCAAGCCCGTCGCCGCAGCCAAGTAATCCCAGCGCTGCTGGTGCCGATCCGCGCGGGGGGCGCGTAAGGGACTTGACAAGAGCCATCACTTGTGCCTATAGTACTCCTGTCGTGGCGTCCTGTCATGGGGTGCTGTGGCATAACGATAGGTCGGGTCAGGTTCTTCCCGTGTGCGCGGGGTTCCATGGGACCGTAAGGGAATGTCGGAGAGGGATTTCGATCGCTTCATGAGGGATGTAGAGATGAGTGATCTTCTTTGTAAACCGCATTCGCGGTCCAATCGTGTTGCGGCCCCGGTAGGGGGTCCTTCCAGATGCTTCAGCATCGCTGAGGCATCTCTCTCTCTCTCTCTCTCTCTCTCTCTTGGCCCGGTTGGTTAGCTTCTAGGGCCGCTCGCCGCCGGTTTTTGGCGGCTGGTTCCGGTCGTGTGGGCCGGGTTGGTCTCTCGCGCGCGTTGGGCGCGCGTCGTGCTTCTGCCGCCTTGGGCTTGGTGCCTGGGGTGGTTTTGTGCTGCCCGGGTCTTTCGGGTGGTCGTGTTCTCGATTGCTCCGGGAGGGGATCGGTTTGACGCTGCGATGGCTGCTTTTCGTGTCTGTGGGTTCGGTGTGCGTAGTGTTGGCGGGTTTCGCGGCGGGCGCGGGTGTGGCGTTTGCGGCGGGGGATGCCAACCAGGCGGTGTGTCCGAATGAAGCGATGGCTGGTTTCAGGACGTATCTGCCTGACTGCCGGGCTTATGAGGAGGTAACGCCGCCGTTCAAGGGAGGCAACCCGCTGTTTCCGGGGGGTGTGAGTCTCAGCGGCGAAGTGGTCCAGGCGGACACGTATGGAAGCTTCAACGGCGGCACGGCAACTGTTGGCGGGGGTGGCAACACCTATGAGTTCAGTCGTGGGCCGTCGGGTTGGGTGGCGATCTCGCTTGTGTCGCCGCTGCCCCAATATGTTGATGTTCCATTTACGAATATCGAAACAGGTGCGCAGCCTTTGCTCGGCACCTCCGGTGCTGCGCTACTCGGGGCGCGTCTGCCGAGCCAGTCGTTCTATGAGGCCGATCTCTATCTGCGCCAGCCCGATGGCTCGATGGTGCTTGTGGGGCCGTTGCTGCCCGCGACGGCTGTGCCGCTGACACCCGCCGGCTTTGTCCAGGACCAAAACGAGGAAACAGGCAGGGTTATAGGGGGGTCGTCCGATCTCAGCCGCATCGTGTTCTTCATCAATAGCGAAGCATCTCGCCCGTCTGGTGTCAGCAGCCTGCTCTGGCCCAGCGATGGCACCATCGCCGGTAAGTCGCTGTACGAGTACGTAGGGACAGGTCACTCCGGCAGCGGCGGCGATGTCCCCGCGCTGGTCGGCGTCGATAACCGCGGAGCGCAGATCAGCCTGTGCGGGACCGAATCGCCCTACAATCCCACCACGGGTGCGCGTGGTATCTCCACCGCGGCCTCCACGGTCCTCTTCACGGTGGCTGCCGGTGGTTGCAAGGGAGTTGGGGCGGGTCCAGCTGTGGGGCAGCTCTATGCACGTGTCGGCGCGCCGGACCAGCTCCAGGCGACCGTAAATCTCGCGGGGACCTCGGGTTGCGCTGTCTCGGTCTTGTGTGATGTCACGTCCGCTCCGACCTACCAGGGCGCCTCGCTGGATGGCTCGAAGGTGTTCTTCACCACCCAGCAGCCGCTCAGCCCCTCCGACCACGACACCACCACCGACCTCTACGAGTGCGACCTGCCGGGTGACTCGGGCACCACGCCCCCGGCGAGCGGTGTGGTCGACCCGTGTCCCTCGCTGCACTCCGTCTCGGTCACCGGAACCGTGGCGGGCTCCGGGTTTCAATCGCTCGCGGCGGTCTCCGACGACGGCTCGCACGTTTACTTCGTCGCCACGGGTGTGCTGACAAGCGCTCCCAATCGGTTTGGTGCTGTTGCTGTCGAAGGTGCCGACAATCTGTATGTATATGAGCGTGATGGGGCCTTCCCCGCGGGGCGCGTAGCATTCATCGGGAGCGTGAGCTCGTCTGAACTGAGCAGTGCTCAGGCGACGCCGGATGGGCGTTTCCTGGTATTCGCTGATGCCGCAGATCTCACACCCGATGACACCTCGACCGCACGGCAGGTCTTTCGCTATGACGCGCAGACCGGCACGTTGATCCGCGTCTCGATCGGCGATAAGGGATTCAACAACAACGGCAACACCGGCACCTTCGAAGCGCAGACGACAGGAAGCTTCGACCCATGGATCAACTACAGCACGCACAGAACTGTCTCCAGCGACGGGTCGCGGATCGTCTTTGAGAGTGCCGACGGCTTGACGCCCCAGGCGCTCGACGGGGTGCCCGACGAAACGGAATTTGCCATGAACGCCTATGAGTACGAGGACGGGCACGTGTACCTGATCTCCGACGGCAGGGCCGTGGCCCCGCTTTCTGAGAATCTGGTCCTCGAAGGCATCAGTCCCTCGGGACGCGACATCTTCATAAAGACCACGGGTCAGCTCGTCCCGCAAGACACCGATACGGGCCCGGACCTTTACGACGTACGTATGGATGGTGGTTTCCCGGCCGGCCAGGCTGCCATTGCTTGCCGGGGCGAAGCATGCCACGAAGCCCCGTTCACCGAACCAGCCGGACAGGCACCTGGTTCGGCGAGCTTCTCCGGGCTTGGGAACCTCTCTCCGAGCAGCCCTGCTGCTTTGAGTAGCCGCGGCAAGCCTAAGGGCTGCGGGCAGGGCGCGATGTTGAAGGGGGGCAGGTGCGTCAAGCGGCGGAAAACGCGAAGGCCCGCGAGGAAGGCTGGGCGTGCGCGGCGTGCCGGTAGGCGCTCGGTGCGGGGAGGTGCGCGATGACTTTCCTTGCTCGTAGGCTCGCCCTGCTCATCTGCGCCACAGTCCTGTTCGGGGCGACGGCTGCCTGTGCCTTTGGTGCGGTGTCCCCGTCGCCGGCCTGGGAGCTGCGCACGCTGGCGCTGCCCACCCACCTCTCGTCCACCAGCGGCGGCGACGTGGTGCTAATCGCCCACAACAGGGGTGCCTTGGCGACCGACGGGAGCACCGTGACGGTGACCGACACGCTCCCCGCCGGCCTTACTTCCACCGCCCCGGAAGGAAACCCGGCTGCCAGCATTAAGATGGAAGACCACGTATTGGGTAATGTGGAACGGGCGACGTGCTCGGTCGCTGGGCAGATGGTCACCTGTGCGTATGCTCATGCTTTGTCGGGTCTTGATGTGGGGCGGGTCGTGGTGGACATCCATGTCTCGGTGACGCCGGGTACGCTGGGGTCGCTGGTGAACAGGGCGACGATCTCCGGTGGCGGCGCACCGGAAGCCGGCAGCGAAGGCCCGGTGCTCGTCAGCCCCGAAGCGCCCCTGTTCGGTCTCGCCGACTTCTCAACGGCGACGCTCGATGCCGCCGGCTCGTTGGATACCCAGGCGGGTGCGCACCCCAGCGCGATCAGCACCACGTTTGACCTCAACAGCAGCACCGAAGGCCCTGTCCACCCCGGTAGTGTCTTCGGCGGCCAGGTGGAAGGCGTGCAGAATATGAGGGATGTCGTCGTTGATCTGCCGCCAGGGTTCGTGGGTGACGCCGAGGCGACACCCAAGTGCCCCCTCGCCGATCTCGCTGGCGCCGAATTCAGCTGTCCACCGGACACCTTCATCGGCACAGTAACGGCCTTCGGAAGTAACGGCAATCGGCCCGGCGAATTCTCCGGCAACTTCCTTGTATCTGAAACAAGCCGAAAAGGGGGCTGGGCGCCGATCGTCAATGTGCAGCCTGAGCACGGCTACCCCGCGGAGTTCGCGCTTGAGCTCATTGGTGTCCCGGCGACACTGTATGCCAAGCTCGTGCCTACCCCTTCGGGCTATGCGCTGCGGGTGATCAGCTCCGGAATCTCGCGTGGCACCATCGTGAATGGCCTGGAGTTGACGTTCTTCGGCGATCCGCCGGGGCAGGACCCTTTTGGTGTCGCGCCAGGTGGTACGCCGGTGTCGTTCTTCACGAATCCGACGGACTGCTCGCAGTCCGGTTTCACGACGACGATGCACGTCGACTCGTGGCAGAACCCCGCGGCGGTCCCGTTAAACCCGGACGGCTCCCCGGACTTCAACCGGGTGAACTTCTCCGAACCGCAGTGGGCGAACGCGACTGCCGTCTCGCCGCCCGTCACGGGCTGCGAAAAGCTTCAGTTCGCGCCGTCGCTGAGCGTGCGCCCGGAATCGAGCGCGGTCGACTCCCCGACCGGTCTGCAGGTTGACATCCACATCCCGCAGAACACCGAACCGGCGGGTTTGGCGAGCGGGGAGCTGCGCAACGCCGTGGTGACGCTGCCGGCGGGGATGGTGGTCAACCCGTCGGTCGCGAACGGCCTGTCGGCGTGCTCGCCGGCGCAGATCGACCTCGCTGGCGCGGAACCACCCGCGTGCCCGGAATCCGCGAAGGTCGGGACCGTCGAAGTGGATACCCCGATCCTCGACCACGCGTTGCAGGGCAGCGTGTACGTCGCTGAACAGGGCAACAACCCGTTCGGCTCGCTGCTCGCGCTCTATGTCGTGGTCGATGACCCGCAGACGGGTATCGTCGTGAAGCTCGCGGGGCACGTCATTCCCGATCCGCAGACGGGGCGGTTGACGACGGTCTTTGAAAACAATCCGCAGCAGCCCTTGAGTGATATCAAGCTCGATTTCTTCGGTGGTCCGAGGGCGGCATTAGTGAACCCCGACACGTGCGGGTCCTACGCTGCGAGCTCGCAGCTGACGCCGTGGAGCAGCAGCACGGCCTCTGAACCCACGGGCGCCTTTGCCATCAATCAGGGCTGTCACGGCGCGCTGTTTACCCCTGGTTTCGTGGCTGGCACGACCAGCAACCAGGCGGGTGCTTTCAGCCCGTTCACTCTATCGCTCTCCCGCGGCGACCAGGAACAGGATCTGGGTGGGGTGAGCGTCACGATGCCGCAGGGTCTGCTGGGGTCACTCAAGAGTGTCGAACGTTGTCCCGAACCGCAGGCCGCGCAGGGCACGTGTGGTGCGGGGAGCGTGATCGGGCACGCGACGGCCACCGCGGGCGCGGGGCCGGACCCCGTAAGTGTGAGCGGCCAGGTGTTCTTGACCGGCCCCTACAAGGGTGCCCCGTTCGGCCTCTCGATAGTCGTGCCGGCGGTCGCGGGGCCGTTCAACCTTGGGAATGTTGTGGTTCGCGCGGCGATCAGCGTGGACCCGCGCACCGCGCAGATCATCGTTACGAGCGATTCGCTGCCCACGATCTTGCAGGGCATCCCGTTGCAGGTGAAGGGGGTGCGTGTCAGTATCGACCGGCAGGCGTTCATGTTCAATCCCACGGATTGCGAGCCGCTCAACGTGGGTGGGACGCTCACGAGTACCCTGGGTGCACAGGCACGAGTGTCCAGCCGTTTCCAGGCGGCGAACTGCGCGTCGCTGGCGTTCCATCCTGTGTTCTCGGTCTCCACACAGGCCAGGACGAGCAAGAAGGGTGGCGCGAGCCTGGACGTCAAGGTCGTCTACCCCCAAGGTCCGCAGGCGAACATCCGCAGCGTCGCGGTGACGCTACCCAAGCAGCTTCCCTCCCGCCTGTCAACGATTCAGCAGGCGTGCACCGAAGCGGCGTTCGCCGCGAACCCCGCGTCCTGCCCGGCGGGCTCGGACATCGGGATCGCCACGGCGCGCACGCCGGTGCTGGCCAGTCCGTTGACCGGCCCCGCCTATCTGGTGTCCCATGGCGGCGCGGCGTTCCCCGATGTCGTCGTGATCCTGCAGGGCGAAGGCGTCACGCTCGATCTCGTGGGGAGCGTGAACATCAGGAAGAGCATCACGAGCTCGACGTTCGCGAGCGTTCCCGATGCGCCGATCGGCTCGTTTGAGCTGAGCCTGCCCGAGGGTCCTCACTCCGCGCTTGCCGCGGTGCTGCCGGCGAGGGCGAAGGGGAGCCTATGTGGGCAGAAGCTCACTATGCCGACCACCATCACCGGGCAGAACGGCGCCGTCGTCAAGCAGTCCACGAAGATCGCCGTCAGCGGTTGCGCCAAGGCCAGGAAGGCGAAGAAGCACCGGGCCAGGAAGCGCGCTAAGAGGGGTGGGAAGTAGGAGAGGTGGCTGTTCTCATGGCACTTCGTGAGGGGAACGCCGGGGCGCGCAAGGAGGCGCGTGCACGTGAGGGTGTGCGTGCGCGTGAGGGTGTGCGTGCGGCTGGTGAGGGTCTGCCGCGGGAGCATGTGAGTGAGATCCAGCGCATGCGGATTTTGGCGGCGATGGCGGAGGTCGCCAGCGAGCGTGGTGCTGGCTCTGTGACCGTGGCGCATGTCGTGGCGCGCGCGGGTGTGTCGCGGCGTACGTTCTATGACCTGTTCGCGGATCGTGAGGAGTGCTTCCTGGCGGCGTTCGAGCAAGCCATTGGCCGCGTCGGGGCGCCCATCATCGAGGCTTATGAGCACGAGAGCGCTTGGCGGGAGCAGATCAGGACTGGGTTGTGGACGCTGCTGGTGTTCTTGGACGAGGAGCCGGCGACGGCGCGCCTGTGCGTTGTGGAGTCCTTGGCGGCGGGGCCACGCGTGCTGGAGCGCCCGCGCGGTTGTGCTGCGGGCACTGGTGCGCGTGATCGATGAGGGTCGCGCGGTTGTGCCCAAGAGGGCCACGCAGCCGCCGCCGCTGACGGCCGAAGGGGTGGTGGGGGCTGTGCTCTCGGTGATCCATACGCGCCTGTCCGAAGCGAAAGCCAAGCCTCTGACGGGACTGTTGGGTGAGCTTATGAGCGTGATCGTGTTGCCCTACCTCGGTCAGGCCTCGGCGCAGAAGGAGTTGGGTAGACCGGCTCCCAAACTCAAAACCAAAATCGCTCATGTTCAGCGTGACCCGTTGGAGGGGCTGGACATGCGGATCACCTACCGGACGGTGCGTGTGCTGATGGTGATTGCCTCCTATCCGGATGCGAGTAATCGTAAGATCGCGAGTGAGGCGGGGATCTCAGATCAGGGGCAGGTCTCCAAGCTGCTCGCGCGCCTGGAGCACCTCGGGCTCATCTACAACCGTGGGATCGGCCCGGTGAAGGGTGCGCCCAACGCGTGGCAGCTCACCGCCCGCGGACGGCATGTCGAGCAGGCCATACGGGTACAAACCACACCAGGGTAGAGCCATCGCCGCACCGCTCGACACGGATCTCGGCTTCGCTGCTACCCTATATAGGGCGATGCACAAGACCTCTGTCTATCTGACCCCCGAGGAGAGCCTGCACCTGCGGCGCGCGGCGGCTCGGACCGGCAGATCTCAGTCCGACTTGATTCGCGAGGGTGTGAGGCTCGTTGCTGCGGAAGGCGATGAGCAGTCTCGCACGTTTCACAGCCTCGGCCAGGGCCACGGCGGCGGGGCGCCGTATCGCAAATGGGATGCGGAGGAGTTGCATCGCTCTGTGACGGGCAGCGGGTGACGCGCGAGTGTGCCGGGCGCGCCGCTGATCCTCGACGCTGGCGCGCTCTATGCGCAGGCGGACGCCGACGAGCCTCAGCATGCGGCCATCGCGCGGCTGCTGCGGGCCGAGCGCGGCGCGTTGGTCACTTCGCAAGTCGCCGTCGCTGAGGCGGACTATCTGATTCTGGATCGCCTCGGGGTTGATGTCGAGCTGGCCTTCTTCAACGACTTGGCCGCAGGCACATATCTGGTGGACTCGCTCGCCCAGGCCGACTTCGCGGTTGCCAGGGATGTCGCGGCCCGCTATCGCGATCTCGAACTAGGGCTTGCCGATGCCTCTCTCGTGGTGCTCGCCGCGCGCTGGCAGACGCGACGCATCCTCACCTTCGATGAGCGTGCCTTCCGTGCTGTGACACCACTCCAAGGCGGGTCGTTCGTAGTGCTTCCGGCCGATGCCTCCGCATAGGACTTGACAAGAGCCATCACTTGTGCCTATAGTACTCCTGTCGTGGCGTCCTGTCATGGGGTGCTGTGGCATAACGATAGGTCGGGTCAGGGTTCTTCCCGTGTGTGCGGGGTTCCATGGGACCGTAAGGGTGTCGGAGAGGGATTTCGATCGCTTTATGAGGGATGTAGAGATGAGTGATCTTCTTTTCACCGCGCCAGGCGCGGCCAATGGTGCTGCGACCCCAACAGGGGGTCCTTCTAGATGCTTCAGCATCGCTGAGGCATCTCTCTCTCTCTCTCTCTCTCTTGGCCCGGTTGGTTAGCTTCTAGGGCCTCTCGCCGCTGTTGGTTTGGCGGTTCGCTCCGGCGCCAGGCGCCGGGTTGGTCTCTCGCGGGCGTTGAGGCCGCGTCTTTTCGTTGTCGTATCGCGAGGGGCGTGTTGTCCCCTCTTTATCCGAGGGTGGGGTGGTCGGCTTGTGGCTGGCGCGCGCCGAGTCCCTCTATTTCTTGTCGAGGAGGGGATTAGCCGATGCGGATGCGTGTCTTGAGGTTGCTGATGGGAGTTGGGCTGGCCGGTGTGGCGGTGTGTTGCTGGGCGGGTGTGGCGGGCGCGTCGGGTCTGGGGTTGCCGGATGGGCGGGCTTATGAGCTTGTGTCGCCGCTTGAAAACGGCGAAGTGTTCGTGCCGCCCACCGGTATAACCGCGGGCGAAGGGGTGTCGCTACTCGCGGAAGAGCCCCTCCGCGCGGCCGCGGATGGCAGTGCGATTGTGTATGTCGGTGATGCGCCGAGTTCTGGCGTGGGTGGGAACGGCAATCAGCGGTCGGGAACGGAACAGAACAATGAGTATCTGGCCGGTCGGACTCCTACTGGCTGGACGGCGAGTGACATCGAGCCGCCGCCGGCTGATGAATTCGAATCCGCACCGGTTTACCAGTCTTTCTCGGGCGATCTCTCGACGGGTTATCTCAGATCGCCCGACAAGCCGACACTGGCGGGCGCGCCGGCTTGTAACCAGTCTGACGACCTGTATTCGCGCAGCAGTCGCGGGAGTGGTTTCGCCAGTCTGTTCGTTTCGACGCTGACGCCGGGAGAATGTGGCAGGCCGTTGTATGCGGGCGCCTCGGCTGACGGATCGCATGTTCTGTTCCAGGACGAAGCTGCGCTGGTCTCGCCTGCTGTTCCTCTTGCCGGTTCCGTAGGGGGTGAATATTGTTATTTCGACTGCAATTTGTATGAGTCTGTGAGTGGCGCGGTGACCCTGGTGAATGTGTTGCCGGGCGGGGGCGTGGATCCGGCGGCGACTTTCGGCAGTGTGTCGGCCAACGGCAACGGAGATCTGCCCGTGTTGAGCAATGTGGTCTCGGCGGACGGCTCGCGAATCGTGTGGTCGGATGTCAGCACTGGTGTGATCTACGTACGTGAGAACGGTGTGAAGACGGTGCAGGTCTCTGCTGGTGCCGCGATGTTTTGGACGGCGAGTGTGGATGGCCGGTTCGTGTTCTACACCGAAGGGGAACGGCTGTTGCGTTTCGACGTGGAAAGCGGCGGGCGCGAAGAACTGGCGGGCGCCGGAGCGGGTGTGCAGGGAGTCGTCGGTACAAGCGAAGACGGCGCTTATGTGTATTTCGTGGCAAACGGCTCGCTGGCTGCGGGCGCCACGCAAGGCTCCTGTGCGAACACATACCCTGCGCCAGAAGAAGAACTACAAGCGAGATGCAACCTGTATGTGCTGCACGTGGGAGAACCTGTGAGATTCATCGCGCTCCTCGATGGTCGAGACAACAGTATTACGGTTGGCGGGGGGGCGAGCCAGAGATTCTTGGGGGATTGGCGGCCCGATCTTGGATCAAGGGTGGCCGAGGTGACGCCCGATGGCCAGGGTGTGGCGTTCAGCTCGATGTTGCCGCTCACGGGTTATGACAACGTCTCGCCGACCGATCCGGGACACGGCCATATCCCTGAGCTGTTCGTATACGCTTGGGGAGCCACCGGCGGGCGCTTGTATTGCGCTTCCTGTAATCCAAGCGGGAAGCCTCCGACCGAAGATGTGGCCGATGAAGGCAAGGTGGGGCGGCGAGGGTATCAAGTTGGAGGTTGGGTGCACCCCAGCATATGGGAGACGTATATGCAGCGGTGGCTGTCGAACGACGGTAACCGTGTGTTCTTCGACACTGCGCAGCCACTGGTTGCGCAGGACACGAACGGCCACGCCGACGTGTATGAGTGGGAGCGTGAAGGCGCAGGTAGCTGCGGGCAGCCGGGGGGGTGTGTGTACCTGCTGTCGGGTGGCTCCAGCACGGATGATTCGTTCTTCCTGGACGCGAGCGCGAATGGTACGGATGCGTTCTTCATGACCCGTGCACAGTTGGTGCCTGAAGACCGTGAAGAAGCCTTCCACGTCTACGATGTGCGCGCTCCACACGTTCCGGGTGAAGCGGTCGGTTTCCCGCCTGTCGCAGGGGCTGTGTGCGGCGGCGAATGTCACACCTCGCCGCAGGCGGCGCTCGCGTTCGCGGCGCCGGTGAGCGCGACGTTCAGCGGGGCGGGCAATCTTTCGCCACCTGAGCCGTCGGCGACGCCGGTATCGAAGCCGAAGCCGAAGAAAAAGTTTGTCTGCCGGCGGGGCTTCGCCCGCAGGGGTGGCAGGTGCGTGAGGGTAAAAGCGAGGCTGCGGGGTCATGCCAAGGCGAAGGGGAGACGATGACGATGACGATGACTATTCCGATAGTCAAAAGGACGACGGCAAGGGTGAAGTCAGCGATGGCCAACTGTTTGCTCCGTGGAGTCCGCCCGGCGATGCTGGCTGGCGTCCTGGGGATAGGCGCTGTCGGTGTCTCGAGTGCGCCGGCGTGGGCGGAAGCGGGCGGTGCGGGGTGGGAGGTCACCTCGACCGCGCTGCCAACGAATCTCGCACCGGGCCGCAGGGGCACGATCGAAGTGGACGTCTACAACGTTGGCGCATACGCGAGCAATGGTCCGATCACCGTGACCGACACGCTGCCCCCCGGCGTCGAAGCGATTGAAGCCGGAGAGCTGTTGGGTGACGGCGACCCAGAAGAACCGGGGATCGGCCATGAACGGTGGAGCTGCTCAGGGAGCACCGTCGTGACGTGCGCGAGCATCGAAGCCGGCCTGCCCGAATTCGCGGGTGGCGGCGGCCTGCCGCAAGACGACCGTGAGCCGTCTGGTGGGGGTGTGACAAACCTGGAGCCGGTCATCGCGATTGCGGTGAAGGTCGGGCCGGGGGCGGCTGAAGGTACGGTGGACAATCGTGTGGCGGTAGCGGGCGGTGGCGCGGTGGGCACCGCGACTAACGTGCAGCCGGTCACGATCAGTTCGGCTCCAGCTGGCTTTGGTGTCGCTGGTTGGGATGGATGGTTCGGTGACGCGGGTGGAGCGCTCGACACCCAGGCGGGTTCGCACCCCTATGCGATGATGTTCAGCATCGTCCTCCCGACTGAAGTGAATCAGCATGAAGAATCTGTTTCTGCAGATGGCAAGGAACCGCGGGATATCACCGTGGGTCTGCCGTCGGGCCTGGTCGGCGATCCCGGTGCCACGTCAAGGTGCACCCACCAGCAGCTGACCGCCAACGCTTGTCCCGCCGGCAGCCAGGTCGGTTTGGCGGCCGCGACTGCGCAGTTAGGTGCTGGGCTCACCGCACGGCTGTTCAACATGGTCCCGCCACCGGGGACACCCTTGGAGCTCGGCTTCACCCTTGTCGGCATCAACACGTATCTCGATGCGGGCGTGCGCTCGGGCAGCGATTATGGGGCGACGACGCACGCCAACAACACCGTGCAGACGAGTCTTCACAGTGTCCGGTTGACGGTGTGGGGCGTGCCGGGCGACCCGAGCCACAACATCTGGCGCACCGGACGCTTCAATGGCTGCACGGAATTCAACCCAAGCGAAACGACCACGAATTGCAAGCCGCCTGAAGCGCACCCGAAGGCGTTCTTGACGTTGCCGGTGTCGTGTGAAGGGCCGCAGCAGCTGCCGATCTCAGTGAACGCGTGGCAGGACACGTCGCTCACGGGCAGCGCAAGTGTGCAGACGCATGATGCGAACGGGACGCCGACGGGGTTTGGTGGTTGTGAAGGTCTACAGTTCGACCCGTCGATCGGCACGGCGTTGGATACCGCGCGGGTGGATTCCCCGGCGGGGTTGACCGTTGACATGCACTTCCCGTTGGAAGGCTTGGATGAACCGGGGGCGCTGGTGCCGTCGTACATGAAGGACGCGTCGGTTGTGTTGCCCGAAGGGTTGGTTGTGAATCCGGGGCAGGCGAATGGTTTGGTGTTGTGCGGGGAAACCGAAGCGTCGCTGCGGACGCTCCCCGATGGCCGGGAAAACACGGGGCCCGCGGTCTGCCCCGCGGCGTCTCGGGTGGGGACGGCGAGGATCAAGAGCCCGTTGATCGAAGTCGATCCGGAAAAGGAAATCGTAGGCAGTGTGTATCTGCTGGGATCGAGTCCGCCGGATTTGAAGTTACTGGTCGCGGGGTCCGCGGACGGCGTAAACATCAAGTCTGTCGGCATGGTCCATCTGGATGCGGCGACGGGCAGGTTGACGGCGACGTTTCAGAATACGCCGCAGTTGCCGTCGAGTGATATCGACCTGTCGTTCTTCGGCGGGTCGCGGGGCGCGTTGATCAGCCCCAGGCAGTGTGGTGTGTTCACGACGAGGAGCGACCTCACGCCGTGGAGCACGCCGGGTACGCCGGATGCGTTCCCGACCGCACAGTTCGGCGTCAACGAAGGTGTGAATGGCGGCGCTTGCGCCAACGGCGAGCCGTTCGCTCCGTCGGCTGTGGCGGGGACGGTGAGCAACCTGGCGGGCGCCTTCAGCCCGTTGACGCTCACGTTGTCGCGTCAGGACGGCGAACAGGACGTCAGCGGGGTGTCGGTCACGCTCCCGCCGGGCCTGTTGCCGATCCTGAAGGGCGTGGAACGTTGTCCGGAACCGCAGGCCGCACAGGGCACCTGTGGCGCCAATAGTCTGATCGGACACACCACGGTAGCTGTGGGTGTGGGTCCTAACCCGTTGTATGTGCAGGGCGGCCAGGTGTTCCTCACGGGCCCGTACAAGGGCGCACCGTTCGGCCTCTCCGTTGTCGTGCCGGCGCTCGCCGGCCCATTCAACCTTGGCAACGTCGTCGTCCGCGCTGCGGTCAGTATCGATGCGCACACAGGGCAGCCGACGGTTGTGAGCGACCCGCTGCCCAGGATCTTGGACGGGGTGCCCCTGCAGATCAAGACGCTGAATGTCACCGTGGACCGGTCTGGGTTTACGTTTAACCCCACGAGCTGTGAACCGCTGAGCGTCACAGGGAGCGTGACGAGCACGCAGGGCGCGACCGTCGGATTGTCGAGTCGCTTCCAGGCCGCGGGGTGCCAGGGCCTCCCGTTCAAGCCCTCCTTCGCGGTCTCCACACAGGCGGGGACGAGTAAGAAGCAGGGTGCGAGCCTCGACGTCAAAATCACCTCCAGCCCAGGGCAGGCAAACATCGGCAAGGTCGCCGTAACGCTCCCAAAGGCGCTCCCCTCACGCCTGACGACGATCCAGCAGGCGTGCCCCGAAGCCACGTTCAACGCGAACCCCGCATCATGCCCCGCGGGCTCGAACATCGGTATCGCCACAGCACACACCCCGGTCCTCGCCAACCCGCTGACAGGCCCGGCGTACCTGGTGTCCCACGGCGGCGCCGCGTTCCCCGACCTGGTGATCGTCCTGCAGGGCGAAGGGATCACGCTGGATCTGGTGGGGAGCATCGACATCAAGAAGGGTGTGACCAGGAGCACGTTCGCGAGCGTGCCCGACGCGCCGATCTCGAGCTTCGAGTTGAGGCTTCCCGAGGGGCCGCACTCGGGTCTCGCGGCGGTCGTCCCCGCGAAGGCGAAAGGCAACCTCTGCGGCCAGAACCTGACGATGCCCACGACGATGACGGGGCAGAACGGGGCGGTGCTCAAGCAGAGCACGAAGATCGCCGTCACCGGGTGCATCAAGGCAAGGAAGAAAGCCAAGCACAAGAAGCACGCTAAGAAGGGTGGGAAGAGGTAGGGGTGGCTGTTCTGATGCCACCTCGTCAGACAGGGCCCGGGGCGCGCGAGGTCGTGCGCTCTGGCGGCCGGGATGTGCCCGCGGGTGTTGCGCCTGTGCCTGGCTTGCCGCGTGAGCATGTGAGTGAGATCCAGCGGATGCGGATCCTCGCGGCGATGGCGGATGTGGCGGCTGAGCGTGGTGCTGGTTCAGTGACTGTGGCGCATGTGGTGGCGCGGGCGGGCGTGTCGCGGCGTACGTTCTATGACCTGTTCGCGGATCGCGAGGAGTGCTTCCTGGCGGCGTTCGAGGAGGCCATCGGCCGTGTGGGGTCGCAGGTGATCGAGGCCTACGAGCACGAGAGTGCGTGGCGTGAGCAGATCCGGGCTGGGCTGTGGGCGTTGTTGGTGTTCCTGGATGAGGAACCGGCGACGGCGCGGTTGTGCATCGTTGAGTCTCTGGCTGCTGGCCCGCGTGTGCTGGAGCGCCGGGCTGTGGTTATGCGCGCGCTGGTGGGGGCGATCGATGAGGGTCGCGCGGCTGTGCCCAAGCGGGCCACGCAGCCGCCGCCGCTGACGGCGGAGGGCGTCGTGGGGGCTGTGCTCTCGGTGATCCACACGCGCCTGTCCGAAGCTAACCCTAGGCCTCTGTCGGGCCTTTTGGGTGAGCTTATGAGCGTGATCGTGTTGCCCTACCTCGGTCAGGCCTCGGCGCAGAAAGAGCTGGGTAGACCGGCTCCCAAACTCAAAACCAAAACCGCTCATGTTCAGCGTGACCCGTTGGAGGGGCTGGACATGCGGATCACCTACCGGACGGTGCGCGTGCTGATGGTGATCGCCTCCTATCCCGATGCGAGTAATCGTAAGATCGCGAGCGAGGCGGGGATCTCAGATCAGGGGCAGGTCTCCAAGCTGCTCGCGCGCCTGGAGCACCTGGGGCTCATCTACAACCGCGGGATCGGCCCCGTGAAGGGGGCGCCCAACGCGTGGCAGCTCACCGCGCGCGGACGCCACGTCGAGCAAGCCATACGGGTGCAGACAACGCCGGGGTGAGCCGGCGGGGGCCTACCAGACGATCGGCACTCCGTAGGCGGTGAAGGTGAGGTCCTTCGTGATGACCGCACAGCCTTCGAGCTTGGCCTGCGCGATCAGCAGGCGGTCGAAGGGGTCGCGGTGGTGAAACGGCAGGTGGGCGACGGCATCGGCGTGGCGCCCGGTGATCGACAGCAGCTCGGCACCTGCTTCCTCGATGCGCTCCAGCACGCCCTCCGGTGCTTCAAGTTTGCCGACCGAGCGCTTGATTGCGATCTCCCACACGCTCACGACGCTTACGAGCAGCTCCGCGTCTGGCCGCTCCACTGCCTCTTCGGCTGAGCGCGACAGGCCGCCGTCGGCGAACAGCAGCGAGAGCAGCGCATGGGTATCTAGCAGTGACCTCAATCGTCGATCATGCCGAAGGCGCGCTGGAGGTCCTCGGGCAGCTCGTCAAAATCGTCAGGTATGTGACCCTTGCCCTTCCAGATACCCTTCAGCGCCAGCAGACCCTGCTTGGGCTCGTCGTAGGGGACGATCTTCGCCACCGGGCGCCCCGAGCGCTCCACGATGATGTCCTCGCCGCGGCGCGCGCTGTCGACCAGTCGCGAGAAGTTGGTCTTCGCCTCGTGCATTCCCACGCGTGTCATGCCGGGCATTCTAGCACTGCTTAGCTAGGTTAGTCCTAGCCTGCCTGGAAGCGCGCCGCCGCCGTGCGGCGTTCTGCTTCGCTGACGCTCAGGCCGACCTCGCCGTCGGGCAGCGTGACCGTGCCCGAGGGCGCAAGGATGCGCGTCGGGGGCGTGCCGCTCGTGGCCAGCGCCGCGAACAGGCTCAGCAGCGTCGGGCCGCTCATGTCCGAGACGATCGCCGGCGGCGCGCTCCACGCGATCCACGGCAGGCGCACGAAGCTTGAGGGGGAGAGCAGACGCGACTTCATGTCCTGGAAGAGCGCCTGCTGGTGCTGGGCGCGGTTCAGGTCCGTCTCGTTGGGCGCGCACAGGTTCTCGCGCGTACGCGCCAGCGCCAGCGCCTGCTTGCCGTTCAAGTGGTGCGTGCCCGCCGGCAGGTGCAGGGTGTAGCCGCCGCGGCTTGAGCCCCCGTCGATGCGGCTGAGCACGCAGCTGCCCGTGTAGTCCACGCCGCCCATCGCGTCGATCAGCTGCGGGAAGTTTTCGAAGTTCACTTCCACGATGTGGTTGATGGGAACGCCCAGGTAGTGCTTGATGATCGAGACCGACAGGGCAGGGCCGCCGAAGGCGTAGGCCGCGTTGATCTTCTGCAGGCCGTGGCCAGGGATTTCCACGACCGTGTCGCGCGGGATCGACAGGCGCGCTGCGTGCCCACCGCCCGTGCGGATCAGCATGATCGAGTCGCTGCGGCTCGGGCCACTCGTGTTCGCCCCCGGTTCCTTCGAGCCCTTCGGGCGTCGATCGCTGCCCAGCACGAGGATGTTGTTCGCCGAGGTCAGCGGCCAGCCCGCGGGGTCCAGCACGCCCTGCACGTTCGCCGGTGGCGAGCTGCGTTCGAACGCCGCGCTCAGCAGGAACAGGATGAGTGACAGCGCCAGCCAGCCGGCCACCAGGGCCAGGAGGGCGAGGATCACGCGGCCTCGCGTCAGGCGGAGGAAGCGGCGTGGGCCGCGAGCACGGGGTGGGGCGCCGAGAAGTGGCCCCCCGCCGCCGTTGCCTCCGTCGTTCCCTTCGTGCAGGTGTCGCCGCGCGCGGTAGCGTTTGTATTGCGGCGTTTCCTCTGTCTGCGGCGTGTGCGGGGTGCGCGTCGAGGCCGCCGGGGTACGCGATGTCTTCGCGGGCGCGGGCTGCGCCTGTGCCGGGGCGCGCGGCGTTCTCGCCGCCGCGGGGGTGGCGGGCGCGGGCGGAAGACGGGGGCGAATGCGGCGCGGCGGGTCTCGATCTGAGGCCATCGGTCCAATCTATAGTGGCGCGATGACCCCCGAGCGCGCGCCGGCAGGCCGGCTGATCGTCTGTCCCACGCCGCTCGGCAACCTCCAGGACATCACGTTGCGTGCGCTCGATGTGCTGCGTACGGTTGCGGCGATCGCCTGCGAGGACACGCGGCGCACGCGCGTGCTGCTCGTCCGCCACGGGATCGACGGGCCGGCGCTCGTCTCCTTCCACGAGCACAACGAACGCGCCCGCGCGGGGGAGCTCATCGTGCGCATTCAGGCCGGCGACTGTGTCGCTCTCGTCTCAGATGCGGGCATGCCGCTGATCTCCGATCCCGGCTTTGCGCTCGTGCGGGCTGCGCTTGCCGCCCGACTGGAGGTCGAGGTGCTGCCGGGGCCCAGCGCCGTCATGACCGCGCTCGTCGCCTCCGGGTTGCCAGCCGAGCGCTTCCGTTTCGTCGGCTTCCTTCCCCGCAAGCACGGGGAGCTTGAGCGGCTGCTCGCCGGCGCGCGCGGGACCGGGGCGGCTGGGGGGTCCTGCACGACCGTGGCCTTCGAGTCGCCCGCGCGCCTGCCCGCCACGCTCGCTGTGCTCGCCGAGCTCGATTCGGAGCGCCCAACCGCCGTCTGCCGTGAGCTCACCAAGCTCCACGAGGAAGTCCGTCGCGGCTCGGCTGCTGAGCTCGCTGTCCACTACGCCGAGCACGCTCCGCGCGGGGAGATCGTGCTTGTCATTGGCGCCCCCGATTCGGGCTCATCCGCCCTGGCTGATCGCGGGGAGGCGCTCGCCGCGCTGCGCGCGCTCACCGACGCCGGCGCCCGGGCCCGGCCCGCGGCCCGAGTCGTCGCGAAACTCACCGGGGTCAGCGCCAACGAGTTGTATCGGGAGTTGGCAGGCTCATGAGACGAGCCTTAGACGACCTTGTTGCCAAGGGACTTGACAAGAGCCATCACTTGTGCCTATAGTACTCCTGTCATGGCGTCTTGTCATGGGGTGCTGTGACACAACGATAGGTCGGGTCAGGGTTCTTCCCGTGTTGTTTGCGGGATCCGGGACCGTAAGGGAATGTCGGAGAGGGATTTCGATCGCTTGATGAGGGATGCAGAGATGAGTGATCTTGTTTTCACCGCGCCAAGCGCGGCCAATGGTGTTGCGGCCCCGGTAGGGGGTCTTACTAGATGCTTCAGCATCGCTGAGGCATCTCTCTCTCTCTCTCTCTCTCTTGGCCCGGTTGGTTAGCTTCTAGGGCCGCTCACCGCCGTTGGCTGGCGGCTCGCTCCGGTCTCGTGGGCCGGGTTGGTCTCTCGCGTGCGTTATGCGCGTCTTTGAGTTTTTGCCGTCTCGGACTGGGTGTCCGGGGTGGTTTTGTGCTGTCCGGGCCTCCCGGGCGGGTGTGTTCTCGATTGCTCCGGGAGGGGAGGGGATGGGTTTGATGCTGCATCGAATCGTGGTCTTGCTGGTTGGTCTGGTGGTGTTGGGAGTTCCCGCGGGGGCCACTGCTGAAGGTGGGTGCTCCAACGAAGCGCTGCGGCCTGCCGGGTCGTATGCGTCGCGGCTGTCGGATTGCCGGGCGTTTGAGCAGGTCACGCCGGTGAGCAAGGACGGGGCAAGCCCGTCGGCGATTGAAGGCGGTGTGCAGGCTTCGCCCTCGGGCGAACGGCTCATCTTCTTGGTTCCCACGAACATGCCCGGCGCCGAAGGGGCTTTTTACCCGCCGCTCTTCCTTGCCAGCCGGGTTGGGGAAGGGTGGTCAAACCAGGGTCTGCAGTTGCCGGTCCAACCCCATGGGAAAAGCCGTGTGGTGGGTTGGAGTGAAGATCTCTCCGAGGCATTGGATGAAGCGCGGGAAGTTGGCCCTGGGGCCGGCCTGGGCGTATATCTGCGGGACAGTGCGAGCGGCTCTTTCCAGCGGGCGTTTCCCGTCGAAAAAGACGAAGGAGGCGAAGGAAACGAGGTGTATCCCGCGGGTTTCAGCTCCGATGACTCTCGCCTGATTTTCGAGAGTGAATCCCAGCTGCTGCCGAGCGCCGCCGCGGGCAAGACCAACTTGTATGAATGGCACGCTGGCGCTTTGAACCTGGCGGGTGTCCTGCCGGATGGCAGCACCCCGCCGGGGGGCTCGTTCGCCGGCTCCTATGACTGGTACAGCGGCCAGGGGTATACCAGCCGGGGTGGCGCTACCAGTGGCTACTACACGCAGAACACGATCTCAAGCGACGGGTCGCGGGTCTTTTTCACCGCTGGGGAAACTGGGCAGCTCTACGTTCGTAAGAACGGCGCGAGCACCGTGCAGGTCTCGGCCTCTCAGCGTACGGTACCCGACCCCAATGGCATCAAGCCGGCGGCGTTCATGGCCGCGACTCCCGATGGGTCTCGGGTCTTCTTCACGAGCTGTCAGAAGCTGACCAACGACTCCACAGCGGTGTCGACCGCCGAAGCGTCCTGCAGGGCTGAAGGCGAGGGTCAGGATCTCTATGAATACAACGTGGGCAGTGGGGCGCTAGCCGATCTCAGCGTCGATGGCACCGCCGGTGATGCGCAAGGCGCCGCTGTGCAGGGCGTCCTTGGTGTGGCGAGCGGTCCCGGTGGCACGTATGTCTACTTCGCCGCCAGCGGTGTGTTAGCCAGTGGCGCATCACCTGGGAGCTGCATTGGCTCGGGGATCTGCAAGCTCTACCTCTGGCATAACGGCACAGTCAGCTTCATCGCCGCCCTCTCCGCCGAAGACCAGAACAACTGGCGTCCCCGCCCCTTTGTCGGCATGACACATGCTTCGCGTGTCACTCCCGACGGCAGGACATTGCTGTTCAGCTCGCAGCGACAGTTGACGAGCTATGACAATCGTGGGTTCAACGAGTTCTACCGTTATGACGCGGTGAGTGGTCGGCTGGTGTGTGTCTCGTGTGCCCCAAGCGGCGCGCCGCCAACGGGCTCAGCCGGGCTGCGGAGTCTTACGATCATCCTCGGCGCCATTGAGCCGTCGATCTTGATGCGTAATCTTTCGGCGGATGGGAGCCGGGTGTTCTTCGAGTCACCCGACGCGCTCGTCCCGCAGGACACCAATAACACGCAGGATGTGTATGAGTGGGAGCTGGCTGGCACGGGCAGTTGCCAGGAATCGAGTGGGAGCTTCAGCGCGGCCTCGGGTGGCTGTCTGTATCTGATCTCCACGGGTCGCAGCCCCGATGCGTCGTATTTCGCCGATGCCAGCGCGAGCGGAAATGACGTGTTCTTCTTCACCGATCAGCCGTTGGTGGGCCAGGACCAGGACGGCCTTGTGGATGTCTACGACGCGCGTGTAGGTGGTGGGATCGCCGCGCAGAGCCCGCCGTCGCCATCAGCGCCTTGCGGTGGCGAGGCGTGCAGGGGCCCGGCGGGCTCGGCGCCGGTCTTCCCTGCGCCGTCCAGCGCGGTGTTCTCCGGTGCGGGGAACCTCGTGCCTGTGGCTTCCACGCCTTTGGCGAAACCCAGGGCAAAGAAGCCCAAGCCAAAGAAGAAGAAGACCGGAAGGAAGCATAAGAAGGCAAAGAAAGCACTGGCGCGTGACAGGAGCGCGAAGAGGGCACACCAGACAGCGAGGAGGGGTAAGTGATGCTGCGCGAGAGACTCGCATCATTCCTGGTTGTTCTTGTCGTGTCGTTCCTGACACCGGCTGCGGTGGCGGGTGCGGTGGTGGCGAAGCCGGCGTGGAGCATTGCGTCGTTGTCGGGGCCAACGAACTTCGCGCCGGGTGACAGCACGAACAATAAGGACGAGTACCGGGTGAGGATCACCAACACTGGTGGGGCGCCGAGTGATGGCACGCCGATCACGGTGAGCGACACCCTGCCAGCCAGCCTTACCGTCGACCCCAAGGGCGAGCCCCACGAAGCAGGCGTGGAAGGTCGTGATGATCAGGAACACGAACTCGCGTGCAGCAATGGCCCGCCCGCCAGCTGTACGAACTCTGCCATGTTGCAGCCTGGCCAGTCGATGGAAATGTTCGTCCCGGTCGATGTGGCAGCGAACGCTTCCGGGAGCGTCGTCAATCAGGTGAGCGTCAGCGGCGGGGGCGCCCCGTCGGTGTCGACGAGCGAGACGACGAGGATCGGCGCCACACCGCCCGGCTTTGGCTTGCAGAGCTTCGATGGGTCTGTCCTGGGCGCGGATGGCCTGCCCGATGCGCAGGCAGGGTCGCACCCCTACTCGATGACAATCGATCTCAACCTGAACACCCTGCGCCTCACGCGAGTCTTTGGGAGGCTCGATCCAGCTGGGAACCCCAAGCGGCTCACGGTGAATCTCCCTGCCGGGATGGTCGCCAATCCCACTGCGACGCTTACGCGTTGCACGGAGGCCCAACTCGAGAGCGACCGCGGAGGGGATGAACTCACCAATGGTTGCCCGGATTCCTCTGCGGTGGGGACGATCAGGACCACGCTCGGCGATGTCGGCTTTCTGAACGGTGCCCCGGTGCCGCTGTTTAACATGGTGCCTCCGCCGGGGGTGCCGGCCGAGTTGGCCTTCGATGTCGGCAACGCCGGGTTGTATGTCCATCTGTTTGGTGGTGTGCGTACGGGCGGTGACTACGGGCTGTCCGCGACTGCCAACGACATCCTCCGGGAGGGTGCGCTGCTGGGCGCTCGGGTGGAATTGTGGGGCTACCCGTCCGATCCCAGCCACGATGCCGTGCGCGGACGCTGCGTCAGCGGCAGCTATTTCGGTCCGCGCCCGTGTTCGGCGCCGTCCTCGGGGAAGCCTTTTTTGACGTTGCCCAGCGCATGTTCGGGACCGTTGACAACGTCGCTCAGCGCGAATTCGTGGCAGGAACCGGGTAATTTCATCAGCGATAGTTTCGCTTCGCACGATCTGAGCGGCGCCCCGCTTGGTGTGACGGGCTGCTCGCTGCTTGACTTCAGTCCGTCATTGAGTGTGCAGCCGGATACCGCGGTGGCTGGTTCGCCGAGTGGATTGGACGTGGACCTGCGCGTGCCGCAGAGCGAAAGCCCCGAAGGGTTGGCTGAGGCGAACCTGAAGAAGACTGTGGTGACGTTGCCGGCGGGTATGGTCGTCTCGCCCTCCGCGGCCAATGGGTTGGGGGCGTGCACGCCGCAGGAGATTGGGTTGAGCAACGCGGATTACCCCTCGTGCCCTGACTCTTCGAAGGTGGGGTCGGCTGAGGTCTTCACGCCGTTGTTGGAACATCCGTTGCAGGGCGCGGTGTATGTCGCGCAGCAGGCCCAGAATCCGTTCGGATCACTCCTCGCGCTGTATCTGGTGGTGGAAGCCGATGGGGCGATCGTCAAGCTTGCGGGTGAAGTGTCACTCGACCCGGTCACCGGTCAGGTGACGGCGACGTTCGACAACAATCCGCAGCTGCCGTTCAGCGATTTGAAGCTGATGTTCTTTGGCGGTCCCAGGGCGCCCCTCGTCACTCCGGCTGGGTGTGGGTCGTATACGACGAGTTCGCGGTTGACACCGTGGAGCAGCGAAACGCCAGTTGAACCCAACAGTACCTTTCAGATCGCGGAGGGCTGTGGCGCCCAAGGGTTCAGCCCGTCGTTTGTGGCTGGTACGAGTAATAACCAGGCTGGTGGGTTCAGCTCGTTCGGTGTGACGTTTTCGCGTCAGGATGGGGAACAGGGACTGGGTGGGGTGACGGTCCAGACCCCAGCGGGCCTGTTGGGGGTCTTGAAGGGCGTGGAACGCTGCGGTGAGCCTCAGGCGTCCCAGGGCACGTGTGGGGCCGGCAGCCTGATTGGGCATACCACGGCTGTGGCTGGTCCCGGTGCTGACCCGGTGGTTGTGGGGGGTGGCCAGGTATTCTTGACGGGCCCGTATAAGGGCGCGCCGTTTGGGTTGAGCGTCGTGGTGCCGGCGGTTGCGGGGCCGTTCAATCTCGGGACGGTCGTTGTCCGTGCGGCTGTGAGCGTGGATCCGCATACGGCGCAGATCACGGTCGTAAGTGACCCGTTGCCGAGGATCTTGCAGGGCGTTCCGTTGCAGATCAGGACGGTGAACGTGAGTATCGATCGGCAGGGGTTCATGTTCAATCCGACCGATTGTGAACCGCTGAGTGTGGGTGGGACGCTCACGAGTACACAGGGTGCGGCCGTGGGTGTGTCGAGTCGTTTTCAGGCGGCCAACTGTGCGGCGTTGGCGTTCAAGCCGTCGTTCACGGTCTCTTCACTGGCGAATACGAGTAAGAAGAATGGTGCGAGCTTGGATGTGAAGGTTGGTTATCCCAGTGGTGCGCAGGCGAATATCCGTTCGGTGGCTGTGACGTTGCCTAAGCAGTTGCCGTCGCGGCTTTCGACGATCCAGCAGGCTTGTCCGGAAGTTGTGTTCGCCGCGAATCCTGCTTCGTGTCCGGCGGGCTCGAATATCGGTAGTGCTACGGCGCTCACGCCGGTTCTCGCGAGTGCGTTGGTGGGCCCGGCGTATTTGGTGTCTCATGGTGGCGCGGCGTTCCCTGATGTGGTGGTGGTCCTGCAGGGCGAAGGGATCACGCTCGACTTGGTGGGGAGTGTCGATATCAAGAAGGGCATCACGAGCAGCACGTTCGCGAGTGTGCCGGATGCGCCGATCAGTTCGTTTGAGCTGAGTCTCCCGGAGGGTCCGCACTCGGGTCTGGCGGCCGTCGTTCCGGCGGAGGCGAAGGGCAGCCTGTGCGGCCAGAGCCTGGTGATGCCCACGACGCTGACGGGACAGAACGGCGCCGTGGTCAAGCAGGACACCAGGATCAAGGTGACGGGCTGCGCGAAAGCGAAGAAGAGGGCAAAGCCCAAGAAGCACAAGCACGGCAAGAAGAGGTAGGCGGGAGGGTGACGGTGTCTACGCCTGAGCACGAGGTCGGAGTGCGCAAGCGGGCGCGCCCCGCCAGCCGCCACGCGGACGAGGCTCGTGTGGAGCCGGCTGCCGGTGTGGCGCCGGCAACGGGTGGTCTACCCAGGGAGCACGTAAGCGAGATCCAGCGCATGCGGATCCTCGCGGCGATGGCCGATGTAGCAAGCGAGCGCGGCGCGGGCTCGGTGACGGTCGCGCGCGTCGTGGCCCGCGCGGGCGTCTCCCGCCGCACGTTCTACGACCTCTTCGCGGACCGCGAGGAGTGCTTCCTGGCGGCCTTCGAGGAGGCCATCGGCCGCGTGGGCGCGCAGGTAATCGACGCCTACGAGCACGAGACCGTCTGGCGCGAGCAGGTGCGAGCGGGCCTGTGGGCGCTGCTTGAGTGGCTCGATGAGGAACCGGCGCTCGCGAAGTTGCTAGTGGTTGAGTCCCTCGCCGCCGGCCCCCGCGCCCTCGAGCTCCGCGCGCGCGTAGTGCGCGCGCTGGTGCAGGCGGTCGACGGGGGCCGGGAGGTGGCGCCCAAACGGGCGGCTCCGTTGCCGCCGCTGACGGCGGAGGGCGTGGTCGGCGCGGTGCTGTCGGTGATTCACACGCGCCTCTCGGAATCGAAGGCGAAGCCACTGACGAGCCTGCTAGGCGAGCTGATGAGCGTGATCGTGCTGCCCTACCTCGGTCAGGCGGCAGCCCAGAAAGAGCTCAGCAAACCGGCCCCCAAACTCAAAACCAAAGCCACCCAGGCTTCGCGCGACCCGTTGGATGGCCTGGACATGCGCATCACCTACCGCACGGTGCGCGTGCTGATGACGATCGCCGCGAACCCCGATGCGAGCAACCGCAGGATCGCGGCCGAGGCGGGCATCGGCGACCAGGGCCAGGTGTCGAAGCTGCTGGCGCGCTTGGAGCACCTGGGCCTCATCCACAACAAGGGCATCGGCCCGATCAAGGGCGCGCCGAACGCGTGGGCGCTGACCACGCGCGGCGAGCAGGTCGAGCAGGCCATCAGCATGCAGACAGCACCGACGTAGGCGTGCCCGGCAGTGCGTCAGGGCAATAGCTCGAGCGCCTCCACGTGCTTGGGCCGGAGCATCGCGAAGCGGCGGTGATCGAGGGTGACCAGCTTGCTCTCGCCGAGTCGCTCGACCAGGGCGAGAACACTGGCGTCCACGATGCCGAGGGGTTGGTCTTCGTACTGGGTCTGGATCTCGCGGCAGCGCACGAGGTCTGCGGGGGTTGGGCTCTGCGCGCGGTATGCGCCGGCAAGGAGGTCGTCCATGAACGCAATCCAGACGCCCGCGCCCAGGCGGCGATGGCACCAGTAGTCGAGCTCGGCGAGCACGAGTGTCGCGATGACCAGATCCTCGTTCGCGTCTGTCAGCAGCGCCGAGCAGCGCTCGTGATCGGGGTCCGCGGCGTCCAGCGCGGCCAGCAGCGGGCCGGTGTCGAGCACGAGGGCCACTGCGCTACGACGGCGGCTCGGCCACCGGCTCCGCCGTCAGCTCGGCGGCGGACAGGCCGTCGGTGGATCGGCCGAGCCCGACGCGCGGGCGCCGCGAGCGGTGCAGGCTCGCGGCCTTCTCATCGACCGCCTCGGCCAGCACAACCGTCAATGCCACTCCCCGCCTGTGGGCCTCGGCCTCGAGCGTATCCAGCGAGGAGCGGCTCGCTGCCACCGTTGTCCTGCGGGTCTGATTCATGATTCATGATGCTAGCAGGCTGCCTCGGCCTTGCGGCTGAAGCGCAGCCCTCCCCGCCGCGCTGCCCCGATAGCCTGGCGGCAGTGCCCGAGACCTTCTACGTAACCACTCCCATCTACTACGTCAACGCGGCGCCGCACCTGGGTCACGCGTATACGACGATCGCGGCCGACGTCATGGCCCGCCACCACCGCCAGCGCGGCGAGGAGGTGTTCTTCCTGACGGGCACCGACGAGCACGGCGAGCCGGTGGCGGACGCGGCGCACGCGCAGGGTGTGGAGCCGCAGGAGCTGGCCGACCGCAACGCCGAGCGCTTCAAGGCGCTGGCCCCCAAGCTGAACGCCTCGAACGACTTCTTCATCCGCACGACCGACCCCGAGCACATGGCCAAGGTGCAAGAGGTGCTCTCCAAGGTGCACGAGAACGGCTACGTCTACAAGGGCCTGTACGAGGGCTGGTATTGCCCCCGCTGCGCGGACTTCAAGGCGGAGAACGAGATCGATGCGGGCAACCGCTGTCCGATTCACCACATAGAGCTGGTGCGGGAAAAGGAGGAGAACTACTTCTTCGCGCTGTCGAAGTTCCAGGAGCCGCTGGAAAAGCTCTACGAGGAGCGCCCGGAGTGGGTCGCTCCGCGCACGCGCTGCAACGAGGCGCGCTCGTTCATCATTGGCGGCCTGCGCGATGTCCCTCTGACACGCCGCCACTTGACGTGGGGGGTGCCGGTGCCGTGGGATTCCGAGCACGTCTTCTACGTGTGGTTCGACGCGCTGCTCAACTACTACTCGGCGCTCTCCTACGCGCGCCCCGGTGAGGACCTGACGCCGCGCTTCTGGCCGGCGAGCTGCCACGTGATCGCGAAGGACATATTGCGCTTCCACACGGTGTACTGGCCGGCGCTGCTGCTGGCGGCGGGCCTTGAGCTGCCCGAGCGCGTGTTCGTGCATGGCTACCTGCTGATGGAGGGCGAGAAGATGAGCAAGTCGCTGGGCAACGTGCTCGATCCGTTCACAGTGATCGAGCGCTACGGCGCGGACGCGCTGCGCTTCTATCTGCTGCGCGACGTGAGCTTCGGCCAGGACGGCTCGGTCTCGACGGCGGCGTTCGAGCAGCGCTACGAGTCGGAGCTGGCCAACGACTACGGCAACCTCGCGAGCCGCACGCTGGCGATGGTGGCGCGCTACCGCAACGGGGTGGTGCCCGGCGGAGCCGGGTCCGGCGGGGGCGTTGGCGGGGGCGGCGGGGGTCGCGGGGGGGCGTCCGAGCTCGTGCCGGACCCCGCGCTGGCCGGGGACTTCGCGGGCCTTGCCGAGCGGGTGGCGGAGCTGATCGACCGCGTCGAGCTCACGAGCGCGCTCGATGAGATCTGGCAGCGCGTGCGGCGGCTGAACCGCTACGTGGAGGAGCAGGCGCCGTGGGTGCTGGCGAAGGACCCTGCGCGCGCGGCGGACCTCGACCGCGTGCTGAGCATGTTGATCGAGGGGCTGCGCGTGGTCACGGTACTGTTGCACCCCTTCCTGCCGGCGACCAGCGTGCTCCTGCTGGAGGCCCTGGGGACCCCCGACCTGTCTCTCACAGCCGCGCAGCTGAGGGCGAACGCGACGGCGGGACAGACGGTGGCCGCGATCGAGCCGCTGTTTCCGCGGATCGAGGCCGGTGACAGCTGACCACGCGGGGACTCCCAACAGCATGGGCGGTGCCGCCGCTGTCCGAGCGCTTGGTGGCGGTGGACGAGCTGCCGCCGGTCTGGCCCGACCCGCTCGGCGAGGAGCGCGGCCTGGAGGTCCGGCCACTGTACCCCGCCGTCGTCTCGCTCGCCCGATCCGACCCCGAGATGTACGAACTGTTGGCGCTCGTGGACGCGCTCCGCGTCGGCGACGCGCGCACACGCGGATTTGCTGGGGATCTGTTGCGCGAGCGCATTCGGACATCACCAGCGGCGAGGGTGGCATGAGCATCGCGCTGCTGGAGCAGGCAGCCAGCACCGAGACGGTGGTGCTTCCCCGCATCGATCACATCGCCATGATCCACCGATGATCGACAGCCACACCCATCTGGACCAGTGCGAGGGCACGCCGGCCGAGCTGGTGGAGCGCGCGGTTGCGGCGGGCGTGAAGAAGCTGCTGACTGTGGGCACCGACAGCACCAGCTGCCGCGCTGCCCTGGCGGCGGCCGAGGACTTCCCGCAGGTCTACGCGGCCATCGGCCGTCACCCCAACTACGCGAAGGGCTTCGACGACGCCGACCTGGCGGAGCTGAAGGCGCTGGCCGCGCACTCCCGCTGTCTGGCGATCGGAGAGACGGGCCTCGATTTCTACCGCGACTATGCCCCGCGCGAGGATCAGGAGCGCGCCTTCAGCGCGCAGATCGAGCTGGCGCGCGAGTTGGGCAAGCCGCTCGTCATCCACACGCGCGCCGCCGAGGACGCCACCCTCGACCAGCTCGCGCGCGAGGCCGAGGGCGTCAGCGTGGTCATGCACTGCTTCTCGATGCCCGATCGCCTCGATGAGTGCCTGGAGCGTGGCTACGCCATCAGCTTCGCCGGCAACGTCACCTACAAGAGCGCTCAGGACCTCGCTCTGGCCGCGCGCCGCGTCCCGGCGGAGCGGTTGCTGGTGGAGACCGATGCTCCCTACCTCACCCCTCAGAAGGTGCGCAAGTACCGCAACGAGCCGGCCTTCGTGGCCCATACGCTGGAGTTCTTGGAGGAGTTGAGAGGGGCCGCGCACGTCGAGTTGGAGGCCGCGACGGAGGCCACGGCGGCTCGCGTCTTCGGCTGGTAGCACGATTTGTGTTACATTGAGCCGATGGCCCGCGCCCTGCACGTCCGCCTCGATGCCGACTCCGAAGCCGCGCTGACCGTGCTACGCGCCGAAGGGATGACCGACTCCCAGGCCGTGCGCCGGGCGCTGAGCGAGGCGCGCGCGCAACGCCGCCGCCGCTCCTCCCTGCGCGAGGAGGCGCGTCGCCTGGCGAGCGACCCAGCGGACCGCGCCGAGCTGGCCAGGCTGCGCGAGGAGCTCGAAGAGCTCTCGCCGCCGTGGCCCGCCGAGTGATGGTCCGCGGCGAAGTCGTACGCCTGGGCGCGCCGCGGCGAACGCGTGGTCACGAGCAGCAGGGAGCACGCCCAGGTGTGATCGTGCAGGCCGATGAGCTGCTGGGCCTCAGCACGGTGCTCATCGCCCCCACCTCGCGCTCGGCCGCGGCGGCCAGCTTCCGCCCCCTGATCGAAGTCGCGCATACGCCCACGCGCATCCTCACCGACCAGCTGCGCGTGTGCGACGTCCAGGCGATCGCGGGCACGCTCGGCCACCTCGCGCACGGCGAGCTCCAGGCCCTGGACGAAGCGCTCGCGCTGGTTCTCGGCCTGCCTGTCTGAGGTGCAGGTAGACGCCAGATCCGGCGCGGGTTGACCCATCTCGGCACCTTTTCCCCTCGGGGTCGACATGGCGGGCGACTTGTGCGTATAGTGCTCGTGTCGGGCTTGTCTTTTTGACTCAAGGAGCGAGCGCGACATCAAATAGGTCCGGTTTTGGGGTTCGCCTTCGGGTTGGGCTTCCCCGCGCCGCGACCCACTCGACGGCCTCGACATGCGCCTGATCCACAACGTGGGCGAAGGGCAGCCCAAGGGGCCGCCAACGCGTGGGCGCTCACCGCCAAGGGGGCCGAGGTCGAGCGCTCGATCAGCATGGAGTCGAGCAGCGGCTAGCATCGTCGGGGTGCGCCGCAACCGCGAGCTCGGGCAGAACTTCCTGCGCGACCGCAACATCCTCGGCGTGATCGACCGGCTCGCCGAGCTTCACCCGGAGGATGTCGTGCTCGAGATCGGGGGAGGGGAGGGGGTGTTGGCCGCGTACCTCGCTCCGCGGGTGGCCTGGCTGCACACGGTCGAGGTGGACGAGCGGCTGCGTGGTTCGCTGCTCGGGGCGGTTGCGCCTTTTGAGAACGTCAGCGTCTGCTGGGGGGACGCCATGCGCGTCGATCTCGCCGCCATGCGCCCGCCCGCGAGCAAGGTCGTCGCCAACCTGCCCTACGGCATCGCCGCGGGCGTCGTGCTACGCACGATCGAGGAGCTGCCCGCCGTGGGCATGTGGCTCGTGATGGTGCAGCGCGAGGTCGGCGAGCGCCTCGCCTCGGCGCCGGGCAGCGGCGTCTACGGCGTCACCTCCGTTCTCGCGCAGCTCGCCGGCGAGGTGCGCGTCGTGCGCCACGTGCCGCGCACCGTCTTCGCGCCCGTGCCCAACGTCAACTCGGTGCTCGTGCGCATCGTGCGCACCGCGCCGGCCGCGTCCCCCGTGGTGCGGCGCCTCGTGCACGGCGCCTTCGCGCATCGCCGCAAGGCGCTCGCGCGCTCGCTCGCGCTCCGCGGCTTCGAGCGCAATCGCGAGCAGGTCCGCGCGGCGCTCTTGGCCATCGGCCACCCGGCCGACGAGCGCGCCGAACGCCTCGCGCCGGGGGAGTTCGTGGCCCTGGCGCGGGAGCTGGAGCTATGAGCGAGGACGCCCTCCGCGCGGCCTCATCCTGACGGTCGCCGCCACGGCTCGCCGGGTCCCGTCCCCATTCAGGGGTTGACATGGCGGGCGTCTTGTGCGTATAGTGCTCGTGTCGGGCTTGTCTTCTTGACTCAAGAGGCGAGCGCGACATCAAATAGATCTGGTTTTGGGGTTCGTGCTTCGGGTTCGGGCTTCAGCGCTGACGAGGGATGTATGGGAGAGGGACTTGATCGCCTTGGGAAGAGATGAGCGATGAGCGTTATTGCCTATACCGCGCCTGGCGCGGCTACCGACCCTACGGCTCCTTTTGGGGGCCTTACCAGATGCTTCAGCATCGCTGAGGCATCTCTCTCTCTCTCTCTCTCTCTTGGCGGGGTTCGCCGCCGGTTGGCCGGCTGCTGAGCCCCGTCGCCGTGGTCTAGCCGCGGTTCGCTCCGGTCGTGACGGCCGGGTTGGTCATTCGCGCGTGTCAAGCGCGCCGATTGGGCTCCCGCTGGGTCGGCCCGAGGAGGGGATGTGGTTATGAGGATGCGTGCCCGTGGGGCGCTGCTGTCGATGGTGGCGCTCGCTTTGACGTTCGCTGTGGCTGGGCTCGTGGTGGTCGCGCCGGCCTTGGCGGCGGGGGATACGACTGATGCGAGTTGCGCCAATGAAGCCTCGCCGGGTTTCCGGGCGTTCATGCCCGATTGCCGGGGCTATGAACTGGTGACCCCGCCGTACAAGGCCGGCCAGCCCGTGGGGGGCTCAAACCAGGCAAATCTGCCGATCTCACCGGACGGGAAGCATCTGCTGGGGATCGCCTTCTCGGGCTTTGGCAACGTGGGCAACCTGGAAGAGAGCTCGGAGTTCGGTTCGCCGTATGAGTTTTCGCGTGGCAGTGCGGGTTGGACGGTGGAAGCGCTCGCTCCGCCGGCCTCGCGCGCGGCTCGCAGCGATTTCGAGGCCACGAGCGCCGATCTCTCGCGAACGCTGTGGGAGCTTTCCGACCAGGCCGCACCAGGCGAAGAAATCTTCAGGGCAGCAGGTTACTCGGCGTCGATTCGTGAGGTGAACCCGGCGGGAGAGGTCGAATGGCAGAAGGTGGGACCGCTTCAGCCCAGCAAGCTTCCCAGTGACGAACAGGGAAGCCTCGCGTTTTCGGGCGCCTCCGATGATCTCGGCCACCTCCTGTTCACGCCGGCGAATCCGGAAGAGCTGTACTGGCCTGGCGACGCCACGCTACCGGGAGACCCGTCGCTGTATGAGTACCGCGGCAGCGGTAACAGCGAACCCGAACTGATTGGTATCGCCAACCCAGGGAGGCTCGCCGGCGTGCCGCACATCAACGAAGGAGCGGAACTCGTGAGTAAGTGCGGCACAATCTTGGGCTCGTCCAATGCGCAGGCCTCGGCACGCGAACCTGGGAGTGTCTACCACGCAATATCGGCTTCTGGTGAGGTCGTGTACTTCTCGGCGCTTCACAGCGTAGGATGTGCACTTCCTCAGCCTCCGGCGACGGAGCTGTACGCGCGTGTCGACGCCGGCTCAGCAGGGGCCCACACCGTGGCGATCTCCGAGCCGCTGCCAAGCGACTGTGCGGCGTGTGATGACAGCAGTCCCCGAGAAGCGGTCTTCGACGGGGCGGCACGCGATGGGTCGCGTGTTTTCTTCACCTCTGAACAGGCGTTGCTTCCTGGCGCGAGCGGTGAGAATCTCTACGAGTTCGATTTCTTGGGCGCCGCTGGTGACAGGGTGCATCTGGTCGCGGCAAATTTGGATGGTGTCGCGCGACTGTCTTCGGACGGGACCCATATTTACTTCGTCTCCAGCGGTGTGTTGACGGCGGCGCCTGATCAATCTCTTCCACCAGCGCTGCGTGACCCCGTTGGTGGGAAACCAAACCTATATGTCTACGCTGACACCAGCAGCGAATATGGCTTTATCGCAACGCTTGCGCCGGCCGATGCGAAAATCTGGATGCGCGAAGATCTTAGGCCGTTCCAGACGACGTCCGATGGGCGCTTTGCGGTGTTCCCCAGCGCGGTCCACCTGACGGCGGACGATCAAGCCACCACACCGCAGCTGTTCGAGTATGACGCCACGGGCAGAAGTCTGCGGAGAGTGTCGATTGGGCAGAGTGGCGGGTATGCCTGTGCGCTGACCGGGAACGTGGAACCGTATGGCTGCAACGGCAACGAGAACGGTGAAACGGGACCTCGGATCCTCGCTCCGGAGTTCAGTAACACCGTGCGTCCCGCCGAAGAAACCTCACAACTGGTGGTCGACGGAAATGGGAATGTCGTTTTCACCAGTCCGGATGCTCTCACTCCGGGTGCGGTCAACGACCGGATCTTGCCACTGACCGGTGGCGCGACGTACGTCGAAAATATCTATGAGTATCGCGATAATAATGTCTATCTGATCTCACCCGGTGACGAAGAAGCGCCGCTGCAGTGGGCTTCCGGCATCTCGCGGCTCATCGGCATGAGCAGTAGCGGGTCGGACATATTCTTCCGCAGCACGAGTCGGCTGGCGCAGCAGGACGGCGATTCGCAGCAGGATTGGTATGACGCGCGCGCCGGGGGTGGGCTTGCGCCTGAGGCGGGAGTGTCGCAGTGCGGGGAAAGCGGATGTCAGGGTACGTCAGGTCTCGCGCCGGTGCTTGCGTCGTCGGGTGGTACGGAAGTCGGCTCGGGTGAAGCGCCAGTGGCGACGGCGACGCGCCCGTCCGTGCGCTCGAAGCCGCAGACGCGCCGCGAGAAGCTGGTACATGCGTTGAAGCAGTGTGCGCGTGAGCATCGTGAGAAGCGGCGGCTCGCGTGTGTCAGGCATGCGCGGAAGTTGTTCGGTGAACCCAGGCAAACCGCGAATGCGAAAGGACGAGGCCGATGACCCTCTCGGCGAAAGGTGTTTTGACACGAGGCCTGATCGGCGCGCTGCTTGTCATGGCGATGCCGCTGGCAGGTGCCGGTCTGTCACGAGCCGATGCTGCGGGCGCCGCCTGGGCGGTGCAGTCCGTGGCCTCCCCGAGCAACTTCCGGACCAGTCAGAACACCGAATGTGTGGATGAAGAAGTGGAAGCGTGTGATCAATACATGGTCACCGTCACCAATGTCGGTACGGGACCGTCGCAGGGGCCACTTCTGATCACCGATACGCTGCCGCCCGGCATGGTCACCAAAATGCTTCGGGCTGAACAAGCTAGTTCACATTCACAGCTTCCGTGTAGTCCGCCATCGCCGGCAACGATGTTCACATGCGAAACGAGCGAACCGGTGCCACCGGGTGGAGTGGTACAGATACTGGTCGCGATCCGGATCGTCGAAGGGGTCCAGGCAACGGCCGCGAATCACGTCGAAGTGCAGGAAGTCGGGTCTGGGCTGGCGCCGGTGACCACAACGCCGCTTACGAGCGTGCCGAATACTGTCAATGGGGTCGAACCCCTGTTCGGTCCGCGGGACTTCACCGTCGTACCATTTGGGCGCGCGGGCGGCGCGGATACCTTCGCTGGGGATCACCCGGCCTCCGTGAACGTAAGCGTCAATTGGACGACTCGCCCCAACCCGGCTGGGGGCGGGTTGCCCGTTGAGGAACCACGGTCATCGATCGTCGATCTCCCGCTCGGGTTCGTCGGTAACCCGCTTGCGGCAGCCCAGTGCCCCGAGTCCACGCTGTACGGGAAGGGGCAGCCCCGGTCCTGTCCGGCTGCCAGTCGGGTGGGAGTCGTGGCGATCCAAAACCACCTGACAAATCAGATGTTCCCGATTTACAACATAGTGCCCGAGCCTGGTTACGCGGCGACGTTCGCGTTTGAAATCGCCGAAACGAACGTTTTGCTGCCCGTGCGGGTCCTACCCAGCCGCCAGGGGTACGTGCTGAGCGTCGCCGTGCCAGCCATCCCGCGAACCAACAACGTGCAGATCACGGGTCTGGCCTTCACGTTATTTGGTACGCCGGGGAGTCAGAGCGGGTCCGGTTCGGCGCTTGCGCTGTTTACAAATCCCGTTGACTGCGGTGCGGCACCGCTGTCGGCTCGTCTTGAAATGGATTCCTGGGTCAAGCCCGATCGTTGGGTGAGCGCGGAAACGCCTGTGTATGAAACGGCGGACGCGCACGCGGTTGTGGGGTGTGAGGCGTTGCAGTTCGACCCCGCCTTAGAAACGTCCGCGGAAGGCGGCGAAGCGGACTCACCCACGGGGTTGAGCCTGCATGTCGGTATTCCGCAGGCGCCACTGATCGAATCGGTGCAGGCGACGCCCGATCTGCGGGATCTGGAAGTGACGCTTCCTGAAGGCATGACCGTCTCGCCCGGTGCCGCCGATGGTCTGCGTGCCTGCGCAGCCAGCGGACCGGAAGGGATCAACCTCGGCAACGGCGACAACGCTGGGCACGAAGTCGAAGAAGGCGAGGAACTCGGCGAAGACGGTATGCCGCACGCCGCGCCGGGGCACTGTCCAGCGGCGTCGCAGATCGGCACGGTCGAAGCGGTGACGCCGGTCCTGGCGACACCGCTGAGCGGCCATGTGTATCTGGCGGAACCGCAATGCGGCGGGTCGTGCAGCGAGGCGGACGCCCAGGAAGGCAAGGCGTTCCGGTTGTACGTGGAACTCGCGGGCTCCGGGATTATCGTCAAGCTCGCGGGGACCGCCAGCGCGAACCCGGCGACGGGGCGTCTGACGGTGAAGTTCGATGACGCGCCGCAGTTCCCGGTGAGCGACCTCGAGGTGCACATGAACGGTGGTCCGCGCGCCCCGCTGAGCACCCCAAGGGCCTGCGGGGCGGCGCACACGACGAGCGTCCTCACACCGTGGAGCGCCCCGCAGTCGGGGCCCGCCGCGACACCCGCGACGTCGTTTGAAGTCGGCGGGTGCCTCGCACAGAGCGCGTTCGCGCCAAGCGTCCTCGCGCAGGCCGATGTGCCGCAGGCGGCCGCTCATCCGGCGTTCACGTTCGCGTTGAACCGGCACGACCGTGAACAGAACCTCACGGGCGCCACGATCGATCTGCCTTTGGGGCTGCTTGGGAGCGTGAGCGGTGTCGCGCAGTGCTCGAATGCCGCTGCGGCAGCAGGCACCTGCAGTCCGGCGAGCGCGATCGGCACGGTCACGGCCGGGATCGGCGCGGGCAGCCAGCCGTTCTGGATCACCGGCGAGGTGTACCTCACGGGCCCCTACCAGGGCGCCCCATTCGGTCTCGCGATCGTCCTGCCGACAAAGGCGGGACCGTTCACGTTCGCGGGGAACACCGGGAACGGCGTCGAGGTCGTACGCGCCGGCATACACATCGACCCGAGGACGGCGGCGATCTCGATCCAGAGCGACCCGCTTCCCACGATCATCGATGGTGTGCCGCTACGGCTGCGCACGGTCAACGTGACCGTGAACCGGCCCGGTTTCATGATCAACCCCACCAGCTGCCGGCAGCAGACCGTAGGCGTGCAGGTCGACGGGTCAGATGGCGGTCGAGAGTCGGTGAACCGCCCGTTCGCGATTGCCGGCTGCGCCGGGCTGCCGTTCACACCGTCGTTCAGGGTCTCCACCCAGGCGCAGACGAGCAAGAAGAACGGTGCGAGCCTCGACGTCACCGTCGGCTACCCCCAGGGCGCGCAGGCGAACATCCGGTCCGTCGCGGTGACGTTGCCCAAGGCGCTGCCCTCGCGGTTGACGACGATTCAGCAGGCGTGTCCGCAGGCGACGTTCGCCGCGAACCCCGCGTCGTGCCCCGCGGGCTCGAACATCGGGATCGCGACCGCGCACACCCCGGTCCTCGCGAACCCTGTGACGGGTCCGGCGTATCTGGTGTCTCACGGTGGCGCGGCGTTCCCCGACCTCGTGTTGATCCTGCAGGGCGAAGGCGTCAAGCTCGAATTGATCGGGAGCATCAATATCAAGAAGCAGATCACGAGCAGCGCGTTCAACACGGTCCCCGACGCCCCGATCAGCTCGTTCGAGTTGAAGCTTCCCGAGGGGCCGCACTCCGGTCTCGCCGCCGTCCTGCCCCCGAAGGCCAAAGGGAACCTGTGCGGCACGAGCCTCGTGATGCCGACCACAATGACGGGCCAGAACGGCGCGGTCATCAAGCAGAACACCAAGATCGCCGTCACCGGGTGCGCCAAGGTGAAGAGGAAGGCCGCGCATAGGGCGCGTGGCAAGCGCGGGACGAGGGCCAGGAAAGCGAAGGGCCGGAAGGGCTAGTGGGGGCCGGGACCGTCATGGCCGCTCCACAGAGGAGCGCCGGCACGCGTCGCAAGACGGCTGGCGCTCCCGCGGAGTTCTCTGCTCCGAGCCGGGTCTCGGAGATTCAGCGCCAGCGGATTTTGGCGGCGATGGCGGAGGTTACGGCGGAGCAGGGGGCCGCGCAGGTGACGGTCGCGCATATCGTGGCGCGCTCGGGGGTCTCGCGGCGGACGTTCTATGAACTGTTCAGCGACCGCGACGACTGCCTATTGGCGACGCTGGAGCTGGCGGGCAGGCGCGCGCGGGAGGCCGTGCTGCCGGCGTATCGCGGTGAGTTGCGCTCCGGCCGCACCGGGCGGCATGCGGGCTGGCGCGAGGCGATGCGCGCCGGTCTCACGGCGCTGCTCGCGTTCTTCGACGAAGAGCCGGCGCTCGCGCGGCTGTGCGTCGTGGAGTCGCTCGCCGCGGGGCCGAGGGCGCTCGAGCTGCGCACGCGCGTCGTACAGGCGCTGATCGAGGCCGTCGAGGGGGGCCGGGCCGAGGCCAGGCCCGGTAGCCGCGAGGCGCCGCCGCTGACCGGGGAGGGCGTCGTGGGCGCCGTGCTCGCCGTCATCCACGCGCGGCTTGCGATTGGCAACCGTCAACCCCTCTCACCGCTGGTACCTGCCCTCGCCAGCATGATCGTGGCGCCCTATCTCGGCTCCGCCGCGGCCGAGAAGGAGCTGCGGCGACCGGCCCCCCAACTCCAAGCAAAACCGCGCCCGCGTCGCGACCCGCTCGACGGTCTCGATATGCGCCTTACCTATCGCACCGTGCGGGTGCTGATCGCGATCGCGGACAATCCGCGCGCCAGCAATCGGGGGGTCGCGTCGGCGGCGGGGATCGCGGATCAGGGGCAGATCTCCAAGCTGCTCGCGCGCCTGCAGAGCCTCGGCCTGATTCGTAACGAGGGGGATGGGCAGCTCAAGGGTGCCGCCAACGCGTGGGCGCTCACCGCCAAGGGGGCCGAGGTCGAGCGCTCGATCCGCACCGGGTCCGCCAGCGAGTAGCATCGCCGGGGTGCCGCAACCGCGGACTTTCGCATACCCGTGGTAGCATAAAAGTGTGAAGCTGAGTGTGAGCCTTCCGGAGGGCGATGTGGCATACCTGGATGCCTACGCGCGCGAGCAGGGGCATCTGTCGCGCTCCGCTGTGCTCCACAAGGCCGTTCGCGCCCTGCGGGCGACGGAGCTGGGCGGCTGCTACGAGGATGCCTGGAAGACGTGGGCCGCGAGCGGCGAGGCCGAGGTCTGGGAGTCCACAGCCGCCGACGGCCTCGCCTGAGAATGCGGCGCGGCGACATCCGCATCGTCGACCTCGAGCCGGTGGTGGGCGCCGAGGCCAACAAGCAGCGGCCCGCGGTCATCGTCAGCAACGACGGCGCGAACCTCACCGCCGCGCGGCTCGGACGGGGAATGCTCACGGTCGTGCCGCTCACCTCCAACACCGAGCGAGTCCATCCCTTCCAGGTCCTGCTCGAAGCCGACGCCGCCGGTCTCAAAGACGACTGCAAAGCCCAGGCCGAGCAGGTCCGCTCCGTCGATGTCAAGCGCATCGGCGCGCGCATCGGGTCGGTCCCCGCCGGGTCGATGGACGATCTCGACGAAGCCCTGCGCCTGCATCTCGCGCTCTGAGAACAGTGAGCGCGCTGCCCCTCACAGCGCCCGCGCCGGCCAAGATCAACCTCGGCCTGTTCGTCGGTCCTCCGCGCGGGGACGGCCGCCACGAGCTCGTCAGCGCGATGCAGTCGATCTCGCTCGCCGATGAGCTCACGCTGGAACTGGCCCCCGAGGGGACCACGCACGATGAGGTCGTGTGCCCCGGCGTGCCCGGCGAGAACCTTGCGGCGCGCGCGCTCGCGGCCTTTCGCGCCGCCACCAGCTGGGACGCGCCGCCGCTGCGCCTGAGGATCGACAAGCGCATCCCCGTTGCGGCCGGTCTGGCCGGCGGCTCCGCCGACGCCGCCGCCGCCCTGCGCCTCGCCGCGGCCGCCGCCGGGATGCCGCCCGACCTGCCGGTGGGCGCCGGCGCCCGCGATGCGCTGCTTCTGCGGCTCGCCGCCGGCCTCGGCGCCGACGTGCCCGCCCAGATCCGCCCGGGGCGCTGGTTGGCAAGCGGCGCCGGCGAGGTCCTCGAGGAGCTGCCCGATCCCGTCACGCCCATCGGTGTGCTCGTGTTGCCGCTCGCCGCCGAGCTGTCCACGGCGGCCGTCTACGCCGAGGCCGACCGCCTCGCCCGGCTCCGCGCGCCCGCCTTCCTCGCCGAGCGCCGCCGCGCGCTGCACGCGGCATTCGACCTGGGCATGTCGCTGCCCCATGACGCCGGCCTGCTGCACAACGACCTGCAGGCCGCGGCCGTCTCGCTGTGCCCCGCGATTGTGCGGGCGCTCGGCGAAGCCCGCGACGCCGGCGCCGAGCCGGCGCTCCTCAGCGGCTCCGGCCCTACCGTGATCGGCCTCTTCCCGCGTGCCAACGGGCTGGCCGCCGCGGAGCGCGCCGTGGCGGCGCTGGCGGGCCGCTCGCCCGCGCCGCTCGCGGCTCACACGGTTGGGGTTGACATGGGGGGCGTCTTATGCGTATAGTGCTCGTGTCGGGCTTGGCTTTGCTAGTCGGTAGCTGAGCTAGACATCAAATAGGTCCGGTTTTGGGGTTCGTTCTTCGGGTTCGAGCTTCAGCGCTGACGAGGGATGGATGGGAGAGGGACTTGATCGATCGGGAGAAGAGGAGCGATGAGCGCTTTTATCTACACCGCGCGTAGCGCGGCCAGTGATCCTACGGCCCGTTTTTGGGGTCTTCCTAGATGCTTCAGCATCGCTGAGGCATCTCTCTCTCTCTCTCTCTCTCTTGGCGGGGTTGCCGGCCGGTTGGCCGGTTGCTGAGCCCCGTCGTCGCCGTTTAGCTGCGGCTCGCCTCGGCCCAGCGGGCCGGGTTGGTCTCAGACGCTCGCGTGGCGGGCGCCTTTCGTTGTCGTACTGGCGAGGGGCGTGCCCCTCTGTCTCAGAGGGTGGCGCAGTCGGCGGCAGGCCGACGAGCCGGGCCCCTCTGTTTTCAATCGAGGAGGGGATCGTCTGATGAGGTTGCGTGCTTGGAAAGTGCTGCTGAGTATTGGGCTGGCGGGTACAGTGGTGGCGTGTTGCTGGTCCAGTGTGGCTGAGGCGAGTGTGGGGCTGCCAGACGGACGAGCGTATGAGCTGGTCTCGCCGCTGGGAAACGGGGAGGTCTTCCAGCCGCCGAACCGCCTGAACGAAGGCGAAAACGCCTTGATCGGCAATGGGCCGTTTCGGGCCGCGGCTGATGGTGATGGGATGGCGTATCAGGGCGATGCCCCCGGGTCGGGCGTGGGTGGCAACGGCGAGCAGTCGTCCACCTCTCCATACGGCAACGAGTATCTGGCGCGTCGGGCGGCCGGTGGTTGGGGGGCGAGCGACATCGAGCCACCGCCTGCCCTGGAATTCTCTTCACGGCCGGTGTATCAGTCGTTCTCGGGCGATCTCTCCACAGGCTATTTCAACTCGTCTGACAAGCCGCCGCTGGCCGGCGCACCGATATGTAATCTGTATTCGCGCGCCAGCGCTGGGGGTGCCTTTGCTGCCCTGTTCACCTCAACGCTGACACCGGAAGCATGCGGCAGGCCACTGTTCGTGGACGCTTCGGCCGCCGATGGCTCGTACGTTCTGTTTCAGTCCGAAGCTGCGTTGGTCTCGCCTGCAGTTCCAGCCGCTGGCCCTGCAGAAGGTGAATTCTGCCTCTATGACTGCAATCTGTATGAGTCGGTGGGGGGCGCTGTGAGCTTGGTGAATCTGCTGCCGGATGGGGCTGTGGATACGACGGCGACGTTTGGCGGCCGATCGGGCAATGGTCACGATCAAGAAAACCTGCCCAGTCTGAGCAATGTGATCTCCGCGGATGGGTCGCGGGTGGTCTGGTCGGATGTGAGCACGGCGGTGATCTATGTGCGTGAGGGTGGTGTGAGCACGGTGCAGGTCTCTGCCGGTGCGGCGAGGTTCTGGACGGCGAGCGTTGATGGCCGGTTCGTGTTCTATACCGAAGGCGAACGGTTGGTGCGCTTTGACGTGGAAAGCGGTGTGCGTGAAGAACTGGCGGGCGCCGGCGCGGGGGTGCAGGGGGTCGTCGGCACCAGTGAAGACGGTTCGTATGTGTATTTCACTGCGAATGGCGTGCTCGCCGCAGGCGCCGCGTCCGGGTCCTGCAAGGCAGCCTACAGCTCTCCCGAAGAAGAAAAGCAAGCAAGGTGCAATCTGTACGGCCTGCATGCGGGGAAGCCCGTGCGGTTCATCGCCACGCTTGCTGGGACGGACAACAACCTTCCCGAACTCGCCGGAACTGGCCGCGGCATGTTTGGGGATTGGCAGTCTGATCTGGGGTCAAGGACGGCGGAGGTGACGCCCTCCGGTCTGAGTGTCGCGTTCAGTTCGACGCTGCCGCTGACTGGCTATGACAATGTCGCAGCGTCGAACCCAGAACATCTTCCCATTCCCGAGTTGTTCGTGTATGAGTGGGAAGCCGGGGGTGGCCGGTTGTATTGCGCTTCGTGTGCTCCCGGCGGAGCACCTCCGACCGAAGACCTGGCCGCTCCAGAAGGAATACAGGCGGAGTATGACGTCGGTGCGTGGGTGCATCCCAGTCTGTGGGGGACGTATATGCAGCGGTGGCTGTCTGCTGATGGTAATCAGGTATTCTTCGACACGGCGCAGCCGCTGGTCTCACAGGATACGAACCGCCACACTGATGTGTATGAGTGGGAGCGCGATGGTGTGGGTGGTTGTGGGCAGCCGGGTGGGTGTGTGTATCTGTTGTCGGGTGGTTCGAGCACCGATGACTCGTTTTTCCTTGATGCGAGCGTGAGTGGGAGTGATGTGTTCTTCATGACGCGCGCGCAGCTGGTAGCCGAAGATGGCGAAGAAAGCTTCCATATCTTCGATGCGCGCGCACCGCATGTCCCTGGTGAAGCGGTCGGCTTCCCGCCGGTTCCCGGGGTGGTGTGTGGGGGTGCTGACTGTCAGGGTTCGGCGCCGGCGGCGCCTGGGTTTGGGGCGCCGGCGAGTGTGGCGTTAAGTGGGGCTGGGAATCTCCCGGCGCCCGCACCGTCCTCGGCTCAGTCGAAGCCCAGGCGGGCAGTGGTGTGCCGGCGGGGCCTCACCCGTAGGCGTGGCAGGTGCGTGAAGGTGAAGACGAGGCCGCGGGCTGGGCATGCCAAGGCGAAGGGGAGGCGATGACGATGACGATGAAGATGACGATGAGGATGAGGATGACGACGGCAATGATCGTTCACGTCTTGTGTCGTGGTATCCGTAAGGTGGTTGTGGCCGGCGTACTCGGTGCGTGTGCCATGGGTGTGTCGTGTGCCTCCCCTGCGTGGGCTGCGGAAGGCATCGGGGCGGGATGGGAGGTCACATCCACAGCGTTGCCGACGAACCTTATGCCGGGGCACAAGGGCACGATCGAAGTAGCTGTCTACAACGTCGGCGCGGGGGACAGCAGCGGTCCGATCACGGTCACTGACACGCTGCCCCCTGGCCTTGAAGCGACGGAAGCCGGAGAGTTGCTGAATACCTCCGAACTGCACCCTGAAGAACCACGCATCGGGCATGAACGATGGGAATGCTCCGGGGGCACTGTCGTGACGTGCACGAGCATCCCCGCCGGTCTGCCCCATTTCGTCGGTGGTGGGGGCTTACCCCAGGTGAATGGAGAGCCGGGAGGAGAATTCGGTGTCACGCATCTCACGCCGATTATCGCGATCGCGGTCAGGGTCGCCCCAAGCGCGGTCGAAGGGACCAGTGTCAATCGCGTGTCGGTCGTGGGCGGGGGTGCGGTGGGCGCTGCGAGCAGCGCCGATCCCGTGAGGATCGGATCGACGCCTGCGAGCTTCGGGGTCGCCGGCTTCGATGCGTGGTTCAGCAACGCCGATGGAACGCTTGCTGCCCAGGCGGGTTCGCACCCTTATGCGGCAACGTTCGACATCGAGCTGCCGACCGCGGTGACCCAGGAAGGAGAACTCGTCTCGGCCCGTGGCAAGGAACCGCGGGATATCGCGGTGAGCCTGCCGCCGGGTCTGGTCGGCGATCCCGGCGCGACGCCGCGGTGTACCCACCAGGAGTTGGAGCACCTATTCAGCCCAAGCACCTGCCCTGGAGCCAGTCAGGTGGGCTACCTCAATGTAAAGACCGCATTCCAAGTAACGGGGGTCTTCCAGGTGTTCAATATGGTGCCGCCGCCCGGGGTGCCGGTGGAGCTCGGCTTCAATATTCTGGGCATCATCACGTATCTGGATGCGGGGGTTCGCTCGGGTGGGGACTACGGGGCGACGACGCACGCCAATAACAACTTTCAGGGGGAAATCCAGAGCGTCAGGCTGACGCTGTGGGGCGTGCCGGGTGACCCCAGCCACAACAGCTGGCGCAGCCGTGCTGAGCTGGGCTGCAAGGAATTCGACCAGCCAAACCAGCGGCCGAACGTCTGCAGGTTGCCTGAAGCGAACCCGAAGGCATTCCTGACGATGCCGGTGTCCTGCGAAGTACCCGGACAGCTGTCGATCTTCGTCAACTCGTGGCAGGACACAGCGCTGACGGGTGAAGCAAGCGTCCCTGTGCACGACGCGAACGGGACGCCGACGGGGTTCGGAGGTTGTGAACGCCTGGGGTTCGAACCCTCGATCGGCACGGCGCTGGATACGAGCCAGGCCGATACCCCGGCGGGGCTGACCGTCGGTGTGCATTTCCCGCTGGAAGGGTTCGATGAACCCAGCAGGCTCGTACCGTCGGATATGAAGGCCGCTGTGGTGACGCTACCTGAAGGGTTGGTTGTGAATCCGGGGCAGGCGAACGGGCTGGTGTTGTGTGGGGAAACCGAGGCGTCGCTGAAGACGCTCCCCAACGGACAGGAGAATGACGGGCCGGCGGTGTGTCCGTCGGCGTCGCGGGTCGGTACCGCGAGGATTAAGAGCCCGCTGCTTGAAGTGGATCCTGAAAAGGAGATCGACGGTGGTGTGTATCTGTTGGGGTCGAACCCTCCGGATCTGAAGCTGTTGGTCGCGGGCTCGGGGGATGGTGTGAACGTGAAGGTCGTCGGGACTGTGCACCTGGACGAAGCCACAGGCCGCTTGACCGCGACGTTCAAGAACACGCCGCAGTTGCCCGTCAGCGACATCGAGCTGTCGTTCAACGGTGGGTCGCGGGGCGCCCTGATCACACCGCGCGCGTGCGGGACCTTTACGACCACAAGCGATTTCACGCCGTGGAGCACCCCCGCGACACCGGACGCCACGCCCTCGGCGCTGTTCGGAATCGGTGAAGGCGTGGGCGGCGGGGCTTGCCCGAGCGGCGAACCGTTTAGCCCGTCGATGGTCGCGGGCACGGTCAATAACCAGGCCGGGGGTTTCAGCCCGTTGAGCGCGACGTTCTCCCGCCAGGACCCCGAACAGGATGCGAGCAGCGTGTCGGTCACGACCCCGCCGGGGCTCCTGGCTTTGTTGAAGAGCGTGGAACGCTGCCCCGAGCCGCAGGCCAGCCAGGGCTCCTGTGGGCCGAATAGCTTGATTGGGCACACCACTGTCGCTGTTGGTGCGGGGCCGGACCCCTTCTACGTGCAGGGCGGCAAGGTGTTCCTCACCGGCCCCTACAAGGGCGCCCCGTTTGGGTTGAGCGTCGTGGTTCCGGCGGTCGCGGGGCCGTTTAGCCTCGGCAACGTCGTGGTGCGTGCGGCGATCAGCATCGATCCGCACACCGCGCAGCCCACGATCACAAGCGACGCGCTGCCGCGGATCCTCGACGGTGTGCCGCTGCAGATCCAGAAGATCAACGTCACGATCGATCGTGACGGGTTCATCTTCAACCCCACGAGCTGCGCGCCGATGGCGCTCACCGGGATGCTCACGAGCGTTCATGGTGTGCTGGCTCCTGTATCCAGCCGCTTCCAGGCCGTCAACTGCGCCAGCCTGTCCTTCAAGCCCTCCTTCAAGGTCTCCACGCAGGCCCGGACGAGCAAGAAGGGTGGGGCGAGCCTCGATGTGAAGGTCGGCTCCGGCGCGGGGCAGGCGAACATCGGCAAGGTCGCCGTGACGCTGCCCAAGGCGTTGCCTTCGCGGCTCTCCACGATCCAGCAGGCGTGCACGCAGGCGGTATTCGACGCGAACCCCGCTGCGTGCCCCGCCGGCTCGAACATCGGCACGGCCACGGCGAGCACGCCGGTATTGGCGAATCCGCTCGTGGGTCCCGCGTACCTGGTGTCCCACGGTGGCGCGGCGTTCCCCGATCTCCTCATCGTCCTGCAGGGCGAAGGTGTCACGCTCGACCTCATCGGCAGCATCGACATCAAGAAGGGCGTGACGAGCAGTGCGTTCAATACCGTGCCCGATGCGCCGATCAGCACCTTCGAGCTGAATCTCCCCGAGGGCCCGCACTCGGCGCTCGCCGCAGTTCTGCCCGCGAAAGCCAAGGGCAGCCTCTGCGGGACGAACCTCACGATGCCCACCACCATCACCGGGCAGAACGGCGCGCAGATCAAACAGAACACCAAGATCGCCATCAGCGGCTGTCAGAAGGCAAAGAAGAAGCACAAGCAAAAGAAGACCAACGGCAGGAAGCGCAAGGCGAAGAGGGGCTAGTGGCGCCAACCGTCATGTCCACCGCAAACAGGAGCGCTGGGGCGGGCCGTCAGGCTCGGCCTGCCACTGCCGGTGAGCACGCCGGGGCCACCCGCAAGGTTGGTTCCAGCGGCCCCGCCGAGCATCCCGCGCTCACTCGTGTCTCTGAGATCCAGCGCCAGCGGCTGTTAGCGGGAATGGCGCAGGTGGCGGCCGAGCGCGGGGTGGGATCGGTCACCGTTGCGCACATCGTGGGGCGCTCGGGCGTGTCGCGCAGGACCTTCTACGAGCTCTTCAGCGACCGCGAAGACTGCCTGCTGGCGGCGCTGGATCAGGCGATCGGGCGGGCGAGCGCGGCTGTGCTGCCGGCGTATGCGAGCTCTGAGCGCTGGCGCGAGCGGATCCGGGTGAGCCTCGGTGCGCTGCTCGCCTTCTTCGATGAGGAGCCCGCGATGGCGCGGCTGTGCGTGGTCGAGTCGCTCGGCGCGGGGCCCGCGGCGCTCGAGCGCCGCACCGCCATCGTACAGCGGCTGATCGCCGCGATCGACGGCGGTCGCAGCGAAGCCAGGCCCGGCAAGGACGCACCGCCGCTGACCGCGGAGGGCGTTGTGGGCGCGGTGCTGGCCGTCATCCACGCGCGCCTGCTCGCGGCGAATCGCAAGCCGCTGTCCCCACTGGCACCGGCTCTAATGAGCATGATCGTGGCGCCCTACCTCGGTCAGGCCTCGGCTGAGAAGGAGCTAGCGCGACCGGCTCCCCCACTCAAAAAAACCAAATCCCCTCCGCACCGCGACCCGCTCGATGGGCTGGACATGCGTCTGACGTACCGCACCGTGAGGGTGCTAATCGCGATTGGGTCCCACCCGCACCTGAGCAATCGCGGCGTTGCGGCTGCCGCGGGGATCGCCGATCAGGGGCAGATCTCGAAGCTGCTCACGCGGCTACAGAACCTCGGTCTGATCGCCAACGCGGGCGAGGGCCACGCCAAGGGCGCGCCCAATGCCTGGGCGCTCACCGCCAAGGGCGTGGAGGTCGAGCGCTCGATGCGGTCTTAGCGGGATGCGGGCGACCCCTCGGTAGGTAACAATTAGGGCATGGCCGAGCCGATCAGCGGGATGCGAGCGTGAGCCGCAGTGCGGTTTCCGAGCTCGTCGCGGTGTGCGCGGGGGTCTTCGGCTTGGCGCTCTATGCGGGCTTGATTCTCGTGCCGGCGTGGAGCGCCTACACGCGCATGTGGGAGCGGCTGACGGCGCTCGTGCTCTCGCTGTATGTGCTGGCGGTGTTCGTGGGCATCGGCGTGGCCGGGGCGCTCATCATCGTCTACAACTGGGGTTAGGCGCCATGAGCAGCGAGCCGCCCCTGAGCGATATGGAGGCGCTTGATCTGGTCACCGAGGCCGTCGAGTCCGGTGCGGGCCTGCCGGAGGTGGTGCGCGCCGCGGCGAAGGCTTTGCAGGCGAGCCTCGCGGTGAGCGATGCCTGGGGGGCGACACTCGCGGTGGCCGCGCGCTCGCCCGCGGAGGAGCGTTCGCTGCTGGCAGAGGGCAAAGGGGTCGCGAGCATCCCCCTGCGCGTCGCCGACGTCGTGGTGGGGACCTTGCGGATGCGCGCACGCGTGGAGCCCAGCGCGTCCGTGCGGCGGCTTTTGGTGACGATGATCGCCTCCGAGGTCGAGCGCGTGCGCGCGCCCGAGCGCGCCTCGGAGACCGCCGCGGCGGATTTCCTGCGCGGCGTGCTGGGTCGGGAGCTGCGTGAGCGCGAGGAGATCCTCGCGCGTGCGCGCGAGCTCGCGCTGGAGCTCGGCGAGGGGGCCAGCATGATCGTCGCCCGCGCGCGACCGCAGACGCCCGCTGAGGAGGGCTGGCGGGGGCGCATACGTGCGGTCGCCGAGCGCGGCGCGCGGGCGGTGAGCAATCGCACCATCGCCGCTTTATCCGAACGCGACGGCATGGCGGGCGCCGAGGTGCTGCTGCTCGTTCCCGGCGCCGACGAGCCCACCGCGGCGCGTGCGGCCGAGGGTGTTATGCGCGAGATGCAGGCCACGCTTGCCGGCTTCACCTTCAGCGTGGGGCGCAGCCGCATCGCCGAGGACCCCGCGGAGCTCGGACGCGCGGCCAGCGAGGCGCTGCTCGCGGCCAACGTCGCCGAGGGCGGCGCGCACGAGGGGCCGCTCGCATTCGAGCAGACCGGTGCCTACCGCCTGCTGCTCAGCGCCATGAGCGAGAATCCGGCAGAGCTACAACGCTTCTACAGCGAGACCGTCGAGCCGCTCGTGGCCTATGACGAGCAGTACGAGACGGATTTGGTGGGCACGCTCGCCGCGTTCCTGGAGGCAGATGGGAACGTGGCGGGAACTGCGCAGCGCCTCTTCACCCATCGCCACACCATCTACTATCGCCTCGAGCGCGTGCGCGAGCTGTCGGGGCTCGACGTCAGCTCCAGCGACGGGCGTGAGAAGCTCAGCCTTGGGCTGAAGGCGATGCGCGTGCTCGGCATCGCCTCCGCCGCCGGTCCTGCCTCGGAGGCCGGCGCAGGCGGGGGGCGCGTGCCGCGCGGGGCCTCAAGGATGAGCCCCTCCGCGCCGAGAAGGACCTGAAGGGCAAGGCACAATGATGTTGATCCCGATGAAGCGCAAACGCGAAAACATGAAAGTGGCCAAGGTTCTGGCGAGCATTGGCGTCCTCGCGGCCCTCGCCGGCGGTGGCGTGGCGCTCAGCGGCTGCGGCGCCTCGGCGACGCTCGACCCGCTCGCGCGCGCCGCTGAGGTCACGAGCCAGCAGTCGGGAGCACGGGTCTCGCTGAGCATGAAGTTCTCCGCCCCCGGCCTCTCCAGCGGGAACAGTATCGCGATGAGCGCCGAGGGCTACTTCGATGAGCGCAAGCGCTCGGGCGTAATGACGATGGATCTCTCGGGCATCCCCGGCATCTCCGCGCTGCCCGGCGGCGGCAGCTCGATCAAGATGATCTTTCTCTATCCCGTCATCTACATGAACATGCCCCTCCTGGCGGGCAAGATGCCCGCGGGGAAGACCTGGATGAAGCTCGACATCTCCAAGGCCGCTGCGGCCGCGGGCATCAATACCTCCCAGCTGGGCTCGCTCGAACAGGACGATCCCACCAAGTTTCTCGACTACCTGCGCGCCAGCTCCGGCGCCGTCGCGAACCTCGGCGGCCAGAGCATCAACGGCGTGCCCACGACCCACTACAGCGCCACGCTGCAGATGAGCCGCATCCTCGACCGCCTTCCCGGTGATCAGCAGGCCGCGGCCAAGGCCGCTCTGGAAAAGCTCGGATCTGCCGGAGGCATTCCGGTCGAAGTGTGGGTGGACGCCCAGGGGCGCGTGCGGCGCATGCAGATGTCCCTCAGTGGCTTCGCCGGCTCAAGCGCCAGTGGGCCCGCCACGGCTGGCATCGGCGGCTCGATCACGATCGACTTCAAGAGCTACGGTCCCGTCCCTGAGGTTGTGGCGCCGCCCGCGAGCGAAGTCTTTGACATGAGCGCGATGCTCAAGAGCGGCACGACTGGGCTAAACGGCGCTACTGGCCTCAGTAACTGAGTCTAAGTAACGTAAGTCAGTGCTTACGGGCCGTCTTGGCCGCAAAGATGCGCTGCCCGAACTCGAGCGTATAGGTAGCGCCGCCCAGCCCCTGCGCAAGCGAGCTGGGCGCGGCAGGCGTGACACCGATCCCCACATCGCGGAAATGGGCGGTGAGAATGATCGCTCGGTGCGGAGGCGAGTGCATCCAGGCCGCCACCATGGCAGCGGGTGTAGCGAGCGGGCCCGTGGCCCAGCCGATGTTCTGGGCGCTGTTGACGCGCTTAGCATGGCTGGGATACGGCGTAGCGAGGATGCGCTGCATGGGGGTCAGGCCGGAGATGCTGTTATCGCCGAAGTAGTTGCCTGCGACCATGTCGCGGGCCTGTCCCGCGGCGACGCTCTGCAGGGGCTCGTTGAAGCGCAGCGGCTGCAGGTGGTGCGCGACGCGCACCTGCTCGATCAGGCAGAAGGTCGCCGCATCGATCGCCGCGAGATTGGAGCGCGTGGGCTGCAGGTCGGCATTGGGGCAGCTTGTCGGGGCTGAGGTCTTCGCTGGCGCTTTGGCGGCTCCCAGCAGGTTCACGGCTAGAATGAGGACGCAGGCCCATGCTGCTGCCGCAGGGCCTCGTAGGTACCGGTGCACGTCTTGCCTGCTGCGTATGTACATACCCCCTTGTGCTCCCCCGGCGTCGAGTGCAGGGATCCTTGCAGAATCGCTCCGTGAAAGCGTTATCGCGTGGTGATTGGCCTACAAGGGCGCTCGACGGCACCGCATGCGAAGATCCACCGACCCCTGGGGGGTCGTCCAATGGCAGGACATCAGGTTTTGGTCCTGAGAATCGGGGTTCGAATCCCTGCCCCCCAGTTGGCATCGGTTTCGCTTGTTCGGCGGCTGGCAACGGGCGAGTTGGCGCGATCGCTTTAGCGGCTTGTCCTTACTCGAGCAAGAATGGATGGGTACGCCACGATTGGCGTCACAGCTACACCGCAAGGATTGTGAAGCCAGGACCCAGCAGCCTTCGCATGTCGTTCGTGTCTGAGGTGGCGATGGCATCGCCGCGCTTGTTGACGCCGGCTGCGATGCACGCGTCGATTGCGCCTGCGCCCGGCGTGGTCCTCCTCAGCCGACCGGCCTCTCGCGCCAAGCGCTCGTCCACGGGCTCGATCGAGCACGCTTTGAGCAGCCGGGCGACGCGGGCGTCTTTGGGGTCGCCGCGCCAGACCTCGGCAAGCGCGATGGCAGGGATCGTTGGCACCAAGCCGCGCGCGTATGCCACGGCGAGGATCTCGCGGAGACGCTCATCGCCGCGTTCGTAGGCGATGAGCGCGCCGGCGTCAAGCGTCAGGCCGGCCACTCTGCGGCGACCTGCGCTCGCACCTCGGCCGGCACCGGTCCGAACTGCGCATCGTCCTCGGTCAGCAGGTCGAGGCCACGAGTTACCCGTAGCTCACGCAAGACTGCGGCGTTCACGAACGCGGACAAGCTGCCGCCGGACTCGGTCAACCGTTCCTCGGCCTCGTGCAGGACGGATTCGTCGAATGAGATCGATCGCTTCTGACTCGCCACAGGCCGATCCTACCACGGTAGGATCCATGTTTCGCCGGCCTCAAATCACGATGCCGTAGAAAAGTGCTCGCTCAGTTGAGAGCAACCACCCAATCGATGATGGCCTCGAAACGCTCCTCAGTGAGGGCGTGCCCACCACGCGCGCGAAAATGCTTCAGTGCTTTCGCTGCTCCCGCGTTTCGGTAAGCGTACGCAGCCGCTTCAGCGATGCGCGGAGCGTCACACGAGTACTTGTCCTCGTCGGCGGAGCATAGGAGCAACGGCCGAGGTGAAACCAGCGCGGCGATGTCGTCCAGGTCGCCCAGCTCGAGCAAGCCGGGGATCGCTTGGGCGCAATCAATGCCGATGCCGCGCGCCATCTTCTCCCTGTAGGTGCACGCCGAGCCGCTCACGACCGCGAACGCCATCCGTTTGTCGAGGACGGCGTGCAACAGAACACTGGCACCGCCCATCGAATGCCCAAGCGCCCCGATGCGTGTCTCGTCGATTCCGTCTAACGCGGCGAGCACCGAATGCGCCGCGGCCGCATCGGCCAGAACCGTGCACATCAGCGGCCGTCCCCGCACGAGCCGATAGCACATCGTCGTGAAATAGTCGCTCGCGTCTGACTCCCGAACATCAGTACCAGGAGGCCCGGGCCTGCGGTCCTCAAACCCGACGGCGTCATGGGCAATGACGGTCACGCCTTGGCGAGCAAGCGCTGGCCCAAACGCCTGCCAGGGGTCTCCGCAAAGTCCCGCTACCTCGGACTTGCCGAACTGCCACTGCGCGTGGTGTTGATGATGCACCACCACGCCCGCGCCGCGAGGATGCTCGGGTACCAGCAGCAATGCTGGTACGTCTCCCTCATCGCCTGTGTAGCTGACGACTTGCTCGACGTATCCATCCCGCCGTCGTACGGCGCGGACGAGCAAATCGGACACGGGCGGGACCGCGAATCCCAACAGCTCAGCCAGACGCCGGCGCAAGCCCTCTGCATCCATGCCGGAGCACTCTACGGTCGCGCACAGCAGCGCGGTGTCCTCATCGTCGTCCAGTCCCGCCGAGGGAAAGATCGGCCTGACAAGGGCATCAGTTAAGGTGCCGCGGAATGAGCGTTGTAAACGGCAACCTCAGCAGTCCCGTGTGCGTCCTGGGCTTCGGTCGCAGCGGAACGTCATTGACCATGCGACTGCTCAATCTTCTCGGGGTGGAGATCGGACGGAGGGAGGATCTCCTCGCGCCCGGAGAAGCGGACAACCCTCGTGGATACTGGGAGCCACGATGGATGGTTGAGCTCAATGACGAGATCCTGGCCAAGCTCGGCACCGTCTGGTGGCGCCCGCTGCAGGCTGAGCCTGGCTGGGAGCGATCCTCGGATTTCGATGAGCTACGCGAGCGAGCTCGCCGCTTGCTCGAGGAGAAGTTTGGCGGCACACCGCTTTGGGGGTGGAAAGACCCGCGCACGACGCTCACGCTGCCCTTCTGGAAGGAGTTGGTGCCAGACGCGAGGTACGTGATATGCCTGCGCAATCCCGCTGACGCGATCTCATCGATTCAGCGCCGCCCCGACCCGCAGCTGCCGATCGGTGCGTGGAGCGATCTTTGGCTTGAATACACTGCCCGCGCGCTGAAGGAGACCCAGGGCGCTCCGCGGACGTTGGTCTTCTACGAAGACTTCTTCCAGGACGCTTCGGAGCAACTCACCGCTATGGCGTCCCTGCTCGATCTGCGGCTGTTCGAACAGGATGGCTTGCAGCAGCGACTGCTTGCGGAGATCGCGCTGGACTTGCGGCACCACGCGACGTCCTCACACGAACTGGCCGCCACCTGGGGAGTATCGTCTGCGGCGCGCACTCTCTTCCTCGCTCTGCGAGCCGCAGAGGATACACGCCGTGCTGGCAGCGGAGGAGATGAACAAATACCCGAGGCAATTGTGCGCATCGCTCCGGAGCTGTGGTGGGACCGCCGCATGTTTACGGATCTGCACGTCGCTTTTGCGGAGGCACAGCAAACGACCGCTGTGCTACAGGAGGAGCAAAGGAAGCTCACGGAGGCAGTGATTCAGGCGCGCGCAGAGGATGCGGCGCTAAGGAGGCAGCTAGAGCAAGAGCGAAAGCAATTTTGCGAGGAGCTGGAGAGTGCTCGCAGCGAATTAATGATCTCCGCGGCTCAGTACGGCGAAGCGCAGGCAGCGCTATCCGCACTGGATGATCAAATCAAGCGACAACGGGCAGTCCTCGAAGGAGTGCAGTCGTCGATTAGCTGGCACGTTACCTCACCGCTTCGCGCAGTCAAGCGTGTAATCCGACATCTAGAGCCAGCCCGTCGCGGGTCTGTGATCCCAGCGCGCGATCAATCGCTCCTCGCAGGAATGTCGGTCGGCCAAGTTTGGTGGTTCGCGCTCATCCTCAGCGTAATGATCGCAGCCACCGATGCGATCTTCACGCATGTCGTCCTCATCACTCTGCTCGTTGCCGGTCCATTTTGTGGACTGCTCACCGGGCGCTGGGCAAGGACAGCAACTGCCGGAATCTGGGCGGTTGTTCTTGCTGTGCTCCTGGGCTTTCCCGACGGGATCTGGGGCACCAGCACACAGCTGGTCGACCTCGGCACCGTTGCGGGCGCAGCCTTAATGAGCACCTCCGCAGCCACCCTAATCGAGCGACGCCGATACCCCACACACGATGATCTCCAGACACCGCTCTGACGAGCAGGTGCTACGGCGAGAAGGCCGCTGCCCGTCGCGCTGCGCGTAATAGAGTCCCCGCCATGAGCGCAGCGACAGTCCTGATCCTGGCCGCGGGCCAGGGCACGCGCATGCGCTCCGCGACGCCCAAGGTCCTACACGAGCTGTGCGGGCGGGCGATGGTGCTGTGGCCAGTACAGGCGGCGCTGGAAGCGGGCGCGGGCAGAGTAGTCGTGGTGGACTCCCCGGCGCGGGCGTTGGAGAAGGTGCTGCCGCGGGATGTGGCTCTGGTGGTACAGCCAGAGTCAAACGGAACGGGCGGGGCAGTGATGGCGGCAGCGGCGGCGATCGACGCGAACGCGCCAGTGGTCGTGCTAAGCGGAGATGTGCCGCTGGTGAGCGCCGAGGCGATCGCGGAGCTGGTGCAGGCGCACGCGGTGGGCGGGACGGCGGCGATGATGGCCACCACGGTGCTGGCGGACCCCCGTGGCTATGGCCGCGTGGTGCGCGACGGTGCGGGCAACGTGCAACGCGTGGTGGAGACCAAGAAAGCCGGCGACGCGACCGCTGAGGAGCTCCAGATCGACGAGGTGAACACGGGCATATACGTGTTCGACGGAGACGCGCTGCTAAGTACGTTGCCTCGCCTCACGCCCGATAACGCGCAGGGCGAGCTGTATCTGCCGCAGGTGCTTGACCTACTGCGCGCGGACGGTCACGCGGTGGCCGCCCACGTGGTGGACGATCCAGGGCTCCTGTTGGGAGTTAACGACAGAGTGGCGCTTGCGCAGGTGACGGCGCTCGCGCAGCGGGCGATCCACGAGCGGCACATGCGCGCGGGGGTCACGATCGTGGACCCGGCGGCGACGGCGATCGACGTGGATGTAGAGATCGGGCAGGACACCAGGATCGAGCCGTTCACGACGCTGAAGGGCGCGACGCGGATCGGCGCGAGTTGCACGATCCGCCATTCCTACATCCTCGACAGCACGATCGAGGACGGCGTGAGCGTGGGCCCGTTCGCGTACCTGCGCCCGGGAACGCACCTGCGCGCGGGTGCGAAGATCGGCACGTTCGTGGAGGTGAAGAACTCGGACATCGGCAGCGGCGCCAAAGTCCCGCACCTCTCCTACATAGGCGACGCGGACGTGGATGAGGGGACGAATCTGGGAGCGGCGACGATCACCGCGAACTACGACGGGCGCGCCAAGCACAGGACGAAGATCGGCAAGGGGGTGCGCACAGGTGTGGACACCACGCTGGTGGCGCCCGTGAGCGTAGGCGATGGGGCCTACACGGGCGCAGGCTCGGTGATCACCGAGGACGTGCCGCCAGGCGCGCTGGGCATGGCACGTGCGCGGCAGGTCAACATGGAGGGGTTCGCCGAGCGGCACAAGCAGGCGCCTGCGGGCGAGCGGGACCCTGCGGGCGAGCAGGCGCCTGCGGGCAAGCAGGATCCTGCGGGCGAGCAGGCGCCGAGCAAGCAGGACCCTCCGGGATAGCTCGTACCTGCTGCATGTTTCATTGCCACCGTCCTGCTTCCTCGGCCAGCCCTGTTTACACTGCAGATGACATGAGCAGCGCGATGGATACGCGCACGGAACCTGCGGGCAGCAGCCTGCCGATTGATTACAACAAGCGGCTGATGCTGTTCTCCGGGCGTGCGAACCCGCAGCTGGCAGCTGACATCGCGACGAAGCTGGGCGTGGATGTCGGGCCGATCACGCTGAAGACCTTCAGCAACGGCGAGGTGTACTGCCGCTACGACGACTCGATCCGTGGTGCGGACGTGTTCATCGTGCAGCCCACGTGCGGCAACGCGCAGACGGGCGTGACGGCCAATGACTCGCTGATGGAGCTCCTGTTCATGATCGACGCCGCGGTGGGCGCCTCGGCGCACCGCGTGATCGCGGTGACCCCCTGGTTCGGCTACAGCCGCCAGGACAAGAAGAGCGCGCCGCGCGAGCCGATCAGCGCGCGTCTGGTGGCGCGGATGCTCGAGGCGGCGGGCGCGGACCGGGTGCTAACGATGGACCTGCACGCAGGCCAGATCCAGGGGTTCTTCCAGAAGCCGGTGGATCACATGACGGCACTGTTCATGCTCACGCAGTACTTCGGCGACCTCGACCTGCACGATCTGGTGGTCGTGGCTCCCGACGCGGGCCGCGTGAAGCTCAATAAGAAGTTCGCCTCGAAGATCGGGGCGGAGCTGGCGATCCTCGACAAGGAGCGTCCCGCGCAGCAGGTGGCGGAGATCGGCTACGTGATCGGCGACGTGCGCGGCAAGACAGCTGTGATCGTGGATGACATGATCGACACGGCGGGCACGCTGGCGGCGGCGGCGCGGACCGTGCTGGAGGAGGGCGCGAGCAGTGTCTACGCGGCAGCGACGCACGGGGTCTTCTCGGGCGCTGCCTTCGCGAACCTGGCGGAGTCGGGCTTCAAGGAGATCGTGGTGACGGACACGATCCCCGTGCCCCCCGAGCGCCCGGCGAACATCCGCGTGCTGCCGTGCGCTGAGCTCCTTACGGACTCGATCCGGCGCATCTTCACTGACGATTCGGTGAGCGAAGTGTTCGGCGGCGAGAACCAGCTGTTCTGAAGCGCGTACCGTTGATCCTTGCCGCGATGCTGCTGTTCCTCGTGATCAGTGGCCTGCTGGCGCGCTTCCTATCAGTGGAGAACGCCGAAAGGGACGATCTGGTGGCGTTGCTGCAGGCCGAGGCAAACGGCGATGCGCGGGCAATGCTAAGCCGGCTTTCCGCTTGTCGTGCGAGCCCGAAATGCATGGCGGCGGTGCAGCAGAATGCGCTCAAGCTGCGCCGTTCAGGCCCGGTGAAGATCCTCACGCTGACCTCGCCGACGGCCTACGCGCTGACGGGCAAGACGGGCACGACGCGCGTGGCGTGGACGGTAATCGGTCACCTGCCCGTCGTGCAGTGCGTCGGGGTGAAGCGCACGGGCAATGCTCTCACGGGCGTCTCTGTGAAGCTGTTGAGCATCGGTCCGCAGATCCCGGGCGAAGCGGATTGCTAAAGTCCTGCACCGCGATGGCCACCTCCGAGACAACCCAGCTGCAGGTCAAAAAGCGCGAGCCCAATGGTTCGCGCGAGGCGCGGCGCCTGCGCCGCGAGCAGCGCGTGCCGGGCGTGCTGTATGGCGGCGGGGATGAGCCGATGAGCTTCGACGTCGACGCACGCGAGCTGCGCCTGGCGTTGGCGCGTTCGGGCGCGGTGCTGGATCTGAGCGTCGATGGCGGCAAAGCGACGCCCGTGGTCCTGAAGGAGGCCCAGCGCCATCCGGTGCGCGGCGAGACAACGCACATCGACCTCCTGCGGGTGCGGCTTGACCGGGCGATTCATGCTGTGGTGCCGGTGGAACTGGCTGGCGTCGAGGATGCACCGGGCGTCAAGGAAGGCGGCGTGCTGGAGCAGATCACGCGCGAGGTCAACATCGAGGCGCTGCCGACGTCGATCCCCGAGGCGCTCGTACACGACGTGAGCGAGCTGCAGATCGGCGACACCGTGATCCTCGAGGCGGTGCCCGTGCCCGAGGGCGTGACGCTGCTCGATGACCTGCTGGAGACGGTGATCGCCACCCTCTCCGCTCCGCGCCTACAGACAGAGGCGGAGACGGAGCTCGAGTCCGAGACGGAGCTGGTGGGCGAGGGCGAGGCCGCCGAGAAGGACGAGGCGGCGTCAGAGGAGTGATCCGGCCATTCGGTGGCCGTGGTGCGGCGCTTGACTGGCTAATCGTAGGTCTTGGCAACCCCGGCAGGGAATACGCGGGAACGCGCCACAACGTGGGCTTCGCGGTGGCCGACATCCTGGCTCAGCGCTGGGACCTGCCGACTCCCAAGCAGCGCTTCCGCGGCCGCATAGCGGAGGGCCGCGTACGCGCGGCCCCGGCGAGCGGCGCTGCCCCGGCGAGCGGCGCTGCCCCGGGGATCGGCACTGCCCCGGGGATCGGCGCCGCCCCGGCAATCGGCGCTCGTCCGCCACGGGTGGCGGTGCTGTGGCCGCAGACATACATGAACGAGGCGGGGCGCTCGGTTGGTCCGGCACGGGGCTCCTACAAGCTGCCGCTGGATCGCGTGTTGGTGATCCACGACGAGATCGACCTCCCCTTCGGGGAGATCCGCACGCGCATGGGCGGCGGCCTCGCGGGCCACAACGGCCTGAAGTCGCTCAAGCGCGAGCTGGGCACCCCCGACTTCTGGCGTATAAGGGTGGGCGTGGGCCGCCCCGACTCCACCGACCCGGAGATCGTCAGCGCGCACGTGTTGGGCCGCTTCCGCGAGCCGGCGGCGGATGTGCAAAGACTGGTGGAGCGGGCGGCGGACGAGACCGAGCGCATGTTGTTGCAAGCACCCGAAGGGCAGTAGATGGCGCTGCGCTCCCTGTTGGGACTCATAGATCAGGACCCGGGCGCGGCGAAGCTGGCAGAGGCTGGCGGACGCGCCTTCGTAAGCGCGTCGCTGCGTCCATACGCGATCGCGGCGCTGGCGGACAAGCACGAACGCCCAACTCTGATCGTAGTGGGCGACGATCGCGCAGCGAGAGACCTGGCGGCGGATCTGCGGGCATGGCTGAGGCCGCGGCCGGTGCGCTACTACCCCTCCCGCGGTGTGGCATATGAGTCCCACCTGACGCCGCCGCCACACCTGGTGGGCTTGCGCGTCGCAGCCCTGGATGCCCTGCTGAACGCCAATCGCGAGGACCCGCCGGTCGTGGTGGTCTCGGCGGTGGCGCTCAGCGAGAAGGTCCCGGATCCCGCGCTGCGCCCGCGCTCGTTCAAGCTGAAGGTGGGGGAGCTGCTGGATTTGGAGGAGTGCGCGGACGACCTCGTGGCGGCGGGCTATGAGCGCGTGGACCAGGTCGAGGAGCGGGGTCAGTTCGCGGTGCGAGGGGGTCTGCTGGATGTGTTCGGAGCGACTGAGGAGCGGGCCGTGCGCGTCGATATGTTCGACGTGGAGATCGAGAGCCTGCGCTGGTTCTCGACGTTCACGCAGCGCTCGCTGGGCGACGCGCAGGAGGTGGAGATCGCCCCGGCGGCGGAGCTGGCGGCGGAGCACCGCAAGCTGGCGGAGATCGCGGCGCTCGAGCACGAACGGGAGGGAGAGCGCCCCGACGTGGCGGAGCTCCTGCCGGTGGAGCGCTTCGGGGCGCTGCTCGACCTGATCCCTGAGACGGAGCTAATGGTGGCAGCGGAGGAGGAGCTGGGGCCAGCACTCGAGGACCACTGGAGCGACGTATGCGCGGCATTTCACGATCAGGACGCCCACCACCTGTACGTGAAGCCGCAGGACATCCAGCAGGCCCTAAAGGCCCGAGCGCGCATCTGGCTCTCCGCGCTGCAAAGCGACCAGGCGATCGAGCTGCGCGCGCAGGCGGCGGACACGGCTGCGCGGACGCTGGCGGAGGCCGAGCCGGAGCTCGAGAAGCTGGTGCGCAGCGGCTACCGCACGGTGGTCGCTTTCCCGCGGCGGGGGGAAGGCGAGCGCGCGGCCTACAACCTGGGTCGCATGAAGGTGCAGTGGCTGGAAGAGGAGGGGGAGGGGGAGGGGGTCGGCCCGGAGGAACAGGCTGGTTTGAGGCGTGATCTGGTGGGTGGGAGTACTGGCGGCCCTGGGTTGGCGGCTCCCCTGGAGCCGGCGCTGCGCTTCGCGGCGGCCTCGCTGCGCGAGGGATTCGTGGCGCCGTCGCTGAAGCTGGCTGTGTTCCCCGAACACCGGCTGCTGCGGCGGCGCAGGGCTTCGCAGCGCGGGGATGGGAGCCCGCCCACCGCGGCGCGGCGCGGCGCGCTGCGCTCGTTCACTGACCTGCGTACGGGCGACATCGTGGTGCACGAGGACCACGGGGTTGCGCGCTTCGCGGGTTTTCAGACGCGCACGGTGGCGAACATCACGCGCGACTACCTGTACCTGGAATACGACGGCGATGACAGGGTGTTCGTGCCGACGGACCAGCTGGCGAAGATCTCAAGGTATGTAGGCGCGGGCGGAGAGCACCCACCTTTGTCGAAGCTCGGCGGCACGCGCTGGGAGACGATGAAGGCACGGGCGCGGCGGGCGGCGCAGGAGTTGGCGGGGGAGCTGCTCTCGCTGTATGCGGAGCGCAAGCGCCGCAGCGGTCATGCGTTCGAGCTCGACAGCGACTGGCAGCGGGAGTTCGAGGCGAAGTTCCCGTATACCGAGACGGCGGATCAGCGCGAGGCGATCGAGCTGGTGAAGCTGGACATGGAGGCGCCGCGCCCGATGGATCGGCTGATCTGTGGGGATGTGGGGTATGGCAAGACAGAGGTAGCGCTGCGAGCGGCGTTCAAGGCGGCGGGCTCGGGCAAGCAGGTGCTGATGCTGGTGCCCACGACGATCCTCGCGCAGCAGCACTTCGGCACGTTCAGCGAGCGCCTGGCGGACTACCCGGTGACGATCGACCATGTGTCACGGTTTCGCAGTCCCGCCGAACAGAAGGCGGCGATCAAGGGCTTCGCGGAGGGACGGATCGACATCCTGATCGGCACGCACCGCGTGCTCTCGCGCGATGTGCGCGCGAAGGATCTCGGACTCTTGATCGTGGATGAGGAGCAGCGCTTCGGGGTCAAGCAGAAGGAGCTCCTGCGGCAGTTGAAGTTGAAAGTGGACGTAATCGCGATGAGCGCCACGCCGATCCCGCGGACGCTGCAGATGTCACTGGCGGGCCTGCGCGACATCTCCGTGATCGAGACACCCCCAGAGGGACGGCGGCCCGTGCGGACGTACGTGGGGGAGTACGAGGAGGAGCTCGTACGGCAGGCGGTCATGCGCGAGCACGAGCGCGATGGCCAGGCGTTCTTCCTACACAACCGCATCGAGAGCATCGAGCAGACCGCAGAGCGACTGCGCGCGCTATGCCCAGGGGTGCGCTTCAGCGTGGCGCACGGGCAGATGGCCGAAGGCGAGCTCGAGGCCGTGATGATGGAGTACCTGCGGGGTGATGCCGACGTGCTGGTGTGCACCTCAATCATCGAGTCGGGCATCGACATCCCGCAGGCCAACACGCTGATCGTGGAGCACGCCGATGCGTTTGGGCTGGCGCAGCTCTACCAGATACGGGGTCGCGTGGGTCGCAGCCGCGAGCGGGCGTATGCGTACCTGCTGTATGACTCGGCGGCCGCTCTGACGGCGGAGGCCTCGCAGCGCCTGAGCGCGCTGTCTGACTACACCGAGCTAGGCAGCGGCTTCAAGATCGCGATGCGCGACCTGGAGATCAGGGGCGCGGGCAACCTCCTGGGCGATGAGCAGAGCGGCCACGTGGCGGCGTTGGGCTTCGAGCTGTACATGCAGATGCTCGATGAGGCGGTGCGCGCGGCCGGGCCGAGCGAGGAGGAAGGCGGCGCGGCGGAGCTGCCCGAGCCGGTGCGTCTGGACGTGAAGGTGGATGCGTATGTGCCAACGGAGTACGTCGCCTATGAGCAGGCGAAGATCGAGATCCACCGGCGGGTGGCCGCGGCGCTGGAGGTGGCCGACGTGGAACGCCTGCGCGAGGACCTCGAGGACCGCTTCGGCCCACCACCGGAGCCGCTTGAGAACCTGCTCGCGCTGCAGCGAGCGCGGATCAAGTTCGGCGCGGCGGGCGCGCAGGCGGTGAGCTTCCGCGGCGAGCGTCTCGCGGTAACGCCGATCGAGCTCGACTCGGTGCGTGCCAAGCGCCTGCGCGAGGAGCTGCCGCAGGCGTTATACGAAGCAGGCCGCTCGCAGGTGACGGTGCGCGTCCCGAGTGAGGGCCCCAAGCGCTTCCCCGCGGTGGTGCAGGCAGCAGACGCGCTGCTGGCGGTGGTGCGCGAGGCGGCTTGAGCAGGCGGCAGACGCGCTGCTGGCGCGGTGCGCGAGGCGGCTTGATCCCCGATTTAGAAACTTCTTAAGCACGACCTATGGTGTTTCCGCTAGAGTGCCCGCGTTATGTTCAAGGGAGTCCGCAGTCTCGCGGCGCTAGGCGCCGTTTTTCTTGTCTGTGCAGGCCTCGCGGCCTGTGGCAGCAGCGGCATCCCTGGCAACGCGGTGGTACAGGTCGGCGGCGAACCGATCACGACGGCAACTTTCAACCACTGGCTGGGCGTCGCGGCCTCCTCGAGCGCACAGACTGTGCCGGGCAAGACAGCCCCCAAGCCAGTGGTGCCCGATCCGCCCAGCTACTCCGCCTGCATCGCGCACCTGCAGGCGACCACGCCCGCGCCGGCGAAGGGCAAGCCGACGCCCACCGCCGCACAGTTCAAGACGCAGTGCGAACAGCAGTTCACGGCACTCAAGCAGCAGGTGCTGGGCTTCCTAATCTCCGCGAACTGGGTGATCGGAGAGGCCAAGGATCAGGGCGTTAAGGTGACCGACGGGGAAGTGGAAAAGAAGTTCAAGGAACTCAAGCAGCAGCAGTTCCCCAAGGAAGCCGACTTCCAGAAATTCCTGGCGAGCACGGGCCAGAGCGTCCCGGACCTGCTCCTGCGCGTGAAGCTGAACCTGCTCTCGCAGAAGATCCAGCAGAAGATCGCCAAAAAAGGCACGCCCACACAGGCGCAGATCGAAAAGTACTACAACGAAAATAAGCAGCGCTTCGGGCAGCCCGAAAAACGTGACCTCGAGCTGATCCTCACCAAGACGCAGGCCCAGGCCGAAGCAGCGAAGAAGGAAATCGCCGCGGGCAAGAGCTTTGAAAGCGTCGCGAAGACGCACTCGATCGACCCAGCAAGTAAGGCCACCGGCGGCAAGCTGCCGGGCGTCGTGAAGGGCCAGGAGCAGAAGGCGCTCGACACGGCGATCTTCACGGCCAAGCCCAACACGCTGATGGGCCCGATTAAGACGCCGTTCGGCTACTACCTCTTCGAGGTCACCGCGGTACACCCGCCAAGCCAGCAGACGCTCGCGCAGGTCAAAGAATCGATCAAGCAGCAGCTGATGGCGCAGCAGCAGCAGGGCGCGCTGACGAAGTTCGTGGCGAGCTTCAAAAAGAAGTGGGAAGGCCGCACGGACTGCCGCAAGGAATATGTGGTGATGGACTGCAAGCAGTACAAAGCGCCGAAGACCCCCGCCATTCCCGGAGGCGCGACGCCGCCGACGGGCGCGGGCACGGCGGCCCCGCAGACGCGGACGGTGCCGCCGACGAGCACCACCAGCAAGTAGCCAAACCTCGCGTCGGCGGCGTAGGGCGATGAGCGAAATAGCCAACCTCGTGCCGAGCGGCATACGGCGATGAGCGAAATAGCCGACCTCGCGCCGCGCGGCTTGCGGCGATGAGCGCGATCGAACTGATCCACGGTCGCCAGATCCTCGACAGCCGCGGCAACCCCACGGTAGAGGTGGATCTGAAGCTGCGCAGCGGCGCGAGCGGTCGCGCAGCGGTCCCATCCGGCGCCTCCACAGGTGAGTTCGAGGCGACAGAGCTGCGCGATGGGGGCACGGCGTGGCAGGGCAAGGGCGTGACGCGCGCGGTGGGCAACATCAACGGCGAGATCGCCGAGGCCGTGCGCGGCCTGGACGCAGCCGATCAGGCCGCCCTCGATGGGACGCTGATCGCGCTGGATGGCACCCCCAACAAGTCGCGCCTGGGAGCCAACGCGATCCTGGGCGTCTCGCTGGCAGCGGCCCATGCCCAGGCCGCGGAGGAGGGCCAGCCGCTATGGCGCCACCTGGGTGGGGACTCCGCGCACATCCTGCCAGTGCCGATGATGAACGTGCTCAACGGCGGTGCCCACGCGGACAACCGCGTGGACTTCCAGGAGTTCATGGTCGTGCCCCTGGGCGCGCCCTCGTTCGCGGAGGGCCTGCGCATGGGCACCGAGGTGTTCCATGCGCTGAAGGTCACGCTGAAAGAGCGCGGCCTCTCCACAGCCGGCGGTGACGAGGGCGGCTTCGCGCCTGACCTGGACTCAAACGAACAGGCCCTGGAGATGCTGATAGCGGGCATCAAGGCGGCGGGCTATGAGCCGGGTGAGCAGGTGGCGATCGCGCTGGACCCCGCGACCAGCGAGCTGTATGAGGGCGAGGGCAGGTATGTGCTGGAGCACGAGGGGCGCACGCTGAGCGGCGCCGAGCTAGCGGCCTACTGGGCTGAGCTGGCGGAGCGCTACCCGGTGGTCTCGATTGAGGATGGGATGGCGGAGGAGGACTGGGATGGCTGGAAGGCGCTAACGGAGCGTCTGGGCGAGCGCGTGCAGCTGGTGGGCGACGACCTGTTTGTGACCAACACGCAGCGCCTTGCACGAGGCATCGAGCTAGGCGTGGCGAACTCGATCCTGATCAAGGTCAACCAGATCGGGACGCTCACCGAGACGCTCGCAGCCATTGCGATGGCCCACCAGGCTGGCTACACCGCCGTGATGAGCCACCGCAGCGGCGAGACCGAGGACGTAACGATCGCTGACCTCGCCGTGGCGACTGGCTGCGGCCAGATCAAGACAGGTGCCCCCTCGCGCAGCGATCGCGTTGCGAAGTACAACCAGCTCCTGCGTATCGAGGAGCAGCTGGGCGCGAGCGCCACCTTCCCGGGGCGCTCGGTATTTCGCAGCTGAGGCCACCCGCCCGCGGATACTCCTTTGCAGGAGCATGGCGTGGGGAGGCGAATGCGAAGACATGCCCGCCGCCTCGGCCTCTGCGCGTTCGCGCCGCTCCGCCTCTGCCCGCCAGGGCGGCTCGGCGAGGACCGCATCCCGCCCGGCGCGCATACGCTGGGACCGGCTGGGCCGCGTGGCGATGCTGGGCGTCATGGTGGCGCTCCTGTACCTGTACCTAAGTGCGGGCATAAGGGTCTTTTCGACCTGGCACGAAGCGCGGCGCAACAGCGCGCTCGTGACCCAGCTAGAGCGCCAGAACAGGCAGCTGCGGGCGGAACACATCTCGCTTAGCCGCCGCGGCACGCTGGTGCGCGAGGCACGGCAGCTGGGCCTGGACAAGCCAGGCGAGCAGCCATACGTGTTGCAGGGGCTACCGCCCAACTGACTCGCGCCCGCTTGCTAGCCTCGCCGTCGTGGCCGGCTTCGAGAACGCGATCTACCAGTGGCAGCAGGGCGAGCGGCGCCTGCGTGGCGCGCCCGCAGAGCGCTCGAAGATCCTCGAGCAGGTAACGGCGGCGCTGGTGGCGGAGCTGCGCCGGCGCCTCGGTGGGCGCTTCAACAGCCAGGAGCTCGTGGATTTATATGGATCGAGCACTTCATGGTGCCTACAGGTGGCGATGGCAGCCGCGCCAGAGGAGCCGTGGGCGTGGGAGGCGGGGACAGTGGTGGATGCAGCCTTCGGGCGCTACCTGCGCGAGGCCTCCGATTACGCGGGCGGCCGCAGGGCCGTCGTGGAGTAGGGCACCTAGTCGTCTTCGCCGACTCTGCGGATGACTATCTGGTCCTCTTCGATGAGGACCTCGACTGGACGGTGTCCTGCCCAGTGCTCGGCGTATATGGGGTTGTCCTGGACGGCCGGGTCAAGCCATAGGCCATAGCCCTCCTCGCCGTGGTCGAAGGTGCCCTCCAGTGGTCCCGACTCGCGCGGCGAGGAGCGGCGGGTGCGGCCACCGCGGCGGCCCCTGCGGCGAACTCTTGGACCGGCGTCCTCCGCCTCGTCGTCCTCGCCGCGGGCGGCGCGTTCCTCTGCCTCGGCCTCTGCACGAGCCTTGGCCTCGGCTTCGGCGCGCTCTGCCTCGCGGGCTGCCTCCTCCAGCTCCGCGGCGATCAGGGCGTCATCCTCGGCGCGCAGATCGATCTCATCGGGATAGTCCAGCACGGGCGCGCCCTCGGCGAGGTCATCGCCGCCGTCCAGTGCGTTCTGGCGCTTGAACTGCTCAATCTCCTGCACCGTGACTTCGAGCTGGTGGGCGACCCAGGCGTCGGTGCGGCCTTGCCGGACCCAGGCGCGGATTTGGTTGAGCTGTGGGCGCAGTGATTTACGAGCCATGAACGGTCCGGGAGACTAGCGCATAGGCGCCCCGCGAGCGGCGCATCGTCTCGCCAGCGCCGCCTCTTGCGTGGTGTCCGATTTGCCCGGCTAGCGTTCCATCGCAGCGCCGACTATGCTTGGTCCCCAGATGCGGGCAGGGGGCAATCGGGGCGATTGCTTCTCAGCACAAGAGGAAGGGCACACATGCTGGTCCTGACGCGCAAGTCCAATCAGAGCATCATGATCGGCGACGATGTCGAGGTGTCGGTGCTTTCCGTCGTCGGTGAGAAGGTCCGCATCGGCATCCAGGCTCCTCAGAACGTTCCGGTTTTCCGGACCGAGATCTATCTGGAGATCCAGCGCCAGCAGGAACCCGGCACGGCCTCGCCACCGCAGCAGGAGGGGCAGGACCCAGCCGAGGTCGATCAGGCGCTGCGCGGGCTTTCCGAGCCGAGTTAGCTCAGCAGAGGTAGAGCGTGCGGAACATCACGACCGAGCCGAGTTAGCTCAGCAGCAGGTAGAGCGTGCGGAACATCACGACGGTGACGATTGCCGCCGTCAGGATCAATGTCGCAACGAGCAGCGCAAAGCGCATCGAGCCGCGTTTGTGGCGGCGCTGAACGTGGCGCTTGTGGGTGCGCTGCTCGGCCGTGCGCCGCAGCGAGTCGCGGCGGCGGCGCTCCAGTGAGATCTCGCGGCTAAAGGCCTGCTCGAGGTCGGCGAGGCTCTGGCGCAGGCGGGGGACAGGTCCCTGGTCGGCTCGTTCGGGTAGGGCCATGAGCTTCAGCCCGCGCTCCCGGCTGCCTCCGCGCGCTCATAGACCTTGACGAAGCGCAGGTAATTGGCGGCGATCTGCTTGGCCGCGACCGAGCGTTCTGTCTTGCCATCGACGTAGGCCTTCAGCGGATCCCACCAGATGGAGCGACCGATGGCAAAGCCCACGAAGCCCTCCACGGGCGCCGCCTGCTCGAGCCAGTGGTCGACCTTCTCGTTGTTCGCGCCGCGGCCGAGGACTACGCACACGACGCCCTCGCGGCCCTCGCCGCTGCGGGCCTGCTTGACAAGCATCTCGCAGTCCTCGCGACGATCGACGCCCTCGATCTTCCACACATCGACCTCGATGGCGGCGTCCTGGATCTCGGCGATCGTGCGACGCATCAGCTCGGGCCGCAGCTCAGCGTCGTAGCGTTCGCTGTCACCGCCGACCGCGGCCAGCTGGGACTCCTCGGCTGGCACCAGCAGCTCGAACAGAAAACGGCGGTCGTGCTCGTGCAGCCAGTCTGCCAGGCGCCCCAGCTTGTCCCGCTGCTCGCGGTTGCCCTCCGCGTCGCCCTCGGGGTTGTAGCGCACGAGCACCTTCGTGAAGTCCGGATCGAAGCGCTCGATATGCGCCGCGAAGTCCTCGCCGTACTGGAAGTCGAACATATTCTGGCCGCTTTTCTCCACGGGCATCGCCAGCTTCAGTCCGGCCGCGCGGGCCTCCGTGGGGATGCCGCCGCCGAACTGCTCGTCCACGAGCACGCCCGTCATCTCGGGGCGCGCGCCGGCGGCGACCGCCTGCATCATGCCCTCGTAGATGAGGTGCTTCGCGTCGGCAATCATCGCGGTCTGCTCGCCATCCGGTTCGCCCTCGATGCCGAAGAACTTTTTCTGAAAAGACCCTCGGTGGTCGAAGGCCAGGATGTACAGCTTGCCGTCGTAGCCCAATCTCATTCTTTTTGATCCCCTGTCAGTTGACGAGGAGACTCTATCGCGAGGCCCTATCGCGGGGGCCGCGCTGCGCGCCTAGAATGGATCGACGATGTCTTCGGGTGCCGACTTGTTCGTGGTTTGCAAGCAGTGCGGCTCTGAGGTCAGCCCCTACGTGACGGAGTGTCCCTACTGCGGGCATCGCCTGCGGCGCCGCGCACCCAAGTTGCCGCGTGACGGTGGGCTGAAAGGCGCGGCCACGGGCCCATCCTCGCGCCCCTCACGAGGTTGGCGCTCACGCATGCCCAAGCTCGCGCCCGGGCGCATGCGGCGGGGTGGGATCGCGGGAATCCGTGCGGACGCTCCCGCTTATGCCACGATCGCGCTGGTGCTGGCGAGCTGCGCGGTGTGGATCGCCACACGTGGGGGTTACCTCGAACTTGCCAAGCTGCCGATCTTGGGGCCGCTGCGGGGGGATTGGTGGCGGCTGCTCACGTGGCAATTCGCCAACCTCGCAGGTTTTGCCGGCTCGGTCTACCTGTTTTCGTGCATGCTCGCCGTCGGTATCTTCGGCTGGCTCAACGAGCGCCGTCACGGTCCCCTCGTCGTGCTTGCGCTGTTCTTCGGCGCCGGCGTCACCGCGGGGCTGCTTGCCGAGGCCGTCTATCCCCTGCCGCTGCTCTTGGGCGCCAACGCGGGCGCGCTCGCGCTGCTGGCGGCCTGGGCGGTGCCCGACCTGCAGGACATGCGCCGGCGCCAGTACTACGACGGGGACCTCCTGGGCACGGCCGCCATTGCGGCGGTGCTGCTCGCGATGCCGCTTGCGCTCGGCGACGGGGTCAGCTGGCTTGCGGGCGTTACCGGCGGGGTCTTCGGGCTGCTCATGGGTCTCGGACTAAGTCGCGTGCGGGCTGTGTGAGCAGGTGTGAGCACGCCCTCCTACACCGCCGCCGAGGTGGACGCGGCGATCGCGGCGTTGGGCGAACCCGAGCGCCTGAGCCACGCGCAGGAGGTGGTCACGCACGCGGCGCCCGCGTTGCAGCGTATCCTCGCCCAGGCTCTACACGAGGGCGGCTGGTTCGGCTCGGCTCACGATGCGGAGATTGCGCGGGTGGCCAGCGAGCAGGACGCGGCGGAGCGGGTGCGCGCGATCGACGTTCTCGTCGCCGAGCAGACGAGACTCGGTATGTTCGTGGGCGTCACCGTTGGCTTCGCGCTCGCGCGCGAGCTGGCACGGGGGCAGTGCAGTCCTACCACGCAGTCCACCACGGATACCGGCGAGCAGTCCACCACCGACACAGAGGAGCCTTGAGAACGATGCAGATCCGCTTCCTGGGCCACGCGGCCTTCGAGCTTTCAGACGGCGATACGAAGGTGCTCATCGACCCCTTTCTCACCGGCAACCCCAAGGCTGCCGTGGCGGCCGAGGACCTGCAGGCTGATGCAATCCTGCTGACGCATGGGCATGTGGACCACATTGGAGACACCGTCTCGATCGCCAAGCGCACCGGCGCGGAGGTGATGGCGATCGTGGAGATCGCCAATGAGCTCTCCGCTGAAGGACTGCACGTTCATGACCCCAACCTCGGCGGCACCGTGAGCTTCGACTGGGGCTGGGCGCGGCTGGTGCCCGCCTGGCACACCTCCACCACGCCCAAGGGCACCGTCAATGTTCCCGCGGGTCTCGTCGTGAGCTTGGGGGGCAAAACCATCTATCACCTCGGCGACACCGCGCTGTTCAGCGACCTCGCGCTGCCCGGCAAGCGCGATGCGCTCGACGTGGCGCTGGTGTGCATCGGCGGGCACTACACGATGGATCGCCTCGATGCCGTTGCGGCCTGCAAGCTGATCGGCGCCACGCAGGTGATTCCTTGCCACTACAACACCTTCCCACCGATCACGACCGACGCCGCCGCCTTCAAGGCCGACGTGGAGGCTGCCGGGGCCGGTCAGGTCGTGCTGCTCGAGCCGGGGGAGAGCCATACGCCATGAGCCTTCCGGGGGAGAGCCACACGCCATGAGCCTTCCGGGGAAGAGCCACACGCCATGAGCCTGACCCACGCCGTCGTATTGATCGAGGCCGAGCGCGATGCGCTCTCGACGCTGGGCAGCGCGCTAGCCGACATCGACGGCGTGGCCGAGGCCTACAGCGTGACGGGTGAGTGGGACTTCGTGGCGATCGTGCGGGTGGCCCACCATGATCAGCTGGCAGATGTCGTGACGGGCGAAATCACAGCCCTGCCAGGCGTGGCGCGGACGCAGACAATGGTGGCCTTTGCCGCCTATTCGCGCCACGACCTAGAGGCGCTGTTCTCGTTAGGGGAGTAGCGGGCAGTGTGGGCTGTAGCTCTCAAGCCTGAGTATCAGCCGACGCTGGCGCAGCTGCTGGCGCCGGGCTGGCGCCGGGCCACCAAGGCGATGCGTGTGCTCGTGCTTGCGCTGCTCGCAGCCTTCCTGGTGGGCGTTGGCGCCCTCACGCTCACCTTGCTGCCGGCCCACATCGCCTATGGCGGGCCCGTGCCGTTTGGCTTCAGCTACAGGGGCCTCTATCGCGTGGCCCCCGACGCGGGGCAGGACGTCAAGGTGACGCGGCGCAGTGCGAGTGGGCGGCTGCTGGACTCCTTCGCGGTGTCCGCGTTGACGTTGCCGCCCTATGCGGGTGCTCTGAGCGGTGAGCTGCCGCTATATGCGGTGGGCTACATCCACTCGCTCGCAGCGAAATATGCGGACTTCCAGCTGCGCGGCGAGGGCAAAGCGCACGTGGCTACGGGGGCGACGGCGTACAACATCTACTACTCGGTGCTGCTCGCGGGGCAGAAGCTGTATGGGCGCGATGTGCTGCTCTTGCCCGAACGGCCAGCAGCGCGCCAGGGCGTCGCGATCTCGATGCTGAGCTCGTCACGATCGAACAGGCAGGTGACCTCGCCGCTGCTGGTGGCGACGGCGGGCTTACTGTACGAGCCCTATCGTACATTCAGCTTCAGTTAGTCGAATGTAGGCTGGGGCTCGGCGCGTGGGTCTACTGTGTGCTGCCCGCGTTTGCGCCCGACGCGGGCGGCGGCGGGCTGCTCGTGGGAGTGGAGGTGCTGGGCGCCGGGGTACCACCGGTGGGATCGGAGACCGCCGGCGGAGGTGGTGTGCCGGGGGTGACCGTGGGCCCAGTCGCGGTTGGAGTGGTTGACGGCGGGGGCGGAGGCGGGGGCGGAGGAGGAGGTGGTGCCACTGTGGGCGTTGTCGCCGCCGGTGGCGTTTCGGCGGGAGGCGGCGTCGGGACAGTGGTGATAGTGGTGGTGGTGTTGGAGGGCGTGGGCAGCGGGGTGGACTCGGTGGTGACCTGAGTGACGGGCGGCTTTTCCGTGCTGGGCGCCTTGACGGGCGCGGGGAGCGGCGGGGTCGGCACGGCCTTCACGTTGGCAGTGACGGGCGCCGGGGCGACTAGCGGAGGCTTGTGGGCACGCTGACGATGGGCAGCGAACGCGGTATGGCGGACAGCCGTGCTTGCGGGCTGCGGGGTGGAACGGACGATCGCGGGCGCGGCGGCATACGCGATGTGCTGCACCCCTGCGTCCGCGGCGGCATTATCGGCGGAGGCCGTGATTGCGCTGGCGTGATGGTGACGGCTGCGCGCTGTGTGGCCAACCTCGACGGCGCCTGCGGTGACGATCGCGGCCGCGGCGAGCGTGGCTGCGGTCTTCGTCGCCAGCGCCCCCGCGCCGGCGGTGGCAAGGCCTCCCAGGCCCATGCCACCGGCGGCGCCCGCCCCGGCGCCGGCCGCGGCGGAGGCACCGGCGGTGGCGCCCCCAGCGCCAACCGCATGGGCTCCGCCGGCCGAGGCGGTCGAGCCAAACTTGGTCAACACGAGCTTCTTGAGCAGCAGCAGGGGTCCCACGGGGAGGATTGCGGCGAGCGCGTGGTTGTTGTCCTTGAGGTGCTTGCGGAAGGACCGGCAGCGTTCGCAGTCGCGCAGGTGGCGCCGTTCGGGGGCGTCAATCTTGATCAGCCCCTCCGCGGCCTCGCCGAGCTTGAGTCGCACCTCGGCGCAGCTGAGCTGGCGCGCCTCGGCGGCCTCCGCGAGGGAGATACGGGCGCGTACGAGCAGCGACTTGACGGAGGGCACCGTCGTCTCCATCGCCTGGGAGATCTGCTCGTAGGAGAGCGCGTCGATCTCGCGCAGCAACAGTGCCGTGCGCTGGGTCTCGGGCAGCTTCTGCACGTCGCCTATGAGCTGGCGGAAGCTCTCGCGACGCAGTACCTTCTCGCCCGTGGAGATGCCGCCCTCGGCGAAGTGGATATCCATCGAATCCACGCCAATCGCGCTGGCGCGGCGCAGATGGTTCAGCGAGCGGTTGCGGGCGATGCGATACAGCCAGGGCCGCACATTGATCTCGCGCTCATCGGCGAGGATCGCATTGAAGGCCGCCGCAAACACCTCCTGCAGCACGTCCTCCGCGTCCTCCTTGGAGCCCAGCATATGTCGGCAGAAGGCCAGCAGGCGGGAGTGGTAGCGCGAGAACAGCGCCTCGAAGGCAGCCTGCTGTCCGCGGCGGGTCAGCGCGATCAAGCGCTCGTCAGACTGCAAGCGCAGCAGCGACCCCGAGCTTCTGGGGCCGGGCAATGCTGTGGGTTTTAGTGCACTGACCTCCACGGCGGGTCCAAATCGCTGCTGTATTGCTTAACGACACCGTAGCAACGGGGTAGTTGCGGGGGTGCAGCTTCAGTTCCGGGGCTACCCCGTTCGGGATACCCCGTAATCGTGTGCGGTACGCGGCCAACACTGCCGGCCTCCTGGCCGGCTCCTTTAACTCCTTGGCGCTGGCCTAGACTTCTGCCCCTGGCCCGGGTGGCGGAATCGGTATACGCAATCGACTTAAAATCGATGGCCCGAGAGGGCTTGTGGGTTCAAGTCCCACCCCGGGCATCAGCTCTCTTATAGAGTCGCGTGCGTGTCCACGGAGACCGAGGCGAGGACCTTTCACGGCGGCCGGCTGGTAGCGCGGCGGCTGAAGGCGCGCGGCGTGAGCAAGTTGTTCACGCTCTCCGGGGGTCACCTGTTCTCGATCTACGACGGCTGCCGGGAGGAGGGAATTGAGATTGTGGACGTGCGCCACGAGTCCACGGCGGCCTTCGCGGCGGAGGGGTGGGCGAAGGTGACGCGCGCAGCGGGGGTGTGCGCGCTTACGGCCGGGCCGGGCGTGACGAACGGGATGAGCGCGATCGCCAGCGCGCAGGCGAACCACTCGCCGATGGTGGTGCTCGGCGGCCGCGCGCCCGCGGGGCGCTGGGGGATGGGCTCGCTGCAGGAGATCGACCACGTGCCGTTCGTGCGTCCGCTCAGCAAGCTGGCCGTGACCGCGGAGAGCACGCAGGAGATCCCCGGTCTCGTGGATGAGGCGTTTGCGGTTGCGCTCGCTCCGCACGGGGGGCCGACGTTCGTGGATTTTCCGCTGGATTACGTGTTCATGGAGGCCAGCGAGGGCGAGTTCGATTCCACGTCCGGTCTCGAGGGGGGCCGCTGGGAGGAGGCGGGGCCGGCGGGTCATGTTGCTACGCAGCCTGCCGATGGCGCCGCCATCGAACGCGCGGCTGCACTGCTGCGGGGAGCTGAGCGCCCTGTGGTGATGGCGGGGACCGACCTGTATTGGGGCCACGGGGAGGAGGCGTTGCTGGAGCTGATCGAGGCGCTGCGGGTGCCCGCGTTCCTGAATGGCCTCGCGCGGGGCTGCGTGGCGGCGGATCACGAGCTCTTCTTCTCGCGCGCGCGAGGGCAGGCATTGAAGGAAGCGGATGTGGCACTGGTGGTGGGGGTGCCGATGGACTTCCGGCTGGGATTCGGCGGGGCGTTTGGCGATGCGACCGAAATCGTGGTGGTGGACGGCGCGGAGCCCGCTCGCCAGCACCCACGAGCGGTGGCGGCCGAGCTCTATGGGGATGTGGATCAGACGCTGCGAGACCTGCGCGCGGCTGCTGGCCCGGGGGCGGGGCGCAGCGAGACAGGGCGCAGCGAGACAGCGCGCAGCGAGCGCTGGGTGGCGCATCTGCGCGCCGCCGAGAGCGAGAAGCGCGCGGCGGAGCGAGCCGAGCTCGAGGACGAGCGTGCGCCGCTGCATCCCATGCGGGTGTACCACGAGCTTGGGCAGGTGCTCGATCGCGATGCGATCGTGGTGGGCGACGGGGGCGATTTCGTGTCCTACGCGGGGCGCGTCATGAACAGCTACGAGCCGGGCTGCTGGCTTGATCCCGGGCCCTTCGGGTGTCTGGGGGCGGGGCCGGGCTACGCTTTGGCCGCGAAGCTAGCGCGGCCCGAGCGCCAGGTGGTGTTGTTGTTGGGGGACGGGGCCTTTGGTTTTTCGGGCATGGAGTGGGACACGCTGGCGCGCCATGGCGTGAGCGTGGTGGGGGTGATGGGCAACAACGGCATCTGGGCGCTCGAGAAGCACCCGATGGAGTTCCTCTATGGGTACTCGGTTGCGGCCGATCTGCGGCCAGAGACGCGTTATGACCAGGTTGTGGAAGCGCTCGGAGGCGCGGGCGAGCTGGTAAGGCGGCCCGCGGAGCTGAGGGGGGCGCTGGAGCATGCGCTCGCGGCGGAAGGGCCGGCGCTGGTGAACGTGCTTACGGACCCGAGCGTGGCGTACCCGCGCAGGTCGAACCTTGCATAGCGCGCCTTGGGGGCTTGACGGGCGCTGCTGAGGGCTCGACGGCTGAGGGCTTGATGGCCGATGGCTTGATGGCCGATGGCTTTGACGGCTGAGGGCTTGACGGCTGAGGGGGGTTCGATGGCTGAGGGCCAGATGGGGGCGGGAGGGATATGACCCTAATTCGTTCCCAGCCTACTTTCCCGCCATTTGATGGGGAAGTAGGCAGGAGTAGGGACAGGCCCACCCAGCTTGTTAAGCGAGGAAGCCGCCAGGGTAGGCGGCTTCCTCAGAAGCCCCAAGGGACAGGCAGGGGTAGGCCCCTCAGGGCTGGGGGGGTAGGGTGACCAGGGCGGCGGGAGCACCGACGAATCGGCGCCTCGCCCCAGGTCTATGGACCGTCTGAGAGGGCGCGTGGCACGGCCCCACGCCTCCTCACAGCCAGTATATCGCATGTCAGAACTTTTGGGGAAGATAAAAGGTTTCTTCAGAATGTGATCTCAATCCAGTCCTGCGAGACGCAGCGCGCCGCCGCGAAGGATGTCGTGCTCGGAGACTTCCACCTGGTCGAGCGCGAAGGCCCGCATGGTCTCGGCGAGGAGGATCATGCCGGCGACGATCGTAGGGGCGCGGTCGGGGTGCAGGCCGGCCACGTTGCGGCGCTGCCCGTCCGTCATGTCGGCAAGGCGCGCGAGGAGCAGTTCGACGGTGGCCAGCAGCAGCGTGTAGCCGTGTACGCGTGAGGGATCATAGGGGTCCAACTGCTGGTCGATAGCGGCGGCCGAGGTGGCGGTTCCGGCGACCGCGATGGCGCGCTTGACGGGTGCGCGCTCCTGGGGCGGGAGGCCTTCGAGGAAGACCTCGCGGGTGTCGCGGGCGAGTTGCTGGAGCTCCTCGGGGGCCGGGGGATCGGAGTGGATGTGGCGCTCGCTCATGCGCACCACGCCCGCCTGGAGGGAAACATGGAAGCCGGCCGTGTGGTCGTGGCCGACGATGAACTCGGTGGAGCCGCCGCCGATGTCGATGACCACCGTGGGCTCGGAGGATGGCTCACGATCGCTCATCGCGCCCAGGAAAGTGAGCTGAGCCTCTTCATCGCCGCTAAGCGTGCGGGCATCGAGGTGATAGTCGCGGCGCACTCGCTCGGCGAAGGCCGCCCCATTGCGGGCATCGCGCACAGCGGAGGTGAGGACAGCGAGGTTCGCCTCGCAGTGGTGCTCGTCGATGAGGCGGCGGTAGTCAGCGAGGACCGCGACGGTACGCTCGATCGCCTCCTCGCTCAGGTCGCCGCCGGAGTCGACGCGTTCGCCCAGGCGCGTGACGCGAGAGAGACGCACGAGATCCTCCACGGCGCCAGAGGGATCGACATCGGCGATCAGCAGGCGGGTGGAGTTGGTGCCGATGTCCACGGTAGCGACGCGCATGGGGCGGAGATGCTAGAGGTGGCGTAGCTTTGGTGTCTTCAGAGCGCGCCGCTCGCAGGACGGCGAGATGAGCGAGGGCGAGGAGAAAGCGACGACGATCGGAAGGAACGATATGAGCAGTGAGGAGAACGCCGGGATAGCGTTGGTAAGCGGAGCCAACCGCGGCATTGGCCATGAGGTGGCAAGACAGCTGGCGAGTCGCGGCTACCGCGTGCTGTTAGGCGCACGCGATGCGCAGAAGGCGCGGGCAGCGGCGGCGGAGCTGGCGACAAGTACGGGCGGGCAGGTGACGCCGCTACAGCTTGACGTAGCGGACCCCGCGAGCATCGCGCGCGCAGCCGCGGCGGTCGCGGCAGATCCAGGACGACTGGATGTGCTGGTGAACAACGCGGGCGTGGGTAGTGACTTCGGCATAGCAGGCGTAGACCCCGACTTCGCCAAGGTGCAGGCGGCGCTGGATACCAACTTCTTCGGCGCCTACCGCTTGACGGTGGCGCTCTTGGGCTTGCTGCGCGAGAGCGAACATCCGCGCATCGTGAACGTGTCGAGCGGCATGGGCGGGGTGAGCGAGATGGGCGGGTGGTCGCCGGGCTACCGGGTGTCGAAGGCTTCACTGAATGCGATGACCCGCATTCTCTCCACGGAGCTAGCGGACGCGGGCTTCCTGGTGAACTCCGCCTGCCCCGGGTTTGTGAACACGGACATGGGCGGACCGATGGGCGCGCAGAAGCCCGTAGAGGATGGCGCTGCAGGGATCGTTTGGCTAGCCACCCTGCCCGACGATGGTCCCACCGGCGGCTTCTTCAGGGACAGCAAGGCGATTGCGTTTTGAGCGAGCAGTGGGGTCTGGCAGCCCTGCTTCGAGCGTGAGCTTCTTGCTACAATAATAGGTCCAGCGACGCGGGGTGGAGCAGCTGGTAGCTCGTCGGGCTCATAACCCGAAGGTCGCAGGTTCGAATCCTGCCCCCGCTACTTCGTTAATCTGCGACCGTCTTCCCGGGCGGGTCGCAGATTTGTGGCCTGATCCCGCCCCCGTTACTCAGAAAAGCCCCGCAAACGCGGGGCTTTTCTGTGGGCTGAGGCCTGCAACGATGTGACGAAGGCATCCGGGTCAAGCCCAGGGTCAAGGTCTTGCAGACGTGGCAGGTACCCGAGGACGCGTGCGGGCGTCCCCGATAGCCGCCACGGGGGGCCCCTTTTGGACGAGGACTAGGTTTGAGGCGCAACGGGACGAGTGCTCCCTCATCGCCAAGCGCAAGCGAGCATGTGCCGATCCTCGGGCGTCGCGCGCGGAGGTCGTCGAGGCTGTCGCGTAATGTTCGGGGAGGCTGCGCGAGTGGCGATGGTTTGTGGGGTGGCCGACGGGGTGGTTGGTGGGTGGTTTCGGCTCTTGGGGGGGCTGTGTTAGGCCGCTGCGGGTGCTGTGTGGTGTCTGTGGAGCTTTAGGAGGTTGTGGGTGGCTGTGATGAGTCGCCACTCTGAGCGGCAGGCGGCTCTGCCGCGGCGTTGGAAGCGGTCGGCGCGGCGGTTGTGTTTGATGTGCGCGAAGACCGGCTCGATCGTCGCTTGGCGTTGCTTGTAGAGGGCGTGGCCAGCGTCGCTTTCTAGGACGCGGCGCATGAATGCGTAAAGCCCTTGGTCGCGTCCTGGCCTGGGTGTTGCGCGTTTGAGTGCCTCGGGACAGACGAGTGTCTGGATGCCTTGGTTGACGAGATGCTCGATGTGTGGGCGGTTCCAGTAGCCGGCGTCGGCGACCACGACCTCTGGTGGATCGGTGATCCCGGCGGCGTGCAGCTCCTCGCACGCGGCGGTAATCATCGGCGCGAGATGCGTGGAATCGGAGGAGGTGATCGTGACCTCGGCCGCGAGGACGATCTGCTCACGCGTCGTCACGGCCTGTGCGTTATAGCCCTGCATATACCCACGCGGGGTCTTCACCTTCCGGGATCCCGGATCGGTGCTGTTCGCGATCCCCTGCGGACCCTCGGGATGAGGGTAGGGGTCAGGAGCCCGCCCGCCGAACCGGCGGCCGTCAGCACTGATCCCCCGAGCGCGCCAACGCCCATACTCGGCGTTGACGCGCCCGTCAAGCTCCCACTCCTCACGCAGGCGGCGCTCTCCTTGCTCGAGCCGCAAGGTCCGATCACGTGGCACCTTCTCGGGTTCGGCTTCACGCTCGTCATCCAGCAGCCGCCGCGCAGCCGCCAGGCGCTTACGACGATCACCCTGGACGCGCAACTCGGGCGGCAGCTCATCACCACGCTGCTCACCGAAGCGCTCATCCTCGGCACGGTCTGTCTCCTCGGCTTGCTCCAAGAGCTCCCGTGCGATCTGCTCGTAAGTCAGATTCGAGCGATCCGAGGCGTTGGCGTGCAGCTTTGTGCCATCGACCGCGATCACCCCGACATCGACCAGCCCAGCCTTCGCGCACAACGCCAGCACCGCAGTGAACAACCCGGCCAGCGCGTCCTCGTGATCGCGGCGAAACCGCGCGATCGTCGCGTGATCGGGCACCTGGTTGGATGTGATCACACGGTAGGCAACATCCTCCCCGCAACGACGCTCGATCCCACGCGAGGAGCGCTCCGCACGCGCATAGGAGTACAGCAACAACGCGACCATCATCGCCGGGTCACACGCCGGGCGACCCCACCCATCACGACGATACGCCGCATAAAACGCCGACAGATCCATCTCCGCTACCGCATCGAGCACAAACCATGCCAGATGGCCCTCCGGCAGCCACTCCCGGACGTCAGGCGGCAACAAGAACGCCTGCTCACGATCAACAGCAATGAAGTTCCGAGACATACCCAAATGGTCTTAAACCCACCGGACGACCCCGGGTTTACGCGACAGCCTCCGTCCCAAGCAGTCGTCTCGTACGGTCGACGCGACAGCGCTGCTCGTTGCGATAGCGGAAGTGAGCTCTGGACTGTTACGGCTTTCTCGACCGTGACCAGCGGCACTCTTGAAACGCCTTAGTTTTCGGGCGCTTACAGGGGTCGGAAACATTTTCCTGGCCTCGAGCGTTGCGGACGGTGCTCTGAGACTGAGGGAGCCTGCTGGGTTTGCGGTGGACGGTCATCGGGGCTACGGTGGTCGGATGCTGCTGCTCGGGGAGAGTGAGCGTAGTGGGCTCGGCAACGGGCGGGAACGTCCGGCGAGGAGTAGAGCTGTGGCTGTGGGGGATGTGCGCTCTTTGCGTGGCCCGTTCTTTGCTGGCGAAGGGTCTCTAATCAGCGTCTTAGCACTGTGGCCAGCTCTGGTGACTGCAGTGGCGTTGCTGTTGTTGGGGCTCGGGCTGATGTTGTGGGCAAGCTTGGTTGAGCAGCGTGTGGGCGCACCAAGCGTCGCGCACAACGGGACATCGCATCGGGGCCTTTCGAGTTTGCCGGTGGTGGCGCAGGGTGTGGTCTCGGGGGCGCTGGGTGCGGATACGCGCGCATATCGCGTGACCTCCTCGGGTGGTGTGTTGGGGGCGCTCAACCCGGCGCAGCGTTTGCGGACGCGTTTTGGGCGCTCGGGGGTGTTGATCGGCTCGGGCGGGGCGCGGCTGGGTCTGAGTCTGCAGGGGGTGGGTTATGGGAGCTCGCTTGAAGAGCTGGGCGAGATCGCTCCGCGTGTGCAGTCCAATCGTGTCGTGTATGCGCGTGGTGGGTTGAGCGAGTGGTATGCCAATGGGCCGTTGGGCTTGGAGCAGGGCTTTATGATCGCGCATGCGCCGGCCGGCGCGGCGACTGGGCCACTGACGCTTTCGATAGCGCTCTCGGGGAACGTGCATCCTTCCCTAGCCGCTGACGGGCGGAGCATCTCGTTCAGCGAAGCGGGGGGCGCTTTGCTGCGTTACGGCGGCCTGGTTGTGAGCGATGCGCGGGGGCGCACGCTGCCCGGCTGGTTTGCGCTCCAGGGGGGCCGCCTGCTTGTGCGCGCCGATACGCGCGGAGCGCGCTATCCGCTGTTGGTCGATCCATTTGTCCAGCAGGGCAGGGCCCTCTCTGGCAGCGAAGAGAAAGGAGGCCTAGTCGCGTTGGGCTGGAGCGTTGCGTTGTCCTCGGATGGGAACACTGCGTTGATCGGTGGTCCCTTCGACAACGGAGTTAAACTCATGGGTGCAGCATGGGTGTTCACACGTTCTCAAGGGAAATGGAGCCAGCAGGGCCCAAAGCTCACGGGCAAAGAAGAGAGCAGCGAAGGGAGGTTCGGCTGGAGTGTTGCTCTGTCTTCTGATGGGAATACGGCACTGATCGGCGGCATCACCGACGATAAAGCCGGCGCTGTGTGGGTGTTCACGCGCTCGGAAGGGAAATGGAGCCAGCAAGGCCCAAAGCTCACGGGCGGCAGAGAACCAAGCACCGAATTGAGGTTCGGTCAAAGTGTCGCACTCTCGTCGGATGGTAATACAGCGCTGATCGGCGGTATAGGCGACAACAAAACTGCTGGTGCTGCGTGGGTGCTCACGCGCTCAGAAGGAAAATGGGGACAGGAGCTAAAACTCACGGCCGAAAAAGAAGAGGTCGGCCACGGAGGGTTTGGTGAAAGCGTTGCGCTGTCGTCTGATGGGAATACGGCACTGATCGGCGGACCGTTTGATAATAGCGGCGCAGGTGCTGCGTGGGTGTTTACGCGCTCGGAAGGGAAATGGAATCAGCAGGGTTCGAAGCTAACGGGCAGCAAAGAAGAGAGCGGCAGTGGAGAATTCGGTAGCAGCGTCAGACTATCGTCTGACGGGAACACTGGGCTGATCGGCGCACGTTTTGACAACATCCGCGCGGGGGCCGCATGGGTATTTACACGCTCAGAAGGGACATGGAGCCAGCAGGGACCGAAGCTTGTGGGCGGCAAAGTGCCCTTCAGCAAAGAAGATAAATTCGGTGAAAGCGTTGCGCTGTCGTCTGACGGGAATACAGCACTGATCAGCAGCCCCTCCGAAGGCTCTGGTGCAGCCTGGGTGTTCACACGCACAGAAGGCAAATGGGCATCACAGATAAAACTTACGGGCGGCAAAGAACAGACCGGCGGAGGCTTTGGGTCCAGTGTCGCATTGTCATCCGACGGGAATACCGCGCTAGTAGGTGACACGGTCACCAACAGCGATCTCGGTGGCGCGTGGGTGTTTGTGAATGGCACAGAAACCTCGCTGACGACTTCACTGTCAACCGAAGAACAGAAAGGTGAAAAAGTCGAATCCAACGAAGAATTTGCTGTGAGTGATACAGCCACGCTGAGCGGCACTAACGCGACTAAAGCCACCGGGACGGTCAAATACGCAGTCTACTCCGACAAAGAATGCAAAACTCTTGTCGCCAAAGCGGGAGAAGTGAGCGTGACCGGCGGGGTGGTTCCCTCGTCCAGCGCAGAAGTAGTAAGTGCCGGCACTTACTACTGGCAGGCGACCTATTCGGGCGACGCATCCAACCAGAGTTCGACGAGTGTGTGTGGAACGGAGATCTCGATCATCAAGGCATCTGCGTCACTCACGACTTCGTTGTTGGGAGAAGGGCAATCGGGCAGTCAGATCGAAATCTTGGAAGGTGTCGCGGTGAATGACACAGCGACTCTGAACAGCGTTTACGCGTCCATAGCCACAGGCACCGTCACATATAATATCTACGCCGACAGTGAATGCAAAGAACTAGTCGCCAAAGCAGGAGAAGTGAGTGTGACCAACGGTAACGTGCCCGCATCTGGCCAGGAGAAACTAAAAGTGGGCACCTATTACTGGCAGACGGTCTATTCGGGAGACATCAACGACGAAGGCTCGACAGCCGCCTGTGGCGAAGAGATCGAGACTGTCACCACTGCAACGTTACTGGCCACCTCGCTGTCAGGCGGCGGGCATTCTGGTGGTACGATCTCAGTCGTCCAAGGCACAGGGATCATCGACCAGGCAAAACTAAACGGAACGAACGCGGCAAAAGCTACGGGAAATCTAGAATACGCCGTCTACTCCGACAGCGGATGCAAAGAACTTGTTGGCACGGGGGATGAAGTGACTATCACCAACGGAAACATTCCAGCGTCCAATCAGGTAAAACTGGCACCTGGTACCTACTACTGGCAGGCCAGCTACTCAGGAGACGAAGCGAACCACCAGGCCACGACTGCGTGCGGGGATGAGATTGCGGAAGTTAGGGCAACCACTTCGCTTGCGACCTCTCTGTCGAGCGGCGGTAGATCTCACGAAGCTATCTCCGCGTTGGAAGGAGTCGGCATTACCGACGACGCTAGCTTGGGTGGCTCTGATGCCGCCAAGGCGACTGGTACGGTCAAATATGCTGTCTACTCTGACAAAGAATGCAAAACACTGGCTGCGAAAGCCGGCGAAGTGACCGTTACTAACGGAGTCGTGCCTGCATCGGCCCAGGAGAAACTCAAAGCCGGCACATACTACTGG
>DASZGB010000006.1:0-1648 GCA_035939185.1 Solirubrobacteraceae bacterium
GGTCGCCGCGGCCGCCGCCCAGGGGGATCGCTCCGAGAACGCCGAGTACATCTACGGCAAGCGCCGTTTGCGGGAGATCGACCGCCGGGTGCGCTTCCTGCGCAAGCGCCTCGAGGGAATGGTGGTGGTGGAGCAGCACCCCACTGATCCGCACCGGGTGTTCTTCGGGGCGTGGGTGCTGCTCGAAGCCGAGGACGGCGGGCAGGAGCGCTACCGCATCGTCGGTCCGGATGAGTTCGACCTGGAGCCCGGCTACATCAGCATGGATTCCCCGCTCGGGCGCGCGCTCCTCACGCGGCGGCTCGACGATCAGGTAACCCTCGAGGCCCCCGGCGGCAGCCGGCTCCTGGTGATTGTCGGGATCGAGTACGAGGAGCGCGCCTGAGAGGCGTCGCTACCAGATGACCCGGACGTTCTTGAACTGCCAGGGATCGGTCTTGTCCAGATCCTCGGTGAAGAGCCGCTCGCGCTCGTGCAGCGGCGTCCACTCCGTGTACTCACCGGCGACCGGGCCTAAGTAGGGCATGCAGATCTCAAGATTGCGGCGGAAATCCATCTCGTCCGGCTCCACCACGCCCAGATTCGGATTCTCCATGGCCCAGATCGCCCCCGCGAGCACCGCGGCGCACACCTGCAGGCTCGTGGCGTTGTTGTAGGGGGCGAGCTTGCGCGCCTCCTCGATGGACAACTGCGAGCCGTACCAGTAGGCGTTCTTCTTGTGCCCCGCGAGCAGTACGCCGAGCTCGTCGATGCCGCTGGTGATCTCGTCCATGAGGATGCGCTGGCGCTCCTGCTGCACGTAGTTGCGCCCCGCCAGCTCGTGCACGGACATGACGGCCGAGTCGCACGGGTGATAGGCGTAGTGAACCGTGGGGCGATAGGCGATCTGCATGCCCTCACGCACCGTGTAGTAATCGGCGATCGAGATCGCCTCCCCGTGTGTGATGCAGAAGCCGTAGAAATGACCCGCCTTGGGCGTCCAGGTGCGCACGCGCGTGCCCGCGCCCGGCTGCGTCAGATAGATCGCGGCCAGGCAGCCGGAGTCATGCCGCTTGCCGTCGCGCGGGAAGTTGCGCTCGTGGCTACCCCAGCCCATCTCGCTCGGCTGGCAGCCCTCGCTCACGAAGCCGTCCACCGACCAGGTATTGACGAACTCCCCCATGAGTTTGGGTTTGTTGGACACCTGCGAGTCGCGCTCGGCGATGTGCACGACCTTGACGCCCAGGCGCCGTGCCAGCGCCGCCCACTCCTCGCGCGAGCCGGGATTGCCGGCGTCGACCTGGGTGTCAGCGGCAATATTAAGCAGCGCCTGCTTCATCAGGTGCGACACGAGGCCCGGATTGGCCCCATGGGTGAGCACGGCGGTGGGGGCGCGTGCATTGCCGGCGCGCAGCGCCAGCGCTTCCTCGCGCAGCGCGTAATTGGTGCGCTTGCCGGCGGATACGGTCGGGTCGGTGTAGCCGCCCGGCCACGGCTCGATGCAGGTGTCGAGGTACATCGCGCCCCTCTCCCAGCACAGCTTGACGAGGGCGATACTGGAGACCTCGACGGAGACATTGATCAGGAAGTCGCCGCGCCCGAGGAGCGGATTCAGTACGCGGCGGTAGCTCTCGCGCGTCAGGCGCTCCTTGACGAACTTGATGCCGTA
>DASZGB010000007.1:0-194246 GCA_035939185.1 Solirubrobacteraceae bacterium
GCTGTCTACTCTGACAAAGAATGCAAAACACTGGCTGCGAAAGCCGGCGAAGTGACCGTTACTAACGGAGTCGTGCCTGCATCGGCCCAGGAGAAACTCAAAGCCGGCACATACTACTGGCAGGCCAGCTACTCAGGAGACGTGCATCACGAAAGCTCTACCTCTTCCTGCGGTGAAGAGACTGAGATCGTGGGTCCTACACCGCCAACGGTCGAACAAGTAAATTTTACTAACAACCTGCCTGTCATCCTTGACGACCAGCACAACACTACACAAGAAAAAGCTGAGACAATCGAAGAATTTACAGGCCACAACAACGTAGAGTGGGAATACTCACCCACTACCGGCGAACAGATCAAGTCCTGGCCAATCGCCTACCCTCAAGGCACCACGCCGCAGGCCAAAGTCCGCTTTGAGCTTCCTGTCGCTGCAAAGCAGATGATCCTCGAAAAACAGCTCATCGGTAAACCGAACATCACAGGTGAAACACTACTAGATGGCAAACCCATAAAGTTCACTAAGGAATTCGCAAACACTGGAGAACTCGAAAACCAGGTAGCCCGCCACGGGAGCTACATCGAAATCGGCGAATCGCCATCTGAACCCCCGATTTCGGCTAACGCGCCCTTGCCGGCAGAGGTAAACTACGAATCTATGCAGATCAAATGGACATGGACAGTCCAGGTTCGAAGCGAAGCGAGCCCTACCACCCAGAGCCTAGGGTCCAGCACTCTCAACCTCTTCCTCACATCAGCGGAACCGTCTCCGGCACCCTGCAAGACGCTTGCTGAAGCCCAAGGCGCATCGGGTGGAGAAGAAACAATAGAAGCGAACCAGTGCACACCAATTTACTTCACTCTGCTGTATGCAGCGGTTGTCCCTGTGGCACTCCCAGCACCAACGGAACTGCAGACAATCGAAAAGATATGGGGCGGATTCACGCAGCCAGGGACCTTGCCCGAGAGCCTGCGACTTCCGATAAACAGGAAGAAGCCAATGAAGGTACCTATTTTGCGTAGAACAAAGTACACTGCTGAGCGCGGGGATTTTGAGCCAGGCACTATTTTCAAATATTATGAAAATGTAAACCCGGGGGCCACAGCTGATAAGAACGTAAATCGAGAAGCATGCAACACGCTAGAAGATATGATGGCAACTGGTAAAGGTCGCTGCGGTGCATGGGCTACGCTCATGGTCGCGACGCTGAATGTCGATAAGGTTTTCTCAGGACGGCTGATACATCTGGTTGTTAACTTTGGTGCTACTGCTGCTGGTGAATGTAATGAAATGGAACCATTCGTCTGCACCATGCTCATTCCAAAGTGGAAGTTCCTCGGAGGAAATAATAGAACGGGCGTTCTGAAGTTCCCGATTAGAGCGGACTCCATACAGGACGAACCCGGTGTACCGGGACAGGCCAATGAAAATCCGCCGCCCTACTTCTGGGACCACGCTATAGTTAAGGCCGGAATGGGCAAGTCCGCCGCCCTATACGACCCATCCTACGGCACCGGACCTTTCCCGACAGCTAAGGAACTCCAGGAAATCGGAGAAAATAAGAGGGCACAACCAAATCAAGAAGGTGTACTGAAGCAGTATCAGGGAGCAAGTGTTACAGCATATTGCAAGCCGGTGGTTGGTAAGCGACTGCCAGATGCGTGCGTTAAGGTTACCAACGCTCTCGATCTAGGGGCAGTAATCGAAGAACCTATTAGAAGCGGAAAGTTCAAGGTGAGGAAGATGTGGTGGCCGTAGGCAGCGCCGGTTTGCCTGGCAGTCCAGGCTGGGATGGACCCTTTGTAATGTGGAATGCGGCCAAGGAGCTCGGGACCTAGCCCCGGGCTTCACGCGAACCTGCAGGTGCGCGCGTCTCAGGTAGGGCCGTATTATTGCTTCGCGGGAGCAAGCGGGCGTCTCGATCGACGCTCTGCAGACTTTCGCTTGGGACGACCTTCGAGCGCGTCGAACGAGAGCCGGCACGCGCCCGCTCGCGCCGGGCGTAGCGGAAGTGGACCCTGACCGCGGCCCAGACTTCGTCTTCGTCCTTTGCAAACGCGGCCTCGGGGCTGTCTGGCGCTTGCTCTCGTCGGAGCGAAGCGGTAGCGCCATCGCAGCCGGAACGTCATGGTTCCCCCAAGAGGCTGTGCTAAGGGCTCTCGACTTGGTATTTGGTGGCCTCGATCATGGCCAAATCCTGTGTTCATGCGGATCTCGAGTCCTGACATCCCGCATTTGCTCGGTCGTGAGCCCTAAGACGCTCGTCTCGGCGCTAGGCCAGCTCGCTGCGAAGCTTCTCCCAGGCGCGACTGTTGCGATCAGTGACCTCGTCTTCGATGTCGAGTTTGAGTTCGAATGTGAGCGTTATGGGGTGCTCGTCCGTTCCGTCGCCCGCCAACTCGGGTAGCCGCGCAGTCTGATGGGCAACGTGGTCGATGAACTCCCGGACCGACAAGACGGGCCCGTCAATGAGACAGGCGGTGGTCTCGAGGACTTCCTCGTACACCGGCGGCACGCTCGCGTTGCGCAGTCCGGCAGCCCAGTCCAGCCAGGACTCGTACATCGAGAGAAGCCGGCGAGCCATGCCTTCGATCTTGGTGGCGTCGCCCGACTGACCTGGAGCGCCAAACGCCTGCTCGTAGATAGATGGGGTCATGATGCGATCGAGGACGATGTGTTTCTGGATCCATCCGATCTCTCGCCTGAGGAAGTCGTTGGCGGATGCCAGATCGAATTCGCGGCGCGGTCCGCGCGGTAGCTGCAGCTCGTGGTCGTCCCACTTGGTGTCAAGCTCGCGCTTTCCCTTCACCAGGACCCCCGCGTACAGCAGGAACTCCCACCAGTCCCGGCGCTCATCGACGAGCCGTGCCAGTTCGTCGGTCGTGGCAGGGATTGTCAGCAGCGATAGGCCGTCCTCTGGCTCGATGGCCTGCACGACCGGCTCTGGGGGCTGCCCGGCCGCAGCACGGACTCCCGCGCGCTCCAGCGCGAGTGAGATCTTGTCCGCGACGTCATCGATCCCGGCACTCGTCAATGCCCCGACACGGTCAGCCAGGATCGGTGCGCGCTGCGCGATGTAATGGCTATCGACCCGATGCCAGACGGGAAGGATGACCTTCGATCCAGCGTCGACCTCGCGCGCCGCAAGCCCGGCGAGCTCTCGCTGGGGCCACTGTTTGACGAAGAACGCAGGACTGAGCACAGCTACCCCGAACCGGCTACGCGCGAGGGCTCGTTCGATGTGGCCGCTGATGCTGTCTCCGACCGTCAGCTCCAGCTCATCCAGCCATACTGACCATCCACGGGCTTCCAGGGCCTTCGACAGCGGTCTTGCAACCGTGTCCTTGTCCTCGCCGGCGTGAGAGATAAACAGGTCGTAGCTCCGTTTGTATGGGGGTAGGGGAACATCTCCTTGCTGTACGTCCGGTGCAGGCCCAGGCGGAGACGTGTCATGCTGTTGTTGTCTGGGGTAGCTGATGTCGAGGAACTCGATCACGGTGTGGATATCGCGAAAGCGACGGGCTCTCTCGAGATTGACCTCGAAGGACCAGTCATCGGCCTCGGTTCTGCCGAACGAAGTCCAGAGCTGCCAAGCTTCGTCGCTTACGAGGGTGCCGAGACGAGCCAGCGCGGCATCTCCCTGTTCGAGTCCGAGGTGTAGGCGGATCTCGTCGCTCGTGACCGAAAGGCGCTCAAGTTCGGTAGGGGATGACGCTCGAAATTCGCTCGCGCTCTTGGCGACATGACGGACGACGGCCACGAAGCGGTCAAGATCCTCAGCAGCTGGTCCTATGTCTATCAGGCCTTGGAGACTCACTCCGACAACCGTCTCCTGCCGGAGCTGAAACTCATGGCGACGGGTCATTGCCGGGCGCACGAGACCTTGCTCCGCCATGTCAAGGTAGACATCCCGCGCCTCAAACGTTGACCTCGTCCCAATGGGAGCCGACGTATTGGAAGAGCGGCCAGGTCCCCGTCGCAGCGAACGTCTCGTACATCAGCCCAAGCATTTGGCGGTGAGGACTGACTACGCCCTCGCCGTCTTGGGTGGGCTGCTGAGCGGCTCTGATCTTTGCGAGCGCCGCCTGGTATGAGACGCCATCTCTCTTTGACAGTTCGCGGGCGAGACGTTGCTGCTTCCGGTTTGGCTGGGCTGACACGTACGGCTCCTTTCGTGATGGCGTCCCATGCCCGCCCTGAAAGGGTCATAGCGTCAGTCCGACGGCTGGGCCGCTTCCCCGGCTAGTGCGACGCGGGCATGGACCACGAATCGCAGACGGGACGCTTTCGGCAGCGCGCCGCTAAAGATAGCGCGATCCCGTCTTTACAAAGGAGGTGCACGGCCCGTCTGGGTCGAGCGCGCACTATGACCGACTGGGCTGATGTGATCCGCTCCGCCGGTCTGGCGGCGGTGGCCGGATCTCTCGGGTCTCGCAAGTGACTGAGCTGCCCTTCGATGCGTCCATGCTCAAAACCTCCTACCGGAGACGCGCGGTTGGCTCGCTCTGCTCGAGCGTGGCGGCAGGTAGAGGCTCGGCGGGATCGAACTCAGCGAGCAACGAGCTCGCCTGGATGCGGCATGGCCGGCAGCAGTGGGAAGTCGACGTCGAAGCCGACCTGCAGAGCCTCAGCGACGGCCGCAAGCCGACCGTGGGATTGCCGCGGCCGGCCTCCAGCGCCGCTATGACCGGCTGGGAGACCTCCATGCGCTCGGCCAGCGCTAGCTGTGTCAGCCCCACGGCTTCGCGAGCGGCGCGGATGCGCTGGCCGATGATCTGGGCGTGGATGGCTGAGCGACGGGTGCGGGGCATGGCCTCAGCGCGGATGCCGCGCGTGCCTGTCGGTGAGAGCCGGAGCGCATCTCGCGCGTCGCACGGAGAACTGCTCCTCTACGGGCTCGATGATCTCGGCGGTTACGCTCACGGCGCCGTTGCGGTAGGCGCTCGGTAGGTTGCGAGCCCACTCCTCGCCGTCGGTGTCGAAGTCGATCATACGGCCGTAGCGCTCGCTGTAGACGGGCATGCCGACCTGTACGTACCGTGCGCTGCCCGCGGTGACGTCGAGCTCCTGCCCGCTTATCTGCACGGCGGCGGCGAGGTGATCGACGAGCTTCCCGCTGGGGCTGATCTCGTTCCTGAAGATGCTGAGACGGATCATGCTTGCACTCTTTCCAAGAGAGCCAATATAGCTAAAGGAGCTATGGAGATATCTTGCTCCCTCGCAATAGTCGCCGTAGTCGATCTGTGAAATCGTCGAGTTCGGTTTCGCTGATGCTGGGCATCCCGTCCTTGCAACACGGCGGCCGATAATGCTCAGCTGGTGGGTTATCGACCTCGAACAGATCGTGTAGAACCTCCCAGATATCGCGCACGCGGCGTCGTGTGTCGCGCTTGCCGACGTACAGGACAACGACGCGGGCGGTATGTACCTTCGTCTTTGGCTGGACGGAAAACGCCAGCCGATATCCCCGCGATAGGTGGATGCCGCAAACGATGGGAGCCAGCGGGCCCGATAGACGCCGTGCGTCAAGCTCAGCCGAGCATGGATCTCGCGCCAACTCTCTCAGCACGTCCCCAAGTCCTAGCCGCTTCCCACGCAGATCGTCGATGACACGCTCGACCGCGGGCGCAACGTAAATCTCCAGCCCCGGCCCGGACACCGTTGCGTTTATCAGTCGTCCGGACCGAAGCTGTCTAGATCAACCTTGACGAGATCCCCGCGCTGCATCGCACGCAGACCCTCCCCATAGAGGTCATCAAACTGGCGCTGCCACTGCGGGTCCTCCCGCTCCAGGCGATTTAGGGCCTCGAGGAGCAGACCGCGCTGGCGGCCCTGTCGACGCAACTGCTTGACCTCGCCAGCTAGCGCCAAGAGAGCCTGCGCTGGAATGCGATCACGCTTGTAACGCGGCACCTGCACAACCGGGATCAATCCACGGTCGATCCACTTCTCAAGTGTCGTGGAACTCACATCCAAGAGGTGAGCCGCCTCCGTCTTGGAGTAGCTCAAACGGTCCGCCAAGCCCGCTTGGAGCTCCGTGGTGGCATCCTGTACCGCAGCGCTCAACGCGTCGCGGTCATCCGGATCGGCGCCCCGCAACGTGACGAACGCACGCGCCATCGACTCGGTAGGGCTCAGAACACGGCTCATACCCGTAGGATAGCATCAAAGTAGTGTTTTGGGGCGTTGATTTGCCAACTTCTGGTTCCTGCGCGGGGGACAGGTCAGGAGCTGCGTGATGGCGGCCAAGCTCGTCAAGACGGAAACGCGGGGCATCTATCGGCGGCACGCGAAGGACTGCGATCGAGTCGGTCGTTGTGCGTGCCCCTACGTGGTCGTCTATCGCGGGAAGACGCGCACGTTTCTGCGTCTCGTGGAAGCTCGCGAGGGGAAGGCCGCAATGGAGCGTGAGGCGAAGCTGAGGAGGGGGCATGCTGCCGGGCTGCACCGAGACGAGCCTCGCGATGGATGCCCCGACTGCGAGCGCGAGCTTGCCGTACACGTGCAGGTCGACCCGTTCTTCCACGCGTATTCGTTGGAGTGGGTCGAGCGCTATTAGGGCACCGGCCGACGGGGCTATCGGGAGGAAACGCGCGACGAAGATCGGCGCCTGCTGAAGCGCTACGCGCTGAAGTTCTTCGCTGCCGACCTGCGCGTCGGTCACGTGGGACCGCGCCTGGTCTCCGAGTTCATCGGCTGGCTGGTCAAGCAGCCGAGCCAGCGGGGCGGCACGCTCTCGGACAAGTCCGTGAAGAACGCGCTGCAGCCTGTGTCCTCATGCCTGGCGACGGCTCGGCGCGAGGGTCTGATCGAGCACAACCCGTGTGACGATGTCGTGTTGCCTCACCGGCCGAGGATCGAGGAGGACGAGGAGGATCCACGCCCGTTCCCTCGCCTCGAGCTCGAGGACGCAGACGGCGAGATCGAGATCGTCGAGAGCATGGAGCTCGTCGTCTCGCTCATCAATCCAAAGCACCGGCTGATGCTCGAACTGCTCGCGGCGACAGGGGTCCGCCGTTCGGAGCTGATCGCGTTCAAGGTCCATGATCTGAGCCTCAACGGCGAGGAGCCATACGTGAAGATCCGCCGCCGCATCCGCCGTCGACGTGGGACGGGGTTGGTCGTGGGTGCATTGAAGTCTCGCTACGCCAAGCGTGACCTGCCGGTTCCGATCGAGGTGGCCGACCGGCTCAGGGCCCATATTGCTGGGCGCGCCCGGAACGACTGGGCGTTCGCCTCAGCGACCGGGGCGCCGCTTGACCCCAACAACCTCGCGAACCGGGTGCTGGCTCCAGCGTGCGAGGAGGCCGCCGTTGAGTGGGCCGGCTTCCACACCTTCCGCCATACCGTCGCGTCACGACTCTTCGCCGAAGGGCGCAACATCCTCCAGGTCCAGCGCTGGCTCGGACACCACTCCCCGAGCTTCACGCTCGACACTTATGTCCACCTCCTCGACAAGGATCTCGGACGGCCCCTCGAGCCGCTCTGGGCCAAAGGAAAAACCAGGCCAAGGTCCGGAAAAACGCAGCAAGCTCGACAGTCGTCGCATCCACGAAGTTGGGGATTAGCGCGGCAAACGCCAGAGAACCGCAAAGCGCGGCGCTCTGAACCCGGCTCATAACCCGAAGGTCGCAGGTTCGAATCCTGCCCCCGCTATGAACCCGCTCCCTTGAAATTGCCTGCAAATAGGTGGGTATTTGGTAGATTGGCAATAGCGGAGTCCGCTATTGCCGCGGGCGTGGGGCGATATCGAGGGGCCTAGACGATGACGGCGTCGATGGCGTCGATGTCTGCGAAGTCGTGGTCGCGTGTGATGAGTGGGAGTTGGTAGGCGGCTGCGGTTGCGGCGATGAGCGCGTCTGCAGTAGCGAGCTTCTTGTTGCGGCTGCGTCTGGCGTCTGCAACGAGTCGGCCGCAGTGCGGCGCGATGTGGGCGTCGACTGGCAAGGCGTCGAACCGTCTTTCGGCGAGGATGAGGGTGGCGAGTCGGCCTGGGCGTTGCTTGTCGGTGGCGATCAACACACCGTGGTGTAGGCCGCAGAGCGTCACGGCGGAGATGGCGGCTTCTTCGGGAGGGTCTTCGAGCGGGAGGTCTTCGCCGCGCGCGAGGGCGATGACGAATGAGGTGTCAAGCAGGGCTCGCTTCACGCGAACGGGTCCCGAGGGACCTCATCGAATTCACGGAGTTCTTCGTCGAGGTGATCGTCGGGGAGCATCGTGCCGCGGAGCTCGGTCACGAGCTCGTCAAAGGGAATGAATGGGTGGGCACGATCGACGGGCACGAGCTCGGCGACCGGATGTCCGTGGACGGTGATGCGCAGATGCTCGCCTGCTTCGACGCGGCGCAGCAGGCTCGCGGTGTTGTTGCGCAGCTGACGCTGGTAGCCGGCGGCGAGCAGCTCGCGCTCCTGGCGCTCCCACGAGTTGCCGTTGAGTGGGTAGCCGTGGATCAACACGACCGGCTGGCCACTGCCGTGGTCCTCGTAGTGAAGCTCGATCGCGGCGTCATTCTCGGTTCCAACGGTGATGCGCGGCATGTTGGTCTCCTGGTCGTGGGGTGTTGCGATAACGGTCGTTTCGAGCCCGTGCAGGGCGCCGGGCCGGTCCTTAGCTGAGTCCCGTGAGAGTTCTACCCCGCCGCAGCTGACCTCAACGCATCGCGCGCGGTCGAAGCCTCACGACGGACCCGTTCCTCGGCCCCCGTGTCCTGCCCGCCGCTCTCGCAGTGGCCAGGGCAGTTGGGAATCCGTCAGGAAGGCAGGTCTGTTCCGGCCTGCTCGGCCGCCGCCCTGCAACGACAACCCATAAGTTGTCTTCGGATCCAGACGGACGAGACAGACTATGGCCCATATGGCCCAGTAGGTGGTCGTGGTGGTATGGGGGGACCACCTCTCTCAAAGATCGGCGGAATATTGTCGAGCAGGCTCAGGTCAGGACGCCGGCCGGCAGCACGAAGCGAAGCGGTGCCCGTGGTCCTGCTCCGCCACTTTCGTTGAGCCGCGGACCGTGCAGGCCGTGTCTGGGGGCAGCGGCAACTGTCGCCTCGGGGGTCCCAGCGTGAGCGGCGATCCACGCCATGATCGCGGCTGAGTCGGTGCCCTCGGCGAGGATCGCCGCGCGCTCGATGACCTCGCCCCCGGAAGGGTGAGGACGCGCCAGCCGCGTCACCACGGTACGAATCGCATCGTCATCCATTGCACTCACCATAGCCTCTCCGTGAGCGCAGCGAGATGTGCCCGCTGGCGCATGGGGCCTCGACGTCCGTATCGTTGCGCCCAGGGTGCAGGTCAAGCAGCGTGCTCAGCAGCAGCAATGGGGTCCCCGCAGCCCATGCCTGGGGACGCGAGGCCGTCGGGAACGCCACGGGAACCGACGTCATCGACGCGGGGTAGCCGGCGAAGACCTCAGGCAGGCGGTGCTCGAAGTACGGCGCCGCGCGGAGGATCGAGGAGGCGATAGTGCTCGCCGCCTCGCGCTGGCCGTAGCGCGCCAAGCCGGCGGCGATCAGCGAGTTCTCGTGCGGCCAGACGGTCCCCGTGTGGTAACCAAGTGGGTTGTAGCCGGCCTCGTGGGTGCCGAGCGTCCGCACTCCCCAGCCTGAGTAGAGCTGCTCGTTGAGAAGCCGCTCGGCGGTCGCGGCTGCCTCGTCCTCGTCAAGCATGCCCGACCACAGCAGATGGCCGATGTTGGAGGTCAAGCTGTCAACCCGGCGCTTCTCGCCGTCCAACGCGAGCGCGTGGCAGGCGCGCTCGGGCATCCAGAAGTCGCGGCGGAAGCATTCGCGCAGGTCAGCGGCCTGGCGCTCCAGGCGCCCGGCGAGCGCCTCATCGCCCCACACCTCGCGCGCCAGGCGAGCCGCCCGCCGCCGCGCGTCGTACACGTAACCCTGGATCTCACACGTCGCGATCGGCCCTCGGGCCAGCGTGCCGTCGGCGAACTGGATCGCGTCCCAGCTGTCCTTCCAACACTGGTTGACCAGTCCGGTAGCCAGGTTGCGGCAGGCATACTCGACATACCCATCGCCGTCGGCGTCCCCGCTGTCATCGATCCAGGTCAGGGCGGCCCGGGCATTGGGCTCGAGCGCGCGGACGAGCTCCGCATCGCCGGACCAGCGGTGGTACTCGTCCAGGAGGATGAGGAACAGAGGCGTAGCGTCGGCGGTCCCAAAGTACGGGGAGTGTGGGCGCTCACCGCGCGCGGTGAGCTCGCCGAAGCGCAGCTCGTGCAGGATCTTGCCCGGCTCCTGCTCGTGGAAATCGTCGCGCACCTTGGCCTGGCGGGCCGCGAGTACGCGCAGGGTGGTGGCGGCCAGGCCGGGCAGATAGGGCAGCGCCTGCAAGCTCGTGATCAGGCTGTCACGGCCGAACAGCGCCATGAACCAGGGCAGCCCCGCCGCGGGCAGGGTCGCGGCCTCGCTGGGATCGGGGTGCATCCGCAGCGCGCCAAGGTCGCTGAGGCTGGCGCGGTAGGTGCGCATCAGCGCAGGGTCCTGTGCCTGCAGCACCGGTGCTCGGGCCAGCCACTCCTGCAGCTCGGCCTCCTTGGAGGCGCTCAGCTGCGCCAGGGCGCCGCGCGGCTCGCGCCGCGCGAAGGCGATTCCCGGCTGTGCGGCGTGGGGCGTGAGCATGAAGGTGCTCGACCACTGCTCGCCGGGCTCGAGTGCCAGCAGGTAGGCGAAGCCCTGAGGAGTGACCTCCGCGGTGCGGCTGGCGGAGATCGTGACCGAGCGCTCCACGCCCGCGCGCTCGTAGGCCAGCGTGAGGGTGCCATCGTCGTGGCTGTAGGTGATCTCCCGCTCAGCCACCACGCCGTCCTTGACCTCGAACAAATCGGCGAAGTCGGCGTCCAGGGCCAGCACCACCCGCACCTCGCTGCGCTCGTGGCGGTGGTTGGTCACCGAGACCTCCTCCATCCACACGCGGTCGATGAGTCGCCGGCGAATGATCGAGCACGGTGCCTGCTCGTCCGGCCCCACCCGGGGAGTCAGGAAGAACTGAGCAGCGAAGTGCGCGCTCTGGTCGAGGCCAAGCAGCTCAAGCGGCGCCTCCCCGACGTGCAGGACCCAGCGCGAGAGGAAGCGGGTGTCCTCGCAGAAGAAGCCGTGCTCGCGGCCCTCGTCGGCGCGCACGTCACCGAGGCGGTCCCCGACGACGAAGGTGCTGCCGTCCAGGACGCTCAGCGTGCGTTCAGACAAGAGCGAGCGTTCCTGTGCGCTCGTGCGCCACCGAGCGGTAGGTCGACTCGTAGGCGGCGGCGATCACGTCGACCTCGCAATGCTCGGCGACCCAGGCACGGCAATCCCGCGCGGCGATGCTGGGCAGCTCACCGACAGCAGCAGCCATCGCCGGCTCGTCCTCGACGAGGAAACCTGTCTGCCCGTGCAGGACGAGCTCGCGGGCTGCACCCTCGGGGAAGGCGATCACCGGGGTCCCGCACGCCAGCGCCTCGACCATGACCATCCCGAAGGGCTCCTCCCAGCGAATCGGCATCAGCAGCGCGCGGGCGCACGCGAACAGCGAACGCTTGACAGAGCCACCGACCTCACCTACGAAGCGAACGCGCTCACCGTCGAGGTGTGGCGCTACCTCGCGCTCGAAGAACGCCTGCTGGCCGGGCTGGATGACCCCCGCCAGCACGAGCGGCACACCTGCCGCACGGGCAGCGGCGATCGCGCGCTGGGGACCCTTCTCGGCGGTCATCCTTCCGATCCACAGCAGGTAATCGTCCTTGTGTTCACGCAGCGGCCAGGCCCGCAGATCGATCGGGTTCGCAATCGCGTCAACCGCTTCCATACCTGCAGGCGCCGAGGCGAGCTGCGCCTGACTGATGCCCACGAGGGCCGCCTTGTGGCCGTGACGGGCGTAAAAGGCGGCGGTACTGGCGGTGAACTGCCCGTGCAGGGTGTGCACGAGCGGCGTGTCGAGCCGGTCCGCCATCGCGAGCGCCGTGAAGCCGCAATGGTCGTGCACGACATCGAAGCGACCATCGCCGGCGGCGAGGTCGATCTCCTCGAACGCCCTCGCGACGTGATCGACCTCGTAGAGCGAGCGCTCGATCTCATCGGGGTAGGATTCATGCAGCAGAGTCACCACGCGCGCGCTTGACTCAGAGCCCGGAGCGCAGAAGAGCGTCACCGCGTTCCCCCGCCGCACGAGCGCCTCGGTGAGCACGCTCACTACCGACTCCACGCCCCCATACCCCGGCGGTGGTACCGAGATCCACGGCGGTGCCAGCATCGCGACACGCAGCGGTCCTCCGGCCAGTCGGCAGGGCCTCCCAGCCCCCGCGCGCTTCAGCGAGCGCTTTGCAGACCGGCGGCGCGATCCACTCTCAGACTCTACGGCCACAACACTCACGGGCGCTCCTCACGAAGCCTCTCAGGGGCTGCGGTCGCGAGGCAGAGAGGTCAGGAAGGACCGAGCGAACGCACAATCGCCAACCCACGACGGGCGCGATCGACTTCCCCACCGTAACAGCGGGGCTGCTCACAGCAGGTCGCAGCCCCAACTCGGCCGTCAAGCCGAGTGTGCTGCGCCGGGCATGTTCACGAGAACTCCGTCACCGAATACACGGGGTGGCCAACACGCATCGGGGCGCCCATCCCTCCAGCTGCTGTGTGCACGACAAACGCCTCCTGATACCCATGGTCCAGGATCGCGACCACGACATCACTGTCTTGGGACAGCGGCCTGCCGACTTCGATATCGCAGTCATGCCCGTCAACCCGACAGCTCAGCTTGAAGATACGCCGCGACTTCGCCGGACAGCCAGCGACCATCTGTGAACGCTCGCGCAGCTTCCGATAGGCCGCCTCCACGCGCCCGTCCTGCGATTCGATGCCGGCGATGAAGAATTTGGTCATCGCTAGTGTGTTGGGAGCAGTTGCATCGAGGCATCGCTGGACTGTAGGAATGCTTCGACTGCGCTGACATCGAGGGGACGCGAGAATAGGAAGCCCTGTCCGTGGTCGCAGTGTTCGCGTTGCAGGGTCTTGAGCTGGATTTGGTCCTCGATGCCCTCGGCGAGCGTCTCGATCTGGAGTGTCTTGCCAAGTTGTACGAGCGTGCGGATCAGGGCTGCCGCCTCCTTGGAAGCAGCGATGCCGCTTATGAAGGAGCGGTCGATCTTCAGTGCGTCGACCGGGAATTGGCGCAGGTAGGCCAGCGAGCTGTAGCCAGTACCGAAATCGTCGATCGCGATGCGGACGCCGAGTCCCTTGAGTTCCTGCAGACGCTCGGCGGTGGCCTCGGCATCGCGCATCAGCGTGGTCTCGGTGATCTCGAGTGTCAGGCTTGCCGGATCCATTCCGCTTTGCTCCAGTGCGTGACGCACGTCCTCGATCAGTTCGTCATGGTCGAGCTGGCGTCCGGACACGTTCACGGACATGCTGATCCGATGGCCCTGTTTGTGCCATACAGCGGCTTGGTTGCAGGCCTCTTCGAGCACCCACCGACCGATCGGAACGATCAGCCCGCTTTTCTCGGCAATTGGGATAAACTCTATGGGTGGGATGACTCCGCGTGTGGGGTGATGCCAGCGGATCAGCGCCTCGACGCCGATCACGCTTTCTGATTGCAGGTCGAATGTTGGCTGGTAGACCAGGAACAGCTGCTCATTCTCGAGTGCCTCGGCGAGTTCCATCTCAAGCGTGAGTCGGTCTTGGGCAGCGGTTTGCATGCCCGACTCGAACAGTGTGTAGCAGTTCCTGCCGGCAGCCTTGGCCCCGTACAGGGCGAGGTCCGCGTCGCGCAGCAGCTCCTCGGCGCTGCTCCGTAGGCCCGAGGCGACGCCGATGCTCGCGGTGATCGAGAGCCGGCGCTTGATGTTCCCGCTTATGTCGTATGGCTGACGCAGCACTTCCAGCAGGCGCTCCGCGACGAGCTCAGGACCGGCGTCGAGCACGGAGCCCTCCACGAGGACAACGAACTCGTCACCGCTCAGGCGGGCAGCCGTGTCGCCCTCGCGGACGACACTTGCCAGTCTCGTGGCCACGATCCTCAGCAGATCGTCGCCGGCGGCGTGCCCGAAAGTGTCGTTGACGTGCTTGAAGCCGTCGATGTCGATGTACAGCGCTGCCACCGGGAGGTGCTGGCGCCGTGCGCGAGCGAGCATCTGCTCGGCGCGGTCGAGCGCCAGGACACGGTTGGGTAGATCTGTGAGGGCATCGTGCAGCGCCTGGTGGCGGAGCTGGCCGGTCTTCTCGTTGACCATTCCCAGGGCGCGCTCGCGCGAGCGCGTGAGAATCAGTACCAGCGCGGACAATAAGAGGCTCACGATCGTCCCGGACAGCAACACCAGTAGTCCCTGTGCGTTGGCGGACAGTCCGCTCACGGCGCTGCTTCCGGTCACCTTTGCGATCCATGTGCCGTCGAGCTGCAGCACCGCGTCGTGCGTGAACTGTTTGGAGGTCGCGGCGTCGCCTACCCTGCCCATGAGTTCAGGGCGCTGGCCAGGATTGCCGTGGTATAGCGCCACGGCAAGACCGCTGTGCTCCCCAATCGCCGACCGTATGAGCGTGGGAATGTCGAACGAGCTCGAGACCCAGCCGACGAGAGCCGCGCGCCGCTGTGCAACGCTCGCAAGGACCGCGCCGCGCTTGTAGGACGCACCTTCGATGAAAAAGGTGCTTACTCCTTGAGCCACTACGGGATACACGACGAACTGCCCACTATCGGTGGTCGACCGCATGAGATTTGCCTGCAAGGTCCCGCCCGCCGGATATCCACCGATCGCGGAGCTTGGGTCACACCAGTCTCCCTGCAGCAGCCGTGCGATGTCCGGGCTGTACGGGGTGTTCACGTCGCCGGCCGAGAGCAGGCAGTAGCGAGCTCGCCTGTCTGCAACGAAAGGTTCGACCCTTGCACCCACGAATGCGTGAAATGCCGGGTCAGCATCGCGTTTTGCGTAAAAAGCCACGAGCTGGTTCGCTGGCACTGACCTGACGAACAGTGTGCCAAGGTTTCCTCCTTGCTGCTGGTAGCCTTCCAGCTGGTCGAACCACTGATCGAAACCGCTGGCGCTCAGGCTGGGCTGCATCGTCAGGACGGCGCGCAGCATCACCACGAAGTCGGTATCACGGCGCAGCCGCGTCTGCACCTCCCCGCCGATGTCGACTGCGGTCGTCTGAAACGCTTGCTTTTCATGCGCGCGCACGCTTGCGTGCCACAACAACGCACCGGCAAGCGAGATGGCCAAGCCAAGCACGAGGATCATGCCGGCAACCAGCATCCACCAGCGTCGTCTGCCACTGCCCGCGTTCGTGTGTGAGGACACTGGCGCGGCGTCTGGGTCGATCTGCGCGTTTGTATGATGCTCGCGGGGCTCAGGCATGGCGGTCTGCGTAGATCGTTGTGGGTGTTCCCGGGCCGATGCGGGCGGCCAGCCAGTCGATGTTTGCGGTGGCCAGGCGGACGCAGCCGTGTGAGGCGGCGCTGCCCAGCGTTCCGCCAAGGTTGTTGCGTCCGTGCAGCGCGATCTGGCCCGGACCACCTTCGAATTCCTGCAACGCGTTCGAACGAGCGCTGAGAGCCAACGCGAACGGGCCACCAGGCTGGCCGGCGGCCATCTGCAGCGTCTCCTCGACGAAGAACCGGCCGATGGGGGTCGGCGTCGAGGGCTTGCCCACCACCGCTTGAAAAGTTCTTACGAGGCGACCATCGTGGTAGACGCTCACGCGGCGACCCGCAAGGTCGACCACGATATGCCAGCCCGTCAGGAGCCTGCGAGTACTCTGAGCGGCGATCCAGCCGGTCGAACCGTCGGGGCGACCGGGAAGCATTACCTTCAGCCAGCGCACTCCGTCAGGGGCCGTTGCGTGTCCGATCACAGGCAGGGTGCTCTGCTCGCCGGTGATCGGCCTACGCGCAGCCACGAGCGCAATCTGAGGAGATCGCGCTGCGGGCCGCTGATGTGCACTGTGCGCCGTCAGCAGGACCGCGAGCTGCTGAGTCGCCTGCACACGAGCTCGGATGCCGGCACCAGCCGCCGAGCCGGCTGTGACGCCGAGCACGAGTGGCGCGGCCAGTCCGATGAGCAGGCGAGGCCCGACCCAGCGGTACGCAAGCGAACGAAGCCGGGAGGCAAATGATGGGATGATCGTCGTGTCCATGGGGCCATGCGTCTGGGCGACCCAGGGGTCGCCCAGAACTTGCCAAAGCGTCGCTCAGCCGGTGAACGTGCCCGGCTGATGGGGGAGCGCCGGCCGCGCAGGCGAGCGTCGCTTGGGTGCTCGCCGCGCGCTGTGGCGGCGATGATGGCGGCGCGAGGAGAGGCGCTGCCGATTTTTCCCGGTGGTCTTCGACCTAGTCGGTGACACGGGTTTCGTCGTGCCCGCACTTCCGCCCGAGCCGCTGCCTGCGCTCGTAGTCGATCCTGCACCCATGGTCGTTTCTAGACCGCCTCCGCTACCGCTGACGCTGGAGGCGCACGTGGACGTGGTGATGGTGTTGGTGTCCAAGGTCACCGCGCCGGTCTGCGCCAGCAGCCTGCCGTGGATCGTGGCGGCCGTAGTGGCGCTTATGCTCGCCGAGGCCATGATCGTGCCGGCGAAGTGCGTGCCTGTCCCAAGCGTCGCTGAGGAGCCGACCTGCCAGAAGACGTTACACGCCTGCGCGCCGCCCACGAGCAAGACCGTGGTACTCGAGCCGGTGGTCAGCTTGGAGCCGATCTGGAAGATGAACACCGCGTTGGGGTCACCCTGAGCGTCGAGCGTGACGCTCCCCGATGAGAGCAGCAACGAGCTGCTGGCAGTACGAACGCCTGGCAAGAACGTCTGGCCGGCGAGATCCGTCCCGGCCGAGCCGTTGCTTGGACGGGAGGCGGCGTTGTTGTAAGCGGTGGTCAGTGCGTTCTTGGCCCCGATCGCCACCGCGTCATCGACGTGTGTCTGCCCGAGTACGTGCGGAGCGCCGGTAACCGCTGAGCCGGGGCTCAGGCCCAAGTCGCCGAACATCGTAGTGGGGCCGGTGTTGGTGATCGTTTCTCCGCCCAACACCGAGAAGCTCGCGGCTGATCCTAAGCCCACCGTCGCGGTGGCGCCCATTGCGCTGCTCGCAAAGAGCAGGGTGGATAGCAACCCGAGCAAGAGAAGTCCTGCTCGAAACATCTTGGCACCGGCGCGAACGACGGGACGCCGGCTTGCGGCGGGACGCTGGCTTGCGGCGAGAGAGTCGCTGAAAAGCGACTCGTGCTTCTGTGGGACGCCATGGTTCATGGGCGTCTCCTCACTGCGGTGTCAACCACCGCGATAGACGGGGATGGCTCCCCCGGTCTCTTCAACCTGTCATGTGCATCGACAGTTCTCTGCCTTAGCCTTAGCGGAAGCTGAGCGGCTAAACATACAGCCAGAAGAATTCTGATTGTCGGCTCAAGCTATATCGCTGTGGCGCCGATACCTCATGTGACGGTCGCTTCCTTGCCGACCCTAGCCTTTCGGGCTGACCAAGCCGACATTTCGCCTCCGCCCCTGCCATCGAGTGGGATTCCCTGCCATCTAGAGTGGGATTCGAGGACCGGCCGCCCCCGGGACTGGAGTCAAGGAAGGATGTCGAGAAATGTGCGGTCTGTGTTGCAGAAGGCTGTGTTGCATAAGGCTCTTGATCCTCGCGATCGGTTTGTCTGCTGTGCTGGGACCGGCGGCCTTGGCTGTCGCTGTCGCGGCTTGCCCCTCCCGGCCCCTTTCTCCCTGCAAGCCGGCGGCGTTCACGGGCAGCGTCGGAGCTCACGCTTCCCGATGCGCGCACCCACCGCCGACCTGCCCCGACCGGCGTGGCCCTCGCGGTCCGTCAGGAGCTATCGGTAACGCAGGTCCCGCCGGCAGGCAAGGAGCAGCAGGACAGATCGGCTTGACCGGTGCTATGGGACTCCAAGGACCTGGCGGCAATCCAGGTAGCACTGGCTCCGCTGGAGTCGCCGGCCCAGGCGGCCTGGCTGGCGTGGCGGGTTCACAGGGCCTGCAAGGCGTTCAGGGTAATACCGGCGCGGCCGGATCGCAAGGAGCCCCCGGCTCGGCTGGCGCGGTGGGTTCACAGGGTCTGCGAGGCGTGCAGGGTAATACCGGCGCGGCTGGCTCCCCAGGCGCCACCGGTTCGCAAGGCGCCACCGGCGCGAGCGGATCGGCCGGAGCCGCAGGCGTTCAAGGCCCGCAGGGTGAAACCGGAGCCACCGGATTGCAAGGAGCCCCCGGCTCGGCTGGCGCGGTAGGTTCACAGGGTCTGCAAGGCGTTCAGGGTAATACCGGCGCGGCTGGCTCCCCAGGCGCCACCGGATCGCAAGGTGTGGCTGGTTCCCCAGGCGCCACTGGTTCGCAAGGCGCCACCGGCGCGAGCGGATCGACCGGAGCCGCGGGCACCCAAGGCCCGCAGGGTGAAACCGGAGCCACCGGCTTGGCTGGCGTAACCGGTTCCCCAGGCACCATCGGCGCTGCTGGGCCCGCCGGCCCGCGGGGGACCATTGGGGCTGACGGCGCTTCAGGGCCGGCCGGTCCAGCAGGCCCAGCTGGAGCTACGGGTCCGACCGGCTCGAACGGACTGTCGCAGTATGCCTATATCTACAACCTCAGCGCGGAGACCGTGCCGCTCGAAGCCGATGTCAAGTTCGACGCGAATGGCGTTCTGACCTCAGGCATCTTGCACGCTGCCGGCGCTGCCGGGATCACGCTTGTGAATGCCGGTATCTACAAGGTTGCGTTCTCAGTGTCAGGTACCGAGCCGAACCAGATGGCGCTGTTCGTCAACGGAGCGTTGGTTCCCGGCACGGTCTATGGATCCGGAGCCGGTACCCAGCAGAACAGTGGGCAAGCGATCGTCACCATCGCTGCGGGCGATGTCCTCACGGTCCGGAATTACACGTCGAGTGCAGCGGTTGGCCTTGCTACGCCTATCGGAGGAACACAGGCGAATACGAATGCTTCTGTCGCCATCGAGAAGCTCGCCTAATCCTCTAGAAGTGACCCTGACCTCAGAAAGTCCCAGCATATGCAATCCCTACATGACCGCAGCGACCATGAGCTGGAACTCCCGCAGTTATCCAGCCGACGGCTCAGCGGCTCGTTGGTCGCCGGCATCCTCGTCGCAGCAAGTCTTGCTGTCAGCGCATGCGGCTCATCGGGATCGCCCACCATCCTCAATACCGAGAAGATCGAGCGGGCCATCGAGCACAGCGGCTTGGCTCAGCGCGGAAAGCACGTCCGGGTCAGCTGCCCTTCGGGTACACATCAGAAGAATGGATTGGTGTTCTCATGCACAGCGATCGACGCGCACGGCATCACTCGGTTCGTAGTTACCGAGTTGGACGGATCCGGTCACGTCCACTACGAAGCTCCCTAATGGCTCGCGCGCTCAGTCGGAGTAGGCTTTGCGAATCGCCTCCACCTCCGGCAACGAGATCATCAATGCGTCGAGCAGCGCCGGCTCGAAATGACTGCCACGGTCTGCCTGCATTATCTCGATGGCGGCGTTGAGGGGGAATGCGGAGCGGTATACGCGGTCGCTGGTAAGCGCGTCGAATACGTCAGCCACGGCCGCGATTCTTCCCATGCGAGGGATCGCGTAGCCTGCGAGCCCGTCCGGGTAGCCCGAGCCGTCCCAGTGTTCGTGATGGCTGCGGGTGATGATCGCACCGACCTGAACAACCTCTGAGGCCGATCCCGCGAGCATCCTGTAACCGGTCTCAGCGTGGCCCTTGATGATCTCGAACTCCGCGGGAGTCAGCTTGCCGCGCTTGAGCAGGATGTTGTCCGGAATTGCGACCTTACCCACGTCGTGTAGTTGACTCGCGAGCCCGATCAGCTTGCACTGATGCTCGGAGAGCCCGATCTGGCGTGCCAGGATCTCGCAGTAGGAGCTCATGCGCTGCACATGCTGGCCGGTCTCCTCGTCGCGGAACTCGACCAAGCGGGCTAGGCGGAAGATTGTCTCCGCCTGGGAGGCCAACACCTTGGTCTCCGAGAGCCGTAGGTCTTGAAGGGCCCCCTCGAGTTGCCCATTACGCTTGTCCACCGTGGTCTGCAGACGTTGCAGTAGACGGTGACTCTCGAGCTCGCGACGTCTGCGATGCAGAGCGTTGGCAACGTTGATCAGCAGCTCGCCGGCCGCGACCGGCTTGATGATGTAGCCGTAGGCCCCGTGCTCGATCGCGGTTATCGCAAGCTCGGTGCTGTCCTCGACAGTGACCATCACCACCGCACAGGCGGGGTGCGTGGTTCGGATGTGCGAGAGAAGCTGGATACCCGACTCACCTGGCATGTTGACGTTGAGCAGCACAAGCTGGTAGGCCGCGAGCTGAAGCCGCTCCCGAGCGGCCAAGGCATCGCCGGCACTGTCGCAGGCGTAGCCGCGGTCGCCTAGTATCCGTTCGGCCCAGCGCCGCAGCGCCTCCTCGTCATCGACGATCAGGAGTTCCGTCACCATTCCCAGTACCTGGTTGACCTTGGTGAACACACTGGGTCCGAGCATGGTTTATCGATCGGCGACACTCCGTCGTGCGGCTTCTCAGTTGGGTCGAGGATAACCTGGGCGAAGCCCGATATAAACAGGGCCTGCACCGACAGGCACACGCGCTGCATGTGCTGGACCAGTGGACCGGGCATCAGCGGCAGATCACGTCGGTAAGCAAGATTGCGCCCCCGTGCAGGTTGTGACTGTGGTGTCAGTTCCTGCCAGTGGGCGCTACGCGCAGCGTCTGTATCACTCCCCATGGCACGACCATCCCTGGCATGAGTTTATCTTGCCGATCTTAGCTGATACTCGGAAAGATAGCACCAATCAGGTCCGCCGGTCCGCCGCGCATGGGTAGGCGACAGGCGTGGCCTCGGGGTTGTAGCCCGACGCGTCGGGTGCCCGGCGTATCGTGTTGCAGTCAGCCGGATCGATTGAGGAGCCCTGAATGACGCGTTGGAGTCGAGATCCATATTCGCTGGTGCTCGCGTGTATTGGCGCCGGCCTGGTCGTATTTGTGCTCGGAGTCGCTGTCGTCCTCGCAGCCGGACACTTCGTACCCGCGGCCCTGTGGGCGGTCGGCGGCGGCGCCGTGGGCATTCTTGTCGGGGTCCTTCTGCCCCTACCAGGCCCTCGCAGCGGCACGCCGAACTCCGAAGGCACGCCAGACGATTCGGGCTCCACTCAGGCGACGGCGAAAAGCAACGCGCCGCCGGATCCTCCCCCTGGCCCAGACGATCAAGATGCCGCCGTGGAATCGGCCGGCGAAGGGCGTGCCGAACCGCCGCGGCCGACGACGCCCTGGCTCGTACTCATCCTCGCTCTGGTTGCAGCCACTGGCCTGGTGCTGAGCGGGCTGCTTTACGCACGGCTGATCCACCCCGTTGGCTGTGAGCTCCGCGGGTTCGCTGGAACCCCGGGTTGCGAGTCGCCGCTCTTGGACTTCGCGGGCGTCCTCATCTTCATCGCGTCCGGGGCCAGCGGGACGCTACTTGGGATCTACGTGCAGCGACCGGCGCCTCCCCAGGCTCCAGCGGAGGACTCCCGTCAGCGTGCACCAGGGGGCGATGGGAAAGGCGAGGTGTCTCCAGATACGCCGAACGGTGGTGCGTCGCCCAGCTTCCCGGGAGGAACGACGCCGAACCCGACCCGCCTCGCCGCGATCGCCGCGATTGCGGTGCTTGTGCTGTTCGTGGCGTTCGTGCTGCTCTCGTTGCTGCCGCGAGCAACTACAGCAGGCGCTCGGGCCTTCAGTATTGGGTCGCTGGTCTTGACTCTTGCGACCATCGGCCTGACTGCTGTCGCATTCATAAGTCCACCGGGGAAGAAGCAAAGATGGATTCTTTCAGCGGTATTGACGGCAGTCCTCGCCTTTATGAGCACCACGGCGAGCGGCCTCGTGCTCAATCGCGTCAAGAACTCCCCGACGGGACCGCCGTCCGTGGCGGTCACAGCCCAGAACTACTTCTCTCCGACTGTCAGACCGGCGGCGGTCACGGTCGACGCCGGTACAGACTGTGCGGTCTACCTTGCCAACCTCGATCTGCTCGTGGACGACGAGCCGAACGTTGCGGCCCACCTGCCGGGAAAATCTCTGCCGTTGGAACAAGGTGCGCTGGCCTGCGGCCTCAGCCAAGCCAGCGACATAAACGCACTCGCCGCTCTACTAGCGAAACGGTGAGAGCTAGACATCTTGCAAGATCGTTGTCCGGTCCAAAGGCTCGATGTTCTGGTTGACCCGGAACAGGTTGCCGGGGTCGTACTGGGCCTTGACTCGCGTCAGCCTGTCGTAGTTCTCGCGGTAGCTCGCGCGCACCCGCTCCTGGCCCTCATCCATCATCATGTTGACGTAGGCGCCGCCGGCGGAGTGGGGGTGCAGCGCGTCGAAATAGTCGACCGACCAGCGCCGGATCGCCTCGGCCTTCGCCGGGTCGGGGTCCACCCCCGCGTACACCGTCGCCCAGACCGCGTCGCGGTAGCTCCAGGCCGTGTCCGACGCTGCTATGTCGTGGGCGGCGCCATCCACTGGATAAAGGTGCATCGTTGACTGCATCGTCGGCATCTCGGCGCCGAAACGGGCGTGCGCCTGGATGGCGGCGGGCGGGATCTGCTTGACGAAGTCCGCGCGCCAGTACCACTGGTCCCCCGACGGATACAGCCCGTCGAAGGCGCTCTGCAGGTCCGGGTGTCCCATCGGCTGCACGCCGTGCATGAGCGGCTCGGGCAACGCTTCCAGCAGTGGCGCCATCGCCTGTCTGCCGCTCTCCTCATCGCCGACGTAGCACCAGACGACCCCACAGACCTTGCGCATGTGCAGTTCCTCGGGGAACGGCGGCGCCGGCGGCACGGTGGTGAAGGCGAAGAATCCATTCAGCTCTCGCGGCGCCTTCGGCAGAAACTCGCTGTAGGCGCTGAGCACCTCGGCGGCCTGCTCGACTGGCCAGAACGTCGGCCCGCCAAGGATCGTGCCCACCTCGTGCAGGCGGAAGAGGAACGACGTGACGACGCCGAAGTTGCCGCCCCCGCCGCGGATCGCCCAGAACAGGTCCGGGTGCTCGTTCGCGCTCGCGCGCACCTGCTCGCCGCTCGCCAGCACGATGTCCGCCTCGAGCAGGTTGTCGATCGTAAGACCGCACATCCGCGTCAGGTGGCCGATGCCCCCGCCGAGCGTGAGGCCACCGACGCCGGTCGTCGAGATGATGCCGCTCGGTGTGGCGAGCCCGTGTGCGGCGGTGGCGCGGTCGACTTCGCCCCACGTGCAGCCACCGCCCACGCGGACGGTGCGCACCTTGGGATCGACCTCGATGTTCTTCAGCTCGGAGAGGTCGAGCACGACGCCGTCGTCGCAGACGCCCAATCCGGCGCCGTTGTGCGCCCCGCCGCGAACGGCCAGCAGCAGGTCGCGCTCGCGCGCGAAGGAGACAATCGCGGCGGCGTCAGCGGCGTCGGCGGCGTAGGCAATCAGCGCGGGTCGCCTGTCGATCATCGCGTTGTAGACCTTGCGGGCCTGCTCGTAGGCCGCATCCTCAGGTGCGACCAAGCGCCCGCGGAACTGCGGAAGCTCCCGGTGTGCAGAGTCTGTAGTGATGGTGTGTGTGCTCACTTTGCTTCTCCTTGCGATTGGCGAATGGCCTCGGGCGTCGAATGACAGAATGGACCTTGGGAAAACGAAGGTAAGCGCTGCGGGCGATCGTGTCATGACCCGATCTGACCTAATTTCGAGAGCGCCGCACTGCGGCCAAGTATCGAACGATGGTCAGATCTGACTATCGTCGAGTGCGTGAACAGCGGGATCGATGACCTGCCCGACTCGCTGCGCCCCGCCTCGGCGTTCCCCTTCGTGGGGCGCTCGGCGGAGCTCGGGCTGCTCCACACGCTCATGCCGAGCGCCGTAGGAGAGCGCCGGCGGGTCGTGCTACTGGCGGGCGAGCCCGGCTGCGGCAAGAGCCGGCTCGTGCGCGAGTTCGCCGGCGAGGTGGCCGAGCGCGGAACGCTGATCCTCTATGGCGCCTGCGACGCGGTCGTTCCGACGCCCTATGGACCATTCGTAGAGGCGCTCGATCGTCTCGTGCGCATCGCCGAGCGCGCCGAGGATCCTTTGGTCGAGCTCGGCCCGGGAGCAGGTGAGCTGACGAGGCTGCTGCCGGACCTCGCCGCTCGGGTCCGCGGGCTGGCGGCGCCCCTCGATGCCGATCCCGACACCGGGCGCCACCGTCTCCACACGGCGGTCACCACCCTGCTCGCGAACGCGAGCCGCCGACGGTCGCTGCTGCTGGTGCTCGAGGACGGTCACTGGGCCGACGCGGGGACGCTGCTGCTGTTGCGGCACCTCGCGCGCATGAGCTGGGGCGGGCGCGTGCTGCTCGTCGTGACGTTCCGCGACACCGACGTGGACATACCGCGCGAGCTCACGGAGACGCTCGCCGACCTCCGTCGCTGCGAGGACGTCGTGCGCATGCGGCTCGACGCGCTCTCCGGCGCCGATGTCGCCGACTTCGTGGCTCGCGCCGCCGCATGCAACCTCGACGCGGAGGTACGCGAGCTCGCGGTGGCGATCCACGACCTCACGGACGGCAATGCGTTCCTGCTTTGCGAACTTTGGCGAGCCCTGGCCGAGACCGGGACGGTGCGGATCGGCGAGGGGCGGATCGAGCTGGTCCGTCCCCTGCGTGAGCTCGCAACGCCAACCGGCGTGCGCGAGGTCGTCAGCCAGCGCCTCGCGCGTCTGGACCCCCAGGCCGCGGAGCTGCTTGAGCTTGCCGCCACGATTGGGCCAGAGTTCGAGCTGGAGGTGATCCGCCGCGCCGCCGGGCTCGCCGAGCGGGAGCTGCTCGCCGCGCTGGAGGAGACGGTGGCAAGCGGCATGGTCGAGGAGCTGCCCGCGCCCAGGCTCGTCTGCCGCTTCACGCATGAGCTCGTGCGGCGCGCCGTCTACGACAGGCTTTCGCTGGCGCGACGGGCCGAGCTGCACCTGCGCGTCGGCGAGGCGCTCGTCGCCTCCGGCGCATCCGAGCGAGCGCTCGCGGACCTTGCGCACCACTTCTCCGCCGCCGCCCCGCTTGGCGGCAGCGAGCGCGCGATCCACTACAACGTCCGCGCAGCGCAGGCCGCGGGCGCCGCGCTCGCCTACGAGGAGGCGGCATCGCACCTGCGCGTCGCGCTCGACTTGGGCATCGCCGATGAGCGAGAGCGAGCGCAGACGCTGCTCGCGCTCGGCACCACCCATAACCGGGCTGGGAACGCCACGGCCGCGTTCGCGGCGTTCGCCGCGGCGGCCGCGATCGCGCGCGAACTGCACAGCGGCGAGTTGCTCGCGCGCGCGGCGGTGGGCTACGAGGATGCCGGCTGGCGTCCGGGGATCTTCAGCCAGGAGCGGGTCGACCTGCTGGAGGAGGCGATCTCAGCGCTCGCCGAGGAGGACAGTCCCGAGCTGCGCGTCGGCCTGCTCGCCGGGCTCGCGCGTGCGCTCGACATGAAGGGCGAGCGCGAGCGCGGCGCGATCGTGCGCGGCAATGCGATCGAGCTGGCACGGCGGCTGAACGACCGCACGGGCCTCGCGAGGGTGCTGGTGCGCTCATACTGGGCGCGCGGCACGAGCTCTCTAGAAGAAATCCTCGCGATGCTCAGCGAGGGCAAGGAGCTCGCCGAGGAGCTCGATGACGCCGAGCTGCGGACCGAGGCGATGGCCTGGCGCGTGCCGACCTTCGTGTCGATGTGCGATCTGGCCTCTGCGCGCGTCGAGGTCGCCAGCCATCGCGAGATGGCCGAGCGCACCGCCCAGCCATTTATGCACCACGTGGCCGAGCACTACGCCTCGGCGATCGCGCTCTGCGATGGGCACCTCGCTGAGGCCGAGGCGATGGCGGAGCGATCTTATGAGTGGGGGCGGCTGCTGACGGGGAGGGACGCCACGGGTACATATGGGATACAGATGTTCAGCATCCGTCGCGAGCAGGGGCGCCTGGCGGAGCTGGCGCCTGTGATCAGGATTCTCGCCGGCGAGGGGGAGCGCGAGGGGCCATGGCGTCCGGGGCTCATCGCCGTGCTGGTGGAGCTGGGGATGGAGCAGGAGGCGCGACGGGAGCTCGCGCACCTCGCGGCGGAGGGCATCGACGGCCTGCGCACGTCGTTGTGGACGGCCACGCTCGCGTATCTCGCCGACGCTTGCACGGCGCTCGGCGACGAGGCGATGGCGGCGCTCGTGTATCCGGAGCTCGAGCCGCTCGCAGGCGCCAACGTGATGATCGGCCATCTCGTCAGTTGCTATGGCGCCGCCGACCGCTACCTTGGGATGCTCGCTGGGACGCTGGGCGAGTCCCAACGCGCGCAGGAGCACTTTGAGCGGGCGCTGCAGCTGAACCGGCGCATGGAGATGCCCACGTGGGTCGCGCATACAGCCTACGAGTACGCCCGCTTCCTGCACACGCAGGGAGTCGCTCCTCAGAGCCGCGCTCAGGCCCTCGCGGGCGAGGCCGCGGCGCTGGCCGAGCGGATCGGCATGCACGATCTGCTTGCGAGGATCCATGCGCTCGGCGTGTCCCCCGCTGCTGCAGGTCTCCCGAACGGGCTCTCGCCACGCGAGGCGCAGATCCTGGGGCTGATCGCCGAAGGGCTCAGCAACAAGGAGATCGGCGGCATCCTCTCGATCAGCGGACACACCGCAGCCAACCACGTGCGCAGCATCCTGCGCAAGACCGACTGCGCCAACCGCACCGAGGCGGCGTCGTTCGCCCATCGCAACGGCTTGGCGTCGGTTAGTAGGATCTAGGTGATGCCGCTGTACGTCATCGAGCGCAGCTTCGCCGATCAGCTCGATCTCACGAGCGACGACGTGCGGTTGATCGAGGAGGTCAACGGTGAGGAGGGCGTGCGCTGGCTGTTCTCGTTCCTGAGCGCCGACCGGCGACGCACCTACTGCCTGTATGAGGCGCCCTCCCCCGATGCAATCATGGCGGCTGCGCGGAAGGCCAACGTCCCGGCGGACGTCGTCGTCGAGGTCAGCCCAGCTACGCCGCAGTTCTCAGGACGCCTGCGCGACTGGGCCGACTCGGTCGCCTAGCGCGGACCCACGCGCATCACTTTGGGTTGCTTGCTTTGGGGCGCTGGCCCGAGGCACTCGCGTATGGTGCTCGCTCAGCCCTCAAGCATCCAGCAGTTTTCAGTCCAGAGGAAGCGGTTCGGTCCGTGCATCAGTGGGGTGGGCAGGTTGATTGAGGCGGTGTAGTCGTGGACGATGACGGTGGCGGAGGGGATTGCGCGCTGCAATGTGCGCAGGTGTGCTCGGCTGTGGGGGTTGCGTAGGAGCTTTGCGAGCTTGGCGTTCCAGCGTTGCGCGCACGTGCGGTGGTGTTGTGTGGTTCTCAGGGGCGCATTGAGGATTGCGCAAGCGCCCGTGCCATTTCCGCTGAGCTCGGCGGCGAGGAAGTTGGAGGCGGCGCGACGGACCCAGGCGATCTGCTCGGGGGTGCCGACCGAGTTGGCTGCGAGGGCGCCGGCGGGCGGGATGAGGATAGCGGCGCAGGCAAGTGCGCAGGCGAGTGCGGCGATGACGCGGCTAAAGGTCATATGAGAGGTGTCGGCGGCGGAGGCTGTTCGCAGGAGAGGTTTGGCTGGCGGTGAGCCGGGGGCGGACAGATATCGTAAGCGTGCCGGGTTCGGCGAGCCCTCTAGGTGGGGAGCTCACCTGCTCAGCTGTGCGGGAGCGCGATCTTGGTGACGTGCAGCGCTTGCAGGAAGCCGATTCGCTCGCGGAGGCTGTTGCCGTAGCGGACGAGCACCCACGCCGCTCCCACGCGGCGGGCGACCGTTGGTGGGATGAACACCGACCAGAAGGTCTGCTGCTTGCCGGCGGCCTGCTCGACTTGGCGCACATACGTCTCGGCTCGTGCGCGTCCCACCATCTTGGTGTCCTGCGCGAGCTCTCGTGCGATTTGGGCGCTGCTGGGCTTTGGGATACGGAAGTGGATCTCCTGCTGTAGTGCTGGGATCTGCACCATTCCTGGGTGTTTTGGAATTGGGGTCGCACCCCACAGCATCGCGGGTGGTCTTCCCGGCGATTGGGCGTCGAGCAGGATCGCGGTCTCATAGCTGGTTCCGTTGAGGGAGAACCATGTGTGCAGGCACGTGAGCCACGCGGGCGTGGTGATGTTGGGGTCGGCGGCAATCTTCCTTGCCACCTGCCCCCAGTCCGTGCGCGCGCCTGGGAGTGACGAGCTCATCGCGCAGCGTCCCTCGGCTGGGGGTGCCTGTGCTCCCTGCCAGTAGTCATTGGGGAGCGTAAATGTTGGGGATTTGCCGACTGGGATCGTGTGGCCCGAGGCGTCAAGCAGCGTCTCGGTCAGTGCGGGGCCCTGGCGGGCGTGCTCGAAGCCTTGGAGGATCTGTGGGCTAAGGCCGGGGGCCAGCACCGAGCCGCGTGAACCCGGCGGGCGGTAGAAGATGATCTGTTTTGCTGCGGGCGGCAGCCCGGGCGCGGATTCCGCCTTGAAGGTGCCGAGGTGCGCCACCCGCATCGCGGCTACGCCGGGGCCGGTGAAGATCGCGTCGATCTCTCCCGCCGGCCCAACCTTTTCCTCGGGGCGGAATCCTTCACCGCCACCGTAGATGGGATTGGCGGTGGTTGGGGGTGGACCGTTACAGCCCTCCTCGCTCACGACTCTTACGCAGACCCCCACGTTGCCGGCTTGCAACGACGGTGCAATGCCCATCAGCGCTGGCCGGCCACCCACGAACGCGCGGCCATGTACGAGTGTCAACCGCAATGGGCTGTTCGGTGGAGGCTCGCCCGTTGCTCCCGTGTTGCCGCTGCCTCCGCCGCCGGTCAACGACGCTGTGATCACGATCGCGACAGCGGTGGCGGTGAGCGCGGCGCCTGCCGCGTGCCTGCGGCGTTGGCGGCGTCGCGCTTCTTCAATGACTCCATCCTCGATCTCGATCGCTGGCGGCGGCGTTGCCTGGGGCGGCGAGGCGGTCACGGGCACGCGTGTGCTCCCTTCACATTGATGAGCATGGTGCTAGTATGAATAGCACAATGCTTGAGAGCATCGACCGCTCGGACCCCACGCCCCTGCACGATCAGGTCGCCGCGCAGATCCGCCGTGCGATCGCCGACGGCGAGGCCAGACCCGGAGAGCGCCTACCGCCCGCTCGCGACCTCGCAGCGGTCATGGCTGTCAACACCAACACCGTCTTGCGTGCGCTACGCGATCTGCGCGAAGAGGGTCTCTTGGAGTTCCGCCGCGGACTCGGCGTGCGCGTCAGCGGCACTCCACAGCGCGGTGCAGTAATCACGCGGGCTCGCGAGCTCGTCGGCTTCGCGCGCCAGCAGGGCTACGCGCCCGAGGAGCTCATCTCGATCATCCAGAGCATCCGCTGAGCATGCCGCAGCTGCTCTCACACGGCTCAGCTCCTGCCACGACGGACATAACTCCGACCGACCCCCGTCGAGGTGTGAACTCGACTGGGCCCGATCAAGGCGGGAACCTGACGGGGCCCAGTCAAGGGGTCATTGAAGAGGCCCGTCGCCGCCAGCGCCGCCGGCGTGTCCGCGCCGTGAGTGGCGGCCTGCTTGCCGCGGCGCTGATCGGGATCATCGCCTGGGCGCTGGGCGGTGGAGCATCGCATGCCAGCCCCGCACACGCGGGTGAAGCCAAGCGCGCACACGCCACCAACGCGAGCGCTGCTCGCGCGCCGGCCTTCAACGTGCGTCTCATACCCATGCTCACGGTGGGCCCCAAGCTCGTGGTGAGCCAGGCGGGGTGGTGTGTGGTGGTCGAGGAAAACGGCGTCACTGGCGGCAGCGCGTGTGGCGGCGTGCCCACACCTTCGACGCCATTCCTTCAGGTCTACGGCTGGGACGAAGGCTGCGCGCACCCCTCAACGACGGTTGCCGTCACCATCCCGCAGGTCCTCGCCATCCTCGTCGACGGTACGCGCCGCGTTGCGACGGAGGCTCTGCCGGGGCTTCCCTACGGTCTGCGCGCGGCGCGCATCGTGAGCCCAGCGCAAACACCCGCACAGTGCCGTTCGCGCGGTCTGCCGAGCGCGACGCTGGTGCCCCTTGACGCACGGGGACGCTCAATTCCAGACCAGCAGCAGTTGCGCACTCCCATCCAGGGCACCGTCCGCTCCTGGCGCTATCCCAGCCGGGCACCGCAGGGGTCTTGCCAACTGCGTTCCAACGGACTCCCCGGACTCTCTGCCCGCAGTGGAGCAGTCGCGAGCTCCATCCGTCCATTTCCCGGCCAGCTCGTCGGGCATGCATTCCTGCCGTGCCTCGCCACCATGTACTACCTCGAGCGCATGCCGCTGAGGGCGACAGTCGTGCTCGACGCAGCGAACCCCTATGCGCGCGCGGCTGTCTTACCCGACTTCAAGCCCGTGCGCGGCGCGCCAGGATTCTTCGCTCAAGGCGGCCTTACTGCCAGGCGCTCCGGTAACGCCTGGCTCATCATCGGGCAGGGCAGCGGTTTGGCGCAGCGGATGAGCCTGCTTCGCCACCTCACGCTCACCACCAAACGCTAGGGCCAGGGGTGGGTCACTCGGGTGCACCCCACAGGTGCACGAGCGCGTAGGCACGCCACGGGCGCCAGCGCTCCGCCAGGCGCGTGGCCTCTCGCGGCGGGCAGCCGTCGCGCAGCGCGGGGCTGGAGCTACCCAGCTTCTCGAGCGCACGGCGCACGCCGAGGTCGGTAGGCAGGAACGCGTCGGGGTCGCACAGCGCGCGCATCGCGATGTACTCCGCGGTCCACGGTCCAATCCCGGGCAGTGCGAGCAGCTGGGCGCGGAGCGCCTCGCGGTCGCTGCCAGGGTCGATCGCGAGCTTGCCTTCCGCCAGTAAGCGGGCGAGCTCTCCAAGCGTCCGGCGACGGCGCTCCGGTCCCCCGGGCAGCGCGTCGGGGTCGGCGGCGGCGATCGCAGCCGGGGTCGGGAAGAGATGTGTGAGCCCTCCGTCGGGCGCCGGCAGCGGCTCGCCCAGCGCCCGCGTGAGGCGTGCGGCAGCCGTGCGGGCGCCGCGCACCGAGACCTGCTGGCCGAGCACTGCGCGCACCGCGAGCTCCGCGCCATCCACTGCCCCAGGTAGGCGCAGACCGGGGGCGGCGCGCACCAGCGGTGCCAGCAGTGGATCGCTGCCGAGATGCTCCGCGGGGGCCGCGGGGTCGGCGTCGAGGTCCAGCAGGCGCCGGCAGCGCTGCACCGCGGCTGTGAGGTCACGCAGGTCGGCGAGGCGCAGACGGCACTCGATGTGTCCGTTCGCGGGCCCCAGTGACACCACGCCGTGGCCGTGTGGCAGGCGCAGGGTGCGCCGGTAGCGCTCCCCCACGACCTCCTCCACGCCGGGTATCGAGCGGGTGCCGAGAAAGTCCAGCAGCCGTCCCCAGTCGAGTGGGTCGCGGTAGGTTAGGCGCACGGTCAGCGGCAGCGGCCCTTCGTCGGCTGATCTGGGCTGCGCTGAGCTGGCTTGCGCCGGGTTGGGTTGTGCTGAGCTCGGTTGCGCCGGGTTGGGTTGCGCTGAGCTCGGTTGCGCCGGGTTGGGTTGCGCTGAGCTGGGTTGCGCCGGGCTGGGTTGCGCCGGGCTGGGTTGGAAAGTGCGCCATCGGCGCCCAGCGGCGGCCTTGTGGCGCAACTCGGTCGGGGTTCGCCCATACACGACACGGATCGTGTCGTTGAACTGGCGCACGCTCGCGAAGCCCGCGGCGTGGGCGACGTCGATCAGGCGCAGGCCTGTGGTCTCAATCAGGATGCGCGCCGTCTGTGCGCGCTGCGCGCGGGCGAGCGCGAGCGGGCCCGCTCCCAGCTCAGCCGTGAGCTGGCGGGTGAGGTGGCGCTCGCTGTAGGCCAGCCGGCGGGCGAGGCCGCTGACGCCCTCGCGGTCCACGATCCCGTCGGCGATCAGACCCATCGCGCGGGCGGCGAGGTCACCGCGGCGGTTCCATTCCGGCGAGCCAGGGGCGGCGTGAGGGTGGCAGCGCAGGCAGGCGCGGAAGCCCGCGCTCTGCGCCGCCGCGGCCGTCGGATAGAAGCGCACGTTGCGGCGTTTCGGCACGATCGCGGGGCAGCTCGGCCGGCAATAGATCCCGGTGGAGGTGACCGCCACGAAGAAGCACCCGTCAAAGCGGCGGTCGCGGCTGCCGAGCACGCGGTAGCGCGCCTCGGAGTCTTCGGCGCTCAAATTGTGGGTGGCCTGCTGGCTCGGCATAGCTGCCAGTATGAAGCGTGCAGCTAGCGGTTTTCGGACAGTGACATTCTTTGCTTCTACCCTGTCCGATTTCCGCGAGACGCTTGCGCGTGAGCGTGGCAGAGTGCTCGTATGAACCTACAACGCCAAAACCTAGATCCATCCCCCATCCACTTTGCGGTGCTGCCGAGTCCGGTGGGAGAGCTGCTCGCAAGCGCCGACACTGCAGGGAAGGTCACAGGCCTTCATTTCCTCGACGGCCGCACTCCTTCACGCGGGGCCGGTTGGGTGCACGATGAAGATGCCCTCGCACCGCTGTGCCGCCAGCTGGAGGAGTACTTTGCGGGGGAGCGCCGAGAGTTCGAGCTGGAGCTATCCCCTGCCGGATCGCCGTTTCAACTGGAGGTATGGAGTGCGCTGCGCGCGATCCCCTATGGGGAGACCGCCTCCTACGGGGAGATCGCCGCTGCCGTCGGCCAGCCTGGAGCGGCGCGCGCGGTGGGAGGCGCCAACAACCGCAATCCGATCGCGATCGTCATCCCCTGCCACCGTGTGATCGGAGCGAGCGGGTCGCTCACCGGCTACGGCGGAGGGCTGCCGCGCAAGCAGCAGCTGCTTGCGCTGGAGGCGGGCGTGCAGGTGCTTGTGTAGGAGCGTGCAAGTGCTGTTGGAGGCGTGCAGGTACTGGGGGCGTGCAGGTGCCGGGGGCGTGCAGGTGCCGGGGGCGTGCAGGTGCTCCTGCGGGCATCGATCCTCAGAGGCCGGCTCCCGCGGGCGCAGCTCCGGCTGGCCCCGCTCCCGCCGGTGCCGCGGGCCGGCGCAACACACCTGTGTCCCGCGTCAGCCGCTGCGCAAGCGCCACCGGGACGATCGTCAGGGCGATCACGAACAGCACCACCACGTTCACCTGCGGCAACTGCTGGCCAAGGCGGATGTTGCCGAAGATCCACAGCGGCAGCGTGTTCTGCGCTCCCGCCGTGAACGTAGTTACGACCACCTCGTCGAAGGACAGCGCGAATGCGAGCAGTCCACCGGCCACGAGCGCCGTGGCGATCATCGGCAGGGTGACGAAGCGGAACGTCTGCCAACCGTCTGCGCCGAGGTCCATTGAGGCCTCCACAAGCGAGGACTGCGAGCGCCGCAGACGCGCCAGCACATTGTTGTAGACGACCACGATGCAGAAGGTCGCATGCCCAACGATGATCGTTGCGAGCGAGAAGTTCACGCCGTTGAAGCTGATGAACGAGTTCAGCGCCATGCCCGTGATGATCCCCGGCAGCGCGATCGGCAGCACGAACAAAAACGAGATCGCCTCGCGGCCGAAGAAGCGGAAGCGGTGGACCGCGAATGCCGCCATCGAGCCGAGCAGCACCGCGATCGCCGTGGAGAGCAGTCCTGCTCGTACCGACAGCCACAACGCCTGGCGCATTTCGGCGTTGTGCCACGTCGAGGAGAACCACTTCGTTGACAGGCCATGCAGCGGCCAGCTCTGCACGTTCGAGGGATTGAACGCATACACGAGGATGATCGCGATGGGGAAGAACAGGAACAGCAGGATCAGCGCCGCCCATACGGCGAAGGCCACGCGGCTGAAGCGGCCCGTTCCGATCACAGCGCTTCGAACGCTCCCATGCGTCGTGCCAGCAGCAGGTATAGGCCCATGACCACCACCGGCACCGTCGCGAAGGCTGCGGCGAACGGCACGTTGTTGGCGATGCCCACACTCTGGTAAACGACATTGCCAATGAAGTCCGAGCCCGCTCCGCCGACGAGTGTGGGCGTGATGAAGTCGCCGAGCGTCAGCGAGAACGTGAAGATCGAGCCCGCCGCCAGGCCCGGCAGGATCAGCGGCATCAGGATCGTGCGAAACGTGCGCCAGCCGCGCGCCCCGAGATCGGCCGAGGCCTCGATGTAGGAGTCGGGCACGCGTTCGATCGCCGACCACACCGGCAGGATCATGAACGGCAGCCAGATGTAGCTGAACACGATCCACATCGCCCAATTGGAGTAGCCGATATTCAGCGAGCCCAGACCCACGTTGCCGAGCACCCAGTTCACGACCCCATCCTTGGCGAGTATCAGCCGCCACGCATACACGCGCACGAGGTAGCTCGACCACAGGGGGATCAGCACTGCCACGAACAGCGCGCCCTGCAACCGCTTGGGCGCCATGCGTGCGGCGAAGAACGCGAATGGCACCGCCAGGATGGCGTCGGTCACAGTCACTGCCGCGGCTATCCCGATCGTGCGCAGCGCGATCGTGCGGTAGGCCGGCACCGTGAAGAGCGTCTTGAAGTTTTCCAGCGTCCAGCTGTGCACGAGGTTGCCGGTGAACGAGTCCACGCGCCACAGCGCCGAGATGAACAGCAGCGCGAGCGCCGCGATGTAGATGAGCACGAACCACGCTCCCGGCGCCGAGAGCAGCAGCACGGCCCGCAACCACGATCGGCGAAAGAGCGCCGCCGACACGCGCATGCGGGTGCGTCTGTCGATGGCGAAGCCCGAGGTCAAGCCCTTAACCAGTGATTTCTGTCCACTTTCGCTGCCAAGCGCTGTAGTCCATGCAGTCGGTCTTGCCGTTGCCGCACTGCGTCACCGGCGTCTTCCAGAACTTGATGCTGTCGAAATAGGCACTCGGTGCGTTCGCGTGATACTGCGTGCACGAGCCCTTCTGGATTGCTTCCATGTACGAGCACGCCTTCGTGTTGGCTGGCGTCTCTCCGAAGGAGATCGCCTGCTGGGCCTGCACCTTGGGGGTGGACACCCAGTTGACCCACTTATACGCGCAGTTGGGGTGCTTGGCGTGAGTCGAGAGCATCCACGTGTCTGCCCAGCCAGTCGCCCCCTGGATCGGGATGAGATCCTTGACGGGCACCTTGTCGGCTACGAGCGTGTTTGTCTGATACGGCCACGATGCGCCGATCACCACGTCGCCGTTCTTGAACAGTTCGATCTCATCCGAGGCGAGCGCCCAGTACTTCTTGATCAGCGGTCGCTGCTGCTTGAGCAGCTGCGTCGCAGCGTTGAGCTGAGCTTCGGTGAGCTCGTACGGATCAGTTATGCCGAGGCTCGGATTGCTCTTCGACAGATACAACGCGGCGTCGGCGATCTGGATCGGGTTACTCGGAACGGTGATCGCGCCTCGATACTTCGGACTGTAGATCACCGCCCAGCTCGTGGGCGCTGGGCTGACGGCACGCGTGTTGTAGAGGAGCGTATTCGGTCCCCACTGCAACGAGATGCCGTAGTGCCTTCCGTTAACCGTGTTGTGCGAGGGCGACTGCAGCTGTGGGATGAAGTTCTTCCATTCCGGCACAAGCGCCACGTTCATCGGCTGCACATTGCCGCCGCGGATCAGACGTAGACTCGCGTCGCCGGAGGCGGACACCATGTCGTACTGGCTGCCGCCGCCCTGGCGCATCAGCGTCACCATTTCATCGGAGGAGCCCGCGTACTTGGTGTGCACCTGGCAGCCCGTCTGTGCTTCGAAGGGCTTCACCCATTCCGGCTGCGCATAGCCCTCCCATGCCACCAGATTCAACTGACCCTCACCCTTGCCGATGCTCGTCGGCAGGCTGCCCGAGACAGGGCCGCTGGAGGAGCTGCCGCAGGCGCTTACGCCTACAAGCATCGCCGCCAGGAGCGCTCCCACTGCCCAGTCCATCTTTGCAAGCCTCATGACTTCACTTCCTTCTCTTTGTCTGTATTAAGCACCGACGCGTCCTGTGCTTGCCAGGTGAGTGCAACGGCGCGGCCCTTCTCAGCGAGGACCTTCTCCGCAGACGTGTCGAGGTTCTGTTGCAACACCACCAGTGTTTCTCCGTTGTCTGTCTCTACAACGTAGCGCGTAACCGAGCCCAGATAAACCACCTCGCGCACTATCCCCCGCGTCGCCGCGGCGTCCTCCTCGCCATCCTTGCGCAGGCGGATCTTCTCGGGACGCACCACATATCTGCGTCCATCGCGCATAATGATGTTCGAGGTGCCTACGAAGCTCGCCACGAACTCGTTGGCTGGGCGCTCGTAGATCTCCCCCGGCGTGCCCACCTGCTCCATGCGACCCTCCGAGAAGACCGCGATGCGATCGCTCATCGTCAACGCCTCGTCCTGGTCGTGGGTGACGTAGACGAAGGTGATGCGCTCGCTCAACTCGTGCTGGATGGTCTTGAGCTCGAGCTGCATCTCCTGGCGCAGCTTGAGGTCCAGTGCGCCCAGCGGCTCATCGAGCAGCAGCACGCGCGGCTGGTTCACGAGCGCGCGGGCCAGTGCCACGCGCTGTCGCTGACCGCCCGAGAGCTGGATCGGGCGGCGGCCCTCCACACCCGGCAGGCGCACCATTGCCAACGCCTCGGCCGCGCGTTCGGCGCGCTCCCGTTTGGCCACCCCTTTGACCCGCAGGCCATAAGCGACGTTATCGAGGACGCTCATATGTGGGAACAGCGCGTAGTCCTGGAAGACCGTATTCACCGGACGCTCGTACGGTGGACTGCGCGTCACATCCACGTTGTGGAGGTCGATTCGTCCAGAGTCGGCCAGCTCGAAGCCGGCGATCACGCGCAATGTCGTCGTCTTACCCGAGCCCGACGGGCCCAGCATCGTGAAGAACTCGCCGGCCAGCACCTCCAGCGACAGTCGCTCCACGGCCACCACTTCGCCGTAGGTCTTGCGCACCTCCACCAGGCGGACGACTACGTCGGTCGGTTCATATCTGGATGGCGAAGGATGCGAATCTGTCACATCGATCGTCGTGCCCACGCCGGAAGCCATCCCAAGGCGAGTCTAGTCCTACTGCCAGCGACCGACAATTGTCCGGATTGGACAATGCAGAATACCTACCTACGCCGTCCAGGCATTGGCGGCTAGCGCCTGACGATGTTGTGAATTTCCAGTAGCTCCGGCTGGCCTGGCTCAATACCCACTTCGGCCAGTATCGGCATTAGACGCCTGCCAAACGCATCGAGCTGCTCCCGCGAGTCCCAGATCTCACTGACCCGGAGGTTGCCATCCGAGCCAAAGCAGACGTGATAGTCGAGCCCATCGGGGGGCCAGTCGCCTGCCTGTTCAAGCCTTCGCACAGACTCGTCGTATTGCTGAGCGGTCAAAGACGCAGGGGCGAAGCGGATAAGGACACTCATAGTGAAGATCCTCCTAGCTTGGGTGAGCATGACTCTAACAAGCGACCGAGGCTGCACCACCCATTCCGTGTTAGAACAAGTCCAGCGTGGGGTAGATCATCCAGGACGGGGACGTGAGCTACCGCCCCGCCCGGGAGGCCCCCAGAGATGTGCCTGGCGATTCCAGGACAAGTGGTCGAGGTCGTGGATGAGGAGAACAGGCTCGCCACGGTCGCAGTTGCAGGCGTGCGGCGCACGGTAAACGTCGGCCTGCTGGACGTGGATGGGACGTCCGCTGGACCCGATGACTGGGTGCTCATCCACGTCGGCTTCGCGCTCTCGAAGATCGACGAGCAGGAGGCGCACGCGACGCTGAAGCTCCTTCAGGAGATGGGTGTCGAGTACGAGCGGGAGCTCGAGGAGCTGAAGGCGAGCGTGATCGAATGAGCGCGTGCCTCGCCGCGTACGGGTGCATAACCTGCGGCGACGAGGCGATCTCGATGCAGGTCCTCAGGGTTGATTGCACGCGGGGCCTCGCACTCTGCTGCGATCCCGCAGGGGAGCGCTGCAGCGTGGAGATCGCGCTGGTGGAGCCCGTGGCGCCCGGCGAGATGCTGCTCGTTCATGCCGGCACCGCTCTCGGTCGGGAGGCGCCAGGCACTCCTCTCGGTCGGGAGGCGCCAGGCACCGCTCTCGGTCGGGAGGCGCCAGGCACCGCTCTCACTCGGGAGGCGCCAAATTGAAGTTCGTCGACGAGTTTCGAGACGCGGAGCTCGGGCGTGCGGTTGCCGCCGAGATCCTCGCGGCAGTTGAGCCCGGCCGGCACTACAAGATCATGGAGGTATGCGGGGGGCATACGCACTCGATCTACAAGTACGGGGTCGACGATCTGCTGCCCGCCAACGTCGAGCTCGTGCACGGCCCGGGCTGCCCCGTCTGTGTGATCCCCATGGGGCGCGTCGATGACGGCATCTCGCTCGCGCACCAGCCGGGGGTGATCTTCACCTGCTTCGGCGACATGATGCGTGTACCGGGGTCCAGCCAGAGCCTGCTCGATGCCAAGGCGCAGGGCGCTGACATCCGCATCGTCTACTCGCCGCTGGATGCGTTGCGCATCGCCAAGCAGAATCCCGGGCGCGAGGTCGTGTTCTTCGCCATCGGCTTTGAGACCACCGCGCCCTCGACCGCGCTGACCCTGCGTCGCGCCAAGGCGGAGAGCGTTGCGAACTTCTCCGTCATGTGCTCGCACGTGACGATCGTGCCGCCGCTGCGCGCGCTGCTGGAATCGCCTGATCTGCGGCTCGACGGCTTCATCGGCCCCGGCCACGTCGCCACCATTGTCGGTGCCCGGCCCTTCCAGTTTCTCCCCGACCAGTACAGCAAGCCGGTGGCGATCTCCGGCTTCGAGCCGCTCGATCTTCTGCAGTCGGTGCTGATGGTGCTGCGTCAGCTCGCCGAGGGCCGCGCCGAGGTCGAGAACCAGTACGCGCGGGTCGTCCCCTGGGAGGGCAACCTGCGTGCGCTTGAAATCATGAGCGAGGTCTTTGCGCTGCGCCCACACTTCGAGTGGCGTGGCCTTGGGTTTATCTCGCAGAGCGCCCTGCGGATCTCCGACGCCTACGCCGAGTGGGACGCTGAGGAGCGCTTCTCGGTGCCCGGCGTGCGCGTCGCCGACCCCAAGGCGTGTCAGTGCGGCGAGGTACTCAAGGGCGTCATCAAGCCGTGGGAGTGCAAGGTGTTCGGGACGGCCTGCACGCCCGAGCGGCCGATTGGGACGTGCATGGTCTCCCCCGAGGGCGCCTGCGCGGCGTACTACAACTACGGGCGCTTCGCCCGCGAGCGCGAGGTCGCGTGATGGCGGAGATGGCTTCGGCTTCGGTCTCCGAGCGCGAGTCCAAGATCCTCGGAATCATTGAGACCGCGCGGGCCAAGCGGGCGAAGTTCCGCGACCCGCACATCACCATGTCCCACGGGGCGGGGGGCAAGGCGACGTCGTCGCTGATCGAGGGGCTGTTTGTGCCTGCCTTCGCCTCCTCCGCCCTGGAGGCGCTCGCGGATGCGGGCGCCATCAGCGTCGATGGGCTCGAGCTTGCCCTGACCACCGACTCCTTCGTCGTCAAGCCCCTGCGCTTCCCCGGTGGCTCGATCGGCGAGCTTGCCGTCAACGGGACCGTCAACGATCTCGCGATGGCCGGCGCCTGCCCGGTCGCGCTCACGCTTTCGCTCGTGCTCGAGGAGGGACTGCCCGCCGAGACGCTGCGCTTTGAGGTGGAGGCGATCGCCCAAGCCGCCCGCGCGGCCGGCGTCGAGGTCGTTGCCGGGGATACGAAGGTGGTCGAACGCGGGCATGCCGACGGGATGTACATCTGCACGGCGGGCCTCGGCCGCCGCGACCCACGTGCTCGCCTGGGACCCGACCGCCTAAAGCCAGGCGATCGGATTCTCCTCTCAGGCTCGATCGGCGAGCACGGCACCGCGATCATGCTCGCCCGCGGCGAGCTCGGGCTCGACGCCGACATCGAGTCGGACACCCGCTCGCTGTGGCCCACCGTCGACAGTCTGCTCGCCGCCGCCGGCGAGGGGCTGCGCTGCCTACGCGATGCTACCCGCGGCGGCGTCGCCTCCGTACTCAACGAGCTCGCGCGCGCGTCGGAAGTGGCGATGGTCGTCCGCGAGGCTTCCGTGCCCGTCCAGCCAGCCGTCGCCGGCGCGGCGGAGATCCTTGGAATCGACCCGATGTACGTGGCCAACGAGGGCAAGCTCGTCGCCTTCGTCGCGCCCGCGCACGCCGAGCGCGCCCTCGCGGCGCTGCGCGCGATCGCCGGCGGCGAGGCCGCTGCGGAGATCGGCGAAGTCAAGACCGACCCGCCTGGAATGGTGCTCGTGGAGACGGCTTTCGGCGGCCGCCGCGTAATGGACCAGCTCGTGGGCGATCCCCTACCGAGGATCTGCTGATGCACGAGCTTGTGAGCGACACCCTACGGAGGTTCTGCTGATGCACGAGCTTGTGAGCGACACCTTACGGAGGTTCTGCTGATGCACGAGCTCTCCATCGCCGCCGCCATCGTGGAGGTCGCTAACCGCCACGCGGCTGGGCGCCGGGTGGTCAGGGTGGAGGTGCAGGTGGGTCATCTGCGCCAGGTGGTGCCCGACTCGCTGCGCTTTGCCTTCGAGCTCGTAGCGCAGGGCACGGCGCTCGACGGGGCCGAGCTGGCCATCGCACAGGTCCCGGCCGTTGGCCGCTGCCGCGACTGCGGTGCGCGAAGCGCGCTGGAGCGCTTTCCGCTGTGCTGCGCGCGCTGCGGAGCGTTGGACATGGAGGTGCTTGCAGGTGAGGAGTTGTTGGTCGAGGCGCTTGAGCTGGAGGAAGAGGGGGAGGGGGAGGGTGAGGAATTGGTGACGAACGAAAGGATGGGTCATGGCAGCCACGTTTGAAGCGAAGCCGTCCGGTGTGGAGGAGGTCCACATCCTGTGGATATCCGAGGGCATGAGCTGCGACGGCGACTCGGTGTCCATCACCGCGGCCGGCCAGCCCGGCATTGAGGACGTGCTGCTCGGCGCGATCCCCGGGCTGCCCAAGGTCCACCTGCACAACAAGGTCCTCTCGCCCACGCTGGGTGGCGAGGAGTTCCTGCTCCCCTTCCGGCAGGCCGTGCGGGGAGAGCTCGAGGCGCCGTATGTACTTGTCATCGAGGGCTCGATCCCCAATGAGAACATCAACGGCGATGGATACTGGACCTCGTTTGGCAACGACGAGGCGACCGGTGAACCGCTGAATCTCAACTATTGGCTCGACCGCCTCGCGCCCAAGGCGTGGGGAGTGGTCGCGATCGGCACCTGCGCCGCCTACGGCGGCATCCACGCGATGGCTGGCAACCCCACTGGCTGCATGGGGCTCGCCGACTACCTTGGCTGGGACTTCCGCTCCGCCGGCGGTCTGCCAATCGTGAACGTCCCCGGCTGTCCCGTGCAGCCGGAGAACTTCATGGAGACGCTCGTCTGGCTGCTCTACCAGGCCGCCGGTCTCGCCCCGACGATCCCGCTGGACGAGGCGCTGCGCCCGCAGTGGATCTTCGGCAAGACCGTCCACGAGGGCTGCGACCGCGCCGGCTACTACGAGCAGGGCGACTTCGCCAAGGACTACAACTCGCCCAAGTGCCAGGTGAAGATCGGCTGCTGGGGGCCGGTCGTCAACTGCAACGTGCCCAAGCGCGGCTGGATGGCGGGCATCGGTGGCTGCCCCAATGTGGGCGGCATCTGCATCGGCTGCACGATGCCGGGCTTCCCCGACAAGTTCATGCCCTTCATGGACGCGCCTCCCGGCGGAAGCATCTCCACTGCCGTCACCGGTGCCTATGGCCCCGTGATACGCAAGCTGCGCGGCATCACCAACAAGACCCTGAACAAGGAGACCAAGTGGCGGCACAACAAGTCTGAGCTCACCACCGGCTACCACCCCCGCTGGGGCAACTAGGAAGAGAGGAGATCGCTATGGCTGTCACCCGCGAGCGCGTCAAGCCGGAGGCCGGCAAGCTCGTCGATATGTCCTGGGACCCAATCACCCGCATCGTCGGGAACCTTGGGATCTACACGAAGATCGACTTCGAGAACCGCCAGGTCGCGACCTGCAAGTCGACCTCCTCGATGTTCCGGGGCTACTCGGTGTTCATGAAGGGCAAGGACCCGCGCGACGCGCACTTCATCACCAGCCGCATCTGCGGCATCTGCGGCGACAACCACGCCGTCTGCTCCTGCTACGCACAGCAGATGGCCTACGGCGTTAAGCCGCCGCCGCTAGGCGAGTGGATCGTCAACCTCGGTGAGGCCGCGGAGTACATCTTCGACCACATCATCTTCCAGGACAACCTCGTGTTCGTGGACTTCTGTGAGCAGATCGTCCGCGACACCAACCCCAGCGTGTGGGAGAAGGCCGAGAAGACCCCCGCGCCCGGGGCGAACATCCACGGTTACGCCACGATTGGCGAGATCATGCGCTCCTACAACCCCTTCACCGGGGCGACCTACAAGGAAGCGCTGCACATGAGTCGCGTCGGGCGGGAGATGATCTGCCTGATGGAGGGGCGCCACGTGCACCCCTCGACCGTCTACCCCGGCGGTGTCGGCACCGTCGCCACGCCCACGCTGTTCACCGACTACCTCTCGCGGCTGCTGCGCTGCTTCGACTTCATCAAGTCCGCCGTCGCCATGAACGACGACGTCTTCGACTTTTTCTACGAGGCCCTGCCGGGTTATGAGGAGGTTGGGCGTCGGCGGATCATGCTGGGCTGTTGGGGGGCGTTCAACAACCCCGACTACGTCGACTACGACTACCGCCACATGCACGACTGGGGCAACGAGATGTTCGTCACCCCGGGCGTAGTCGTGGACGGGGAGCTCATCACCACGAACCTCGTCGACATCAACCTCGGGATCCGGATCCTGCTCGGCTCCTCCTACTACGAGGACTGGACCAACGAGGAGACGTTCGTGGCCAAGGACCCCCTCGGCAATCCCGTGGACAAGCGCCACCCCTGGAACCAGACAACGATCCCCAAGCCCCAGAAGCGCGATCTGGAAGGCGGCAACTACTCGTGGGTGATGAGCCCGCGCTGGTTTGACAAGCGCAGCAGCGGGCACCTCGCGCTGGATACCGGCGGCGGCCCCCTGGCGCGGCTCTGGGTCACAGCGCTGGCGCACAAGATCGACACGCCGTACGTGAAAGCGACCGGCAACAGCGTGCTGATCAATCTGCCCAAGACACCCAACACTCCGGAACAGACGCTCGAGTGGAAGATACCCAGGTGGTCCAACGCGATCGAGCGTGACCGCGCGCGGATCTACTTTCTCGCCTACTCGGCGGCGATGGCGATGCACTTCCTCGACAAGGCCATGACCGAGCTGCGCTCCGGTCGCACGAAGGTCTTCGAGGACTTCGAGGTCCCCGAGGAGGCCATCGGCTGCGGGTTCCACGAGGCGGTACGCGGCGTGCTCTCGCACCACCTCGTCATCCGTGAGGGCAAGATCGCCAACTACCACCCCTACCCACCCACTCCCTGGAACGGCTCTCCGACGGACTCCTACGGGACGCCGGGACCGTACGAGGACGCCGTCACTGGCCAGCCGATCTTCGAGGAAAACTCACAGGAGAACTTCCGCGGGATCGACATCATGCGGGCGGTTCGCTCATTCGACCCGTGCCTGCCTTGCGGCGTGCATATGTACCTGGGCAAGGGCAGGACGCTGCGGCAGGTGCACTCCCCGATGTTCGGCGCCCAGCACGGTTAGGGGACTGGCATGGCCGCCACGGCGCAAGCGCACGACGACGCTGCAAAGGCCACCACGGCACGAGAACGCGGTGAGACTGAAGCGGGCGACACGGCACGAGCGCTCATCGCGCGGGTCGAGGATCTTTTGGAACAGCTGGAGGGTCTCACCGACCCGGTGGCGCGGGCGACCGCCACCGAGGCGATGCAGGCATTGCTCGGGCTCTATGGCGAAGGCCTTGGGCGGATCGTCGACACTGTCGCTGCGCGCGACGACGGGACACTGGCCGAGGCGCTCGCCGGCGACGAGCTCGTCGCCCACCTGCTGCTGCTGCACGGGCTGCACCCCATGCCCGTCGAGGAGCGCGTGCGTGAGGCGCTCGAGAGCGTGCTTCCCTACCTCGAATCCCACGGCGGGAATGTGGAGCTGCTCGGCGTCGAGGACGGCGTTGCGCATCTGCGCCTGGAGGGGAGCTGCTCGGGCTGCCCGTCCTCCGCGATGACCCTCAAGCTCGCCATCGAGGACGCCATCTTCAAGGTCGCGCCTGATGTGGAGGAGGTCAGGGCCGAGGGCGCGGTGCCTCCGGTGGCACCTGCGCCGGGCCTCCTGCAGCTCGAATGCATCAAGCCGGGGGGCGCTTCACTGGGGGGCGCTTGAGTCATGGCCACACCGTCCAGCACTCCAGCTACGTCCCGCCTCGCGCGCCTCGCCCAGCGCCCAGCGGGTGCCGCCATCGCGGCGGACTCCATTGTTGACGTGCAGTCCGAGGAGCACTGCGAGCTCTGCAGCGCGCCGATCCCGAGCACGCATCGTCATCTGCTTGAGCTCTCCTCACGGGAGCTGATGTGTGCTTGCCGGCCCTGCTCGCTGCTGTTCGACCGCGGTGGCGCGGGCAACGGGCGCTACAAGCTCGTCCCCGAGCGCCGGCTGCGCCTAGAGGACTTCGCGATGAGCGATCTGGCCTGGGAGGAACTGCGCATCCCGGTCGACATGGCCTTCTTCTTTCACTCCAGCGCGCAGGAGCGCGTGCTCGCCTACTACCCCGGGCCGATGGGGCCGACCGAGTCCCAGCTAGAGCTGAGCTCCTGGCAGGAGCTCGAACAGGCAAACCCGGTCCTCCTGGAGTTCGAGGTGGACGTCGAGGCGCTGCTCGTGAACCGCATCCGCGGAGCGCGCCGCTATTGGCTCGTGCCGCTGGATGAGTGCTACAGCCTCGTCGGGCTCATCCGCACACGCTGGCGAGGTCTGACCGGCGGCAGCGAGGTCTGGCAGGAGATCGAGCGCTTCTTCGCGGAACTCGACCGTCGCGCCCGCAGCGCGACAGGAAGGAGATGATGGCCGCCGTCTCACAGCCTCTCGACGCCTCCGCGACGTCGGTGCCCCAGCTCTCATTCCAGATCGAGGATGCCGTCGCCGAGCGCTACGCGGCCATCCCCACTCTGAACTTCGCGCTGCGCATCGAGCGCGCTGGCGGCGGTCCCGTGCGGTCGGTCCTGCTCGATACCCAGATCCAGATCGCCGCGCGACGGCGGTCGTATGGGGAGGCCGAGCAGGCGTGGCTGGTCGAGCTGTTCGGCACGCCAGAGCGCTGGAGCACGACCCTGCGCACACTGCTGTGGACACGGACGACGCTCGTCGTGCCGCCCTTCGCCGACTCGGCCGAGGTCACGCTGCCGGTGGCGTGCTCCTACGATCTCGAGGCCAACGCCGCGAACTACCTGTCCGGCCTCCAGGACGGGGAGGTGCCGCTGGAGTTCCTGTTCTCGGGGTCCGTGTTCTATTCGGCTCCTGGCGGGATGCTTCAGACCGCGCGCATCTCCTGGGACCGTGAGGCGGAGTATCGCCTGCCGCTGCGGGTCTGGCGCGAGGCGATGGACCGCCACTTCCCAGGCGCCGCCTGGCTGCGGCTCGGTCGTCCCGTCTTCGACCAGTTGCGGGCCTACAAGGCCGAGCACGGTTTGAGGACGTTGGATGATGCCGTTGAGCGCCTGCTGGAGGAGGGGTAAGGTGGCCACCGATCTCGTTCGCCACATCGCCGATGCCGTGCTGTATGAGGGCTACCTGCTCTGGCCCTACCGCAAGTCCGCGCTGAAGAACCAGCAGCGCTTCACGTTTGGGGGCGTGTATCCGCCGGCCTGGGACGACCGGTCGTGTATGCAGGTCCAGGTGTTGCTCGAGGGGGGCGAGGACGCCGAGGTGGAGGTCCGGGTGCGCTTTCTGCACGTGGTCCTGCGGCAGGTGCTGAAGATCGGTCAGGCCCCCGCCACGCTCAGGCCCGTCGAGGAGCTCGAGGTCGACGGGGAGCGTTGGGTGTCGTGGGATGAGGCCATCGAGCGGGAGATCGCGCCCGGTCCAATCCGCGTGCCCGCGGGCGAGCAGGTCGAGGAGGTCACCGGTGGCGCCATTTGCCGCTCATGGCGCGCCTTAGAAGGGGAAGTGACGGTTGCACGCGAGCTGCTGCGCCCCGGGCTCTCGCGCCTGACGGTGCGCGTCGTCAACACCACTCCGTGGACAGGACACGCGCGCGAGGACGTCCTGCGCCAGACGTTCTGCTCCACCCACGCCGTTTTGTGCGCCCGCGAGGGGTCATGGGTCTCGCTGACGGATCCGCCCGAGGCGCTGCGCGCCCAGGCAGAGGCCTGTGAGTGTTCCGGCGCGTGGCCAGTGCTCGTCGGCAAGGAGGGAGATCGCGCCACCATGCTCGCCTCGCCGATCATCCTCTGCGACTACCCCCAGATCGCGCCCGAGAGCCCCGGGGACCTGTTCGACTCCGGCGAGATCGACCAGATGCTCGTGCTCAACATCCTGGCGATGACCGACGAGGAGCGCCGCGACATGCGCGACACAGATCCCCGCGCGCGGGAGATCCTGGAGCGCACTGAGGCACTGAGTAGCGAAGAGATCATGCGCCTGCACGGCGCTGTGCGCGAGTTCGGGCTGGTGCGCTCGCGATGATCCACGACCAGCCTCCGTGGGAGGAGCTCGAGCGCCGCGGGCCGGACTCCGTGGACGTCGACGGCGTGCTCGTGCGGCCCGGCAGCGTCGTCCGGCTAGCCCCGCGTCAGACGGGCAGCGACATCTTCGAGGTGGCGTTGGCGGGGCGCACCGCGCTCGTGCATGAGGTTCTTGAAGACTACGAGGGCCGGATTCAGCTCGCCGTCGTCGTTGCAGACGACCCCGGGCAGGATCTCGGGGCGCTGCGTCGCCCCGGACATCGCTTCTTCTTCGATCCCCATGAGGTCGAGCCGCTGCACCTCGCCCCCGCCTCGCCTGCGCGCGAGAGGACGTCGCAAGTGGTCACCAGCGAGCAGCCGTCCCGGCGCGTGCTTGTGGCGGGCATCGGCAATGTTTTCCTGGGCGACGACGGCTGGGGCGTCGCGCTGGCTGGCCGCCTGGCCGCCCGCGCGCTGCCACGCGGCGTCGATGTCGTGGACTTCGGGATCCGGGGGATGGACCTCGCCTACGCGATGCAGGACGACTACGACACGGTCGTCTTCCTCGACGCCACTCCCCGCGGCGAGCCGCCCGGGACGCTGTATGTCATCGAGCCTGACATTGAGGCCATCGAGATGACCATCGACGCGCACGGGATGGACCCCGTCAAGGTGCTCGCGCTCGCGCGCACGCTCGGCGCCGCGGTGCTCCCGCGCACGCTCATCGTCGGCTGCGAGCCGCAGACCCACATGAGTGCCGAGGACGAGCACATCATCGCCGAGCTGACTGAGCCCGTGAGGGCCTCGCTCGACGAGGCTGTCGTGCTCGTGGAGAACCTCTTAGCAGACCTCGCGACACCCCAGACAGACATCACAACCTCCGAGCAAGGAAAGGGATTGTGCTTATGAGCGACAGCGACATAACCATCAGCCGTCCGGCGCAGGTCGGATTGCTGCTGGCCATTGTGGGAGCGATCACAGCTCTCGTGGTCACGCAGCTTCCCGAGATCAAGCGCTACCTCAAGATCCGGTCGATGTAGCGATGCACCGGGTCAGGATCAGGGTCGTCGAGGACGCGCTCGATGCCAACAACACCATTGCGCGGTCCAACCGCGAGGACTTCGACCGCGCGGGCGTGACTGTCGTCAACCTGATGAGCGCTCCCGGCGCGGGCAAGACTGCGCTACTCGAGCGGGTGCTGGCCGACACCGGCGACGTCCGCGTCGGCGTGCTTGAGGGCGACGTCGAGGGCTCGCTCGACGCCGCGCGGCTCGCCTCGCTGCACGTCCCCGTGGTTCAGCTCAACACGAGCGCCGGCTTCGGGGGTGAGTGCCACCTCGATGCGAACATGGTCCGCTCCGCGCTGGATTCGCTCCCGCTAGGAGACATCGACCTGCTGATCATCGAGAACGTCGGCAACCTCGTCTGCCCCGCCGAGTTCCGGGTCGGTGAGGACGTACGGGCAATGGTCTGCTCGCTCGCCGAGGGCGAGGACAAGCCGCTGAAGTACCCGCTCATGTTCCGCGCCTGCGAGCTCGCCGTGGTCAACAAGATCGATCTGCTCGAGTACGTCGACGTCAAGCTCGACACGCTGCTCCGAAATCTGCAGGCCGTGCATCCGGGCATGGAGCACCTCTTGACGAGCGCGCGGACGGGGGAGGGGGTGGATGGGTTGCGCGACTGGCTCGTGAGCAAGGTTCCGTCCGCCCGCGTGCAGGCGCGCGCGGTGGCGTGATGCCGGCCCTCGCGTCTGCTGCCGCCGAGCGTCGCCGGCTAGCCGGCGAGGCGTTCTTCGGGAGCGAGGCCGAGCGCATCGCGCGCCTGTGCCATCGCATGGCCGAGCGTTTCGCGCGCGGTGGGCGGCTCATAGCCTTTGGCGAGGGGTCCATCGCACGCTCGGATGCGCGCCACGTGGCGGTCGAGTTCGTCCACCCAGTGATCGTCGGCAAGCGTGCGCTGCCCGCGCTGGCGCTCACCGCCGAGGGAGGACCGATCGGCGAGCAGGTCGAGTTGCTCCTCGAGCCGCAGGACATCGCGCTGGCCTTCGGGGAGCACCCCGAGACGGTGGCTGCGCTGGGCATCGCGCGCGAGCGCGGTTGCCTCACGCTCGCCGTTGCGCGGGTGGGCGCGGAGTGGGAGTTCGTAGCCGAGCAGGACGATCCGCTCATCGCCCAGGAGCTTGTCGAGACGCTCTACCACGTGCTGTGGGAGCTCGTGCATGTGTTCTTCGAGCACCGTGGTCTGCTGGAGGGGCGCAGCGAGCGCACGGTGCACGACACCGGTGCCTCCAGCTTTCTCTACCCCTTTCTCGGACAGCGCGAGGACAATCTCGACGCTGTGGTCGCCGACGTGCGTGCCTCCGTGCTTGCCAAGGCCGCGGAGGTTGCCGCGCTGCGCGCGCAGACGCTTGGTGACGGAGAGTTGCAGTTGCGCGACGCCGCACGTGACTTGCGGGCGCGGCTCGACGCCGGCGGGCGTGTGCTGGCACTGGGGAACGGGGGGTCGGCGACCGACGCGATGGACGCCGTCGCCGATCTGCGTTCTGCGCCTGCCGGCTGGCCCGCTCGTGCGGCCATCGATCTCACCGAGGACCCCGGCATCCTCACGGCGATCGCCAACGACGTGGGCGTGGAGTCGATCTTCTCCCGGCAGATCATCGCCCACGGGCGTGCGCAGGACGCGCTGCTGGCGTTCTCCACCAGCGGTGGCTCGCGCAACGTGCTCGCGGCGCTCGAGGAGGCGCGGCGGCGGGGGATGCTCACCGTCGCGCTGGTCGGATACGACGGCGGGCGCATCGCGGCCGAGGGGTTGGCCGACCATGTGATCGTCACCCGCTCGGAGCACATCCCGCGCATCCAGGAGGCGCAGGCGAGCGCCTGGCACGTGCTGCGGGAGCTGATCGAGCTCGGCGGTGAGGAGTCGACGATGTCGCCTGGGGTCGGCTGATGGATGGCGCCCCAGCGGGGCGGATCGCCCACGCGACACTGCGCGGCGCGATCGCCGCGATGGCGATGACTGGGATGCGAGAATTAACCGTCAACCTCGGGATCGTCAAGGAATCGCCGCCGCAGGCGATCTTCCGGCAGCGGGCGCGGGGGCTGATTCGCAGAGTTCCGCGCAAGCGACGGCGGGCGGCGATCGAGGCCACACACTGGGCATACGGGGCCCTCGGAGGCGCGGTTTTCGGGGCTCTGCCGCAGACCTTGCGTCGGCGGGCCTGGGCAGGACCGATCTACGGACTGCTCACCTGGGCCGGTTTTGAAACGGTAATCGCTCCAGCGCTGGGTCTGACCCAGGCCAAGAAGCTGCGAGTAGGCGAGCGCGCAGCGCTTGCCGCCGATCACCTCCTCTACGGCCTGGTGCTCTCGGAGATGAGGCAGCGCCCGCACGAGTAAGCCGATGGCAGTGACGGTCAACATGCGCAGGATGCGCGTTCGCATTACCGGCAACGTGCAGGGTGTCGGTTTTCGTCCCTTCGTATACCGCCTCGCCGGCGAGCTCGCGCTTGCCGGTTGGGTGCGCAACGACGAGCGCGGCGTTGAGGTCGAGGTCGAGGGCGCGTCGGAAGCGGTCGAGGCGTTCCTGGCCCGCCTGTCGCGCGAGGCGCCGCCGATGGCCCGCGTCGAGCGCGTCCGGGCCGAGCCAGTGCCGCTGCGGGGAGAGCACAGCTTTCTGATCGCGCCAAGCGTTGCGCGTGCACGCGAGCCCGATGCGCTCGTTACGCCCGATGCTGCTACCTGCTGCGACTGCCTGGCCGAGCTCTTCGATCCGAGCGACCGCCGTTTTCGCTATCCGTTTGTCAACTGCACCAACTGTGGGCCCCGTTTCACGATCGTGCGCGGCGTGCCCTACGACCGGCCGCTGACGACGATGGCCGGCTTTGCGATGTGCGCTGCGTGCTGCGCAGAGTACGAGGACCCGGGCGACCGCCGCTTCCACGCCCAGCCAAACGCGTGCCCGGCGTGCGGGCCGCGGGCGTGGCTCGTTGGAGCTGGGACGGAGATTGCCGATGCGCTCGCCGGCGCCGCCTCGCTTCTCGGCTCCAGCACTGAGGACCTCGATCCCGTCGCCGGCGCCGCCCGGCTCCTCGCGGAGGGGGCCATCGTCGCCGTGAAGGGGCTCGGCGGCTATCACCTCGCGTGCCGCGCCGACGACCACGCGGCGGTAGGGGCGCTGCGTGCACGTAAGCAGCGCGAGGACCGGCCCTTCGCACTGATGGTGGCGGACCTCGCCGTTGCGCATCGGCTCGCCTTCGTGCAGGACGAGGAAGCGGCGCTGCTGCAGGGTCCCGCGCGGCCGATCGTCCTCGCTGCCCGGCGAACGGACGCGGCGGTGGCGCCCGCGATCGCCCCCGGCGCCACCGAGCTCGGCTTGATGCTGCCCTACACCCCGCTGCATCACCTCCTGCTCGCCGACATGCAAGCGCTGGGAGGGGGGGCCGCTGGTGATGACGAGTGGCAACATCTCCGATGAGCCGATCGCCTACGAAGACGCAGACGCCCTCGCTCGCCTCGCCGCGATCGCTGACGCCTTCCTGCTCCACGACCGACCCATTCATATGCGTACCGACGACTCCGTGGTCAGGGTCGTGCGGGTCGGCGGCCGCCGGCGGGCGCTGCACCTACGGCGCTCACGCGGCTACGTGCCAGCGAGCCTGCGCCTGCCCGTGGGGGCTCGGCGCCCGCTGCTGGCCTGCGGCGCCGAGCTCAAGAGCACGTTCTGTGTGGCACGGGGCGAGCGGGCGTGGCTCGCTCACCACATCGGCGACCTGCGCAACTGGGAGACGCTGCGCTCCTTCCGCGAGGGGATCGTGCACTTCGAAGAGCTCTTCGCGGTCGCCCCCGAGGTTGTTGCCCATGACCTGCACCCCGACTACCTCTCGACCGCGTACGCCATAGATAGGGAGCAGCAGGGATCAGGAGACCGCGAGCACCCTGCGAGCGAGCGGCCGGACATCGAGCGGCCAGGTATCGAGCGGCCGGGTATCGAGCGGCCGGGTATCGAGCGGCCAGGTATCGAATGGCCGGACATCGAGCGGCCGGGTATCGAGTTGCTCGGTGTGCAGCACCACCACGCGCACCTCGCTGCCGTGCTTGCCGAGCACGGCGAGACCGGACCCGCGGTGGGCGCGATCTTCGACGGCACCGGTTACGGGACCGACGGCACTGTCTGGGGTGGCGAGCTCCTCCTCGGCGGCCTCGCGGGCTTCGAGCGCGTCGGTCACCTGCGCTCCGTGCGCCTGCCCGGAGGGGAGCGTGCGGTCAGGGAGCCGTGGCGGATGGCCTGTGCGTGGGTCGCGCAGGCCACGGAAGATCCGATCCCGCCGATCCCGCCGGCCCTCTGCGGCCGCGTCGACCCCGATCGGTGGGCGGCCGTCGCGCGGATCGCCCAGCAGGGCGTGGCGGCCCCAATCACCACCAGCGTCGGACGGCTCTGCGATGCGGTTGCCGCGACGTGCGGTCTGCGCGTCGAGGTGACCTACGAGGGTCAGGCGGCGATCGAGCTCGAGGCCGTCGCCGATCCGAACGAGCGCGGCGCGTATGCGATCCCGTGGGCGGACAGGCAGTTCGACCCGCGTCCCGCGATCCTTGCGATGATCGCCGATCTCGCGGCGGGTGCCTCTGCGGCGACGGTCTCCGCTCGGTTTCACAACGCGCTAGCCCTCGCAACGGTGCATGCCTGCGTGGAGATCGCTGGGGAAGCCGGCCTATCCCTCGTCGTTCTTGCCGGCGGCGTCTTCCAGAATCGGCTCCTGCTCGAGCAGGTGGCCGCCGGTGTGCAGGATGCCGGCCTGCACGTGCTCACCCCCGAGCGCCTGCCCCCCAACGACGGGGCGATCTCCTACGGCCAGGCGGCGATCGCCGCGGCTGTGGGGCCTCAGGGCTCGTGTGTGTGATTGCTCAGGCGCTCGCCGACGTAGCCTTCCGCAGTTTCCCTGTCCACTTCTCCTCGATCCGGCCGAAGTGCCAGATGGCCAAGGCGACTGCCCACGTGAGGATGAACAAGCCGACGATTACGTAACCGACGATGTTCAGGTCGAGGGTTGCGATGAAGGCCCAGATACCGCCGCTCAGTGACAGCCTGTCAGCCAGCACCGAGAGCAGCTCGATCGTGCCGATCAGCAGAGCGACGGCCACGGAGAGTCCGGTGATCGCCATGTTGTAGTAGATCTTGCGGATCGGCTTGGAGAACGCCCAGCCGTAGGCAAAGTTCATGAACGCGCCATCGATCGTGTCGAACAACGACATGCCTGCTGCGAACAGGATCGGCAGGCACAGAATCGCGTAGAAGGGCAGGCCGCTCGCGGCGCCCGCGCCGGCGAGCACCAGCAGCGCGACCTCTGTTGCGGTATCGAAGCCCAGGCCGAACAGCACGCCCACCGGGTACATCTGCCAAGGCTTTTTGACCGTGCGCGTGGCCCGCCCATAGAAACGGTTCATGAAGCCGCGCCTGTCGAGTTGCTCCTCGAGCTCAGCCTCGTCAAAGGCGCCGTGGCGCATCCGCCCGAAGATCCGGAAGATGTTTATGAGGATGAGGAAGTTGAGGATCCCGATGATGAGCAGGAACGAACCCGAGATCGCCGGCCCGAGGAGCCCACTCGCCCAGTGCAGAGTGGAGGAGTGGCTTGTGAGCGCGCCGCTCAGCCCCTTCACACCGATGACGACAAGCGCGCCCAACGCGAAGACAATCGTCGAGTGCCCAAGGGAGAAGAAGAAGCCGACGCTGAGCGGTCGCTGCCCCTCGTTCATGAGCTTGCGGGTGGTGTTGTCGATCGCCCCGATGTGATCGGCGTCGAAGGCGTGGCGCAGCCCGAGCGTGTAAGCGGTGATGCCCAGGCCCACCCCGAACACACCGCTCGCGCCCACGTGGTAACGATGCGGTGCGACGACCGCAACGAGGATGAAGAAGCCCACTGCGTGCAGGCCCAGGACCACCGCTAAGAGCATCGCCGCTCGCCGCCACTCCTGGGGGGTCAAGGCGCTGCGGATGCGTGTCCACCGGGACGCCTGGCTGATCGAGACGCGTGCCAACTCACAAGTCCCTTTCCCTTTGTGTCCGAAGTCTAGTCGGGCGCCGAAGTCCACGTTGTGCAGCCTGTTCCTGGAAGGGGCTGGACCATGAGCCCCGGACTATGATTGCGCCGTGTCCAAGGCGGTCGTCTCGGTGACGTTTGACAATCTCGGGGAGGCCGCGCAGCTCGAGTTGGGCATGTGGCCTTCCGAGGTGCCCGAAGGTCGGCACTTCACGGTCCTAGACGTGCTCCCGAGACTGCTTTCGCTGCTCGCGGCTCGGGGGGTGAAGGCGACGTTCTTCGTCGAGGGTCTCAATGCGCAGATGTACCCGCAGGCGCTGCACACGATCGCCGCCGCCGGTCACGAGGTCGCCCTGCATGCCTGGCGCCATGAGGAATGGGCGGCACTCGACCCCGAGTCCGAGGTCGCGCTGCTCGAGCGCGCCACGGACGCGATGCGTGCGATCGGCATCGAGCCGCGCGGTTTTCGACCGCCCGGAGGGGGCTTGACCGAACGCACGCTCGCGCTGCTCGCTGAGCGCGGCTATGGCTACGTCTCGCCCGCGGGCGCGCGCGAGGGTCTGCGCGACGGTCTCGCGGTGCTGCCATTTCGCTGGCCGCTGGTGGACGCCTACTCTTACCTACCCCAGTTCGCGGCTCTGCGCGAGCGCTACGGCGACGGGCCCGATCCTCATACACCTGAGGAGATGCAGGCGGAGATGATCGCCGCGCTCAGGGGACATGCGGAGCAGGATGGTCACCTGACGCTGCTCTTCCATCCATTCTCCGTCGCCTTCACCGGCGACGCCGGCTGGGAAGCGCTCGATTCCGTGCTCGGCGAGACCGCTTGCCTCGCTCGGGCGGGGGCCCTTACGGCGATGCGCATGGACGAGGCGGCAGCGTGGATGCTCGAGCGCCCCGAGGAGTTCGATCGCCCGCCACAGCTCGATCAGGCCACCTGGATGACACAGTGACCGTGCGCCTGCGCCCGCGCCGGCCCTTCACCGTCCTCACCGCGCTCGGCACCGCTGCCCACCACGCCTTCGAGGTTCGTGCCGGCGTCGGTCTGGTCTTCGAGCCTTTCATAGGCCGCCGCGGCGCGGTTGCGATGTGGGGCGCAGGGCTGCCCGTGTGGGCGCTCGCCGGATGGACCGCCGAGGGCAAGCAGATCGAGAAGTGGCTTGTCTTGAACAACGCTGCTGGGCTGGCGGGTGGCATCGTGCATTTCGTGCAGTGGCCCTGGGAGTTGGGTCACGGCATTCCATATCTGACCGAAGCAGAGGGCATGACCGTCCAGCAGCTCGGTCCCTACAACAGGGTGCTCCACCTGTGGACGCTCGCGGGCCTGCTCGCTGTGGCGCTCGAGACTCCGCCACACGCTCGCCGCTGGGCGCTCTTGGGGTTGGCGCTCGGCGAGCCCCTGCGGCGTTCCGCCGTCCACCACTTCCGTTGGGCGCGCCAGCAGGCACAGCGCGACCCCGAGCGCTGGAGTGCGATGCTCAGGTCTTGAGGCGGGAACGCATGCGCGGCCTGGGGCTCCTCGGCCTGGGGCTCCTCGGATATCTCTTATTGGCGGTCTTCATGTTGAGCCATACGTGGTTCGGCGGAAGTCTCGGCGACCGGCTGGTCGGCGGGGGTGGCGATCCACAGGGTTTTGTTTGGTTTCTTGCCTGGCTGCCGCATGCGGTGGCGCACGGCGACTCGCCGCTCTTCACCACGATACTGATGGCCCCCCGCGGAGCAAATCTGCTGGGCAGCACCTCCATCTTCCTGCCCGCCTTCCTGCTGTGGCCGGTGACGGCCATCGCCGGACCCGTGGTCAGCTACGACGTCCTTGCGACTCTGGGTCTCGCCCTCTCCGCCTTCACGGCAAGCCTCGCCATGCGTCGCATCACTGCCCACCGATCATCGGCCTGGATCGGAGGCGCCATCTACGGCTTTGGCGGTTACATGACCGGTCAGGCCGCGGCGCACGCCAACCTCCTGATCGCCATCTTCCCGCCCTTGGCCGCGATGCTCCTGGACGATGTGCGAAAAACGGACAGACCCATGCGCGCCGGAGCGCTGCTTGGGCTCTGTGCGGCCGCGCAGGTGTTCGTCAACGAGGAGATCCTCGCCACGACGGTGATCATGGCCTTGACCGCCCTCGTCTTCATCGCATGGCTCTGGCGGCCAAGCCGGGCCCTGGTGAGGCGTTACATACGCGCCTGCGCAACGGCATGCGCGGTCTTTGCGATCCTCGCTGGCCCGGCGCTTCTCTACGAGCTTTTTGGTCCTGAGCACGTTCACGGTGTGATCGTCAGCTCAGGCCGCTATGTCAATGACCTGGCTGGCTTCTTCGTGCCCAACTCGCTCGATCGCTTCAGTACGGCGGGCGCACGTCAGTTGACCGGTGGCTTCTCGGGGTATGACGGGGAATTCGGGTCCTATCTGGGCGTCCCGCTCCTGGCGCTTTTGGTCTTCGCTGGATGGAGACTGCGACGACGCGCCCTGCTTCTGTGGCTGCTGCTGCTCGCGGCGGCGGTGTTCAGCCTCGGACCGCACCTGCATGTGCTGGGCCACGACACAGGAGTGCTCATGCCTTGGGTCCTGCCAAACCACCTGCCCTTGCTGGAGAACGCAATCCCGAGCCGCTTCAACCTGTTCATCTGGCTGGCAGCCGCCGCGCTCGTCGTGCTGCTAATCGATGACCTGCGCGGGCGACCGCTGCTTGGCAGCAGAGCGCTGGGAATCGCTGTCTGCGCGATCGCGTTGATTTCGGTCGCACCTACTTTGACCTCATCCGAGCTCGTGAGGGTTCCAGCTCTCCTCGAAAGCGCCGCGGCGTTGCGGAGGTTCGCGCCGCAGGCCAAGACCGTCTTGATCGTCCCCTCCACGAACGGGCAGCAGGGGATGTATGCACAGGCGCGGTCCGACTTCGCATACCGCATCCCAGATGGCGGCGTCTTCGTACCAAACCGCGACGGCGCTTCGTATGGAATGCGACACGGCCCGCTGCTCTACGCGCTTGCCACTCTGGGCCATCACGCGAGCACCCATGCGGGACGCACTCGCATGGACACCGTGTGTCTGCCGCAGCTAGCAATCGATCCAATGCCTGCAGGCTCCTGTAAAGATCACTATCTCCGCGCGCTGCGCGCGCTCCGCATCGATGCGGCAGTTGTCAGCGAGTGGGGCTCGCGGTCTGTGGCGGGACGCTACGTCGCGTTCTTCACAGCGCTGCTCGGCTCGCCGCAGGCAGCCGCAAATGCCAAGGTCTTCATCGTTACGCGACCGTAAGTCGGCGCTGTAATGAACACGCCATTTTGCCAGATCCATGCGCCACGCACTATGCTCCAAAGCATGGTTCTCTACACATGCACCGACGGCAAGTCGCTGGCCGCGGTCGGGCATCCTTGCGCGAAGGCCGCGAAGGCGCTCGACGAGGCCGGACACAGCTATGAGATGAAGCAGGTGAAGGGTGGGGTCTTGAAGTTCTGGACGCTGCCCAACCGCGCTCGTGACCGCGCGGAGATCGAGCAGCTGAGCGGTCAGCGAGCTGTCCCGATTCTCATCCTCGACGGCGGCGAGGTGATCACCGGCTCCGGCGAGATCGTGAGCTGGGCGCGCGAGCACGCGCCAGCTGCGGCCTGAACGCGCGCCAGCTATCGCTTGAACGCGCGCCGGCCACTGCCTGACGTCTACTGCCTGAACGTGACCGCGGCTGCGGCGCTGGCGGCGGAGGTGCTGCGCTTGCTGGGCTGCAAGCTGACGCGCACGCGGATCCTAAGGCGGTGGTGGCGGCGCAGCGCCTTGACCCCGCTGTGAGAAAGCTTGACCCTGAGCGTCACGGTCGTGGCCTTGCGAGCCCGACGGGTGACCGTGCGCAGATACTTGCCACCGGCGCGCACGCGCCCTGCGGCTGGCGTGCGTACCTTCAGGATCAGCGTGTGGCCGACGATGCGGTGGGAGAGGATGCGCAGGCGCAAGCGCGCATTGGTCTTGCAGCCCAACACCGCAATCCTGGTGCTCTGCTTGATCTGCGCGCCGCTCTGCGCGGTGATGACTGTGGGCATCAGCAGCGTCTGCCCGCACAGGCTCTTGCTGCTGGCGGCGAGCGCGGAGTTGGGACCCGTGGGCAAGTCCAGCGTGAACGCCGAGACCGGCGCATCGGGGATCGATGCGAAGTTCGAGGTCGTCACTCCCTTGGTGATGTTCGTGTTGCCCACGAGGATCACGCGCACGCCGCCGTCCTGCAGGACGAGATCGAGGTCGGGGAAGGCGGCGCCGCCGTGAGAGACAAGGTAGGCAGTGCCGGACAGCATGCCCGGCAGCACCGGCGTTGCGACCGTGGCGACGCCAACCCTGGAGCCGCTCGGACAGTTGCCGGGGTCGGCGGCGAAAGCCGCTTCCGGACACGCTTTCTGCAACGTCGTCAGCCGCGCGGACAGCTGCTTGGGGAGCTGGGTGAAGACCGAGCGAATGTTGGCCTCATGGGCGCCCTGCAGGAGGTTCACGTGCAGGCTCGCGCCATTGGCCTTGGAAGGGTGCGCGCCGGTCGAGACGGTGAAAGAGGGTTTGAAGGCAAGCGCGGCGCAGTTGCCCACCTGGAAGGGACTCGAAACGCCCTGCGTCGCCGCGAACGTGGAGGTCAGCGTCGAATCTGTGCTGAGCGGCCCACAGTTCGTGGGGTTGAAGAGGAAGTTGGGGCGATCGACCACGACGCTGATGTTGCGCAGTCGCAGCGGCACGCCCTTGACGATCCTCGGCAGCGTGCTCGTTGCGATGACCCTGCCCGTATAGGGATCGACGTTGATGGCCGCGCGCGTCAGCACGCAGTTGCACGGCCCGCTGCCAAGGTCAAAGGGTCCGGCGCTAGCGGGCACCGCGACGCTCAGTCCATAAGGCGCGCCGTTGTAAGGGCCCGTGAGGAAGACCGGGCCGGAGAAGGCATACGGTTCGGGGCCTGCGCCGGCGCTGACCGTGGCGGTGCCAATGCGGCTCGCCGCCGGGCACGTCCCTGTGCCTGCCTGCGGTTCGCCGCAGAGGGGGACAGAGGGGATCGCGCCCAGCAGTCCCGGAGGGAGGATCGTCTGCAGCTGCGAGAGGTACTGCTGTCCCGCTGCTCGTGCCAGGTTGAACGTGTAGGAGGTGTAAGCGCCAGCGGTCGGCGAGGAGCTCTGCGTACTCTGCGCGAGCGTAAATGGCAGCGGCGATGCGCAGCCCGAGGTCACGAACGGCGTCGAGCTAATCGCCGCGGCCGTGCCCGTGTAGGGCGTGAAGAGCGCGTCCACCGACGCGCTACCGCAGGCGAGAGGATTCGCCAAGGGCGCCTGCGCACCGCCCTTCAGCTTCAACACCAAGACGCTGAAGGGGAGCTGTGGGTTATCGGCGAATGAGGCTTCCAGACGACCCGTCGCGGGGTTCGGTTCGACCTTGCCCTGCAGGCGCACCGACACGCCATAGACGCTCTCGGCGTCGAGGTAGATCGTGAAGGGGGGCCCAGTGATTGGTCCGCTACCGGGATTGCCGAGATAGACATTGCCAGCAAGCGAGCCCGGGGGCAGGTCGGTTTCGATGCTCACAGTACCCAGCAACGAGGCTGGAGGGCAGGTGACGGGGCTCGTGCTGCCGACAGCGATCTGCGCCGGGGTGCAGGCCTGGAGCCCCCGTGCGGCCGCGGGGTTAAGCGTGAGTCCTTCGGGCAGCGTCACATGCGCGTCCCTGATGTCGGCCGTGTTGATTTCTTCGGGTCCTACGTGCTGGGGCACCTTCACTACGGTGCTCGTCCCATCGGGCGCATCGGACTGGGCGGTTTCGGACTGCACTTCGGCGCTTGGCTTGAACGGCACGGCAGCGCAGCCTGCGACGCCCACGGGGGTGTGCGTCTGGGTATGTGAGACCTGCCCTTCCCAGGAGCGCACTTCCAGGTATGAGGTCGTGACGTTCGAGCACACACTCGGCAGCGTCAGGAAGTCCCCTGCCCCCGCGCGGCCGTTGAAGATGAGCTTGGACCTGAGCACCGCCAGGGGAACTTTCGCTCCCAGTACTTCGCCTTCCCGGGGGATGTTGTTGATTTCGAAGTACTCGTGATAGTCACCGTTCCAAGCTACGTGGCCTTCGAGGAAGATATGCACGCTCGTGAGCGGTTCCGCGCCTGCGTGGATGCCGAAGTCCAGGGGCACGCCCGGCGGCTGTGCGAGGTTGTAGACCGTCCCCGTGACAGTCAGGTTGTTGATGCCATCGAAGACCGTCAGTTCGTTGCTGCCCACCTGCGTGTCGGGAGCGCATGCGTCTTTTTCAAAGGCTGCGATCGCGCACTTCGGCAGTGCCTCGGGATTGCCGGCGAGGCCGGGCGGCAGATCCACGCGGATGTTCTTCACCGCCCCTTCGGGTTCCTTGCCAAGGACGCTTTCGTGGTGGTTGAATTCGAAAGTCGTGACCCCCACCGGGGGGTGTCCGGCGGCCTGCGTGAAGGCTTCGCCGGGATTTTCTCGCACCTTCGCGTAGGTGCACGAGGAGTTCATGCAGGTGGTCGCTTCGAAGGCGGCTTCTTCGACGCCGAAGGCCGCCAGCGCGGCGGGCGCCGTGATGGCGATGAGGATCGCGCTTGCCGCGCAGGCGAACGCGATCCGCGCCAGGCACAGGCATGCTGAACGCGAGCTGCGAGTATTGAGCGACATGGTCCTCTCCCACTTTTAAGCCAGGTTTCTGCTCTTTCTATACCCCCTCCTAACTTTCATATGCGACGAATGTCGCAGTGGCGGCTCAATTGCCAAACCAGCGCGCGCGGCGACTTGAGCCGAAGTGGCGCTTCTCGGCGACGAGGGCGTCTGAGGGCTCCTGGAAGGTGCCGGTGGGTTTGGGGCCTGAGAGGAAGTCCACGTCGACGCGGCCCACGCGCCCGGCGCCGAACTCGATGTAGCAGGAGCCAAGGCCGTCGTAGGCCTGCGGCTGCTCGCCGCCGCGCGCGGAAGCGATTAGCGATTCGGCGACGATGCGTGCGGCGCCCTCGGCGAAGACGCCCGCCTTGGGCACGCCTACGGTCGCGACGTCGCCGACCGCGTAGACGCCGGGATAGCGCGTCTGTAGCGTCTGGGGATCCACAGGAACATAGCCGTTCTCCGTCATGCCGCTCGCCAGCACCACATCGGGGGCGCGGTGCTTGGGGACACCCATGAAGAGGTCATAGGGCTGCTCGCTGCCGTCGTCGAGCACGGCCACGCCGCGCGCCGCGTCCAGCGAGCTCACGCGGCGACCGCCTATGTACTCGATGTCCCGCTCGGCGAATGCCGTAAGTAGCGCACGCGAAGTCTCAGGCGAGGGCGGCACGGGGTTCTCGAAGGGGATCACGAAGGAGATCTTGCAGTCTCCGCGCACGCCACGCTCAGCAAGGAAGTCGTGCAACAGCAGCGCTGCCTCGCTTGGTGCCGGTGGGCACTTGAAGGGCGCTCCGCACACGCCGATGACAACGCGACCTTGGGAGAACTTCGGCAGCAGCTCGCCCAGGCGTTCTGCGCCGGCGAGCGAGTAGAACTCGTTGCCGCCCTGCGCGAGTCCCGGCGTGGCGTCCATGTCGTAATCCGCGCCCAGCGCCAGTACGAGGACCTCGGCCTCGTGCTCGCCTTTGTCCGTGGTCACTCGCCGCGCCTCGGGGTCGATCGCCACGATCCGCTCGCGCAGGAAGCGCACTCCGGGTTTGAGGATGTCCCTGTACTGGAGGCGGATTGCCTGCGGCGTGCTGCGGGCGAACATCACGTCGAGCTTGGCGTACCCGAAGACGAACACGTCGTTCTGGTCGATCAGCGTCAGCTCGACGTCCTCGCCCAGCGCCTGCGAGCACATCGTGGAGAGCTCCAGACCGCCGAAGCCCGCCCCCAAAACGAGTACGCGGGTCTTCATCGGACGATCATATCCGCCGCATCCAGCCGGCAGCGAGGGCGCCACGCTCGATGGTCACTGCTTCAGCCCGACTGCGTCGAGCAGGGCGATCCAATCTTCGACGCCCGTTTCGAATTCGAGGTGTTCCAGGTCGGCTTCCAGGCGTGTCGTGCGCGCGAGCGCCCCGCGGTCACCCGGCTGCTCATAAGGAGCCAGCAGGCGCGCGGGGATGCTGTGCCCCTGGATCGATTCGACGTGCGCATCGAAGCGCAGCGTGGTGGCTGGGACCGTCTTGAAGCCGCTCGCGCTCCATGCGCGTGCATCGCCACACAGATTTGGCAGCGGCAAGGCCGCCAGTTGCTGCAGGGACTTTGCATAGCCCTGCGCGATCCGCGTGAGCTTGGCGTGGCTCCAGCGCAGCGGCTTCACGGCTCGTGCGAAGGCACGGATTGGGCCGGCGGCGGCGCCGTAGCTGAGCGACCACACCGCGCCGGCTGCCTCGTAGCTGAGCTTCTGCGCCTCTTCATCCTGGGGCGAGCCCACGCCCACGCCCGGGCATTCGCGCCCGAACTGCCGCGTGCGTCGTTCGATGTTCGCCTGCGTGCTCGCGAGCAGCGCCTCGCTCGCTCGCGCGAGGGCGTAGTTCGCCTGGATGTAGGCGTGGGTGGAGGCGACGTCGCGCGCGGCAGCGCTCGCGGTGGCGGGCGCTAGGCTCGCCGCGGCAAGCGCCAGGCCGAGGGCAGGCACCGCAAGGGTGGTTATTGCTCGCACACGCATCGCTTAGCAATGGTAACCAGCTCTCCGCGACACCAAGCAAGTCAGGGGAATAGGCGTCGATCAGGGTCTTAGTGCGCCTTGCGGTATCGGCTTGCCGCGGCCTCAGGGTGTTCTCAGAGGCTGCGGGTGCTCTAAGGTGCCCTCCGGAAGTCGCTCGGACTGCGATAATGTAGAATCGTTCAGCCCAACCGATGTTTGGATTGCATCCTATGACTGAGAGAAGCCCGAAACATGGCTACCGAGTCACTGAACCGCGCAATTAACGCGGTACGTAGACCAACGCAGCCCGGCTCGGTGGGCGACTTTGCGGTTGGCGCCATAATTGCGCTGGCAATCATCGGGATCACCGTAAGTATCTGCGCCTCTGCAACAGCAGCTATTCGCGGGTGCTACAACGGCCGTATCGCATTCGACAGCCTTCGCAACGGCGCTCGCGACATCTATATGATCGACGCGCCGCCTAAGCCCGCTTACGGGCGGCGCGGGACACCGCCGACGCCAACGGCGACGCCAACCCAGCTCACGACAGGTCTGGACGACGCAAAGCCATCCTGGTCACCTCCCGAGGGAAACAACGAATGTGAAAACCCGCTTCACGAACCCCGACCGACGATGATCGCGTTCCAGAGAACCACCTCGGACGGTAACACGAACATCTACGCCATTAACGCAGCCACGCCGGAACCGACAGGTCAAGCGGTCCAAGTGACTCACGATGTCGGGACGGATACCGCTCCTGCTTGGGCTCCCGAAGCGCTCCCAGAATCTGGCTCGCCATATCACTACCCTCCGATTGCGTTTGAGCGAAGCATCAACGGTCACCACGACATCTTCATAGCAAACTTCGACGGTAGTGACGAGACGAACTTGACCAATAGCTCCGGGGCCGACTACACGAATCCTAGCTGGGCAGCGGGGACCAACGACGAAAGTTGGCTGACCTTTGATAGTAATCAAGGAGGAGTGCGCGAGGTCTGGATAATGCAGGTCAGCCGCTCCAATAATCAGTTCGTCAGCAGCACACCGCGAGAAGTGACAGCGGGCCAGCCGGCCAGCTCGAATCCGAGCTGGTTCGTGAACTCCGACGGAAGCCATTTCTCCACTTTCATCGACACACTCGCGTTTGCTGGCCCCGACCAGGAAGGAGGACCCAGCCAGATCGACATTGCCGAATCTATGACCCTCAGAACCCTTGGGGGGGCAGAACCGTTCGCGGACCCCAACACCATTGCATTCTATGCCCTCACGAACGATGCGTGTCAAAACACTGCACCAGGGTGGTCACCAACAGGAGAATACATCGTCTATCAGAAGACCTGCGCTGACGGAAAGTCCGACATCTACTTTCTCAATCCTGAAGCGAATGAAGCGTCCGAAGACATCAACTTGACGGAGCATGTCGGCGATAACCAGAATCCCGACTGGGAGCCCATTCAGCACCTTGGGGCTGAATACTTCCCCATCCGACCTCGTGGCAGGCGAAGTAGAACGCGGGCGCGCAGCGCAAGCTTCGGTGGCGGCGGAGGCGCCGGGACTGGTGGCGGCGCCGGGACTGGTGGCGGCAACGGGACTGGTGGCGGCAACGGCTCAACTACGGGGGGTACTGGTAACGGCACGGGAAAGCCGACGCCCCTCTTCTCCGCACAAGTAAAACGGATAATCGCCCGTGGTCATGGCCGTAGCCGCGTGATACTCATAGTCCTCAGGGTAAACGCTCACGCTACGGTTGTCGGAGAGCTTAAAAAGGGGCGTCGTCAGGTGGCTTCTCATCGCTGGCACGTGAACGGGGGGACAGCCCGTTTGCGTTTCCGGGTGCCGCTGCGCGCCCGGGCTGGCATGTACCAGATTCGCATAATCATGCGCGCAGCGAGCGGCCCAACGTTGAGTGTTACTCGCCGCGTGCGCATTGGCTCGTGACGCGGCCGACGAACTCCGACTCGCAGCGGGCGCAGCGACAGCGCAAAGCCCGTCCGCCAATCGAGCAAACCGCCGATCGTCAGTCATCGAAACGTCAAGCGCGCCGAGAGGCAAGGAGGAGCACGGGCCCAGCGACCAATGCTCAGCGCTTCAGCCGGAAGCGGCTACTCGGAGCGCTAACGGTCACAGCGACCATAATCGGGATTCTGACTAGCGGCATCACGTTGTTTGACTGGTTTGGGAAGAAGGTAAATGCGGTGACACCGCCACCTGCGGTAATTAATGCCCAATTGACGCCGCCTACGTTGATTAGTAGTCATAAGCCTCTCGGTGCTTTCCTCTCAGACACTAATCAGCCGACCACGGGCCTAACCGCGTATGAACTCGCCGAAGAAGGCTTCGAGTTTCTGCTTGGCGTACATCTCCAAGGCGAACAGGGTAAGAGCGTACTCATGAAGTGGACCATAATCGACAGCGCCACCGACAACCCACTGACCGAACCAATTTACAACCAGGATGCCGCGGTGCTCCGGCCACGAGGCCCCGACCAGGCCCGGCAGCTGCCGATATGGATCCCGTCGCCACCAAGGCGCGGAAAGTTCGTACTCCGGGTGATCCTACTCGATCAAACCCATCGGCCCCTCGTCCAGGCCGACAGCAAACCGTTCATGGTTAGCGTGGCTCCTAGCGGTTAACCCTCGGCACTACGCACCTCGCCTGCGAGCGCGCTGATCGCCGCGACTCCTAGCGGCGCCAAGCAGGCTTGCCGGCTCCCACGGCGTATCCAATCCGCGATGCCTGAGGCCTGGGTCTACATGCTGCGCTGCGCCGACGGCTCGCTCTACACCGGTTGGACGGTCGATGTGCAAAGACGCCTCGCGTGCCACCAGGCGGGCAAGGCGAGCCGCTACACCGCGAGCCGTTTGCCGGTGGAGCTGGCGTGGATGCGGCAGGTGTCTGACCGTGGGGCTGCGCTGCGCGAGGAGGCGCGTATCAAGCGGCTCCCGCGGGGGCAGAAGCTCGCGCTCGTTGCGCAGCTGCGCGACCCACACGGCGGAGCCCCTCTCGACCCACACGGCGGAGCCCCTCTGGGACGGAGCCTGTAAAAACTCTGCGCACGATTCCATCGACCACGCGCGTGCGGACTCAGCCCTCGCGTCCCCGTGCCTTGCGCACTCGTGCGAGCCGGGCCGCGAGCTCTGTCTCGGCCTCGTCGGGGGCGTAGAAGCGGGCGCTTTTGGCTTGCTCGGGGAGAAGCTCCTGGGGGGAGAGGTGGCCGGGGTGGCTGTGGGGGCTGTCATAGCCCTCGCCGCGCCCGCCGCTGCGCAGCTGCACCGGCGGCGGCTCGGCGCCGTGGTCGCGGATGAAGCTACGGGCGGCGCCGATCGAGCGCTTGGCGGCGTCGGACTTGGGGGCCAGAGAAAGGTAGATGGCTGCCTGCGCCAGTGCGAACTGGCACTCCGGTAGGCCCACGTGCTCAACCGCTGCCGCGGCGGCGGTGGCGAGTGTGAGCGCGGTGGGGTCGGCGTTGCCGATGTCCTCGCTTGCGAGAATCACCATGCGCCGCGCGATGAAACGGGGGTCCTCGCCGCCCTCCAGCATCACCGCCAGGTAGTACAGCGAGGCGTCGGGGTCCGAGCCGCGCGTCGCCTTGATCCACGCGCTGATCGTGTCGTAGTGGTGGTCCGCTGCGCGGTCGTAGTGCAGGATGCGCCGTTGCAGTGCGTCTTCGGCGTGGGCGAGGGTGACGCCGCCTGGCGGGGCCGTCTCGCAGGCCAGCTCCAGTGCGCCCAGCGCCGTGCGCGCGTCGCCGCCTGAGCGCGCCGCGAGCATCTCGATCGCCTCTTGGGAGACCTCCGCCTCACCGCACTCCCCGCGCTCGAGCGCGCGCGTGAGGAGGGTGTGCACGTGCTCTTCGCTCAGCTCCGCCAGCTCGTACTGGCGCGTGCGCGAGAGCAGCGCGCCGTTGATCTCGAACGAGGGGTTCTCGGTGGTCGCGCCGATCAGGGTGAGCAGGCCGTCCTCGACGGCCGGCAGCAGCGCGTCCTGCTGGGCCTTGTTGAAGCGATGGATCTCATCCAGGAAGAAGATCGTCCCGCGGCCTGCGCGCTGGCGCTCCTGCGCGCGGGCGATCACTGCGCGTACGTCCGCGCGGCCCACCTCCACTGCGGAGAGCTCCTCGAAGGCCGCGTTCGCGCTCGCCGCGATGATGCGCGCCAGCGTCGTTTTGCCGCTGCCCGGCGGGCCGTGCAGGATCATCGAGTGGGGGTGGCCCTGCTCGATCGCCATGCGCAGCGCCGATCCTGGGCCCAGTAGGTGCTCCTGGCCGACGAAATCCGCCAGCGTCGCTGGGCGCAGGCGTGCGGCCAGGGGCGCGTCGGGTGTGGCCTGCGCCGGGTTCTCGGCCTCGGCGGGATCGAACAACGAGTCCATGCTCGCACCCAGTTTGCCGCAAGCGGCTCCGTCGGCCCCGTGACGGCGCGGCTCAGAGGCTCATGGGCAGTGCGGCTCAGTCGGCCACGGGCAGTGCGACTCTTACCCGCGTGCCCTGCGCCGCGTCGGCGAGCCAGATGCGCCCGCCGTGGGCCTCCACGATCGCGCGGGCTATCGCCAGGCCGAGGCCGCTGCCCGCGCGCGTGCGCGCCGCCTCGTTGCCGCCGCGGTAGAAGGGCTCGAACACGCGCGGGCGCTCGGCGGGGGCGATGCCGTCGCCTGTGTCCGCGACCTCGATCTCGATGTTGCCGTTCGCGCGCTCGGCGCTGACAAGCACGCTGCCATCGGCGGGCGTGTGGTGGATCGCGTTCTGCAGGAGGTTCGCCAGGACGCGCTCCAGCTTCTCGGGGTTGGCGCGTGCGGGCGCCAGGTCGGCGGCGATATCCGTGCTCACGCGCACGCCTTGCGCCTCGGCCTGGGCGCGCATCGCGATGACCGTCTCCTGCACGAGCTCCGCGAGCGGCACTGCCTGTGTGCTCCATGCGAAGTCGCCCGCGTTCAGGCGTGAGAGCTCGAAGAGGTCGTCGATCAATGTGCCCAGCGCGCGCACGTTTGCGCCCATCGTGCGCACGTACTCGCGCGCGGTCGCGGGATCGACCAGCTCGTCATCCAGCGCCTGGGTGAGCAGGCGCAGCGAGGTCAACGGCGTGCGCAGGTCGTGCGAGACCGCCGCGATCACCTGGCGACGCGTGGCCTCGGCCGCGTCGCGCGAGCGTTCCTCGCTACGCAGCGCCGCGATCATGCGGTTGGCCGCGCCTGCCAGCTCGGTGAGCTCGCTGCTCGAGTCGGCGGCGATCAGCACATCGCGCTCGCCCTGCTCGACCAGCTGCAGGCCGTCGCGGATGGCGCGCACGTCGGCGAGCACGCCGCGCAGCAGCACCTGCGCTGCGCGCGCCGCGACCAGGGCCGCAAACAGCACGATGCCGATCGTCACCCATGCGTCGTGGGGGGAGACAAACATCGCTGCGGCGCCAATCGCCAGCGCTGCCAGCAACTGGCCCAGGGCGAGCGCGAGGCCAAGCTCGAAGCGGTGGCGCAGGGTGCCCAGGCGCAGCCAGCCACTATCTGCCGCCTGCGCGATCAGCAGCGCCGCCAGGCCCAGGGGCAGCAGGATCTCGACGGAGGCCACCACCGCGTGGGCGCCGCCGATCAAGGCCATCACCACGCAGGCGGTAGCGAGCGCGAGGGCGAGGATCTGTAGCGAGCGTCTCATGGCGTGCTGAAGCGGTAGCCCACTCCCCAGACCGTCTGGATGAAGCGAGGGTTCTCGGGCTGGCGCTCGATCTTGGCGCGCAGGCGCCGGATGTGCACGGTCACCGTCGAGCTGTCGCTGTAGAAGGCGAAGCGCCAGACGTGTTCCATCAGCTCGTCGCGGCTGAAAACGCGCCCGGGGTTGCGCGCGAGGAACAGCAGCAGGTCGAACTCGCGTTGCGTGAGCGCGACCTCGCGCTGTGCGAGCGTGACGCGGCGCGCGGCTGGGTCGATGCGCAATCCATCCATCTCCAGCGGCTGTGCGTCGTGGGTTTTCTCCGTGCCGCGTCTGAGCACGGCCTGCACCCTGGCGACCAGCTCTCCGGGGGAGAAGGGCTTGACGACGTAGTCGTCCGCGCCGCGGCGCAAGCCCACGATCCGGTCTGACTCCTCGCCCTTGGCCGTAAGCAGGATGACCGCCGGGCGCGGGGCCTCGCCCTCGTGCAAGCGGCGCATCACCTCCAAGCCATCGATGCCCGGAAGCATGATGTCGAGGATCACGAGATCGGGACGGTGTTGCGCGCTCAGCGCGATCGCCTGCGGACCGTCGCTTGCGACCTCCGCCCAAAATCCCGCCCGGCGCAGGTAGCGTGCGAGGACGTCGCCAATCGTCGGCTCATCGTCGACCACCAGCACGCGAGCCGCGGCCCGCTCCCCCTTCTCCTCCTCTTTGCTTTTCATCGCTGTAGCGATCATGGCAGCGCGCACTGCCTCTCAGCCGAAGGTAAAGGAGTACTCGCTGATGCCCGGCGCTGCTTCCAGCGTCAGCAGGTGCCGTTCCACACGGGGCAGTTCGACGATGCGATACAGGCGCTGGAAGGAGATCGTGGCGCTGGCGCCGTGCACGTCGGCGCCGGCCGCCGCGGGGGCGATCGGGCGCCCGTCGAGCAGCACCCGCAGCGGGCGGGCGCCCGCCGTCGAGCCCGCCACGAGGAACACGCGGCGGGCGTTGAAGTTCAGCTGCAGGCCTGCGTGGCTGAGCGCCTTGGCATAGGGGGCCGTGAGCTGCCAGCGTCCCAGATAGCGCAGGTCTTCGGGTCCCGGGGATGGTCCGGAGGTGCCGTAATCGTGTGGACCCTTTTCGATCGGGCCATTCTCGAAGCGCTGGGCCTTTTCGGCGCCCAGATAGGTCTCCGGGGTGATTTCTGCTTCCGAGGGCGCCTGCGCGTGAGTGTGGGTGGTGGTACCCAAGCCGCTTGCGCCGGCTTCCACGAGCAGGCTGCGGATCGCGCGCTCCTTCGTGGCGTATTCGCCCTCGCCGAAGTCGCTCAGGCGGATCTTGCCCTGCGCGTCGATCAGGTACTCCGCGGGCCAGTATTCGTTGTTGTACGCGTCCCACGTGGCGTAGTTGTTGTCCTGCACCACCGGGTAGTGGATGCCGTTCTGCCTGACCGCTTCCGCCACGTTTGTGGCCGAGTGCTCAAACGGGAACTCCGGCGTGTGCACGCCGATGATCGTGAAGCCCTTGCTTGCGTACTTCGCGTACCAGCCGTTCAGGTAGGGCAGCGTGCGCAGGCAATTGATGCAGCTGTACGTCCAGAAGTCCACCAGCACCACGTGGCCGCGCAGCCCCGCCAGGCTCAGCGGCGCTTTGCCCGGCGTGTTGAACCACGCCTGCGTGCCCCTTAGTGCCGGCGCCGCGCCGAGGACCGGGAGCTTTAAGCCCGCGTCCGCCTCCTTCAGTCCGCCCGCCTGGTGCGCCTGGTGCCCGCGCAGCGCCGTCAGCTGCACCGCTGCCGCATGGCTCGTCTCCAGGCCCTTTGTGGGGTCCACCAGGAAGGAGGGCAGGCTACTGGCGATCGATGTCTCAAAGCGTGTGTCGTAGTTGCCCAGCATCAGCAGCGCGATCAGCACCATGATCGCCCCCATCGACATCTGGAAGCGCCCGCTGCGGCGCGCGAGGCGTCCTGTCACCTTGCGACCGCCCAGCATCAGCGCGTACAGCACGACGGCCGAGCCGATGCCGTAGGCGAGCGCCACGCCCAGGCGGGCCGCGGTGAAGCTCTGCGAGGCGGAGACCGTGATCACGCCCGCCAGGATCGGGCCCGCGCAGGGGGCGTAGAGGAAGCCGAGGCCGCCGCCGACCAGCATGCCCGACCAGAAGCCGTCGCCCGCGCTGCGTGTGCCGGTTGCGCCCCCGATGCCCAGGCGCGGGCCGATGCGGCTCAGGCGTGCCTCCAAGCGATCGCCCAGCGCCGGGATCATCAGCGTGATGCCAAAGCCGATCAGCGCCATGATCGACAGCGTTCTTAGCAGTTCATCGGGCAGTCCCAGCGCCGAGATCAGGTACACGAGCGCGACCGTCGCGAACGTGAAGGACAGGGCCAGGCCTGTGACCACGCCAAGCGGGCGCCGGCGTCCCCCTGTCACGCCCGCGGAGAGCGCCACGGGCAGCACGGGCAGCACGCACGGCGACACCGCGGTGGCAGCTCCGGCAATGAATGCAAAGGCGATCAGCAGGACCATGAGCCCACTATGCAGCGTAGATGTTGCACGTTCCTTACATCTGCCCCTTACATCATCCGTACGACGCGGACACGTCGTAACAAGGCATGCCGCCGTAAGGATCTCGTAAGGGGTGTGCGGCACTGTGGGGTTAAGCAAAGGCCCAGTGTACATTCGGGGGTATTGGCCTGAATGTAGGTTGGGCAAAGTAGAGCAAGGGACGGCATCCGCCGCCGTGCACAACCAAAGGAGCCCCGTATGAAGAGCGCCAGCGCCCTCACCGTCCGCAGTCTGCGAGTACTTGCCCTCAGCGGTACGATCGCCGCCGCAGCACTTACCCCAGTAGGTGCTGCCGCGGCCTCGAGTCACGCGATGAAGCACCACAGCAAGAAGCATCACGCGATGAAACATCATGCGATGAAGCATCATGCGATGAAGCACTGAGGCTGAATCGCTGGCAAACTGCCCCTATGCGACAGCGCGTCAGCCTGATCACCCTTGGCGTCAGCGACCTTGCACGAGCGCGCGGCTTCTACGAGGCGTTGGGTTGGAAGACGGGAGCCAGCCCTGCGGACGATGTCGTCTTCTTCCAGGCCGGCGACATGGTGCTCGCGCTGTGGGATCGCGCGCGACTTGCACAGGACAGCTGCGTGCAGGACACGGGCGGCTGGGGTGGCGTGACGCTGGCGCTGAACCTCGGCTCGCCCGCCGAGGTGGACGCCGTGATCGAGGAGGCCCGTGCTGCCGGGGCGGCCATTGCGCGCGAGCCCGATGAGACCTTCTGGGGCGGCTACAGCGCGATCTTCCTGGATCCCGACGGCCATCCTTGGGAGATAGCGCACAACCCGCACTGGACGCTCACGGCCGACGGTGGCGTCAGGCTGAACTGAACTGGACTGAACCAGGCTACGCGTTCTCAGCCTGCAACTGCCCGGCGGCGATCGCATCCAGCAGCGCCTGGTAATCGAGCCGGTTCTGCTTTGAGTAGGCGGCGGCGAAGTCGGCGATGGCCTCGTCAAACACCCCGCTCTTGCCCAAGTACCCGCCGATCGCGATGCGATCTCCGGAGCGGGCGTGCGCGCGGGCGAGCGTCCAGCCGCAGAGGCGAGCGTAGTTGCGCAGCTGTTCGTGGCCCATGCGTTCGATGTCGACCGAGAGCTTGCCGTCCCAGAGCTGGCGCACGTAGAAGTCGCGCGGCTGCTCATCGACGCCGATGGCGGGGAGCCAGCCGAGGAAGATGTCGGAGGCGGCCTGCATCAGGTGCTGGCCCTCGACAACGCGCTGGCCGCTGTTCTCGTATTCCGAGGCGCCTGCGTAGGGCTCGAGCACTGAGGCCTGAGCTTCCTTGCACTGCAGGACAAGGGCATCGTCCTCGTCGCGGCCCATCATCAGGACCACCCACGCGCGGGTGCCGACGCTGCCCACGCCCACCACCTTGCGCGCGATGGCCTGGAAGCGGTAGGTATCAAACAGGCGGCGGCGGGAGTTGGGGAGGCTGTCGCGGTAGCTGTCAAGCAGTTCGGTGAGGCCCTTGCGCAGGCGACGCTGCTGGGCGGCGGGCAGGAGCTCCTCGATTGGCACGATCAGCGGCGGAGCGCTGATGAAGCGCAGCTCGCCGTCGACCTTTTCCGTGAGCTTGCCAACCGCGCGCGCGGAGTCCTTGGCGCGAGCCTTAGCGATGTTCTTCTCGATCGCCTTGATGCGCTTGGTCTGTAGGCCCTCCTGCTGGGCCAGGTCGAGGATCTGCTCGGACTCCAGGCGCGCGTACCAGACATCGAGGTTGCTCATCTGCGCGAAGCGGCGCATGGCCTCGCGGTAGGTGCGCACTCCCCAGACGACCGTCTCGCGGCAATGGACCGCATCGAGCTCGCGGTCCTCGCCGGCGATCTCGAGGCTGGCGGCGAGGCGCTTGAGATCCCACTCCCACGGTCCGGGGAGGGTCTCATCGAAATCGTTGATGTCGAACAGCATTTCGCGCTCGGGCGAGGCGAAGCCGCCGAAGTTGGAGAGGTGCGCATCGCCGCACAACTGCGTGCGCAGGCCGCAGATCGGTGTCCCGGCGAGGTCCGCGGCCATCACGGCGGCGGCGCCGCGGAAGAAGGCGAAGGGGGAGAGGGCCATGCGCCCGTAGCGGATCGGCACCAGCTCCGGTACGCGGCTTGAGGCCTGCTGCTCGAGGATCGCAATGGGGTCCTCGCGCTCGCCGGCTGGCTCCCAGCCGGCATGGCTTGAGCGTGGGGCCTTTTCGCGCAGCGCCTTGCCGGCGGCGAGGCGCTCGGCGGGCGACTGGGTCGTCGTGGTGGGCTTTTTGGCGGCGGCGGTTGTGTTCACGCGGTTGCTGCGCTCGTCAGATCGGCGCGGCGCGTGTTGAACTCCTCGTCGGTGATGACGCCACGCTCGCGCAGATCGCTCAGATCCTTCAAGGCTCCAGCATAGGAGGCTGTCTGATCGGCGCGGGCGCGGTTGACGGCGGCCTGCATCGCAGCCTGCTCCTCGGGAAGGGTTGGGCGGGCGATGAAGTAGATGAGCATGCCCAAGACGGGCAGGATGAGGATGAAGACGAGCCACATCCCCACCGCCCACCAGGGCAGGTCGCGGCGACGCGCCAGCAGGTCGATGATCGCGGCGACCCAGCAGAGGGTGACAGGGATGACGATGAGGATCACCCACAAGACTTCCCAGGCGGTGGAGGCGAGGATAGTTGGCAAGGTGACTCCTTTGGGTTGGTAAATCCCTTTGGGTTGGTAACGCCGCCCCCCAAGGCTGGCACTTCGACGGGCGCGAGCCAAGGAGGCCGGCACGCCTATGCGGGTGGGGGGCGCCTGTATAGGGGCACGGGTGTGGGCACCTGCCGGCGGAGGGGCGCACCCTGCCTTGCGCCGCGCCGTCCCGCGTGCGACGCTGATGTGAGCGCATGCCATCCGCGAGACCGCCAGAGCGCATTCGGGTCGCGCTCGCCGACGACAGCTATCTGCTGCGCGAGGCGGTAAGCCAGATCCTGGCGCGTCATCCGCGCATCGACTTGGTGGCCGTGTGCGAGGATCGGGACTCGTTGCTGGCGGCCGTGGAGAGCGAGCGCCCCGGGGTGGTCGTCACCGATATCCGCATGCCGCCCGAGCGCGACGAAGAGGGCCTCGAAATCGCCTCGCGCTTACGCCACACGCATCCCCATATGGGGGTTGTGGTGCTGAGTCAGTACGCGGAGCCCCGCTACGGTCTGGCGCTGCTGCAAGCCGGCAGCGATGGCCGTGCGTACATGCTCAAGGAGCGCGTCGGCGACGAGGGCCAGCTGGTGGCCGCGATCGAGGCGGTGGCGCACGGAGGCTCCTTCATGGATGCGCGCGTGGTCGAGGCGATGATCGCGGAGCGCGGCAGAGCGGAGCGCTCGCCGCTGTCCGAGCTGACGCCGCGGGAGCTTCAGATCCTCGGCCTGATCGCGCAGGGCAAGAGCAATGGCGCGATCGGCGAGGAGCTGTACCTGAGCAAGCGGGCGGTGGAGAAGCACATCAATTCGATCCTGCTGAAGCTGGATCTGCCGGAGGCGCAGGACGTGAGCCGCCGGGTGATGGCGACGCTCATCTATCTGTCGGCCACAGAGGGAAGCGCGCCTGCTCGTTAGGGAATTCGCGCATGGTCTGGCGGCGCAGCATGTACGTTCCGAAGAGGCCAAGCACGGTAATGATGAGGACGCCGCTGAAGGTGCGCGTGGCCACGATCGGACCCCAGAGGAAGAGCAGCAGTAGCAGGAACGCCGTGGCGCCGTAGGCGATGTCGGGGCGTTCACGCAGGTAGGGCGCCAGCGTGCGTCGCAGGGCGGTGGCCGCTCGTATGGGTCCAGCCAAAATACCCGCGAGGATGATGACAATACCGGCGAAGATCGTGGACCAGGCGATATCGCTGAGCACCGACGTGCCGATCGAGTAGGCGGCTGCCGCGGCCGGTTTGACTGCAGCGGTGGTAGCCAGCGAATTGACGACGGTGTGCCCGGCGACGCTACGCACGACCAGCACCACCAGCGCGGAGCCGATGACGGCGACGCCGACCGCGATAAGGGTCTTGCGCCGCCGCTCGCGAGCGAGGTAGATCGCCAGCGCGAAGAGCAGGTAGACGAGCAGCGGCAGCACCAGCGCGAGTGAGCGCAGGAGGTTGACGGCGTTCTGCATCGTGCGCAGGTTGTTTGACTTGATGACTCGCAGTTCGGCGACGTTGGGGGGAATCTTTTCGATCAGCGACGTGGGTGCGCCGACGCGCGAGGCGGCATCTTTCAGCAGTGGTCGCAGGTTGATCACCACGGCGCCCCCGCCGGGCAGTCGCACGACTTCGCTGCGGTTCTCGACCAGCTTGACGAACTCCGCGTGCGTGGCTTCATTGGCGGTGCGCCAGAGCGCCTGCACGCGTGGGCGCTGCAGAGCGAAGTTGACGCCCTTTTCCACGAGACTGCGCAGGGCGCCGGCGGCTGGAGCCGCGAGCGGCTTCAGTTCGGAGGGCAGCTCGCCGCGTAATTCACCGGCCACATCCACGTTGGCATACAGCTGGTCTGTCAGATAGCCCGCGAGGGCTTCGCGGATGGGCGGGCTTTCGAGCATCTTCGTGCTCGTGTTCGTCCAATAGGCAGTGTCGAGCAGCTGGCGATTGGCCCAGACGGCGAAGATCGCAACAACGCCGAGGAGGGCGGCGAGGCCGATGAGCGTGCGCACGAGCCAGAGATGGGCAACCCGCCCCTGTGGTTGAGCGGGAGCGGGTTGCCCTTGCTCGTGAACGGGAGGGGATTGCCCTTGCTCGTGGGCGGGAGGGGATTGCCCTTGCTCGTGGGCGGGAGCGGGTTGCCCTTGCTCATCGCCGGGTGTGGAGTCCGTCGTGTTCAATCCAACCCCAAGCGTATGGGCACGGACCCCGCGATGGTAGTGCCGTGCGCGCGTGTGGAGACGATCGTAAGCTCGCCGCCGAGGGCGCCGATGCGCTCGCGCATGTTGGCAAGGCCGCCGCTGGGATGCCGGTGGGTGGGGTCGAAGCCGGGGCCAGTGTCGGCCACCTCAAAGCAGAGCCATCCGGCCCGTTCGTGCAGATGGATCGTCACGGACGTATCTGCGCCGGCGTGTTTGGCAGCATTCTGGAGCGCCTCAAGGCAGGTGAAATAGACGGCCTCCTCGATGTCGGGCCGCTGGCGGGCGATGCCGGCGGCGTCCAGGTCGGCGTGTGCGGGGCTCGTTTTGACAACTGCCCGCAGAGCCGCAGTCAGCCCATCGTGCTCGAGCAGCGGCGGATGTGCGTGGTGCACGAGTCCGCGCAGATCCTCGAGCGCCTCCTGAGCCTCGTGGGCCAGCTCGTGGAGCACGAGCGGGCCGGCCTGGGGCTCATGCGCGACGCGCTCCGCCGCGAGCCCCAAGTGGATACGCAGAGCGATGAGCCGCTGCTGGGCGCCGTCGTGGAGATCGCGCTCCAGACGGCGGCGCTCCTCCTCGACGGCCTGCACTGTGTGCAGGCGCGCGGCGCGGAGCTCGCGCAGGGTGACACGGCGGTCGGCTTCCAGACGTGCGTTCATGTGGGCGAGGTTGACGGCGGCGCGATTGCCGACGCGGGCCAGCAGTCGCTGCACGGCATGCGGGGTGAGCTTGTGGCCGTGGATCGAGAAGCGGTGAAGTCGTTGTGCGGAGGTCCTCGGGAGGGCGAGGCGATTCGCGCGGGCGTGGCTTGGGTAGATCGTGGCCATGTCGAGCGATGCTCTTCCGGTGTGTCGAGCGATGCCCTTCAATACCTGTGGCCTGGCGGACATTAAGCCAGCAAGTGGCACATTTGTATCCGTGGAAACCCGCAAGTGTGGGTGGCGCAGTCGGCCAGAGGCCGACCCGGCCGGGCCCTCGCCCCCTTGAGTCAGCCGGAGGGTAACGCGCACCCCTTGCCATACACAAGCTCGCACCCTTGCCCTGTGATCTTCCGGATGACACCGTGAACTTCATGCGCCGAACGCTGGTGGCGGCACTGGCCTCATTGGGATTCGGGGTGGTGGCCGTGCCCCTGTGGGGTTGCGGCTCATCCTCGAGCAAGCCGAGCTACTGCGCGCAGCAGACAGAACTGAAGCAGGACGTAAAGGCGCTGGGCGAAGTAAACGTCGTGCAGGGCGGCACGAATGCCATCAGTGCAGCGCTAAGCAAGGTGGAACGCAGCACCAAGGCTCTTGTGGAAGCGGTGAAGAGCGAATTTCCGAGCCAGACGCAGGCGCTAGACAGCTCGATCTCCGAACTGTCTAGGTCGGTGCGGCAGCTCTCGGGCTCCTCAAGCGCCGCCGCGATCGCGGCGATACCCGCCGAGGTCGTGGCCGTTGGCTCGGCTGTGAGCCAGCTCGCCAGTGCGACAAGCTCGAAGTGCGGCTGAGAAACCGACGAAGTGGGCTCGAGGAAGTCTGACCGAGTTCCTTCTGTTGGAACCAAAAAGCCGCACAATGTGCGCGATTGGCGCTAGGCTGTTGCAGTAGATGCTGCCCAACTAGGGCAGCAAGAGACGAGAGGGTCCCAGGGATCATGTTGGGCAGTTACCCCACTGCCGCTGAGGCGACGAGCAAGGATCGCACGTCGCGCAGCCTGCTGGCGATCGTGCGCGGGGTACTGGCCGAGCTCGACATCGACGCTGTACTCGACCGCGTGTTGGAGTCGGCGCGTGAGCTAACGGGCGCGCGCTACGCGGCATTGGGCGTATTAAACGACGCGCGCACGGAGCTCACGCGTTTTGTGACCGTGGGCATTGATGAAGGCACGCGGCTGGAGATTGGTGCGCTGCCGCGCGGGCAGGGCGTGCTGGGCGAGCTGATAAACCACCCCGCGCCCCTGCGACTGGCGGATGTCGGCAAACACCCTCGTTCCTTCGGCTTGCCGGTGGGGCACCCGCCGATGCGCACCTTCCTGGGGGTGCCGATCCTGATCGACGGCACGCCCTACGGCAATCTGTATCTGACGGAGAAGGCACACGGCGCGGAGTTCACCGCGGGCGACGAGGAGGCCGCAACGATGCTGGCCGAGCTGGCTGGTGTGGCGATCGATCACGCCAAGCGCTATACGGGCGCCCGCGAGCGCCGCGATGAGCTGGAGCGCACGGTGGCGGCGCTCGACGCCACAACTCAGTTTGCGCGGGCGATAGGCGCGGAGACCGATCTGGAGGTGATCCTCGAGCTCGTGGCTAAGCGCGGGCGGGCGCTTGTTTGCGCGCGGTCGCTATTGATCGAGTTGTGCCGGCCCGAAGGGCAGCTGCTGGTGGCCGCAGGCGCGGGCGAGCTGCCGCCCGAGCTGATCGGCCAGACCGTGGCGCTGAAAGACACGGTGGCCAGCCATGCGCTACGCACGCGCCGCACGCAGCACCTCGAAGACGAGCTCAACCGCGCGCGCTTTGACGAGCACGGCCTTGGTCGCCTTGGGCTCAGCGCCGAATGTGGCCTGATGGTGCCGCTGGTCTTCCAGGGTCACACCTATGGAGTGCTGCTGGCGTTCGACCGCCTGCGCGACGGTCCGCGCTTTAACCTGGAGGATCAGCGTCTGCTGGAGGCCTTTGCGACGAGCGCCGCGACGGCGGTAGCCACCGCGCAGTCGGTAGCCAGCGAGCGTCACCGCAACCGTCTGAGCGCGGCCGAGGCCGAGCGCGCGCGCTGGGCGCGGGACCTGCACGACGAGACGCTACAGAGCCTGAGCGCGCTGCAGATCCGGCTCTCCAACGCCAAGCGGGTGGGCAAGGTGGAGGCACTGACAGCGGCGGTGGAGGAGGCGGTGGAGTACCTGCAGGCGGGCATCGCCGATCTGCGCGCATTGATCACCGACCTGCGGCCGGCGGCGCTGGACGAGCTGGGGGTGGAAGCCGCCCTGCAGACGTTGGCTGCGCGCGCGCAGAACCGGGGGATCGAGGTGGACACGAGCATCGATCTCGACTATGAGCAGGGTCGTGCTGATGCACGCCACATCCCCGAGCTCGAGGTGGCGCTATATCGGATCGTGCAGGAGGCATTGAACAATGCCGCCAAACACGGACAGGCGGCGCGGGCGGTACTGGAAATCCACGAGGACGCAGGCGCTGTGCATGTGATGGTGCGCGACGATGGCGATGGCTTTGACCCAGCGAACGTGCAAACCACTGGGTTCGGCTTACTGGGCATGCGCGAGCGCGTGCAGCTGCTGGATGGCTCGCTTCAGATCGAGTCGGCGCCGGGCGATGGCACAACGGTGCGCGCGACGCTGCCGACGCAGCGCCTGGAAAACCTGACCGCCGCGGAGGGTTGACCGGGTTTCCGGCAGGTTTTCCGCTGCGCGTGGAGTCCGCTGCGCGCGCAGGGTTGATCAGGTGCTGAGCATCCCTCGCGCGAGCGCGTAGCGAACGAGCTCGGCGCGGGTGGCGATGCCCAGCTTGCGGTGGATGCGGGTGCGATGGGTCTCGATCGTGCGCGGGCTGAGGTGCAGCATCCGTGCGATCTCTACGCTGGTGTGCCCGAAGGCGATCATGCGCAGCACTTCGGCCTCGCGCGGGCTGAGCTTGTCGACGCTGAGCGATTCACGCACGCTGTCCAGGTGGGCGAGGATCTGCGGGCTGACGAACTCCTTGCCCCTAGCGGCGGCGCGCACAGCGGGGGGCAGATCCTCGTCGGCGGAATCCTTCAGCACGAAGCCCACAGCGCCCGCGCTGAGCGCCTGCTGGGCGAAGACGGGGTTGTCGTCCAGGGTGAGAACCACGACGTGAGTCTCGGGCACCTGCGTGCGCAGACGTTTGATGGCGTCGATGCTCGAGCCGCCAGGCATGCCGAGATCGAGCACGAGCACATGCGGGCGCTGACCGTGCACGTGGCGCACGACGAGCGCGAGATCGTCGGCCTCGGCCACCACCTCGAGGTCCGATTCGGTATCGAGCAACAGGCGCAAGGAGCGGCGCATGAGGGCGTGGTCATCGGCGAGGATGATGCGAATCGCGGCCTGCTCGGCAGACTCCCCCGCTTCGATGCGCTCGGGGAGGGTAGGGGCTAAGTGCAGATCGCCGGGCATGAGTTCAGCCTATTGCCGCTGCCGTCGTCGGGCCAAGGGGATAAATGCCCGATAGTCTGCGGTAAACAACTGATACCGCGGCTGCAAGTGAATGAGCACCCAGCCTAACGGTTCCGTAGACCAGTGTCTTCAGTAACTTTTACGCGATTAGGGGTGCCGGGCGCAAAGCGCGGCAGCTCCAGTTCGATGCGCGTGCCGCCGGCGGTCGCGTCCGCTACGAGTGCGCGCCCCCCGTGGGCCTCGGCGATGGCACGCACGATCGCTAGGCCCAGCCCCGTGCCGCCGGAGACACGATCGCGGGCGGAGTCCGTACGGTGGAAGCGCTCGAAGACGCGCTCGCGCTCGGCGGGGGGAATGCCGGGACCGTCGTCGCTGACGAGGAAGCGCAGGCGATCGGGTCCGTGGCACTGCACGTCCAGGCGCACGAGCCCATGCTCGGGCACGGTGTGCTCGATGGCATTGGCGATGAGGTTGCGCAGGGCCTGAGCGAGGCGGTCGGGATCGGCCGTGAGGAAGCCCGCGGGTACGGGACCGAGCTGGAAGCGACGGGGCGCCAGCAGGCTGACGCCGTCCCACAGCTCGTGCACATAAGGCTCGAGGTCGATCGGCTCAGGGCGCAAGAACTCGGTCTGCTCGGCCTTGGCGAGCAGCAGCAGATCATCGACAAGGCGAGCGATGCGGGCAATCTCAGCCTGCACGAGACGCTCGACGCGCCGCACCTCCTGCGCGGGCAAATCCGGCTGAGCGGCGAGCACTTCCAGCTGGCCACGGATGACTGTGAGCGGTGTGCGCAGCTCGTGCGAGGCATCGGCGAGGAATGCGCGCTGGCCGGCGAAGGCGTCGGTGAGGCGATCGAGCATGCGGTTGAAAGTCTCGGCCAGCACGCGCACCTCATCGCCGCTGCGGCCCACGTCGTGGATGCGGGGATGCAGGTCGCCCGCGTCGACCTTGGCCGCCACAGCGGCCATCCGCCGCAGGGGCAGGGTGAAGCGGGTGCCGATCAGGAAGGAAGCGCCGAGGGCGCCGGCGAGCGCCAGCAGACCGGCGAGGATGAAGGCGCGGGCAACGCCGCGCTGGGCGTGGGCCACGCCGGCGAGTGGCTCACCGACGCCGACGCTCACACGCGTGCCATCCTGCAGAGTGAGCGTGCGCTTCAGCAGGCGCAGGTCGCCGACATCGGCGAGGCTCAGGGTGGAGTAGCCGTCGCGGACGCTGAGCAACTGCTGGGCGAGGCCGTTCTCGTCGGTCTGTTCGACGGCGTTCTCACCGTGATCGGGCCTGGCCGGACCGAATAGCTCGGGACGGTTAGCGATCGTTTCGCTGCCGCTGCCCGGCGTTGCCGTGCTCCTGCTTGGCCCCTTCGCTGCGCTGCCTGCGTGCATGATGGTGGCGAACTGCAGGGTGGAGCTAGCGCTGAAGGGCTGCCCGAGCATGTAGTTGCGCGCGGCCGCCGCCGCCTCCCGGGGTCCGCGGTCGCTGACACTGACGGTGCGCGCGAGCTCATCGAGGTCACCAGCGATCTCGCGGTCGACCTGGTGGTGCAGCTGCGTGCCCGTGCCGCGGTAGACCGCGAGAAAGCTAATGGCGGTGCAGATGAGTACGACGGCGGCCACCGAGGCGGATAGACGCCAGCGCAGACCTGTGGGCAGCGCGGGCCGCGCCCTCATCCTGCCAGGTGCTCTGCGGGCGCGGCCTGGCCAAGGCGATAGCCGACGGCGCGCACGGTGAAGATCGGCGCGGGGCTCTCGGGGTGGCCCAACTTGCGGCGCAGATAGCCGATATAGACATCGACGACATTGGTGGCGGGATCGTGCTCATAGCCCCACACGGCACTGAGGATCTGCTCGCGCGAGACCACGCGCCCGGCGTGACGCAACAGGTACACGAGCAGCTCGAACTCGGTGGTGGACAGCGGCACGGTGGCGCCATTGCGGCGTACCCTGCGACTGAGCAGATCGACCTCGATGTCCGCGCCGCGCAGCGTGGTGGTCGAGGTCTGCGCAGCAACGCGCAGCTGGGCACGTACACGAGCGATCAGCTCCGCCAACGAGAAGGGCTTGACGAGGTAGTCGACGGCGCCCGCCTCCAGGCCAGCGACGCGATCGCCGATATCGCCACGCGCGGTGAGTACGATCACTGGCACGCCCGGCTTGGCTTGGTGCAGGCTTTCGAGGATCTGCATGCCACTGCGTCCGGGCAGCAGCAGATCGAGCACGATCGCATCGAAGCTCTCGCTCAGCGCGCGCCGCTCACCCTCGACGCCGTCGCCTGTGGCCTGCACGGTGAAGCCCTCGGCCTCGAGGCCCCGGCGCAGGAAATCCACGATGCCCGGCTCGTCCTCGATGACGAGAACGGCTGGGCCCCCATTCCCGCTGGGGTCGGCGGCAGCTGACATACCAAACGCATGATAGATCTCAGCGAGGGCGCATTCTGCGTATGAAATCCGATGAGGATTCTCACGTTGCAGTTACGGGATCCTTAGCCTGCCTCGGCACACTCATCTGATGGCAATTGAGTTATGGGCGGGTGGTGAGACGTCCGACGGGGAAGAGCGCACGCGCGAGCAGGGCGGCGATGCGAGTGCCGGTCACGCTGGCCTCGGCGATGCGAGTGTCCGTCACGCTGGCCTGAGTTCCAGTCGCGCTGGCCTGAGTTCCAGTCGCGCTGGCCTACTGCCTCGCCTCGTCGGCGGCGGCACGGCTGGCAACGAGCGCTTGACAGCGACGACGGGCATCGTGCTGCTGGTACTGCTGGCCGTCATCAGCCTCACCCTGCTGCGCCTGCACGACCTGCTCTCAGTGCATCTGTTCGTGGGCATGCTGCTGATACCGCCGGTGCTTTTGAAGATGGCGAGCACGGGCTATCGCTTCACTCGCTACTACACACACAATGCGCGCTACCGCGGCAAGGGGCCGCCGCAGGCGGTCATGCGCGCGCTGGCGCCACTGGTGGTGATCTCGACGGTGGTGGTGTTCGCCAGTGGGGTGGCGCTGCTGCTGATCGGTCCCAGTTCGCGCGGTGAACTGCTGCCGATCCACAAGGTGAGCTTCATCGTGTGGGTGTCGGCGATTGTTCTGCACATACTCGGTCACGTTGTGGAGTTGCCAAGGGCACTGGGCATAAGGCGCGAAAGTCTGGCGTTGGGCGGAAGACCCGAAGGCTTGGGGTACACGAGTGGCGGTGGCGCAAACTGGCATAGGAGTCCCATGAAGGCCGGTGGCGCTGGACGAACGCTATCCCTGTCGGCTGCGCTGGCGAGTGGGATTGCGCTGGCGGTGGTGCTGGTACCCCAGTATGGCCCCTGGCTTCACACCCAGCACCACCTGTTGGGAGGTAGATGACCGTGGCGCCACGCTCACACGCGCGCACTCCTCGCGCGCGGTCCCATCCCTCTCCTCCTCCGCATGCCTCTCCTGCACCGCATTCAACAAGCTCGCGCGATCGGGCACTGCGGCGCCTATCGCTCTCTACTCGCTGGCTGATCGCGGGCTCGGTCGCGCTGACGGGCGCACTGTCGGAGGTCGCTGCGCACGCATTCCCTGGCAAGACGGTGAAGATCGGCACGCAGAGGAAGACCACGGCCAGGCGCCACGTGCACCACAGCTCCTCGGGCTCGGCAAGCTCGCTGGCGCCGCCTGCCACGACGCCTCAGGCGGCGCCGGAAACGCATACCGGTGCGGAAACACATACCGAAGCGCCAGCTACCGAAGCGCCAGCCGCACAGCCGGCGGCACCGGCACCCGAACGATCCTCGAAACCAGAATCGGCGCCGGCGCCTGCAACAGCCCCGGAAACGCACTCCGAACCCGCTCCCGAAGTGCGCTCGAATGCGGCGCCCGAAGCGGCTCCGGAATCCGCTCCCAGGGCGCCGGAAGGCCCGGTCGTCTCGGGCGGGTCGTGAGGGGCATGCACATTCATGCCATGAAGAGAGCCACCTGGGAGGCGCTGGGGACGAGTGTTGTCTTGCAGGTCTGCGACGCTGGGGCGCTGGCCGCGGCACGCGTGCTGGTGGAACGTGAGCTGGCTGAGATCGATCGCACGTGCAGCCGCTTTCGCGGGGACTCCGAGTTGATGCGCGTAAACGCAGCCGGTGGGCGGCCGGTACGGGTGGACCCCCTGCTGATGGAGGCCTTGCGCGTGGCGTTGCGCGCGGCGGAGCTGACGGATGGCGATGTGGATCCCACGCTCGGCGCGGCGTTGGAGCTCGCCGGCTATGACGACGACTGGAATCTGTTGGCGCCCCCAGGTGAGGAGATCGCATCGCCCGGGCCTGCGGAGATCGCATCGCCCGGGCCTGCACCTCTCCGGCCTCTACGCATACGCGCGCGGGTCCGCGCGGGTTGGCGCACGGTCGAGCTCGATCCTGGGCGCATGACGATCCGCGTGCCCGCTCCGATTCGTCTCGACCTCGGCGCGACCGCCAAGGCATTGGCGGCGGATCGGGCCGCAACGGCGGTCGCGCAGGCCACGGGCGTGGGCGTGCTGGTGAGTCTCGGCGGTGACATCGCGACCTGCGGTGTGGCTCCCGCTGGTGGCTGGCGGGTGCACGTCACCGACGATCATCGCAGCGACGCAAGTGCGCCAGGTCAGACGATCGTGATCTCCAGCGGCGGCCTCGCCACATCGAGCACGGCGGTGCGGCGCTGGAGCCACCAGGGCGTTACGCGCCACCACATCATCGATCCGCAGACGCAGGAGCCGGTGGTTGGCACGTGGCGGACGGCGAGCGTAGCGGCGGCTAACTGTGTGGATGCCAACATCGCCAGCACCGCGGCGCTGGTGCGCGCACGGGATGCGCCCGCATGGCTGCAGGAGCTGGGCCTGCCCGCGCGTCTCGTGGATCAGGCTGGGCGTGTGCGCACGCTGGGTGACTGGCCCGCGGAACCTGGCATGGTCACGGAGGCCACGCTGTGAGTCAGCTTTCCGGAGACCCTGCTGTGAGGCTGCTTGGAAAGGCCCTGCTGTGAGCCTGCTATTGGCGGCGAGCAAGGGTCCCAGCATCTACTGGTATCTCACGCGGGCATCGGGTGCGGTTGCGCTGGTGCTGCTGACGATGTCTTTGGCGCTGGGCGTGTTGGACGTGCGTCGCTTCAACACCGTTCGCTGGCCACGCTTCGTGATCGACGGGCTGCACCGCAACGCTTCGCTGCTGGCACTGGTGTTCCTCGTGGTGCACATTGTGACGACCGTGCTCGACAGCTTCGTGTCGATTCCGCTGAGCGCGGCCATCATCCCTTTCATCAACGGCTATCGGACGTTCTGGCTGGGGCTGGGGGCGGTGGCCTTCGATCTGATGCTCGCGGTACTGATCACGAGCATGCTGCGCCAGCGCATCGGCTATGGAGCATGGCGGGCGGTGCACTGGCTGTCCTATGCGTGCTGGCCCATCGCCCTCGCGCACACGTTCGGCACGGGCAGTGATGCGAGCAGGACGTGGTTGTTGGCGATCAGCATCGGCTGCATCGCGACGGTTCTGGCGGCGTTGCTGGCGCGGGTGCTGCCGGCTCGCTCTGCGCGGAGGCTGGCGACACGATGAGCACCGAGCTCGGAAGCACCGACCTCGCGGGCCTGCCGAGGCTGCTGCAGGCGATTCCCGCGCAGGGCGCTATGAGCCTCGCTGAGCATCTTGATGTGCACGACTATCCGCCGCTCGCGCGCAACCGCCGCGAGCGGCGCGGTGCAGCGGCGCTGATCAAGCGCATCGAGCAGGCCGGTCTGCGGGGGCGCGGCGGCGCGGCCTTCCCCACGGCGGTAAAGATGCGCGCCGTGGCTGGGGAGCGCGGCCGCGCGGTCGTGGTGATCAACGCCGCCGAGGGCGAGCCGGCGAGCATGAAGGACCGCACCCTGTTGCAGGCGCTACCGCATCTGGTGCTGGACGGCGGCGCGCTGGCGGCGCAGGCAGTCGGCGCGCAGGAGGTGATCCTGTGCGTGGCGGAGTCGATCGCGCGGGAGGGCCCCGAGCGAGCGATCGCCGAACGCCACGAGCAGTTGGGCGCTGGCGCGCCGCGGCTGCGTCTGGCGACGGCTCCCGATCACTATGTGGCCGGAGAGGAGACTGCGCTCGTCAACCACCTGGGCGGCGGCCCCGCGCTGCCGACGTTCACGCCGCCGCGGCCCTTCCAGCGCGGCGTCGGCCGGCACCCGACGTTGGTGAGCAACGCAGAGACGCTTGCGCACCTCGCGCTGATCGCGCGCCACGGCGCGGAGTGGTTTCGCGAGCTCGGCACGGCCAGCGAGCCTGGTTCGACGCTCGTGACGCTTTCTGGCCCCGTCGCCTATCCGGGGGTGTATGAGATCGAGCATGGCTATTCGCTGAGCTCGTTGATCGAGGCCGCCGGGGGCGCCACCGCCGAGCTCCGTGCGGTGCTCTTCGGCGGCTACGCTGGCTCGTGGGTGGATGGGCAACTGTTGCGCGGCCTCGCGCTCTCCGACGAGCACCTCGCTGCGCACGGCGCCTCGCTGGGCGCCGGCGTGGTGCTGCTGCTCTCAAACGACGCCTGTGGTGTGGCCGAGACCGCGCGCGTTACGCGCTGGCTCGCGCAGCAGAGCGCGCGCCAGTGCGGTCCCTGCCTGCACGGCCTCGATGCGCTGGCCAGCTCCATCGAAGAGGTCGCCTCCGGTTCGGCGCGCGGCAAAACCCGCCAGCGCATCGCCCGCTTTGCCTCGCTCGCTCGCGGCCGCGGTGCCTGCAGCCACCCCGACGGCGCTGTGCGCCTGGTCCTAAGCGCGCTGGAGGTGTTCGCCGCCGACTTCGCCGATCACGCCAAGCACGGCATCTGCGACGCCTGCCGCCGCCCCGGTGAGCTGCCCCTACCTACCCGCCCCCTACCGTCCTCCTTCCCGCAGACGCCATGATTGTCTCCCCACAACGGCCATGATTCTTCATCCCACAACGCCATGAGCTACCGCGTGCGCGTCAACCCCATCGCTTGCGAGGCCCACGGCATGTGCGCCGAGATCCTCCCCGAGCGCATCGCCCTCGACGACTGGGGCTATCCGATCCTCGACGAGCGCTCCTTGGATCCAGAGCTCCTATCCCACGCCAAGCGTGCCGCCCAGGCCTGCCCGACGTTCGCGCTGCTGGTCGAGCGTAAGACCTGAGGCACCCGAGATCCAAGTGGAGGTTTGTCGTATTTTGAGCCCAATTTAGGAGGAATTTTCGCTAGACTTCCCCAAAGAATGGGCAAAATCCGTGGTTTGGAACACAAGCCCGAGACGTTATGAGCCCCGAGACGTTATGAGCCGCTCGCACGTGCTCGTGGTGGACGATGACAAGGTGGCGCGCGTCCTGCTGCGGGGCGTGCTGGAGCGCGCCGGCCACGAGGTGAGCGAGGCCCGCGACGGTCGCGCGGGGTTGCGCGAGCTTTACGCAAAGCCCACCGATCTGGTGATCCTCGATGTGAGCATGCCCGAGCTGGACGGCTGGGCGACGCTCGAGCGCATCCGCGATCTCAGCGATGTGCCGGTGCTCATGCTGACGGCGCGGGATAGCGAGCTGGAGTGCGTGCGCGGGCTCAAGGGCGGCGCGGATGACTATGTGATCAAGCCATGCGGCACGCAGGAGCTCGCGGCGCGCGTGCAGGCGCTGTTGCGCCGCGCGGGTCCGCGTGAAGAGGAGCAGCAGACATACGCCGACTCGCTGGTGACGATCAACTTCGCGCAGCGCGCTGTCACCTACGGCGGCCATGATGTTCGCCTAACTCCCCAGGAGTTCAAGCTGCTGGCGGCGTTCGTGCGCCACCCCAACCAGGTGCTGAGCCGCGAGCAGCTGCTGGAGCTGGTGTGGGGCGACCCCTACGGAGTGGCCCCCGAGCAGGTGAAGCTGTATGTGGGCTATCTGCGCCACAAGCTCGATCCGCAAGCTGCGGAGGACACTCCGATCAAGACGGTCAGGGGCTTTGGCTATCGCTATCGGCGACCGTGACGACGCGCCGTGGTAGATCTCACTGCGTCCTTGCGTCGTCCGACCCGCCTCGCTCGAGCTATTTATTTATTCCATAAATAAAATAAATACATCAATGAGATAGGAGCTCAATCGCTCTCCTGCAGCAAGGCGCGCGCATGGCGGGCCATCTCCAGGTCCTCTCTCGCTTCGATCATCAGCGTGCTCGCAGTGGCACCCTCGGCGGAGATGTCGCGGTCGCCTGCGCCCGCGCCCGCGCCCGCGGTATTACGCTCCTCGTCGATCTGCACGCCGAGGAAGCCAAGGTCAGCGGTGGCCATGCGGCGGATCGCGGCGGAACTCTGCCCCACGCGGCCCGTGAAGGTCAGCACGTCGAGGCCGCCGAGCGCGGCCGCCATCGCCGCGATGCCTCCACGCAGGCGGTGGATGTAGACGTCGATCGCCAGCTGGGCCTCAGCGTCGCCTGTGCCGGCGCGCTCGAGCAGCATGCGCACGTCAGCGCTGCCACCCAGCGCCAGCAGGCCCGAGCTGTGCTCCAACGTCTGCGCGAGCTCGCGCGCATCGAGGCCGGGGCGCTCCAGCAACCACAGCACCAGAGCTGGGTCGAGGCTGCCCGAGCGCGTGGCCATGACGAGACCATCGAGCGGTGTGAAGCCCATCGTGGTGTCCAACGAGCGCCCGCCGCGAATGGCGCACACGGAGGCGCCTGCGCCGAGGTGAGCGCTCACGATGCGCAACTCACCGTTTGCTGCCTGTCGTGTGCGTGTGCGTCTCGTCACCTTCCTGTCTGGCCGCCTGCCGTCCTCGCTCGCGGACAGCAGCTGGGGCGCGCGCCTGGCGATCCAGGCATGAGAGAGTCCGTGAAAGCCATAGCGCCGCACTCCCCAGCGCGTGCGCCAGCGCTCAGGTAGCGCGTAGGTGGCGGCGGCCGCGGGCATGTTGGCGTGAAAGGCGGTGTCGAAGCAGGCGATCTGCGGCAGCTCCGGCAGCGCCTCGCCGACGGACTTCAGCGCGCTGAGGCCGCGCGGCTGGTGCAGGGGGGCGAGCTCGGTCAGGCCGGCCAGGGCGCTGCGAACCTTGGCGTCGATTAGCACGGCTTCGTGGAAGCGCTCACCGCCGTGCACGATGCGGTGCGCCACGGCCTGCGCGCCGGCGAGGTCGCCCAGCAGCGCGGCGCCCAGAGCTGCTTCCAGCGCTCGCGTCGCAACGGTGCCTCGGGGGGTGTCAAGTTCGCGGTGGCCAAGCACGTCGTCCTCGCCACTGAGCAGTGTCAACTTCAGTGTGCTGGATCCCGAATTCACAACCAATACGCGCACTATTCACCTACCACGATTTCCACTCACCTGAAATAAGGCTGTGCATGATGCCTTGTTTGGCCGTCAAAAGACAGCTCCCGAGACCTCTAGCCCCCCTGTCCTTGCGCATTTTGGATCGATGTCCTTGCGTATTTTCCTGCACACTTGAGGCTTCGCGCTACCGTACAGGGCAGTGGTGGGACGTGCAGGGCAGTGGGGCTTAGGAGAGTCAGCGGGCACGGGCGCCGCGGGCGGCCAAGCTTGCGGCGACGCGGGTTCGATCAAGATCGTGCTGGCCGACGATCACGCGGTGGTGCGCAGTGGGTTGCGCATGCTGCTCGACAGCGAGCCGGGCCTTGAAGTCGTAGCCGAGGCCGGTGATGTGGAGAGCGCGCGGCGCTACGTGCGCGGGCACAGTCCCGCGGTGCTCGTGCTCGACCTGAACATGCCGGGTGGCTCGAGTCTCGAGGCGATCCCGCTGATTCGCGAAGAGTCCCCACGTACGCGGATCGTGGTGTTGACGATGCAGCAAGAACCGGCCTTTGCGCGCCACGCCTTGGGGGCGGGGGCGATTGGGTATGTGCTCAAGGAGGCTGCCGATGAGGAGCTCGTCGAGGCCGTGCGCCGGGCGGCGGTCGGCGAGAGTTATCTGAACCCGCGCCTCGGCGCGAAGCTCGCCAGCGAGCCGCCACCGGGTCCGCCTGACGATCTCTCCGAGCGCGAGGTCGACGTGCTGCGCCTGATCGCCCTGGGCCACACCAACGCCGAGATCGCACGAGCGCTCTATCTGTCGGTGCGCACCGTTGAGACCCACCGCGCTCACATCCAGCAGAAGCTGCGCCTGAGCTCACGTGCTGAGCTCGTGGGCTACGCGCTCAAACGCGGGCTCATCAGCGCCGACGCCTGAGCTTGCGCCCGCAGATCCGATGCGATGCGAATGTCCGAACCCTTTCCGCAGGTTGCGGGAAAACCGCAAGCGTTGGCGCGGACATTTCGGGATGTTTGGGGCGCATTGCGGGAGGGAAGATGAGGGTGCAGTGGGGATATGAGTCAGGCGATTGAACAGACCAGCAAAAGCTCCAGGGGCGCCAAGTACGTTCCCGGGAGATCACCGCATACAGCGGACATCCTCGATCGCCTGGCCCGCCTGCGGCTGGTGTTGCCGGCCCTTGGACAGGAGTTGGCCACAGCCCGCCGTGAGGCGGCCAAGCTTCGCGTCGAGAACGGCAAGCTGAAGGATCGCCTGCACCGCCTCGAAGCGAAAGGTGGCATGTCTCCGAACGGCAGCTAGCGTCCTTCCCCCTCTCCGGGCGCTGCGCCACCCGGCGCGGGACCGCCGCTTTCTCGTTCTCCCCCGGCGGCGGTCTCGGCCGGGGCTACGCGGGGACGGCCGGCGCCGCAGCGAATGCGCCGCAACGAATGATTGAATTGGAATGAAAGCGGGTATTCAAACGCGCAGAGAGTTCTAGGCGGTGCCGGACTCCCCCAAATGGGGGATGGAGTCGTTCAGATAGCTGAACGCAGATAAAGACATCTGGCGGATTGTGGTGAGCGGCTGGCTCGCGGAATATCGCGTGCCACATGGGTCCGAGTCCGCGCAGCACCCTCGAAGAGTCACCGCAGGCAGCACGTGAAGTGAAGCGTGCCATCGGTCGCTGCAAGCGGGGCGATCGCGATGCGCTGCGCCTGTTGTATGAGCGCTACGCGGGCAACGTGTACGGGTATATCCGCAGCATCGTGCGCGATGACAAGGAGGCCGAAGACCTCACGCAGCACGTCTTCCTGAAGCTCATCACGGCGATCGGCAAGTACGACGATCAAGGAGTGCCCTTCTCGGGATGGCTCCTGCGGCTGGCGCGCAATGTGGCTCTGGATCACCTGCGCAAGCGCCGCCCCACGCCCGCGGAAGAGGTGTTCGGCGCCGATACGCAGGCCGACGACGTAGCGCTGCACCGTGCGCGCAGCCTGCGCACCGCGCTCGTGGCACTGCCCTACGAGCAGCGCAAGGTCATCGTGATGCGCCACCTCGTGGGATTGACGCCACCGGAGATCGCCACCCAGATGGGGCGCTCGGAGAGCTCGATCCACGGGTTGCATCACCGCGGGCGGCGCGCATTGCAGGAAGAGCTGCGACGGCTTGAATCAGCACCGGCGACGGCTGCCGCGGCCGGCTGACACGGGTGCCGCCACTGCTTCAGGCGGAGCTGGACCCGGCATCCAGGGATCAGGCGGAGCTGGACCCGGCATCCAGGGAGGGAGCCAGCGGCGTCATCCCGCTGACGCGGTTGCACAATGCCGATCCCGAGCTGCTCGAGGCGGTTGCCCAGATCGTGCACACCGACGCCTTCACGCTGGGGGAGCCCGTGGCATCTTTCGAGCGCGACTTCGCCGCTTACTGCGAGGCGCCTTTCGCGATCGGCGTCTCCTCGGGCACCGAGGCGCTGGCGCTTTCGCTGCGGGCGCTGGGGCTCGGAGCGGGGGATGAGGTGATCGTGCCGGCCAACTCCTTCATCGCCACCGCCGAGGCGGTCAGCGCCGTAGGGGCCCGGCCGCGGCTCGTGGACGTCGATCCCGACTCGCACCTCCTGACGGCCGACATCGTAGCGGCTGCGCTACGGCCGGCTGTGCGCTGCGTCGTGGCTGTACACCTGTACGGGGCCACCGTAGACCTCGATCCGCTTCTGACCCTCACGCAGGAGGCCGGGGTGCACGTGCTCGAGGATGCCTGCCAGGCCCACGGCGCGCGTTACAAGGGCCGCCGCGTGGGCACCCTCGGGGCTTTGGGGTGTTTTAGCTTCTACCCCGCCAAGAACCTTGGGGGATGGGGCGATGGCGGCGCCGTCATCACCTCCGACGCCGCGCTGGCCGAGCGTGTGCAGCTGCTGCGCAGCCACGGCGAGCGCCCGCGCTATCGCCACCGCCTGGTGGGTGCCACGGCCCGGCTCGATGCGCTGCAGGCCGCCGTGCTGCGCCGCAAGCTCACGCGCCTAGATGACTGGAATGACGAGCGGCGGCGGTTGGGCGCGGCGCTGCGCGAGATGCTGGCCCCCGCGATTGAGCTGCCATCTCTCACCTGCGCTGAGGCCGACCATGTCTACCACCTATTCGTCGTGCGTTGCCAGGAGCGCGATGCGCTGCGCGAGCATCTGGCGGCGCGCGGGGTGGCCAGCGCGGTGCACTACCCCACGCCGATTCACCTCACCGAGGCCTATGCGCACCTGGGGCAGCCGCCCATGAGCCTGCCCGTGTGCGAGGAGCACGCCTCGCACATCTGCAGCTTGCCGCTGTTTCCGGGCATGAGCGAGCAGGAGCTCGGGCGCGTTGGCGCTGCTGTGCTCGACTTCGCAAAAGCGCGGCCGCACAATTCCCGTTAGTCGATCAGTGATTGCACGTAGCACAGCTCGCCGCCTGCTCGATGTCTTCGTGGCGAGCACCGCCCTGGTGGCGCTCGCGCCTTTGCTGGCTGCCATCGCCCTGGCCATTCGCCTGGAGTCGCGCGGGCCTGTGATCTTCCGTCAGCGACGCCTTGGTCAAGGGCTCAAGCCGTTCACCGTCTTGAAGTTTCGCACCATGCGCAATGAAGCCGACGTGGCGCCGCATCGGGAATACGTGCACGCGCTGATCGACTCGCCCGCGGCGACCGAGCGCGGGCAGCTCTACAAGCTCTCAGTCGATAACCGCATCACGCGCGTGGGGCGTTTTCTGCGCTCGTGGAGCCTTGACGAGCTGCCTCAGCTCGTGAACGTGCTGCGCGGGGAGATGGCGCTCGTTGGCCCCCGCCCGGTTATCCCCTACGAGGTCGAACGTTACCCCGCGCGCTATCTCCCTCGTTTCACTGTCAAGCCGGGACTCACCGGGCTGTGGCAGGTGTCGGGGCGCAACGAGCGCACCTACGAGGAGATGGTGCGCTTTGACATCGAGTACGCGCAGCAGGCTTCGCTGCTGCTCGACCTGCGCATCCTGGCCAAGACGGTGCCGGTCGTCTTCGGGCGCCAGGGAGTGGCTTGAGCCATGACGGATGAGATCGGCGCGGGCGTTTTCGGCGGTTGCCAGGGGGGTGGCGTGGCCGATGGCGGATGAGATCGGCACCGCCGTCGTCGGCTACGGCTATTGGGGTCCCAACCTCGCGCGCAACGTCGCCGAGTGCCCTGGCCTGCAGCTGCGGGCGGCGTGCGATCCGGACCCTCGCCGCCGTGAGGCGTTCGCACGTCGCCACCCCGAGGCACAGGCGCTGGCCACGCTGGAGGAGCTGCTCGCGGACACCGCGATCGAAGCGGTGATCCTCGCAACGCCGCCGCAGACCCACCATCCGCTGGCGCGAACGCTGCTCGAAGCCGGGCGCCACGTGCTTGTGGAGAAGCCGCTGGCGAGGTCGCTGCAGGACGCGCACGAGCTGGCGGGTCTCGCACGCGAGTGCGAGCGCCTGCTGATGCCCGGGCATACCTTCGTCTACAGCCCCGCCGTCAACGCCGTGCGCGAGTTGATCCAGGGGGGCGTCGTTGGCGACGTGCACTTCATCACCTCCTCGCGCATGAACCTCGGCAAGTACCACGCGGGCGGGGTTTTGTGCGATCTCGCACCCCACGACCTCTCGATCCTGCTGCACTGGCTGGGCGAGCCCGTCGTGGCGGTGGCCGCCTCGGGGTCCAGCGTGCTGCGCGTGGGCGTGCCCGAGACGGCTTTCATCACGCTCGCCTTCGCCGGCGGCTCGACCGCGAACGTGCAGATCTCCTGGCTCGCGCCGCGCAAGGTGCGCCAGATGATCGTCGTCGGCAGTCAGCGCATGGTCGTCTACGACGACACCGCCTCCGATGAACCCGTGCGCATCTACGACCGCGGCATGGACGTGCTGCCGCCCGAGCCCGCCAACTTCGGCGAGCACCAGTTGATCTACCGCACCGGCGACGTCGTCATCCCGCGCATCGAGCCGCAGGAGCCGCTGCGGCTGGAGCTCGAAGATTTCGCGTATGCCATCCGCACGGGTGAGGAGCCGCGTTCGAGCCTCGCCTTAGGTCTTGAGATCGTCGCCGTTGTCGAGGTAGCCGAGGCTTCCTTGCGCGATGGCGGTGCGCCGCTGGCGCTGACCCCGCTGGTGGACGGGGCGGCGGCATGAGAGTGCTATCGGTCATCGGCGCGCGGCCGGAGATCATCCAGGCCGCCCCTGTCTCCGCGGCGCTTGCCGCCGTCGCCGAGGAGATCCTCGTGCACACCGGGCAGCACTACTCGCCGGAGATGTCCGAGGGGCAGATCGCCGACACCGGCCTGCCCCAGCCTCACTACAACCTCGGCGTCGGCTCGCGCACGCGCGCACAGCAGCTCGGGCTCGCGCACAAGCGCCTCGCCGAGGTCATCGATCGGGAGCGGCCCGATGCCGTGCTCGTGCGCGGGGATACCAACGCCACGCTCTCAGGTGCACGCGCTGCGGCCGCCGCGGGGGTGCCGCTCGTGCATATCGAGGCCGGCCTACGCTCGCGTCGCCCCGATATGCCTGAGGAGAGCAACCGGGTGCAGACCGATCGCCTCGCGCAGCTGCTGCTTGCGCCGACTCCGGGCGCGCGGCGCAATCTGCTCGACGAGCAGCTTGCTGGGGAGATCCATGTGACAGGCGATCCCCTCTGCGACACGCTCGAGCGGTGGCGCTCGCGCGTCCAGCCCGCCGGCGGCGACTACCTGCTGGCGACCATACACCGCAACTACAACACCGACGACCCCGTGCGCCTGCAGGCTGTGCTCGCCTGTCTCGCACGTTCGCCTTGGCCCGTGCTGCTGCCGCTGCACCCGCGTACGCGCGCACGCATCGATGAGTGGGAGCTGCAGGTCTCGCCGTGGGTCAGGCTGCTCGCACCCGTCTCCTATTCGCGCATGCTCGCGCTCGAGCGCGGCGCCCACACGATCGCCACCGACTCCGGCGGCGTGCAGCGCGAGGCCTATATGTGGGGCATCCCCTGCCTCACGCTACGCGAGGAGACCGAGTGGACCGACACGGTAAGCACCGGCTGGAACACGCTTGTGGGGGTTGATGCCGATGCGTTCCAGGAGGCCGCCGGCCGGCCCGCCCCCCGTGAGCGTCCGCCGATCTTCGGCGACGGGCGCGCCGCGCCTCGTATAGCGGCGCTCGTCGCCGACTTCATTGCGCGTCAGGCCACGCCGCACGCGGCCAACTTCGCCGACCGTAAGCCTTCCTCGTACGCGGCCAACACTGACCGTCCCCGGACGGTCCTCTCCTCCGCTTTTGAGGAGCTCGTCGCATGAGGCCCCTCGGCATCGGCCTCATCGGCGCCGGGCGCATGGGCGCTTTTCATATCGAGAGCTGGGAGCGCATCGAGGACGCGCGCCTTGTTGCCGTGGCCGATCCCGACGAGCAGTCCGCGCGGCGGCGCATCGGGCGGCGGCCAATCGACTGGCACGCCGACTACCGCCAGCTGCTCGCGCGCGCCGACGTCGATGCCGTCTGCATCTGCACGCCTTCCGAGCAGCACGCACCTATCGGGCTCGATGCGATTGCCGCGGGGCGTCATGTGCTCGTGGAGAAGCCCATCGCCACCGCGCTCGAGGACGGGCTACGCATGGCATCCGCTGCGCATCTTGCGGGCCTCAAGCTGATGGTCGGGCACGTCGAGCGCTTCAATCCCGCCGTCGGCAAGCTCGCCGAATTGATTGCCCGCGGCACCATCGGGCGCGTCTTTCGCGCTCACGCCACGCGCGTCGGGCCGCTGCCTGCGCGTGTGCGCGACACCGGCGTCGCCATCGATCTCGCCACGCACGACCTCGACATCATGCAGTTCGTCCTCGGCCTCGACATCACTTCGATCTACGCGCAGGGCAGTCGCTGCGTGCACCCCACGCAGGAGGACATGATCGCCTGTCTGCTGCGCTTCGGCGACGCCGGGCCGTGGGGGCTGCTCGACGTCAACTGGCTCACGCCCGAGAAGCGCCGCGAGCTCTCCATCATCGGCGAGGGCGGCATGCTCAGCGCCTCCTACCTCACGCAGGACGTCTGGCTGACCGAGTCAAGCGGCGCGCCCACGGGGTGGAGCGAGCTCGCGCGCGTGCGCGGCGACGCCGAGGGCGCCGCCGTGCGCTTCGCGCTGGGGCGCGTCGAGCCGCTGCAGGCCGAGCTCGAGGCCTTCGCGCGCTGCGTGCTCGATGACACGCCCCCGCCGATCAATGCGCACGAAGGTTGCCGTGCGCTTGCCGCCGCTCTCGCCGTGCGCGACTCCGCTGCGCACTCGCGTCCCGTCACGCTGCTCGATACGCCCCTGCGGCGCGTCGATGATCTGCCGCCCGTCCCCATCGCCGCCTGAGCTCGCGCGCGCATGATCCGCTTTGTTATCCCCGCCTACAACGAGCGCGCGAACATTCCGCGTCTGCTCTCAGAGCTCGGTCCCGTTGCGCGGGAGCTGGGCGCGCGCGTGATCTTCGTGGACGACGGCTCCCGTGACGGCACCGCCGAGGAGATCGCTGCGCACGCCGACGGCCTGCATCTGGCGATCGTCCAGCACCGCGTCAACCGCGGCCTGGGCACCGCCATCAATTCCGGGCTGCGCGCCGCCCTGGGCGAGTCCTCCGACGGCGACGCCGTGGTCACGCTGGAGGCCGATAACACCTCGGATCTGGGCGACCTGCCGCGGATGCTCGAGCTGTTTGCGCAGGGACACGACGTGGTGCTTGCCTCCGTCTACGCGCCCGGAGGTCGCATCATCGGCGTGGCGCCCTGGCGCCTGGCGGCCTCGCGTTCGGTCTCCAATGCCTTCCGGCTGGCCGGGGGGCTGCGCGAGATCCATACGCTCTCCTCGCTCTATCGCGTCTATCGGGCGGGGACCCTGCGCCGGGCCGCCGAGACCTACGGCTATCTGCTCGTGCGCGAGCCCGGCTTCGCTGCCAATGTCGAGCTCCTGCTGAAGCTCTACAACGCCGGCGCCAGCGTCGCCGAGGTGCCGACCATCAACGACTGGTCGCGGCGGCTGGGCTCCTCGAAGATGAGCCTGCGGCCCACCGTCTTGGCGTACGGGCGCCTAATGGCCGCTCACCTCGTGGGACGGATCCAGCCGCCGCCAATCTCCCCGCTGGGTGGGGAGGAGTGAAGTCTGCGCCGCGCGTCGGCGTGATCGGCGCCGGCGTGAATCCTCAGCCGCGTATCGGCGTCGTCGGCGCCGGCATTCTCGGCACCGTGCTGGCGCTGCGCCTCGCGCAGGGCGGTGCGAAGGTGACGCTGCTGGAGCGTGCGCCCACGCCCGGCGGGCTTGCCGGCTCGATGGACTTCGAGGGCCACCGCGTGGACCGCTTCTACCACGTGGTCGTGCCTTCGGATGCGCGCATGATCGCGCTGGCGGACGAGCTCGGATTGGCGGCCGAGCTGCACTTCACGCCCGTCGGCGCGGGCTTCTTCGTAGACGGGCGGCTGCACCCCTTCAACGGCGTCGCCGACTTCCTGCGCTTCCCGCCGCTCTCGCCGGTGGGGCGCGCGCGACTAGCGTGGTTCGTCGCGCAGTGTCAGCTGCGCAAGGACTACTCAGTGCTGGAGCGTATGCCGCTCGAGCAGTGGCTCATACGCCACTGCGGGGAGGCGGTGGTGCAGCGCATCTGGCGTCCCCTGTTGGATTCGCGTTTCGATGGCAGCCACGCGGAGCTGCCGGCCACGTATCTGTGGGCGCGCACCAACAGGATGCGCAGTGCGCGCGGCCCTCGGGGTGGCGGTGAGCGGATGGGCGCGATCGCCGGCGGTGGCCACGAACGCCTCGTGCTGGCCGCGGCCCGGCGTGCGCGCGAGCTGGGCGTGCGGATCCGCCTGGGCGCGGGGGTCGAAGGCTTGGTCCTGGATGAGGGCCGCGTTGCGGGCGTGCGCGTGGACGGCGCCGAGGAACGCTTCGATCTGACAATTCCGACGCTACAGCCGCCGGCGTTGCGTCGCCTCTTGCCTTCCGCGCTACAGCAGCTGCTCGATGCCTACCCGAGCCGCTATCTGGGTGTCGTCTGTCTGGTCCTGAAGCTGCGCCGCTCCCTCCTTCCCTACTACGCGGTAAACATCTGCGACCCCACGCCAATGACGACGGTCGTGGAGACCTCGCACGTGGTCGGCACCGCGCACACCGACGGCCTGCGCCTGGCGTACCTGCCCAAGTACTGCGACCCCTCCGCGCCCGAGTTCAGCGAGGATGACGATTCGATCTACCGGCGCTTCACCGCGATGCTCGCGCGGTTGGCGCCGCGGTTCACGCACGACGACGTCGTCGCCTGGACGGTGCAGCGCGCGCCGCTGGTGGAGCCCGTGCACGCGCTCGGGCACGCACCGCGCAGCGCGCCAATCTGGCCGGGCGTCGACGGCTTAGGTCTAGCTTGCGCCAGCCAGGTCTACCCGCGGCTGCTCAACGGAGAGTCGATCGTGGAACTGGCCGAGCGCGTCGCTGCGCAGGCGCTGGCACGAGTTCGTCCACCAGCGCCAGATAGCGTTTGCGCTGGCGCTCCCACGCGATCGGCGCCAGTGCGTCCTGGGCATGTCGAGCGCGCTCGCGCGCACCCATCGGGTCCAGGCTGAGCTCGCGCAGCGCCGCCGCGAGGTCGTGCGGGTCGCCAGGGGTGAACATGCGCGTGTCCTGTCCCTCGCGGAAGTAATCGCGGATGCAGGGCAGCCGCGAGGCCACCACCGGCAGGCCCATGTGTACGTACTCCAGCAGCTTCACCGGCAACAGCAGCTCGGTGAAGGCGTCGTGCACGGTCGGCACCACGCCGATGTGCGCGCGCTCCAGCTCGGCGGGTATGAGCGCGAAGGGGACAGGCTCGCGCGCGACATCCACGCGTCCAGGCGCGAGCTCGCGCGCGAGCGTTTCCAGGCTCTCGCGCTCCGCGCCCGCGCCGCATATGCGCAGCTGCATCGCGGGCGTTCGCTCGTCCAGCAGGCCCACCGCGCGGATCAGTGTCTCCACGCCGAAGCGGGGCGCCAGGCCGCCGTGGTAGAGGATGCGCAGTGGCGAATCTCCGTTCACGGGCCAGCGCACGGGCGGGCGCGGGGGGCCGAAGACGCGCCGATCGGGCGAGTTCATGACGACTGTGGTCTTTGCGTTGCCCACGCCGCGGGCGTTCAAGCGTCTACGGGCCTGCTCGGTTACGACGACCACGTGCGAGCAGAGCGCAGCGCAGCCCCACTCCTCCCAGTGCAACAGGCGCACGCCGAGACGGCGTGCCCAGCCGGAGAACTTCTCGGCGAACAGCTCGGGGAAGGTGTCGTGCACGTCGAGCACCACCGGCGCACCGCGCAGACGCGGCGCAAGCGCTGCCGCGACGACGAGATCGGGCATGTTGTGGGCCTCTACGAGGTCGAAGCGGTGGCCTTGGTCGAGCGCGGTAACGCGCGCGCAGGCGCGCGCCAGGAAGTTGCCGTAGCAGCGCATATACGCCCCCGCGCCTCCGCGGGCCTTGCGTGCGCGCACGGGGTGAACATGGATGGAGCCCGCGCCCACGTGCAGCTGCTCGCGCTCGCCGATGCAGATCAGGTGCACCTCATCGCCGCGTTCCGCCAGCGCGCGTGCGTGGCGCTGCACGCGCGAGTCGAGCTTGAAGTCGGAGAGGTGGATCATCGCCACACACAGCGGCCTGCGGCTCATCGTGCGGCCCCCCGCAGGAGCCCGCACGTCAGCCGGCCGCGCAGCTCGCGGCGGGTGAAGGAGCGGTAGGCCGGGTCGGGCACGCGCGGTACTCCTCGCGCGGCGGCCCGCAGGTAGCCGAGCAGGAAGGCCACGCCCGAGAGGCCCAGAGGGCGGCGGGAAGCGGCGACCTTGCCAGCGCGCAACGTCACCCACAGCAGGCCGTAGTGGACGATGTAGGCGCACTCGCCGTGGCGGGCATGGCCGCGCAGGACGCCATCGGCGCTGCCGTGCTGGCGGTGGTGAACGCACACCAGCTCGGTGAAGCTGTGGGTGTGAAAACCGCGCATGCGCGCGTAGACCTCATCGACGGTGTCCCAGCCCAGGCGCTCCTCGATGCCGCCGATCGCCGCGAAGCACGCACGCGTCCAGCACTTCAGCGAGCCGTGCACGTGGTGGCGGGGGATCGTGATGGGGCGTGTGGAGCCGTCGGGTGCAGGCTCCACCAGCACGCCGCTTGCTAGCCCCAGGCGTGGGTTTGTTGCGAAGCGCTCGAACAGCAGCCGCAGGTAGTCGCGGGGCAGCTCGATATCGCCGTCGAGCTTCATGATGTGGGTGAAGGGACATGGCGTCTCTGCGGCTATGGCATGTGCCAGGGCGAGGTTGAAGTTGCGGGCCTCGACCGCGTGGGCGAGGCGATCGCGCGCACCCTGAGCCTGCGCGGGGGCTCGCAGGAGGGTCATGAACGGCAGTTCCTCGCTCAGCGCCGCAAGCTGCTCATAGGTGTCGTCGCTCGAGCAGTCATCGATCACGACCCAGCGTGCAGGAGCTAAGGACTGCGCCGCCAGTGCCCGCGCAACGCGGGCGATATGGGCGCCCTCGTTGCGCACCGGGGAGATGATCAGCAGCCTCGCCTGGGGTGATGTGAGTCGTGCCTGGGGTGAGCAGGGTGGGTCCACGCGCAAGCAACGCACGGGAGGGCTCGTTCCTTCACAGTGGACCTAGCCGTTGTGGTGGTCTCGGCCAACGACGCCCGCTGGCTTGTGCCATGTCTGTCGAGCGTCTACGCGCACGCCGGGGAGATCGAGCTGGAGGCGATTGTGGTGGACAACGCCAGTACCGACGGCACGCGCGAGCTGGTACAGAGCCGCTTCCCTCAGGCGCGCGTGCTGCGTTCGCCGAACCTCGGCTACGCCTACGGCAACAACCGCGGCTTGGAGCTCACGGCGGCGCGCTACGTGCTGCTGCTGAACCCCGATACCGAGATCCTGGAGGGGACCCTGGCCGCGCTCGTGGCGCTACTCGACGCCAGCCCCGAGGTGGGCGTGGCGGGTGTGCGCCAGGTCGATGGCGCGGGTGCGCTGCTGCCGAGCATCCGTCGCTTCCCCAACGCGCTGCGCGCCCTCAGTGAGGCGCTGGCGAGCGAGCGCTGGCCGCTGCACCCCGCATGGGCCGGTGAGCGCGTGCTCGACCCCGCCGTCTATGCGCGCGCAGGCGACTGCGACTGGGTCGTGGGCTCCTTCCTGCTCGCGCGGCGCTCGGCGCTGTCAGCGGCTGGGGTACTGGATGAGCGCTTCTTCCTGTTCAGCGAGGAGCCCGATCTGTGCCTGCGCGTGGCGCGCGCAGGCTGGCGGGTGCGCTATTTGCCGACGATGCGCATTTGCCATCACGCGGGCAAGGGGGGCGTGCGTCCGCGCATGGTCGCGCAGGAAGCCTTCGCGCGTATGCAGTATGCGCGCAAGCACTTCTCGCGCCCTCACCGTGCGCTGTATCTGGCGGCGCTCAGGGTCCGTTACGCCTTACGCGGCAGGACGTGGGCGCTGCGTGCGCTGGGGGGACATTCCGCGCCGCCGTTCATAACGCCTCCAGCGCAAGCGCTTGTGCCCGCGGGGCGTTCTTGTGAAGAGGCATCAAGCTGAGATGGAGCTCGCGGAAATCCTGAGAACGCTGTGGTCGCGCAAGCTCGTGGTCGTGGTCATTGTTGCGCTGGCGGGTGGCGCGGCGTTCGGCGCAGGGCGCCTGGCGCGCTCCACGCCGACGGGCACCGCGAAGGTGCAGATCTTCGTGGACTCTCCTCAGTCGGCGCTAGCGGACCTATTACAGAACACCGTCCCGCTAACCACGCGCGCGTCGCTGCTGGCGCAGGTGATGGCCAGTCAGGTCGTGCTCGAAGATGTTGCCAGTGCGGCGGGCGTGCCGGTGGAGCAGTTGACGGCGCAGGGTCCCTATGGCGGCAGCGGCCAGGCACTCGATGTGATCACGCCCTCAGAGGCGCGCGGCAGTCAGCTCGTGGGTGAGCAGGCACGCTACCGGTTGACCTTTGTGGCTCAGCCCGATGCGCCTGTGGTCACGGCCTCGGTGCAGGGCTCCACGGCGCTTGCGGCCGGCCGCGTGGCCGAAGGGGTCGTGCCGGGTGTGCAGCGCTACATCGAGGGTCTACAGCGCCAGGGCGCCACCAAGCCCGCGCGGCGCGTGACGATCCGCCAGCTCGGCCCCGCGCAGGTCGGCATCGTCAACTCCAGCTCACGCATGGCCCTGATGGCAGTGGGGGGATTGGGAGCGCTGCTACTCGGTCTGCTCCTGCTGCTCGGGGTGGAGAGCCTGCGCCGGCGCCCCGCCGGCAAAGAGGAGGATCAGGAGGCTCCCTACGAGCGCGAGCACGAGCGCGATCTCGCAGCTGTGGGATGAGGTTCTTCGCTGGGGTAAGGGCCTTCGCAGCGCTGCTGCTGGTAGCCGCGCTTGCGGCCGCGTTCAGCGGCTATGACACTTCGCTGCATCCGCGCGCTGTGGGGATCGGTGCGGCAAGCGCCAAGGTGCTCATCGACGCGCAGGATTCCGAGCTGACGGTGGCGGCGCCGCTGGGCGCCTATCGAGCCAATCTCGCCGGTCAGCTGGCCATCACCTACGCCCTCTACCTGCAGGGGGATCAGGCGACGGCGGAACTGGGCCGGACGCTGGGGCTGCGTGGGGCGCGCGTGGCCGCCTCCGGGCCGTTCACGCTGCTGCTGGGTCGCACCAACGTGACGGCGAAGACGCCGAACGTCGCCGACCCGATCCCGGTTGATCACGCCTACCGGCTGGTGCTCGATGTGGATGGCGTGAATCCCGTCTTGACGCTATACGGCCAGGCGCCGACGGTGGCGGGCGCCGTGGCGCTGGTGGATGCTGCCCGCGCGCTGCTCGGGCACCACCTCGCTGTGCGCAGGAGCTCATATCCGCTCGGGCCCGAACAGGCGGCGGTGCTCAGACCGCTCGGCCCCACGGTCGGCGGGCTGGTAGATCCCAGCGCCCACTGGCAGACGATGGCGGCGGCCTTCCTACTGGTGCTGGTGCTCGGCGGCGGACCACTTTTGGCGCATCGCAGGCGTTCGCCCGCGCTGTCGGGTACCGCGCCCGTGCTGTCGGGTACCGCGCCCGTGCTGTCGAGTCCCGCGCCCGTGCTGTCGAGTTCCGCGCCCGCGCTGTCGGGCTTCACGGGCGGCGACTGGCCACATACCACGCGGCTTTTGCCGTGGGCGCTGGCGGGGTTCGTGGCGATGCTATTCCTGGTGCCATTCGACGCGCTGGATCTGCCGATCGGCCTGCCGCTGAACAGCAACGCCGATCGGCCGTTCCTGGTGATCCTGGTCGCGCTGTGGCTTTTGAGCATGGCAGTGCTGGGCTCCTCGGCGCGCCCGCACCTGCGGCTGACGCGCGTGCATCTCGCCGCGGTGGCGTTCTTCGCGGTGTGCTGCATCGGCGTGGCTCTGGATGGCGCGGCGTTGGCGAACATGGACGAGCTCACGTTGGTGTTCAAGAAGCTGGCGCTGCTGGCCTCCTACTTGGTGTTCTTCTTCGTCGTCGCCTCGACGCTGCGTGCGCGCGAGGTGCCGCGCTTTGCGGCGATGATCGTGGTGCTGGGGAGCGTCGTGGCCGTGGCGACGGTGGTGGAGTATCGCCTGCACTTCAACGTCTTCTACGAACTGTGGGGCAAGCTGCTGCCGATCGTCAAGCCCGCGGATCTCGATGCGCCGGATTCGATCGGGCGTCTGACGGTGTATGGGCCCACGAGCCAGCCGCTGGAGCTGGCAGCGCTGCTGGCGATGGTGCTGCCCTTTGCCGTAATAGGCGCGATCGACTCGGTGGGCGCGAGCGAGTCGATGGGCGCGGGCGACTCGGGTACGCGACGGCGGTTGCTGTACTCGCTGGCGATCGGCCTGCTGCTTGCGGGGGGCGTAGCGACCTCGCGCAAGACGAGCCTCGTGGCCCCGGCGGGGGCGCTCGTGCTGCTGCTCGCCTACCGCCCGCGCGCGGTGGCGCGCTCGCTGCTGGGGTTCGGAGTGGTGCTGGTGGTGCTCGTGCACTTCACCTCGCCGGGTGCGCTGGGCTCGGTGCTAAACCAGCTTGAGCCCGGCCACGTCAACGGGGTGCTAACGACGACCGATCGCACGGCGCGCTATGACGCGGTGCTGCCGGACATCGTGCGCCACCTGCTGTTTGGACGGGGCTTCGCCAGCTATGACCCGCACAAGTACCGCATCCTCGACAACGAATACCTGGGGTTGCTGATCACAACGGGGGCGATCGGCGTGGCGCTCTACGCGGCGATCCTGGTTGCGACGATGAGCATCGCGCATGCGACGATCCGCGGCGACGATGCGGAGCGCTCCTCGCTGGCACTGGCTGCCCTCGCCGCGGTCGGCGTGGTGGCGCTGGCGAGCGCTCTGTTTGACGTGCTGTCCTTCCCGCACGTGCCCTATCTGCTGTTCTTCGTGGCAGGGATGATCGTGGCGCTGCGCGAGCGTGTGCCGTTCGCGGCGGCGCATTCGGCGATCGCTCGGCGGGCCAGCACAACCCAATCCAGGTCAGCTCGCAGGCGGGTGAGGGCGGCGGCGCGTGTGAGGCTCATCGCCAGTGCGGCCCACGAGCGCTGGCGCGGGAGCTCCTCGGCGCTGGCGCCATGCAGCGTCTCGGAGCTAGCGCTCAAGAGCGCGCGGCATTCGCGCTCGTAGCAGTCGAGCGCCGAGAGCAGGCGCGGCACGTCCTCGTCGCGCGCTACCGCCAGCTTGGCCTGTAGCTCCACGCGCAACGGCTCGATCGCGGCGGAGGCCGCCATCCATTGCGTCAGCGCTGTATGCGCGCGCTCGGTGGGGTAGTAGACGATCCGCCTTCCCGTGGGTCCGCTGCAGTCGATTGCCTCCGAGAGGACCAGGCCGGCTCGCTCGAGCTGCTGGAGCATCGGATAGAGCCCCTTGGCCTTGATCTGCCATGCGGGTCCCAGGCGGCGGATAAGGCGATTGGCGAGATCGTAGCCATGACCGGGGCGTTGCAAAACCAAGCCGAGCAGGGCGCCCTTCAACGGCGAGCTTCCGCGCATCCAGTTCGTGTCTCTTACGGGCATAGTCCCCATTCCTCGATGCTCGATTCGATTAACTTAACAGTAGCTCAGATGACCGCTGGTTACCGTCCAGACAAAATAGTTCTGTTATTCAGAGCTTTTCGGGGAGTTTTACCGAAAATTTCCTACCGCAAACAATTTCCTATGATGTTCCTAAATCAACGACCGAGAGCAGGCACGGGCAGCACCCGCGTTAGCAGCAGCGCCAGATCTCGCCACGCCGGGGGCGAGACGGTACGTAGCGCGATCACATAACTCGCCAGGCCGCTCGCGCCTACGACGGTGAGCGCGAGCAGCGGCGGCAGCGCGGGCGAAAGCAGCGCCTGCAGCGGCGCTGCCACGGCGAGGAGCGCGAGGCAACCTGCGAGCGCGGGTCCGAGCTCGAACAGCAAACTGCGTACCGAGACGCCCAGGTGGCGGCGTAGCAGCAGGCGATAGACGCCGGCCAGGATCGCGAGGTAGAAGGCGGTGACGGCCACCGACACGACGATCAGGCCGTGGCCCGCGGCGAGCGCGATGACGGCTGCATAGCCCAGCAGCATGGCGAGGTTGAAGCGCAGCAGCGCGCGGGGACGTCCCAGCGCCAGCATCACCTGTGGATAGCCGGTTAGGATCGCGGCGACCATGCCGGCCACCGCGAGGATCTGCGTGGGGCGAACAGATGGCGCCCACTGCGGGCCGAGCAGCCAGGGAATCAGTACCGGCGCAACCACGATCAGCGTGGCGAGCAGCGGGAAGATCACGGCCGCATGCACCCTGGTTGCGCGCACGTGCAGATCACGCAACTGTGCGTGGCTCTCGGTGCGCGAGTAGACCGGGAAGGCCAGCTGCATCATGACGCCGCTGAGCTTGTCCTGGTAAACGACGCCGAGATTGAACGCGCGCCAGTAGATGCCGGTCTGTGCCGCCGGAAGGCGCGCGGCGAGGATGACGTAGTCGATGTTGCGGAACAGTACGTCCGTGAGACCCGCAAGCGCGGCGGGCAGGCCAAAGGCCCCGATCTCGCGCTGGGCGCGCAGGCGCAGGCGTGGGCGCGGCGGTGGCGCGGCGGCAAGCAACAGCAGTGAGCGCAACGCGACCTGCGCGAGTGCGCCCCACACGATCGCGCGCGCCTGCCAGCCCGCGAGCGCGAGTGCCACGGCGAGCGCGTTGCCGCCGAGGAGCGAGGCCGTGTCGATCAGGCCCATGCGGCGAAAGTCAAGGCGTCGCCACAGCAGCGCGCGCGATACGCCGCCACTGCCGGCCAGCAGGAAGACGGGCGAGGCCAGCTGCATCAGTTCCGCGGTGCGCGCGCCGAAGAGGGGCCGCCAGAGAAGCGGCACCAGTCCCAGCGCGAGGGCGGAGAGGAGAGCGCCCCCGAGGAGGCTCATGAGCGTTGCCGCGTGCAAGTGGTCGGCGTCGTTCTGCTCGCGCTGCACCAGCGCTGAGGCGAAGCCCTCGAAGGTGAGGATCGTGGCCAGCGGCAGGAAGATCAGGGCCACCGCCGCCCGGCCGAAGGCCGCGGGGGAAATGAGGCGCGCGAGCGCCACCATCGCCACCAGCCCCAGTGTCTCGCTCGCCACGCGGGTCAGCATCAGCCAGCGGATGCCGCTGAGGGTGGCCTCTTTCAGGGATTCACGCGGCAAGTTCTTCACGCGACAGTTTCGGTATCAGCGGATGCAACGGCCGCTGGGATGCCGGGCTTGCAAGCTGGCGCACGGGGAGGCCGTTAGTCGGGCGAGATGCCAGTCAGCGCTCCGCCAGCAGTGACCTGCCCGGGCTGCGCGGCGCCCCTCGTAGGGCCGGCCCTGTTGCGCGGCCGCGACCGCCTGATGGGCGGCCCAGGGGAGTTTGCGGTGCTGCGCTGCGCTGCCTGTGGGCTAGCCAGCACGCAGCCGCGCATCGGTCCCGAGCAGTTCAGCGATTACTACCCGGCGGACTACCAGCGGGTCCCGCGGACAGGGCTGGTTGAGCGTGCGCGCCTGGGAGCAATCATCCGTCTGGGCCCCTATCGGCCGCTGTCGCGGCGCAGACCTGGGCGCCTGCTTGATGTGGGTTGTGGCAACGGCGAGCTGGCGCGAGCCTTTGCGCGCCGTGGCTGGGCGGTGGCGGGCGTGGAGCCTGGGAGTCAGGCGGCTGTGCGCGCGCGGGCGGGTGGTGTGCATGTGCACCGGGGAACGCTCGAGGACGCGCCCTGGCGCGGGCCGACCTTTGACGCGGTGATTTTCAACCATTCGCTCGAGCATCTACCCGATCCGGTGCAGAGCCTGAGGCAGGCAGCGGCGTTGTTACGCGCGGGCGGTATCGTCGCCGTGGGGGTGCCGAACTTCGACTGCTGGCAGCGCCGGGCGTTCGGGTCGCGCTGGTTTCAGCTCGACCTGCCGCGCCATCTGCAGCACTTGGACGCGCGGACGCTGGCCGCGCTGATGGAGCGCGCGGGTTTGCGCCCGATGGCTCACACGACGGTGTCAATGCGACCTGGGCTGCTGGTCAGCCTGCAGTACGCGCTGTTCGGCCAGGCCCGCTGGATGGGCCGCGGGCTACGACTAAGCGCCTGGGCACTGGCGCCGCTGCTGTGGGTCCTGGATCGCTTCGTGGCTGGCGACTGCTTGCACATGGTGGCGGTGAAGGACGTGGTAGGGCTGACGGACGTGGACGTGGTGGGGGTGAAGGAAGCGTGAGCGCTGAATTTGGCATGCGCGCGGGAGTCACGGGCGACTCGCAAAGGTGCATGTATGAAGGTTGCAACGGTGGCGCGAGCGGGCGCGACGTGGTGTTCGTCTTCGCCTACGTGACCTGGCAGGCCGCGGCGCGGCGCGGCTGGTTCATGCCCGAGGATCGGTTGGCGCGGGCGCTCGTGGCGCATCCACGGATTCGGAGGGTGCTGGTCAGCGAGCACATGCGCAGCCTGCCGATCAAGCTCGCGCGTGATCTCGCCGAGGGTCTTTCTCCGCGCGATAAGGCCGAGTTCCCGGCTTCCGAGCGCGCGCGGCTGCTGCGCCCGGCGCGTCTGCGCCGCAGCGACCCGGTCTCGCTGCGGGGAGCGCAGCGGATGACCAGAGCGTGGGATCGCGCGCTTGCGCGCGCGGCGGCGCGCATGGGGATGCGTGAGCCGGCGGTGATCGTCACCCATCCGCTGCTGGCCGGCCTCGCCGAGTTGCGCTGGGCGCGCGCGGTGACCTTCTATGCCAGCGACGACTGGTCCGCCTATCCGCCTCACCGGCGCTGGTGGCCGGCCTACAACGAGAGTTTTGCCGCGGTGCGAGTGCGCCGGCGGCGCGTGGTGACGGTGTCAGAGACCCTGCGCGAGCGCCTTGCGCCAACTGGCCCAAGTGCGGTGGTTCCCAATGGTCTTGAGCCGAGCGAGTGGATCGGCGATCCTACGCCGCCGGCATGGCAGCGCGACATGCTGCGCCCGCTGCTGCTGTACGTAGGGTCGCTGGACGCGCGCCTTGACATTCCTGGCGTGGTGGCCATCGCCAGAGCATTGCCGCAGGCCACTGTGGTGCTCGCTGGTCCCCTGCTCGACCCCGCGCACCTTCGCCCGCTGCGCGCCGAGCCAAACGTGGAGGTCCACGCAGCGCTCCCGCGCGCTGCGGTGGCAGGCCTAATCCGCGTGGCTGACGTTGGCCTCATCCCCCATGTGCGCTCCGCTCTCACCGAGGCGATGAGCCCGCTCAAGCTCTACGAGTACCTTGCGGGCGGTCTGCCGGTGGTTGGAGCCGACCTCGCGCCGTTGCGCGGCATCGACCCGCGCGTGCTCCTTGTCGGCGACAGCGCTGGCTACCCAGCCGCCGTGGGCCGCGCTCTGGCTTTAGGCCCAGCGGGCGAGGATGAGCGCCTCACCTTCGTGCAGACCAACTCCTGGGCCGCGCGGCACGAGCGGCTGCTGGACATCGCCTTGGGCTGAAGCCGCTCCTGGTCGGAGTAAAAAGCTTGTAAAGGGGGGTGGGGGAGTGGAGTAAAAATCGTCCCTAGCGTACATTCGGGGAGATATGCGGGGATGTAGGCTGGGGCCGCAAAAGCGAGGATCACCCAGACCCGCTTGACGCACTTGGACACTCCGTGCCTCAGCGCGCATAGATCGCGGCCGCACGGTCGCGCCCCTCGCTGGCGAGGCGGTGCAGGAGCGGTCTCAAGCGTGATCGGCGCACGGGAAGGGCTGATGGCGAAGAGCCGGTGCAGTAGGCGTGAATGTCGAGCGGTCGATCGGCCGGGGAGCGGTCGAGGGGGTGGGGCTGCATGTGCGTATGCGCGTGAGCGATGGCAGCGAGTGAGGACCAGCTGACATCGCCGAGGCGGTTGATCTGCGCGGCGGCCTCGGCGAAGCCGTCCGGCCCTTCGGCGAGCAGGTCGTGGTGGCCGTAGAGAATCAGCGGCTGACCGAGGAAGGCACGCAGGACGAGGTCCTCGCGGGGATGCAGGCGGAAGTCGGCGCGCAGCAGGATGGGCAGGCCTCCGGCAACGCGATCGATCGGTCGCCACGCGGCGAGGGGGCCGGCGTCGGAGGGTCGGTCGAGCCAGGGACGCTTGATGGTGTCGGCGATCCAGGGATAGGGCCGGGTGGTGGTGACGGCCTGAAAGCTGTAGGCCCGCAGCGCGCGGGCAACGGGCTCGGACAGCCGCTCATGGGGCGGGACCATGACGCGGTCCACGGGAACGCCGGTGCGCCGCTCGAAGGCGGCGGTGCGGCGCAGCGCCTGGGCGATGAGAGGGAGGGCTTCTGCGTCTGAGCGGGGGCGGCCGAGCTCGGGTCCGTCGTGGTCGTTGCCGTGGATGCAGAGGGAGAGCTGCTCACCCCCTTCGTGGAAGATGCGCGTGGCACGGGGGTGGGCGAGGCGGGCATCGAGGGGGACCATCGCGACCGCGAGGTGATAGCCGTGCAGGCGCGCGTGGCGCAGCAGTGAGGCGTAGTTGAGGTAGCCATAGCGGGGGCGGCGAAGGTTGGGGTCATCGATGACGAAGGCGGCCTGCAGCGGCGGCGGCGACGGGCGCAGGTGGGCTGTTAGGCAGGCGAGGAAGTGGACCAGCGCCAGCAGCGCCAGCGAGCGCCCGGGGCGCAGGCGCTCGCGCAGAGCCTCGCTGGGACCGAGCTCGGCCGGGGCGCAGGCGACGCGCTGGCTCATGGCGCCGCCGCCACGCGCGTCGAGCACCCACGCGGGGGCGCGCGCGAGCTCGGCCAGGACCCGCTCGCGCGAGCCGACGGTCTGTAGCGCGATGGCGTAGGCATCGGTGAGCAGCGCCCCGCGCAGCGGCCGCGCAAGGACGGGGTCGTTGGCGAGGGCAAGCGGGCGGGGTGCTCCGACGGTCCGCTCCTCGCTGTGCAAGATCAGGCTCGGCATGCCGGGGGCTTCAGTGTCCTCAACTCCGAACGCCACGATCGCGTCGAGCTCCCCCAGCGCACCGGCCTCGCGCGCGTGAAAGCGCACGGGATAGGCCTCTTCCAAGGCGGCGAAGAGCCGCCGCCGAGCGCGGAGCTGGGCAGCGGGGAGGACGCCGACACGAACGTGTGGATCCACGCGGCAAGCAACGGAGGCGGGGGACGAAAGTTGCCACGCGGCGAAGCCGTTGCGTTGATGGATTCCAATGCACGACTGCGCCCCGCCTTCCATGCGGGCGGCGCGAGGGGGCCCGCGCCTGCTCGTGCTCGCACTGCTCATCCTCGCCTGGGGCGCATTTACGCTGGACATGGCCAACAGCGCTGCCGCGGAAGTGACCTGCCCCAATAGCAACCCCGTGGTCAATGAGAACAACTGCATGGGGGCGGGGACGCACGCGAATGAAATCGCCAACTACAGCGAAAGCTTGGGGGGTTTCACGACCAAGACGAGCTACAACCTGGGCGAAAGCGTTCCCCTGAAGATCGGCACGAACGCGCCGTCGTTCCCCGCGAGCAGCGTGAACATCGCGGTGTACCGGATCGGGTACTACGGGGGCGAAGGGGCACGGCTAATCAGCGCTGCGGGTGCCAGCAACGTCAAAGTGCCCAACAGTTTCGCGTGCGGGGCGATGAATGCGACGACGGGCGAGCTGAGCTGCGCGAACTGGAGCACCACGTACACGATCCCAGGCAAAGCGCTGCCGATCTCGGGTATCTACGAGGCAGTATTCACCGACCTCGCGGATGGGGGGATCCAGAACTACGTAGTGTTCGCGGTGCGCAACGACGCGCGCGCTTCGCAGGTGCTCTACGTGCTGCCGAGCGCCTCCTATCAGGCCTACAACACCTGGGGCTGCAAGTCCCTGTACTTCGACGCCTGCGGCGGCGAAAACACCATCTCTGGGGATGGGCGCGCGGTGGCGGTCTCCTTCGACCGGCCGCTGGCCGAAGGCGAAGCCCAGCGCAACCGCTTCTTCGGTCCCGACGCCGCGACCGTGGAATGGCTTGAGCAGCAGGGCTATGACGTCACCTACAGCGATGACATCCAGACCGATCAGGCGCCCGCCTCGCTCCTGAGCCACAAGATCGACCTGATCTCAGGACACAGCGAGTACTGGTCGGCGGCCTCCTTCACCAACATGCTGGCGGCGCGCGAACACGGGGTGAACATCATGTCGCTGAGCGCGAATACGGCCTACTGGCAGACGCGCTACGCGGACAGCTACAGGACCTTGATCTGTTACAAGACGATCCAGGGCTCGGCGGGCGGGAATGGCGGCGCGACGCCCAACGACCCGGCGTCGCTGGGGCCGGACGGAATCCCCCACACCGCCGATGACGTCCCGTCGCTGGCGACGACGACGCGGCGGGACCCGGGCGCGCCGGCGGGCGACCCCAACGCACCGCCCGGCGGGCGGATCGGGCCAAATGAACCCGAGAACAAACTGTTCGGCGTCTTGTATGTGGGGGACAACGAGACCGAAACGTGGGGCCTGACGGTGCCGGCGGGCAATGCGGGGGCGGAATACGCGAGCAACCGCGTGTGGCGCAACGCGGGCCTGCCGGCGAATACGCAGAGCACTGTCGACAAAGACCTCGTGGGGTGGGAGTGGGATCAGATTCCCAATCCCGCGAGTCCTGTCTACGCCGGCCCAGCGGCAGTGGAGCCCGCAGGTGTGAAGCGGCTGAGCCTGACGGATACGAGCAACGCCGAATCTTCGTGGCTGCAGGACTCCGGGCGGGCGCGCGCCACCACGCCGCCGTCGGGGCAGGCGAGCAATGTGAGCGCCGTGGAGTACCGCACGGCGGCGGGCACGTATGTGTTCGCCGCCGGCACGATGCAGTGGGCCTACGGCCTTAGTACCGATAAGGCAATCGACCAGGCGACGTACAACGTCATCTCGGAAATGGGTGTGCAGCCACTGACACCAGCGAGCGACATCACGCTCGATCCCGCGAAAAACCCGAAACCACCGTGGGCGTCGTTCACCGCAACGCCAGTCTCGCTGCTAGCGGGTCAGTCGGTGAAATTCGATGCCTCAGCCTCCAAAGACAGTGAAGCGAAAATCACCAGTTATGCGTGGGATCTGGATGGGAGCGGCACGTTTGCGACGAAAACCGGTACCACGCCCACGCTGATCCACGCCTTCGCCACACCGGGCACGTACAACATCATCCTCAAGGTCACCGACAGCGCCGCGCAGACGGATGTGACGACGCGCACCATCAGCGTGATCAACCCCGTCAGTGCGAGCCTCGCGAGCGCCACCAACCCGGCGGCTATTTCACAGAGCGTGACCCTCGATGCCTCTGCGAGCAAAGACCAGTCTGGGACCATCACGGACTATAAGTGGGATCTCGACGGCAGCGGCACGTTCGCGACCGACACGGGCTCCAAAGCGACGGTTGCCACGAGTTTCAGCAAAGCCGGTACGCACATCATCGGCGTGCAGGTGAGCGACGCCTTAGGCAACAACACGAGAGCGAGCCTGAGCGAGAACGTGGTGAGCATCGGCGTGAGCCGCTACTCCGATGGGGTGCTAGCGACGCCGGGCCTGCTGCACTACTACCGCCTCGACGAGTCCGCCGGCTCTACGATTCACGACGTCAAGGGCCAGGCAAACGGGACCCTCAGTGGCGCCACACTTGGAACGCCGGGTGCGGTGAACGGCGACAGTGACACTGCCGCGAGCTTCAGCGGAGCCAGCAGCAGCGGTGCGATCCCCATGAACCTCTCCGCGCAGAGCGCCATTACGGTGGAATTCTGGTTGAAGTGGAATGCGTACGCCAACAACGATGCGCTCGCGATGGAGTTCACACAGGATTACAACTCGCACGCGGGGGGATTCCTGGTGGATCCCAATGCGCCGGAGTTCGGCGGCACATTCGGAGTAGGCATCGGCACGGGCGCCGCGCGCAACGACGTCTTCTTCGCGCGACCCAGTGCAGGGGTGTGGCACCACTACGTGCTCGTCCTCGACGCCACAGCGCCGGCGGAAAGCCAGATCACGCCCTACGTGGACGGTGTCCCGCAGGGCTATCAGCACGAGGCCAGCGGTACCGGCGCTCCTCCCTTCGCGGCGGCCACGCTGTATCTGATGTCCCGCGGGGGCGCTGAACTGTTCGGCTCCGGCTCGCTGGATGAGCTGGCGATCTACGGCGGCGATCTGAGCCCCGCACGGGTGCAGGAACACTTCGCTGACAACGGCAGCGACCCGCGCCCGGTGGCCTCGATGACGATCACGCCCAACCCGGCACGCGCGGGCCAGACGGTGACGTTCGACGCGTCGAAATCGAGCTACAGCCAAGGCACGATTGCCCGTTACGAATGGGACCTCGACGGCAACGGCAGTTATGAGCGCACCACCACGACGCCAACCGTCACGGCCGCCTACGCGACGGCGCAGACCGTCAACGTCGGGCTGCGCGTGGTGGATAGCAACGGTGGCTGGGACTACATCGCCCAGCCCTTGCGAATCGGCAACTTCCCACCCGAAGCGCGCGTGAGCGCTTCACCCACGCCGGCGCTGAGCGGGCAGACGGTGACGCTCGACGCGTCGAGCTCGACCGACCAGGGAACAATCACGGACTACAGGTGGGACCTCAACGGCGACGGCACATATGCGACCGACACCGGCACGAACCCCAAAGTGAGTACCTCCTTCAGTGCCCTGGGCACACACACGGTGGGCGTGCAGGTGCGTGACGAAAATGGATTGAGCGCCACAGCGAGTACCGCTGTGAAGGTCCTCGAACAGGGCGTCAGCGACTACAGCGACGCGGTCCTGAATACACCCGGGGTGCAGGCCTACTATCGCCTGGGGGAGTCGACTGGGCCGACGATCCACGACCTAGAGGGCAGCGCCAACGGGACGGTCAGCGGTGGCACGTTCGGCCTGGAAGGCGCGGTCGCGGGCGATCCCAACACGGCACTTCACTTCAACGGCCTGGGTGACTCGGGTGCAGCCCCACTCAACCTTTCAAACACCAGCCAGGTCACGGTGGAGTTCTGGCTGCGTTGGGACCAGTACGCGAACAACGACGCACTGGCGCTGGAGTTCACCCCGAACTTCAACGAAAACCCGGGCGGCTTCCTGGTCGACCCCAATGCGCCGGAGTTCGGCGGCACATTCGGCGTGGGCGTCGGTATAAATGGCTCGCGCAACAGCATCTTCTTCGCGCGCCCCAGCGCGGGGGTGTGGCACCACTACGCCTTCGTGCTCGACTCGACCGCGCCGGCGGCGAGCGAGATCACGCCCTACGTGGACGGCCAGCCGGTGTCTGCCCAGCAGGAGAGCAGCGGCAGTGGCGGTGGCCCCTTCGCTAGTTCGACGCTGTATCTGATGTCTCGCGCCGGCAGCGCCCTGTTCGGCGCGGGCACGCTGGATGAGCTTGCCATCTACAACCGCGCGCTGGGCGCGGGGACGATCCTGCAGCACTACAGCTCGCACGGCACCAACCGCCCGCCGAGCGCGGCGTTCAAAGCGACGCCGAGCGCGCCGACGCCGGGGCAGAGTGTGAGCTTGGACGCCTCGGCCTCCCGCGGCACGAGCGCGGCGATCGTCGATTACCAGTGGGATCTCAACGGCGATGGCACGTATGAGACCGATACTGGCTCCAAAGCGACGGTGGTAACGAGCTTCGCCAAAGCGGGTGTCTACAAAGTGGGCCTGCGCGTGATTGACGCGAACAACGCCAGCGCGAGCACCAGCGTGACGCTCGTCGTGCGCGCGGAAACCTACAGCGCGGCGGTGCTGGCCACGCCCAGTCTCATTCACTACTACCGCCTAGGCGAAGCGGCCGGCCCCACCATCAATGACAGCAAGGGCAGTGCACAAGGCAGCGTGACAGGCGGCCTCTTCGGCCAGGGAGGCGCGATCGTGGGTGACGCGAACACGGCGGTCCACTTCAATGGCTCAAGCGACTTCGGCACGGTCCCGTTGGAATTGTCATCGACCAGCCAGCTGACGGTGGAGTTCTGGCTGCGCTGGGATCACTACGGCAACGACGACGCGCTAGCGATGGAGCTGACGCCGAACTTCAACGAAACGCTGGGCGGTTTCCTGGTTGACCCCAATGCGCCCGAATTCGGTGGCAGCTTCGGCGTGGGGATCGGCACGGGCGCAGGGCGCAACAGCGTCTTCTTTGCGCGCCCCAGCGCGGGGGTGTGGCACCACTACGCCTTCGTGCTCGACTCGACCGCGCCGGCGGCGAGCGAGATCACGCCCTACGTGGACGGCCAGCCGGTGAGCTTCCAGCAGGGCAGCGCGGGCAGCGGCGGCGGCCCCTTCGCCAACTCCACGCTGTACCTGATGTCCCGCGCGGGAACCGCACTGTTCGGGGCGGGCACGCTGGACGAGCTCGCGCTCTACAACACGCCGCTGAGCGCCGCCACCGTGGCGGCGCACCACGCCGATGGGGCGCCATGAGCAAGGCGCGCGCGGGCATGGCGATGTCGGTGGCGACCTTCGCGATGGCAGCGGCGTCGGCGATCCAGGCAGTTCTGTACCTGAGCCGCTTTGGCACGAACGCCCGCACGGATGGCTTCTTCGTGGCGTTCGCGTTGTATTCGACCTTCGGCGTGTTCAGCCAGAGTCTGCGGCTGACATCGGTGGGGCTGCTGGTGGAACCCGGAGCGCGCCTGAGCCTGCGCAGGTTCGCAGCGGTGCTTGGCGCGATCGCCTTGCCGGTGCTGGTGTTGACGGTCGGACTGGCAGGTCCGCTGTCGCAGTTGATCGCGCCTGGACTGAAGGCGAGCGCTCAGCATGTGACGGCCACGGCACTGCCGGTACTGGGCGTGGCGATGGTGTTGCAGCTTGGCGCTGCCGGTGGCGCCACCGTGCTGGCCATACGCGGTCGCTTCGGCACCATCGCCGGTGCGTATATGTCAGGTGCAGCGATAGGGCTGGCAACGTTCCTGGCGCTGATGAGCAGCACGGGCGTGCAGACGCTGGGGTGGTCGATGGGGGCGATGTCGGCGCTGACGTGCCTCTGGATGCTCGTGGGCGTAAGAGCAAGCGGCGGCCTGGGACCGTGGCCGGCAGAGGTGGCAAACCGCCCCGTGCAGCCGTGGGCGTGGTCGCTGAGGCTCGGCGAACGCCCGCCGGGAGCTACTCGGACGGCGCTCTGGACCTGGCGGCCCACGGCGCTGTTGCGTGACTGTGCGGCGGTATTGGGACGCACGTCGATCTACCTCGCTTTCAATCTGCTGTTCGTGATCACCTTGGCGTTCGCGAGCCGCTCACAGGCGGGGAGCACGACCGTGCTCTCCTACGCCTACCTGTTTGCGAGCTACCTGGTGGCGGGCACGGGGATGGCGCTGGGGATGTCGAGCATCCCCGACCTCACACGCCAGGCGCGGGCGCAGCGACGGGCGCTGGTGGCGGCGACTGTGCCGCGGGGCTTTCGCTACGCGATGCTTTTGGTGGCCCCGGCGCTGGCGGGGTTGATCGTGGCGGGCGCGCCGCTGGTGCATGCGCTGCTGCCGAAGAGCCTCTCGAGCGCGGGGGTGGCGACCCTGCAGACGTTCGCCGCGCTGCTGGTGCCGTGGACAATCGCTGCGCTGCTGGTGAACTTCCTGCTGCCAGTGCTGCTGGCGTTCGGGCGCACGCGCCTGCTGGGCGCGCTGGCGCCGGCACTGCTGGCGTTGCACGTGGCCGCGACCGCCGCCGGCACGGCGCTGTTTGGGGTGGACGGCGCGGTCGGCGCGATGTTCCTGGCGCCGGCGTGCCTGGCGGTGACCCTGCTCGTGAGCGGCGCGGGCCGCGCGGACGCGCGCATGGTGTTGCGCGAATTGAGCGGGGATGGGATGCGCTTCATCGCCTTGGCGGCGCTGGCGTTCGGAGTGGGTTGGGCAGCGGGGAGCGCGCTGAAAGGCGATCTGGTCGCCGCGGCCGTGGCGAGTGTAGTGGGATGCGCGGCCTACGCAGGGGGGTTGCTGGTGGTGGCGCGGCGGCAGGTGGAGGTGCTGCTGAGCGCGGTGGCGGCGCGGCCGGCGCCGGCGTGAGCAGCGCGGCCGGCGCCGGCGTCGGCCGCGCGCTGCTGGATCCGCTGCCGGTGGGAGCCGCCTCGGCGAGCGCGCGGGGTGGGCGAGCAGGTGGCGGAGCAAATGGCAGTGGCGGCCTGGCCGACGCCCCTGTGCTGGCGGCGCTGGCGGTGTGCATGGCAGCCCTGACGGCGCTCACTTGGCGCAAGTGGGGCGTGCCGGAGATCGATGCGGGCGCTGAGCTCACGACGGCGGACCTCGTCAAGCACGGGGCGCTGGCCTATAGGGACGTGCGCTACTGGTATGGACCTCTGGGCCTTTACTCGCTGGCGCTGGCATTCAAGCTGCTGGGGACCAGCTTCACCACGGCGTACGCGTTCGGCTTGGCGCAGGCGGCGGCGATCGTGGCGGCCTTCTACGCGCTGGCGCGCCACTGGCTTGAGCCACTGAGCGCAGGCTTGGCAAGCGCGATGGTGCTGGCGATCGGCTTCTCGGGGACGGCTTTCAACTTCGTGCTGCCACATACCGACTCGGCGACGTTCGGGCTGCTGTTCCTGCTGGCGACACTTTTGTGCCTCACGCGGGAACGCCTGCTGGCGGCGGGTGCGATGGCAGGCCTAACGGGTCTGACGCGGCCGGAGTTCTATGGGGTCGCGCTGGCGGCGCTGGCGGCCTATGTGGCTGTCACCTGGCGCCTGGAGAGTCGGACGGAAGCGCTGCGCGTGGCTTGGCGCTTGGCCCTGCCTGCGCTGGCGATCCCGGCGGCTGTGCTGGGCTGGTTCGCGTGGCGCGTGGGCGCGAGTGCGCAGGTCAGCGAAAACCTATGGCCGGCGAAGTTCATCTCGGTGGGGGCGAAGACGGAGCGCAACTGGATGCCCTTCACGGCATCGAGCTGCGCGGGCCTGGCATTGCGAGCGGCGATCTACGTGGGGGTGGTGGGAGCGTTGGTGAAGAGCGCCGAGGCGTTCCAGAGGGTCAGGGTGTTCCCGGCAGCTCGGAGCGCGGGTGCAGCCAAGAGCTTGAAAAAAGGAGGAGAAGGGCCAGCAAGGCCGGCCCTGGGTGGGTCGCGCAAGTCGTATATGGCGGCCATGTGGCCCTTGCCGGCGCTGGTAGCGGCACTGGCGATCGCCGATGGCGTGCTGCGGGCAAGCGGTGTACTGAGCGGACAGCGGGCAACGATCGAGCTGGAGGCGCGGCACTTAATGCTCGGAATGAGCTGGCTGCCAGCGCTGGGCTTGGGAATGGCGGTGGTTGCGGTCGTGCGCCTGGTGCGCCGCAGGGATTCGCCCTTGGGTGGGAGCTGGCCGGCGGACGCGGCGCTGATTGTGGTGGCGGCTGCACTGGGCCTGCGGGCATACAACGCATTCACGACGGAGGCCTCCTACGCGCCCTACTATGCGCCGCCGCTGGTGCTCGTGCTGGCGATCGCGCACACACGCGTGGCGGCACGCCGACCGGCGGCGCGCGGGGTGGCCATCGGTGCGCTGGGGGTGCTGGCGGTGGGCTTCGCAGCGTATGCGCTGGGAGGGCTGTATCGCCACGATGACAGCGCGGTGCACACGCCGCGGGGGACGTTCATGACGAGCGCGGCTGCGGCGCCGGCGCTGCAGGGAGCGGTGCGTGCGATCGACGCCTTGACGCATTCAGGCGAGCGCATCCTGGCGGCGCCGCTGGACGGAGGTTTGTACTTCATGGCGAACCGCCCGCCGGCGCTGCGCGAGCTGTCGCTGCTGCCGGGCCTGTTGGCGACGCGCGGGGAAGAAGCGGTTGCGGTGGCACGGCTGCGCCGGGAGCACGTGACGCTGGCAGTGCTTGGCGCACGGGACTTTTCGCCGTGGGGAACGCCGAGGTTCGGGGTCGACTACGCGCTCCTCCTCGGCAGCTACCTGCGCGGCGCTGCGACGAGCATCGTGAGGGTTGGCACGCTGAAGAACCCTGTAGGGGGCACGACCCCTTCACACGGATTCACAGTCATGCGGTTGGGGAGACTGTGGTGTACCAGACGTGTGGTACACTACGCCTGTGCCCCCCACCAAGCCCCGCATCCAGGTCACGCTCGACACTGAGCTGGCTGCCGCCGTGGCGGAGTTCGGTGGCACGGAACCGCGATCACGCGCCGTGCGCGACCTTGCGCTGCGCGGCGCAGAGGCGATCCGTGCGGAGCGAGCCGGTAGGCGCGATGCTTTTGAGCACCTGCGGCGGATCGCGGCCGGCGAGGACGACGGCTACGACTTTGCAGTCTCAGAGCAGCTTCATGCCTCCCGCTGAGCCCTATGGCTCCGGCGGGCTGCTCGTATTCGACACCTCGGCCTGGAACCGCCAGCGAGACCCTGTTGTGCTTCACCGCTGGCTCACCACTGCGGAATCCGACCTGCTCGCCGTATGTCCCGTGGTCGCGCTCGAGCTGCTCGCAAGCGCTCGTGATGACGATAAGTTCGCCGAGCTCAATCGAACCTTGACTGCCCTGCCTGCAGCTCCGGTCACGCGCAACGCCGGTGCAGCCGCCATTGGCGCCTCGCGTGACTTGCGGGGCGAGCGGCGCCTACCAGCAGCCGACTACCTGATCGCCGCCGCAGCCGCCGGGCGCGGCGCAGGGGTCCTGCACTACGATCATCACTTCGACCCCCTCTGCCGGGCGCTCGGGATAGAAAGCGTGTGGATCGCAAGGCCCGGGTCGATCGACTGACTTTTCAGTTCCCCGTAGGCCCGTAGACGTATTCCGAGGGTGCCCAGTCGACGCCGATCGCGTTGGGGTTGGACTTCAATCGGTAGTCGTCGTGGGCTGGGTCGGTGAATTCGGGGCTTTTGACGATGGTGGTGTGGGGGCCGGGGGTGAAGGTCCAGGGGGCTTCGCGGAAGATGTCGTAGTCCTCGGCTAGCTGGTAGGCAGGGCCGCTTTCGTGGGCGACGTTGAAGACTTCCTCGAGGTTTCGTTCAAGCGTGGCGGTGAGGGGGAAGGAGGCGCCTTCGGCGCGCGCGAGGTCGCTGGCGCTGGCCCAGGAGGTGTTGCGGATCAGTGTCAGTGCGGTGGTGTTGAAGACCTGGATGTTGTACTCCTGGAGACCGGCATTGTTGTTGCGCAGGAAGAGGTTGTCGGCAACTTTGACCTGGGAGACGTCGCCGTCCTTGATGAAGAAGCCCTGCGACTGGTTGTCGTGCTCGTAGTTATGGTCGAAGCTGAGGTCGCTGCCGCCCCAGACGCTCTGCAGGGCGTCGGTGTGGTTGCCGAGCTCGTGCAGGCCGTAGATATCGTTGGCGCTGACGCGCACGTGCTGCCAGTTGTTGAGGTGGATGGCGTCCTCAGTGCCGCTCTGGCCGAAGTTGTGAATGCGATTGCCGCTAATGGTGATGTACGTGACGGGGAGCGTCGTCGTGCAGCCTTCGTATTTGGGTGCGTTGGGGGCTAAGCAGTTGACGCTGAGGGTCTCCACGCCCTCACCGTCGCCGCCGGGGCCTTGGCCGTTGATGTCGTTGTGGTCGACGGTGATGTGCGAGGCGCCTTCGCGGATGCTCACGCCGCCACTAATGGCGAAGTTGTGGATGGTGATGTTGGAGGAGCCTGCGGCGACGGTGACCCCGGCGAGGGAGGCGACGGAGCCGGGGTGGGGCTCGATGGTGACATTCGCTGCGTGGGCGCCGGAGAGCGTCAGCGAGCTGAAGTTGCCGGCGGGCAGGCAGACCACGGCTTCCCCGCTCGCCGCGGCCATTTCCCGTTCGGCTTCGGCAACGCCGGCGGCTTGCACTGTGCAGCTCGGTGAGGGTGGGGGAGGAGGAGGTGGGGGAGGCGGCGGCGGTGGTGGAGGCGGAAGCGGTGGTTCAGGCCCGACGGGCGAGACCGGTTCGACGGGCACGCCCGGCAAATTGGGTGCGGACGGGTTCGGGGAACCGCCAGGCAGCGGGGGCGCAGCCGGATCGCCCGGCGCCGGAGGAACGCCCGGAGGGGTCAGCCATCTCGTGCTGCGCAGCGGCCAGCGCGCTTTGTGATGGCGGCGATGGGAGTTATGTCGCGCATGATGTGGATGATGCTTAGCGCGATGGCGGTGTCGGCCCGCATCTCCGAGGAACGCGGGCGTGCCCGGGAATATCGCCAGGAGGACCCAGGAAAGACGGAAACATTTCGTCACTGACTCGAATATGCCCATAGGTCCGTAGCACCAATCGCTTGATGTAGTCCGCCACATCCGATTATCTTGATGTCGTGGGCAACTTCGGCGATGCGCTGAGAGTCGTGCTGGCGGACGATCACCAGCTGTTCCGCGAAGGGCTGCGGGGGCTGCTGGAGGCGGATGGCATGGTCGTGGTGGGAGAAGGCGCCGACGGCCACGAGGCGGTGGCTCTGGCGCGTCAGTTGCAGCCCGACTTGCTCGTGATCGACCTGCGCATGGGCAGCGCTTCGGGGCTCGATGCGCTGCGCAGCGTGGCGGCTTCGCACCCCGAGATCAGCACGGTGGTGGTGACGGTCTCGGCCGAGCGCGCAGACGTGCTCGACGCGCTTGCCGCAGGGGCGCGCGGATACCTGCTGAAGGACACCTCGGTGGATCAGCTCGCGATCGGCGTGCGTCAGGCGGCGGAAGGTCAGATCGTTATCTCCAGTGCCCTCGCGGGCACGCTGCGCACACACGTGCGCGCGGGCGCGCGTGGGGAAGAGCACCGCCAGTCGCTCACGCCGCGCGAGCAGGCGGTGCTGCGGCTGATGGCCGATGGCGCGGATAACGGGGAGATCGGCAGGGAGCTGTCGATCAGTCCCCACACCGTCAAGCAGTACGTCACGAACATCTTCGAGAAGCTGGGTGTGCGCAGCCGCGTGCAGGCAGCTGTCCACGCAGTGCGCGTAGGGCTCGTGTAAAAGGCTCATGCCGAGGGGGTGAGCACGCGGATGGCCTCGCTGCGGTCGCTGACGCCAAGCTTGGCGACGGCCGCGGAGATGTGGCGGCGGACGGTGACCGGAGAAAGCGAGAGAGTGCGGCCGATATCGGCAGTGCCCAGACCCGAGCGAAGCAGGCGCAGGATCTCATCCTCTCTGCCCGTCAGCCCCAGGCAGGCCGCGCGCGCGGAGCCGCCCGGCAGCTCGCGCAGTTTGCCCAGTACCGGGCCCACGAGTGCCCGTGGCAGTGCCGTCTCGCCCGCGAGCACCCCCCGCAAGGCCGCCGGCAGCCTATCTGGGGCCATGTCCTTGGGTAGGTAGCCCACCGCACCCACGCGCAGTGCGCCGAGCAGGTGCTCTGTGCTGTCGGAGACCGTCAACATCACCACCGCTGTATCGGGTGCGATCGCCGCGATCGTGGCCGCGGCCTGGATGCCCCCGCCCGGCATGAAGATGTCGAGCAGGCAGATATCGGGGCGCTCGCGCTTGACGGCTTTGACGGCTCCTTCGCAGTCAGAGGCCTCTGCGAGGACGCGCAGGCCGCCGGCGAGCAGGGCCATGCGTACGCCGAGGCGGATGGCGGGGTGATCGTCGGCGAGTACAACCGTGGGCTGCTCTGCGTTCACGGCTGTTGGACGCTCTGCGTTCAGGGCTGTTGGCCGCTTGGTGTTCAGGGCTGTTGGGCGCTCTGCGTTCAGGGCTGTTGGCCGCTCGTTCAAGGCAGCACGACCTTTACGGTGGTGCCTTTCTCGGCGGCGCTCGAGATGTGCAGGACGCCGCCGAGCTCCTGCACGTGCGCGCGCATGCTCGTGAGTCCAAAGCTGTTGGCGCCATCCTCGGCATCGAAGCCGTTGCCCTTGTCGCGCACCGTGAGGTGCCACTGGCCCGTGTACTGCAGGCTCACTTCGATGGCATTGGCGCTGGCGTGCTTGGTGGCGTTGGTCACGGCCTCGCGGGCGATGTGCACGAGCGCTTCGCGCGTGGGCCGATCGGGGCGCGCGAAGCCCGGCACGCCCTCTGCCTTGAAGATCAGCGGCGTGCTGCGCGCGGCGGCCTGGGCGCTCGCCTGGATGGCGCGCACAATCGGCTCGGAGACAGTGGCGGGGCCTTCGGTAAGACCACCGATGACCACTCGCGCGCCGGCAAGTGCCCGCTCGCTCGCGGTGACGACGAGCTGGGCGCGCGGGGTCTGCGCGTGTTCGTGAGCCAGCGTGCGCGCGTTGGCCAACGCCAGCGAGAGATCCTGCATGACCAGGTCGTGGACATCGGTCGCCACGCGGCGGCGTTCCCGGGCGAGCGCGCGGGCGGCGCGGCGATTCACGGCGGCGCTCAACAGGCAGCCCGCGAGCACGCCGCCGAGGGCGATCCACCATGCCGACGGCTCGGATGCCGACGGCTCGGCTGCCGACTGCTTGCTTGCCACCATCGTTCCCCAATCCGAGATCGTCTTGCGCTGTGACCCGAGAGCTGGGCTGGGCGTTGATCTTGACCGAGCCAAGCCGCTGCGCGCAAACCTCATCCCGGGCGCAATCTACCGGTGGAAGCGCCCGTGAGAACCGAATCATCGCATTATTTTCCCGCAATTTGGGGGATTTATGTCTGAATGGATCTACTGTTCAGGATCGAGCACCGCGGCTCATACCAGCGGCTGGGGATCCTGTGCGCCCGAGAATGTCTCCGACTTCTCCTTCTCCTCGAGCCACTGCGAGAAGAAGCTCTCGATCGCGCCGGCATCGAGGGGGCGTGCGAACAGGAAGCCCTGGCCGCTATCGCAGTTCTCGTCCTGCAGCAGCGCCAGCTCGCGCGTCTGCTCGATGCCCTCCGCGAGCGTCTCAATCGAGAGGGCCTTGCCGAGCTGCACGAGCGTGCGGATAAGCGTCTCGCCCTCCGGGTCCTGCGTGAGGCGGGCGATGAACGTGCGGTCGATCTTCAGCGCATCGACGGGGAACTTCTGCAGGTGCGCCAGCGAGGAGTAGCCGGTGCCGAAGTCATCGATCGCGATACGCACGCCCAGCTCCTTCACGGCCGCCAGGCGCAGCGCCGTCTCCTCAGCGTTGCGCATCAGCGTGGTCTCCGTGATCTCGATCGTCAGCGCGCTGGGATCCAGGCTGCTGCACAGCAGCGCCTGGCGTACATCCTCCACGAACTCATCCGTGTCGAGCTGCTTGGCCGACGCGTTGACCGACATGCCAATTGGGTATCCGCTCTCGCGCCACTCCGCGGCCTGGCGGCAGGCCTCCTTCAGCACCCACTGGCCGATCTCGACGATCATGCCCGTCTCCTCCAGCAGCGGAATGAAGTCGTTGGGCTGGATCGTGCCGCGCACCGGGTGCTTCCAGCGGATCAACGCCTCCACGCCGGTCGGGCTCATGTCCTGCAGTGCGAACGTCGGCTGGTATTCGAGGTAGAACTGATCGTTCTCGAGCGCTTCGCGCAGATCCATCTCGAGCTCCATGCGGCTCTGCACGTCGTCCTCCATGCCGCTCTCGAACAGCACGAAGCGGTTCTTGCCGTCCCACTTAGCGCGATACATCGCGATGTCCGCATCGCGCAACAGCTCTTCGGCGGAGCCGCGGTCGCCCGCTGCGATACCCACGCTGGCGGTCACCGTCAGGCGCGCCTCCTCGGGCGAGTCATCGAGCTTGAAGGGCTGCTTCAGCGCTTCCAGCAGGCGCTCTGCGATCAGCTCGGGGCCCGCGGCGAGGGACATGCCCTCGGCGATCACCACGAACTCGTCGCCGCCCAGGCGCCCCAGCGCGTCGGCGTCGCGGATTGCGTGCTCCAGGCGCGCCGCCACGGCCTGCAGCAGGCGGTCGCCGGCGCCGTGCCCAAGGGTGTCGTTGATGTGTTTGAAGTTGTCGAGGTCCACGAACAGCACCGCCACCGGCGCGGGGTTGCGGCGCGCGCGGACCAGCATCTGCTCGACGCGGTCGAGGATCAGGGTGCGGTTGGGCAGGCCCGTCAAGGGGTCATGCGTAGCCAGGAACGCCAGCTCCTCCTGGCGGCGCGTGAGCTCCTCGTTACTGCGCTGGCGCTCGCCCTCGAAGGACTCGCACATGCGTACCAGCGTCACATCGAGGCTGCGCTGCAGCATGCGCAGCGCCTCCTCCAGGACATCGGGATGGAGTTCCAGCTGGATCGCGATCTCACGCGCCACTTCCGCGGCGGAATCGCGCCAGCGCAGGCAGCGCTTTGTGACCTCGTTCAGGGAGGCTGCGCGCTGGGCCGCGAGCTGGCCGAAGATGCGCCAAGAATCCTGTCCCACCTCGCGTGCCACGTCGGCGCCCTCGCCGGCCATCCAACGGGCGACGGCGATGGTCGAGACCGAGCCGACCTTGGCAAAGCTGTCCTCCACCAGCGCATCCAGCACCTGCCCCGATTCCTTGGAGCGGCTTGAGAGTCCGGCGACCACCTCATCGGTGCGGGCGTGCAACTCCTCACCCAGGCGGCGCAGGTCATCCGCCAGGTTGACGGGCTTCAGTGTCCTCTCCTGCAGCATTGCTCAGTCATTCGGCCACCAGTGAGTATTTCTTGAGGGAAGAGTGTTACTTTCGACACGATTAGGCCCGCCCGCCGGCCGACGTGCTAGAAGGAGTGGGATGGCAGGCGTCTCGCGCATCACGCGCTTCGGGTTCGTCAACGCCTATCTGGTGACGGAGGAAGACGGCTACACGCTCGTCGACACACTGCTTCCGCGCAGCGCCAAGCGGATCCTCGACACAGCCGCGCGCACGGGAAGGCCGATCCGGCGCATCGTGCTGACACACGCCCACGGCGATCACATCGGCTCCGTGGACGAACTCGCCGCGGCGCTGCCCAAGGCCGAGGTCATCATCTCCACGCGCGACGCGCGGCTGCTGACAGGAGATCGCAGCTTGGACCCCCGCGAGCCGCAGAGCAAGCTGCGCGGCAGCTATCCAGGCGCGAAGACCAAGCCCACACGCACCGTGGAGGCAGGCGAGCGTATCGGCTCGCTGGAAGTCATCGCGGCGCCTGGCCACACCCCGGGCCACATCGCCCTGCTCGACACGCGCGACCGCACGCTCATCGGCGGCGACGCCTTCACCACCATCGGCGGCGTCGAGACCACCGCCCATCTCAGCTGGCGCTTTCCCCTCGCCACGCTCGCCACCTGGGACCGTCCCATCGAGCTAGCGAGTGCCCGCACCTTGCGTGCGCTGGAGCCAACGCGCCTGTTCGTCGGGCATGGGAAGCTCGTGCACGAACCAGTTGCCGCGATGGATGCGGCGATCGCACGGGCTTCCTGAGGCTTTAGCCGTCTGGGAAGGTGCGAGGGCGATGCTGTGGCTCGGGCTTGCTTCGGCTCAGCCGTCTGGGAAGGGCGCGATGGGGATGCCGTGATCGTGCTCGCGCATGCCCAGCTCGTACGCGGCGCCAAAGGCGGTGCTGAGAGTGCGGGCGGGGGTGGCGCCGGGCTGGCGGACCGTGAGCGTAAGGGCGGCGATCGAGCAGTTGCTGACGTCATGCAGCGAGCCATCGGGGTCGGCATAGGACCAGCCGGCGATTGACTCAGCGAGGGTGTCAATGTGGGCGTCGAGCGTAAGGCCATTGGGGCCAGGGAGCGACAGGCGAGCGCGCTTTGATGTCTCGGCGACGAGCAGGCCGCGGGCGCCAAGGCCGCCAAGGGGGATGCGCCTGCCCTCCAGCGACAGTGCGCCGTTAGCCACCCACGGGGTGAGCCACGGGCCGATGCGGATGCGGCCGAGGGCAACGTCCAGCCATGCGTCGCCATCCTGTGCGAAGTCGATGCCGTGCAGCCAGATCCAGCGCTCCGCGTGCTCCGCGCCCCAGTTATGGCCCACCATGCCGCGCCAGCCCTGCAGATTCAAGCTGCGATCGGGTAGCTCGACGGTGCCTTCGAATGTCGCCGCGGGGGCGGGGCTCGTGAGCTTCGTGCGCGGCAGCGGCGCGCGGTACATCCAGCTTCGCGGGAGGTGGCGCAGCTCCGGCTCGGCTGACGCGAAGCGCAGCGACCAGCTCGCCTCGCCGCAGGTGCCCCGCGCCTCCTCGGCGCTCAGCGTGGCCTCGCCGATAGAGATCCAGCCCGCGGTGGGGGCGCTGGGGGCCTTGCCCGGCCAGGCGTGGGCCTCGCCCGAGGCGCTGGGGGCCTTGCCCGGGACGCCAAGGTCCTCGCTCGTCAGCTTGTGCTGGAACGGCCTGCCGCGGCGGGCATCGAAGACGGTGCACCACAACGAGCCGCGCGCCGGCGCGCCAGGGCGCTTGTGCACGGTGTAGCGGATCCACACGCCCACGGGCTCATTGGGGGAGACCGCGCGCAGGTAGAAGGACTCATACATACCGCTGCGCTGTTTGGCGTTGGGGAAGACCGCGACGACCGACATCTGCGGCGATCCTAAACCGTCATGGCTGCCTGCGAGGATGCGCCGGTGAATCGCGACCCGCTTGTGCAATTGCCGGCCGCGCTCGCTCCTGCACGGACCGGTGCTTCCACGGTTGCCCGCTTCATCATGGGTATCGACGGTGGCGCGACCAAGACGCTCGCCGCGGTGCTCGACCTGCGCAGCGGCGAACTGCACCTCGGCCACGGCGGGCCCAGCAACCAGGACGCCGTGGGGGTGCACGCGGCCACCAATGCGGTGCTTGAGGCGGCCGATGAGGCGATCGGGCATGCGGGTACCAGCAGGGAGGATTTGGACGCCGCCGTGCTCGCCGTGGCCGGCACCGACACCAATGCCGTCGAGGTGCAGGTGCGCATGTACTGCCCCGCCAGCTGGATCGTCGTCAACGACGTCGTGGGTGCGTGGGCGACCGCGACGGGGGCGCAGCCCGGCGTCGGTGTCATCTCCGGCACCGGCAGCAACGTTTTCGGCGCCGGCCCCAATGGGCGCGCCTGGCGCGCCGGTGGCTGGGGACACATCCTTGGCGACGAGGGCTCCGGTTACTGGTTTGGGCTCCAGTCCATCAGGGCTGCGCTGCGCGACCGCGAGACCTCAGGGCCGCCGACTGCGCTCAGCGACGCTGCCGCCGAGTTCTTCGGCACTCCCCGCGTCGAGGCGCTTGCTCCCCTGCTCTACACCAAGCCGCTCACCAAGAGCGAAATCGCGGCCTTCGCGGTGCGGACCGCAGCTATCGCCGCGCAGGGCGATGAGGTCGCCTGCGCCCTCTATGTGGATGGGGCCGAGCGGCTGGGGTCGCAGATCGCGGCGGTCATACGCCAGACGGGTCTCCTCGGCGCCTTCCCCGTCGGCCTCATTGGCTCCGCCTTCAAGGCCGGCGAGGTCTTCATCGCGCCGCTCACGCGCTCCATCCACGCGCTTGCGCCCGACGCTCAGATCGCGTGTGTGGAGATGGCTCCCGTCGGCGGTTGCGTCCTACTTGCCGCGCGCGCCTGTGGGGCCGATCGTGCGGTGGATCAGGCCGAGCTCGCGCGGCTCATCGATGAGGCGCTGCGTCGATAGTTGCGCGATCGCCGACCGCCTGCGGACCCAGGTTTGCGATCCGCACCGTCGCTGCCGCGTTGCCGAAGGCCGCCGCGTCCATTGGTGAGCGTCCTTCGCGCAGCGCGATGAAGAAGGCTGCCGCAAAGACGTCGCCTGCGCCGAGGTCATCGCGCGGGTGCGCTGTCGCGGGGACGGGCACCTCGGTCGCCGATCCGTCTGGCAGGAGGATCGAGGTGGGGGCGGAGCCTGCGGTCACTGCGATCACGCCTGCGCCTCCGGCAGGCGAGGGCTCGCGTGCGTCGGCGGGCGACTGCTCGGGTGCGTCGGCGGCTTGCGCTTGCGCACCGGTCGAGGCAATCACACGCCTGCACCAGCGGCGCTCGACCTCGCTGATTACAAGCGCATCGAAGTGCGCGGGCATGGTCTCGGGGTGCAGCGGCACATGCGTCACCTCTCCTTCCCCATCCCACGCTCGCATCCATCCCTGCGGCGTGATGCCCACGAACTCGGCGCTGCCCCGCCAGTGGTTGGGTGTCTCGCGGGCCACCGCCGTGAGGTGCAGGATCGAGGTATTCACCTCGATCGGCTCGGTTATGGCTCCAGCCCATGCTGCGACGCGTTGTTTGCGCTCGGCGCCCATGCCCGCTGTGACGAGCGTCGTTGTCTGCTGCGCGGGGTGTATCTGGAGCGCGAGCTCCTTGCTGTAGGGCGCCAGCAGCTCCTCCAGCTCGTCTGGCACGCCCTTGGTCACAATCAAGGTCCGTAGGCCCAGCCGCGCGGCCTGCAGGGCGCTGTAGAAGGCGCCGCCGCCGGGGCGGCGGGCGCCATCGGTGCCGATCACATCCACCGTGACGTGGCCGACCGTGACGTAGTCGAAGTCGCTCACACCGCCAGATCCGGCGGCGTGCGCAGCGGCAGCTCCGCGCCCGCGATCGCCGCTGCTGCCACGCGTCCCGTGAATACGCATCCGCCCAGGAACGTGCCCTCCAGTGAGCGCTTTCCATGCACTCCGCCGCCGCCGAAGCCCGCTGCCTCACCCACGGCGTACAGGCCCGGGATCGGCTCACCATCCTGCGCGCGCAGCACCCTGCAACCCAGATCGGTCTGGATGCCGCCCAGGCTCTTGCGCGCCATCGGCTGCAGGCGGATCGCCAGCAGCGGCATCGCCTTCTCATCCACGATGCGCTGGAACGCGCACGTGCGCAGCCTGTCTCCGCGCCAATTGCGCAGCTGGCCTATGCGCCGCAGCTGATCGTCGTTGAAGAGGCCCTTGCCGCGCGCGATCGCTTCGTCGTAGCGGCCTATCTCCGCGCTCAATACCTCGGGGTGGATCGCATTTTCGCCTGTGACTTCGTTCATCTTGCCTGCCAGCTGCTCCAGGCTCGTGGCCGCGACGAAGTCGGGCGAGCCATTCAGGAAGTGCTTCACCAGGTTCGGCTTGCCCAGCAGCACGCTTGCGAGGAAGCGCACGCGGCGCTGCTCGCGCAGGTGCGGGTTGTGCTGGCTGCCCGATACGTCCAGCTCCCGACGCGCGATCTTCCAGTTGCATATCAGCCACGAGTACTTGCGCTCGTCCTCGCACATCCGCTCCAGCGCCGCATACGCGTCGTACGTCGGCATCACCGGCACCGGGCCGTAGCGGCGGCCGTCCGGGTTCAGCATCACGCCCGAGCGCGGCGGTATCAGCTTCAGGCCGTGGTTCTCGCGCTGGGGATGCGGGTGGCGTACCGCGTCTGCGTAGTTCCACATCCGCGAAAGGTGCGTGATGTTGCCGCCCACGCGCGCCACCTCTTCGTGCATCGCCCCATCCGCGTACAGGTGCGAGCCCATCAGGATGTGCGCCGGCGCGCTGCCCAGGCGCTCCGTCGGCCACTCCCTACGCACGATCTCCAGGTTGCCGCCGATGCCGCCCGCGGCGATCACCACCGCGCGTGTCGCGCGCACCTCATATTCCGTCAGCTCCGCCCCGCGCAGGGGCGCGGAGCTCGCGCTCGCTGCACCGTGCGCGGCCAACGCCTGACCGGCTCCTGCCGGTCCTTTTTCTGCCTCTTTTTTGTGCTCCTGTACGTCCACCACGCGGCAGCCCACCGCGTGGCCGTGCTCGATGATCAGCTCGCGCACGCGCGCGCCGCAGCGCACCTCCAGCGCCCTGCGGCGGGGGTGGCTCTGGATCGCGCCCCACACCGCCGTGACCAGCGCCTTGCCCGTGCCCCACGTCAGGTGAAAGCGCGGCACCGTGTTGCCATCGCCGAAGTTGCCTCGCTCCGCCCAGTTGACCACTGGGAAGAAGCGCACGCCGAGCTCGCGCAGCCAGGCGCCGACGTCATCGCGCGCGCGCGTCACGTACTGCTCCGCCCAGCGGCGTGGCCACTCGTCCTCGGGCTCCAGCTCCGCTACGCGCAGCCAGTCTTCGAGGGCGATCCGCTCGCTGTCGGAGATGCGCGAGCGCCGCTGCTCGGGCGAGTCCACCATGAACATGCCCCCGAACGCCTCGCGCGCCAGGCCGCCCAGCTCGTGCGGCGCGCAGCGGTCCAGCAGCAGCACCGTGTGGCCCGCGCGCAGCAGCTCCAGCGTGCACACCAGGCCCGCCAGGCCCGCGCCCACCACGACCGCATCGCGGGTCTCGTTGCCCGGGCGCGCGTTCGCGGTAGCGGGCTCCGCCGCGGTTTGCAGCTTGGTTCCCTCGCGTCTCACGCCAGCGCCATCCCCGGCGTCACCTGCACCTCGATCAGCTCCGGGCCTGTGGAGGTCAGGGCTGTGCTCAGCTCCACTGCGAGCTCCTCCGCATCCGCCACGCGGCGCGCGTTCACGCCATAGCCGCTCGCCACCGCCACGCAGTCCAGCGCCGGCAGGTCCAGGCCGGGCGCGTTGGCTATCTCCTCCAGCATGCCAAACCACTTCAGGATCGCGTACTCGTCGTTGCGCAGCACCACGAACGTCACCGGCACCCCGTAGGCCGCCGCCGTCCAGAAGGCCTGTACCGCGTACTGCGCCGAGCCCTCGCCAAGCACGCACACCACCGGGCGCTCGGGGCACGCCAGCTGCACGCCAATCGCCGCCGGCATGCCAAAGCCCAGACCTCCGCCCGCCGAGAAGTAGTAGCTGCCCGGCTTGCTCAGGCGCAGCTGGTTGCGCAGCGCCAGCGTGCCCGCGGGGGACTCCAGCACCACGATGCCCTCCTGCGGGAAGACCTGCGCCAACGTGCGCACCGCCGTCGAGGGGCTCATCGGGTCGCTCAGCTCCACCTCCTCGGGCGCCGGCCTTGCGGGTGGCAGCGGGCGTTCGCTGTCGGGCACGCGTTCTGCCAGTGCCCGCAGTGTCAACGCCACATCGGCCACGATCGCATCGCCCATCGGCGCCCGCGCCGCCTCGTCGGGGTCGCTCGTGATCGCGACCAGGCTCGTGCCCGGCGCCAGCAGCGCCCCCGGGATGTTCGGGTAGTACGGGAACACCGAGCTGCCCGCCACCAGCACCATGTCGTGCGCCGCGAGCGCATCTCCCACAGGCCATACCGCCGGCGGCAATATGCCCTGGAACAGGGGGTGGTTCTCGGGGAAGCCCAGGCGTCCTCCGCCCGGCGCGGGCGTGGCGTAGACCGGCAGATGCTGGCGCTCCGCCAAGCGCACCGCCGCGTCCCAGCCGCCGCTCGCATCGATGTCCGGGCCCGCCACAAAGGCGGGGTTCGCGGCGTTGGCCAGCCGCTGCGCCAGTTCTGCGATCGCCTCTTGGGCGGGCAGCGCGGCGCCCGCGACCTTGCGCGTCGTCTGGTGGCGCACGGCCTCCGTGTCGGCCTCGCTCAGCTCCGTGCTCCAATCGTCCATTGGGATCGACACGAACACCGGCCCTTTTGGCGCCAGGCTCGCCAGGTGCGTTGCGCGCGCCAGCGCGTGCGGCACATCCTCCGCGCGCGGCGGCTCATAGCTCCACTTCACCAGCGGATGCGGCATGCGGATCGCATCGCGGTTCGTCAGGTTCGCCTGCAGCGTCATCAGCGAGCGGTGCTGCTGCCCCGCCGTCACCACCAGCGGCGCCTTGTTCGCCTGCGCATTGAAGATCGCGCCCATGCCATTGCCCACGCCCGGCGCCGTATGCAGGTTGACGAGCGTCGGGCTGCCCTTCGCCTGCGCGTAGCCATCGGCCATGCCCACCGCCACCGCCTCCTGCAGGCCCAGCACGTAGCGGAAGTCCTCGGGGAACTGCGTGAGCATCGGCAGCTCCGTCGAGCCGGGGTTGCCGAACATGGTCGTCATGCCGCGCTCGCGCAGCATTTCGAAGACTGCCTCTCTCACTGTCCCCATTCGTCTCTCCTCGACGTCGGTGGGCCTTGCAATTCGGCTGGCAGCCTATCCGCTATTGCGCAACTACCATCGAACCGCATCGAATGCGCCTCTGCCCTGTTCCAGACTCCATCGCCGGATGACGTCGCCTGTATCTCATCGAGTCAGCGCTCACGTCTGCCTGTTCGTGCTGTGTGCTCTGCTCTGCACCGCGCCCGGGGCGAGCGCAGCTACGCGGGCGGGCCAGTACCCGGCTGGCGCCAATCGCCCGGCGATTCCGGCGCGCGCGAGCCGGCTGACGCACTCGACCAAACCCAGCCTGCGCGGCAACCCCGCCAGGGCGCTGCTCGCCTTCAAGACGATGCAGGAAAACTTCTATATCAAGGGCACCGGCCTCTACAAGGGCGAACCGTATTCGTTTCTGTGGCCCTTCTCGCAGGCCCTCGCCGCGACCGTCAGCCTCGCCTACATACCCGGGCAGAGCAAGCCACTGGCGCACGAACTGCATGTGCGCATGTTTGGCCTCGAGCGCTACTTCGAAGCTCCTTCCGCGAGCTCGGCCTCCTCGGAATCCTCCGCGCCACCCGCGCTGCCCTCCTTCGCCGGCAGCGTCGCGCCGCCAATCGGCCCCGGGGGTGCCAGCTACTACGACGACAACGAGTGGGTCGGCATCGAGCTCGCGCGCATCTACGAGCTAAGTCACGAAGGGTTCGCCTTGCAGCAGGCCAAGCAGATCATGGCCTTTGTCATGAGCGCCTGGCAGACGACGGGCGCCAATGGCAAACCTTTGCCCTGTCCCGGCGGCGTGCCCTTCTCCAACGCTCCCTCCAACAATTCGCGCAACACCGTCACCGACGGCCCCGGGGCCGAGCTCGCGTTGCAGCTCTACAAGATCACCGGCGAAGCCCCGTACCTACAGTTTGGGCAGATGGCCTACGGGTGGGTGCGTCAGTGTCTGCTGAACGGCGAAAACCTCTATGGCGATCACATCCAGAACAACGGCGAAGTCGAACCGATGGTCTGGAGCTACAACCAGGGCTCGATGATCGGCGCCGGCGCGATGCTCTACCAGGCCACCGGCAACGCCGCCTATCTCTTCCAGGCCCGCCAGACTGCGAAGGCGGCGCAGGCGCACTTCAGTCTCGAAGCGCTCGAGCTCGAGAACCCCTTCTTCGTGTCCGTCTACTACCGCAACCTGCTCTATCTGGACTCGATCAGTCACGACCCGCCGGGTCGCAAAGCCGTGCAGGAATACGTCAACTACGCCTGGCAGAACCTGCGCCTGGAAAACGACCTCTTCGTCTCCGGCTCGCCCTCCACCTCCACGCTGCTCGGGCAGGCCGCGATGGTCCAGCTCTACGCGCTGCTCTGCATCCCCGCCAGCAACTATTTCTAGGTTCCCGGTAGTGTGGGAGCGATGAGCGATGCGGGGAGCATGATTACCGAGCAGGGCCTGCAATCGCTGCGCGCCGAACTCGACGCTTTAGAGGGCGAGGGCAGGCGCGAGATCGCCGAGCGCATCAAGACCGCGCGCGAATGGGGCGACCTCAAGGAGAACAGCGAGTACCACGACGCCAAGAACGAGCAGGCGCACTTGGAGACCAAGATCGCGCGGCTGCGCGAACGCATCTCGCTGGCCGTCGTCGTTGAGGAGGCGCCCGTGGCCGACGGCGCTGTGAGCTTCGGCTCCACTGTGCTCGTGCAGGACGCGCAGGGCAGCGAGCGCAAGTGGCGCATCGTCAGCTCCCACGACGCCGCGCCCGCACAGGGCCTGCTCTCAGCCGACTCCCCCGTAGCGCGGGCTCTTGTGGGGCGCCGCGCCGGCGATCAGGCCTCAGTTGTGCTGCCCAAGGGCGAGACCGTGCTGAAGATCCTCCGCGTTGAGTGACACTCGCTGCTCAAGCGTCGCCGCGAAGGCGCTGACCACGTGTGGGTCGAACTGGGTGCCCGCGCAGCGGCGCAGCTCGGCGAGTGCCTGCGCGGGGTCTATGGCCGCGCTGTAGGCGCGATCGGAGGTCATCGCGTCGAAGGCATCGCAGACGAAGATGATGCGTGCGCCCAGCGGGATCTCCTGCCCGGCGAGGCCATCGGGGTAGCCGCCGCCGTCAAAACGCTCGTGGCTTGAGCGCACCAGTCGGGCGACCGGGCGCAGCGCGCTCGCGGCCATCAGGATGCGCTCGCCGAGGATCGTGTGGCGGCGCATGAACTTCCACTCCTCCTCATCAAGCGGGCCGGGCTTGTTGAGGATCGCGTCGGGAATCGCGATCTTGCCCACGTCGTGCAGCTCCGCCGCGCGCGCCAGCACGTCGAGATCCTCCGCGCTCATCTCCAAGCGGCGGCCCACCGCGAGCACCAGCGTGCCCACCCCCCGTTGGTGCTCCTGCAGGTCCGGATAGCGCTCCTGGAAGGCCTGCAGCAGCACATCGCGCAGCTGCGTCACCGCGCTGCTTTCGCGCGAGAAGTCCTTGCGCTTGTACAGGCGCTGGTCGGCCAGCTGCATAATCGCGGGCGGGTCGGAGACCTCGCGGGGGATGCTCACGACGCCGTGCGCGGCGTCGATCGCAAAGCCCGGGCCCTGCTCTGAGAGCGCGTTCAAGCTGGCGGCGATCGTGGCCTGGGTATCCACCAGCGCGCGGCGGAAGAGCACGCAGAACTCATCGCCGCCCATGCGGTAGGCCGTGCCGTAGGGAGCCACCACCTCGCTCAGCTTGCCGCTCAGGCGCGCCAGCAGGGCATCGCCGGCGGGGTGCCCGAAGGTGTCGTTGTAGCGCTTGAAGCCATTCAGGTCATACAGCACGAGCTCCCACGGTTCGCCCGCTTGGGCGAGGCGGCAGGCCACGTGCAGGTCCTCGATCAAAAGGCGACGGTTGCCCAGGCCCGTGAGTGGGTCCGTGAGGGCCATTTCGCGCGAGCCCACCAGCATCGCCAGGTTCTCGCGCACCGTCATCATCAGGTGGATGCCGACCGTCAGCACGGTGACGGTCGCGAGCACGATCGCCGCCATCGTCAGCTGCTCGTGGGGCAGGTTGCCATACACGAATACGCCCAGCGCGGCCAGCAGCGAGAGCGTCGGCACCGACACCAGCCGCCAATCCTCCACGCGCCGCCGCCGCGGCTTGGGCCAGGGCGTCCAAGCCGCGATCGCCAGCAAGATCGCCGAGGCCGGCCACAGGCATTCAAACCACTTGCCCACGTGGAAACTCGCGTTCGCCGTCTGGTACAGGTACATCGAGTCTGCCACTGCGCTTGCCAGCATCGCCGCCGCGATCAGCAGCCACACGCGCCCCGGGCGCCAGCCCGTCATGCCGATTGCGCCAATTGTGAACACCAGCATCAGCAGGTCGCCGATCGGGTAGGCCAGTGAGATCGCCGCCGTGGCCGTGTCGCCGTGCATGTGGCTGACGATCGGGGGCAGGATCACCGCTGCGCCCACCGTCGCCGCGCCGAGGCCACCGATCAGCCCGTCCAGCCACATGCCGATGCGCAGCTCGCGCAGGTGCGCGCCCACGAGCAGCACCAGCGCCACGTAGCAGCACGGATAGAAGGCCAGGTAGAGCACATCCGCCGGTGACACCTGCCCTGTGCTCGCCGCCGGCCCCGCCAGGAAGAGCGTGAAATACAGTTCGCCCAGGCTCCAGCAAAGCACGCCCGCGCCCATCGTCAGCCACGCTGTGCGCTGCGCCTTCACGAGCAGGCCGCGCGTCAGGATCGCGCCCGTCGCGCCGAACATCAGCACGTTGTAGACACCATCGTCGAACAGGCCATCGAGGCCATGCCCGCCGAAGTTCACCGTGGTGTGCAGCACATACACCCCGAGGCCGCCTGCGAGAAAGGCGAGGAAGAGCGTGGATGGCGTTGGTCGTCTGCGCATGTGGGCTCGGCGGATGAGCCGGGTTGGGGGCTCGCTTTCAGCATCGGCCGCCACGCCGCGGCGCTGAAGCCCGAACGGTGGTTTTGGGCAGCTCTACGAAGCCAGCCAGCGGCGCACGAAGCGCTTGGGAGGCTCGCGATAGAGCTCTCTGCCCAGCTCGAGGGCGCGCCTGCGTAGGCGCCGGCGCCTACGGGCGATCTGACGTTGCAGCTCCTTGTGTGCCGCTCTGTCGCCCTTGAAGCACTTGCGCTGGCGTTGCACGCAACGTGCGAGCAGCCACAGGTCGTGCTCCTCGCCGATCGTTTCGCCGAGGCGGTCGGCGCGCTTGGCGAGCTTGCGCAGCCCGAGCGCCTCCGCGCAGTAGCGCAGGTCCTTTGCGCGCTTGCGCCAGTCGTGCAGCGCCGCGCTGCTTTTGGCGCTGGCCTTGATGCCGGCCTTGGCGCTGGCTTTGGCGCTGGCCCCGGTGGTCTTGCCAGCCTTGCGCGCGCGGCGCATGCGTCTGCGCCCCTGGCGGTAGATGGCATTGAGGCCCTGGCGCGCGGTCTTGCGATCGCTCTGTACTGGCTGCCAACGCTCCAGGTCGCGGCGGGTGGCGCGCAGCTCCTCGAGCACGATTCCGCGCACCTGCGCGCCGTGGCGCGTGTGCGACTGTGCTTGCTCGCTCTCCGCAAGCAGGCGGCCGCGCAGCTTCGCCACGCCGGCGCTGCGCGCCAGGCGCTTGGGCTGCTGCTCAATCAGCGCATCGAGGGCAGCGACCACGACCTCGGCGTCGCGCGCGCTGGCCAGCCGTCGCCCCGCCAGGCGCAGCGCGGTGTTGTTGCGCTTGAAGCGCTTGGGTCCAAGTGCGCTGCGCTGCAGGCGCACGAGCGCACGCGCGCGCTTGAGTGCCTTGCGCGTCTCGTGGATCGTGCGCTGTGGCGGCACATCCCGGCGTTCTTCCAGCAGCGCGATTGCGAGGTCGATCTGCTCCAGGGTCCTGTGCTGGAGCTCCGAGCGTGGTCTGGCTCCGTCTCTGCGCTTGCGCCGCTTACGCTCGGCCTTGGCCAGCGCCGCCGCCGCCACCCCAATCCCCACGACGGCGAAGGCGGTGCCCATCCGCGGGACAATGGCGTCATGCCACGACTTCCTGCCGCGCACTGGTGGACGGCGCGCCGCGCGGCGAACCGCAAGCCGGCGACCTACCGCTGTCCAATCTGCGGCCGTCATCTGCCGGCGCTCAGTGAGCACATGCTGATCGCCCCCGAAGGGGATACGCGTCGTCGCCGCCATGCACACACGGCCTGCGTGCTCGCGGCGCGGCGGCGGGGGGAACTCGTGCTGCGCGATGAGTGGTTACGCGCACGTCCGCGCCAGCCCTCGTGGTGGCGGCGCTGGCTGGTCACTCTCCGTAGACGTGCACGTAATCGGGCTCCACGCGAATGATCAGACGCTGTTCGCCCGGCTGGCGGAAAGGGTAGCTGTCCTGGTCCAGGTACTTCTTGGCGAGCGCGTCGATGTGCTCGTCTGCGCCCTCATGCGTGCGCTCGCTGACGTGCCCGCGGACCATGATGTACTCGTAGGGGTTCTCGAGGTTCTGCACGGTGATCGTCACGCGCGGGTCGCGTTCGAGGTTGCGCGGCCAGGCGCGGCCCTCGGCGGTATTGAGCACGGGCTGGCCATCCTGCACGTCAACCCATACAGGCACGGTGTGCACGGAGCCGTCCCTGCGCAACGTCGCCACGTTGGCAAAGTTCTTGGCCTGTAGCAGCTCGGCGCCGCGGCCTTCGATGGTGGTGCTCATGTCGTGGAACCCCTTTCGCTTTGACGAGGTGATGTGCGTCCATCACGATAGGGGGTCCTGGCCTGAGAGCGGCCCTGCGCGGCGACCAGCGTGATCCTGGGCCGCTACTGCCTGCTAAGTCCCGTCTGCGAACTGGAGGGCGGGATGGGCTGCAGCGGGGTGAGCTTGCCATTGTTGAGCTCGAAGGTAACCCTGGCTTCGCCGCCGCTGGGGCAGCAGAGCGCATCGTGCGAGCGGTAGAGGGGATAGGCGAGCGTGACCTGCGTATCGCTCTGGCTGACCACGCGCAGGGTGGCGCTGGACTGCGTGGAGTCGGTGCCGATGTAGCGGCCGCCCACGAAGAAGAAGGCCTGCTGGCCATAGCCATCGCCGGAGCCCGTGCGAGTGCCCACGAGCACGCCGAGGGTCTGGTTGGGGTGGTATTGGGAGGTGTCGTTGGCGGTGAAGCCGTGAGCGCGCAACACGGCAGCTGCCGCGCCGCTGCCGCTGGAACCCGTGGGATGGGTGAAGGCGGGGGCGCTCTGCGTGCGCGTGCTCGAGGCCGTGGTGCTCGTGAGGGCACCCGTGGTCGTGGCTGCCGTGGTGGTGCTGGCGCTCGTCGAGGAAGTGGAGCTGGAGGAGGTGGGGGTGGGGGTATTTGCGATCGACACCGTCTTGGTGGCTTCGCCGCAGCCGCTGAGGGCGAGCACAAGCAGTGGCATGGCAAGCAGTGACAAGGCCCAGATGACTGCTCGCACGCTCATAGCATCAGGGTATTCGTCGCAAGCAAAGCGCCTCCTACCTAAAGTCTGCGTCGGCAAGCCACGATAAGTTAGGGCTTCGTTAGGGCTCCCTACGTGCGGCAACCCTGCTAAACCTTATTAGTGGCCACTAATCCAACCAGATCGCGGGTGCCTGCCGCGGAGCGCCGTGAGGAGCTGATTTCGGCTGCGGTTCACGAGTTTGCGCACGGGGGGCTGCACGGCACTTCGGTGCAGCGCGTGGCCGAGCGGGTCGGCATCGCGCAGCCGTATGTGTTCGCACTGTTTGGCAACAAGCGCGAGCTGTTCCTAGCGGCCCTGGAACGTTCCTTTCAGAGGGTCTCCGGCGCTTTTCGCGAGGCTGCTGCGGACTATCGGGGGGGCCGCGCACGAGTGGAGTGCGAGGATGTGCTCGAGGCTATCGGCGGCGCCTACCGCGAACTGCTGGCGAGCGACCGCGACTACCTGATGTTGCAGCACCAGGCCTATGCAGCGTGTGACGATGATCTCGTGCGCGCCCGTGCGCGCCACTGCCACGCGGAGGTGGTGACACTTGTGCAGGAGCTCTCCGGAGCGCCAAGCGAGCGCGTCGATGACTTCATTCGCCACGGCATGGCGCTGAACGTGGCGGCGGCGATGGATGTGGAGGCCCTGTCGGTCGACTGCCCCTGGGTCAAAGAGGAGATTGCCGGCGGCCAGGGCGGGCCGGTGGGCGGCAAGGGCGGGCAGATTTCAAGGTAGTAGGATCGTAGGGGCGATGTCTGCCTCGCCGGATACGCAGAAGCGCAAACGGCCGTCACGGCGCGAGCTGATCCGCACCGGAGGGCTGGTGGTGTTGGCCGTGCTGACGACGCTGTTCGCGGTGCTGAATCTCGACAAGGTCAAGGTCAATTGGATCTTCGGCTCAGGCAAGGCTCCGCTGATCATCGTGATCGTGATCTCCCTGCTCGTCGGCGTCATCTTCACGCACTTCGCCGAGCTCTACAGACGGCGCCGCTGACTGCTGCGCTAAGGTGCCGACGGCGCGCGAGTTGCCTAAGGCTGTGTTTTCCCTTGCCTTGACGATCGTCTGCACGGCCTGCTCGGGCCCGATGTAAGGGGCCAGGATCGCGTAGGAGATGTACTCGGTAAGGGTGCCCAGCAGATGGGCGCGGCCGGCGAGCACTTCGGTGTGCAGCGTGTGCGCAAGCGCTCCGGAGATCCACTCCGGCGCCAGTCTCGATCCGGGGCGTCGTGGCGCTCCCTCGGTGAGGAGCGTCGTCACCTCGTCGGCGAGCGTGACCATATCTTCGATCACGCTGATGCCCGCGCCGAAGGTCTTGGCGGCGAGCGTGACGGTGGAGGCGGGACGCTCCACGAGGTGCGCGGTCAGGCGCTCGACGGCGTCGCACACGGCGAGGGGCCACTGCGAAGAGACCAACGCGGGGTCGGCTACCTCCTCCAAGAGATCGCCGCCGAGCATGTCCAGCGCCGCCACGAAACACTCGCGCGGGCTCTCGAAGAGATCCAAGAAGGTGTCGATGGACAGCCCTGCCTCTTCGGCGATGTGGGGTGCGCTGAGCTCCTCGTAGGGCTCACGCAGGACCAAGTTGACGACGCTCAGCAACAGGCGGTCGTAATCGCTCCCCGCGTGCAGTGAGTAAGGGCGCATCTGCACGATCCGCGGCGGCGGCGGTTTGGAGCTCGGACGTAGCTGCAGCTCCTGCACCGCGGGTGCGGCGAACAGCAGCGTCCAGCGCAGCATCTCCCCGCTGAGGACCGAGCGGTTCTCCAGTCGCCCGTCGCGCAGACGCGAGAAAACCACGCGGCGCAGGCCCCCCACGACCGCTCGCACCAGCGGGCCGGGAGACTGCTGAAGGGTGGACTGCTGGGGGGAGGACTGGAAGCTGCCTGCAAGCAGCTGCTCACTGGCAGCCAGGGCACGGCGCAGTCGCAGCTGGCCCTCGGGACCGGCGGTGAGGGCGTCGATCAGCACCAGATGCAGGGCCTTGGGATTGGTCTCCAGTTCCTCGACCAATGCCCTCAGACCTGCCCGGGCACGTTTCTCAAGCGAGCCATCGCCGGCGCGGCAGGCGCTGCTAACGCGCCTCACCGTGCGATTGACGATGAGGTCGAATGTCTCCATGAAGCAGTCCTCCTTGTTGGCGAACTGCTCGTAGAAGGCTCGCCGCGAGACGCCGGCGAGGCCGATGACGTGCTTCACGCTGGTGCGCTCGTAGCCGTGCAGGGCAACCGCCTCGATCATCGCGCCGTGCATACGAATACGCTGATGGTGGACGACGTCCTCGGGAGCAATGCCGTGCGGGCCCTTGGGCAGGCGCTTGTAGAGAGGGGTGATGCCTCCTGCGCTTGGGCGCCGCCAGCCGTGCTCCGTTGTCGACATTCAATCTCCCAACACGCTGTTAATGGTCGGACTGTCAAGGAGTCTGGTAAACACAATCATTCCATGTCAGCGATTTTTTGTCTACAGATTACTCTAGGAGTATCAGGAGAATCTTGCGTTGAGCCTCCAGCGCAGAATTTTCTTCCTGCAAATGACGTACTTTGCCGCAGACCCCAACAATGGCGGGGGCTGCGGGAGTGCTTCCGGGGCCCACGCAGCGGGGCTTGATCCCAGTCCCCCCGGTGCCGGGCGCCAGACGCTTGCCAAATCGTGGATCTTCTATCTACGATTGGTCCAACCGCGCTGAGGGCCTTTTGGACCAACCGCGCTGGGGCTGTTGGACCAACCGCGCCGAGGACGGCGCTACCCGCGCTCAGTCGTGGCGCTGATCATCCGGGTGGCGCACGACCATCACGGGACGCCCCGCCTTGCGCAGCACCTCGCTGGAAGTGCTTCCCAGCAGCTTGGAGCGCAGGCCCTTCAGCCCGCGTGAGCCGATCACGATCGCGCCCACATCTCGCTCCTTGGCTGCGGCTACGATGGCGGCGGCCGTATCGGCGGTGTCGCGCACCACGACGGCCTCAGCCTGCAGGCCCACCTTCTGCGCGAGGCTCGCGCCGTCGTGGGCGATGTCCTTAGCGTGGTCTTCGCCGAGGCGGTCAACCTCGCGCACCACCGCGGGGTCGTAGGGCAGCATCGTGGTGCCCATGCCCGTGGCATCGGGCACGAGCATGAACTCGCTGAGGCCCGGCTCCCACACCGTCACGATCGTCGCTGTGCGCGGGGCGAAGAGGACCCCGGCCTGCTCCACCGCTTCGCGGGCTGCGGACGAGCCGTCGTAGGCGATCAGAATCGGGGCCGAGCCGGGCATGCCTGTGGCAGCCTACTCGACGGGCTTCTTGCAGACGGGCTTCTTCAGTGCAGGATCGCTCGCAGGGCGAGGATCCCCAGGCCCATAGCGGTGCCCACGCATCCTTCCAGTGCCAGCTCGCCCGGGGTGGACTTGGCGCGGATACCCGCCAGCAACTCGAAGGCGATGAGGCTGACGACGCAGGTCCATACGGCTGCCGTGACAGCCGTTTCCTGACTGGCACCTACGGCCCAGGCGCTGGCAATCGCCACCAATGGCAGCGCGGCCCCTCGCACGATCGCCCAGTCGTGGGCGAAGGCGCGCAGCAGCGAGCTTGGGGTGAGGTGTTCGTGCGTGGTCAGCCGTCGGCCCAGTAGGTCTGCATAGGTGTGAGCCAGCCAATACAGGCCGGTGGTCACGAGCGCCGAGCCGAAGGCCGCTAGGTAGGTCTCGTGCAGGCCGCTCTCAGCGGCCAGCACAGCACCGATGGTGATCGTCCCGAAGACGATTCCGGCCGGGTTCTCCTCGGGCAGGATCCAGTCGATGGCCCGGCTCAGCATCGCAGGCCGTAGCATGACGGATAACCGCCCGCTGCGTTCACGCATCCCGAGGCGCCCACGAAACCTTCAAGGAGGCGACAAGAGCATGAGCACTACCACACAGCTAATCACGGGCGTCGACTTCGTTGCCCTGCCCACGCACGATGTCGAGCAGGCCATCGCCTTCTATGGCGAGACGTTGGGCTTGCGCTGCTCGGTGTCCATGCCTCAGCGCCACTTCGCCGAGTTCGAGACGGGCAACCTGACCCTCAGCGTCATCAACGCCGAGGGCATGGGCCTCGAGCATCACGTGCAGCACCATGAGGTGGCTCTACACGTGGACGATGTAGCGGCCGCGCGGGCGCTGCTCGAAGAGCGCGGCGTGCAGTTCCGCGGCGAGATCCTCGATACGGGCGTTTGTCACATGGCGTTCTTCAACGACCCCGACGGTAACGCGCTGATGCTCCATCATCGCTACGCGTCGCGGGTGACTGAGGGGTAGGAGGGGTAGGCCGTCAGTCGAAGCGCGGGTGGGGAATGCCCTCCTCGTAGCGCGGCAGACCGTCCTCGGGGATCGGCTCCCAGGGCGCGGCGTAGGCGACGAAGGCGCGCCAACTTGGCCTTACTCCAGGATCGCCGTCGAAGGCCCCCATGCGCACGCTCATCTGCGTGGGGTCCTCGGGGTTGCGGCTGAAGAGGTGTGCGCCGCACTCGCGGCAAAAGCACTTTTCAAAGCCCCCATCGAGATGGCGCCAGGCCCGCACGAGCTCCTCGCCGCGCAGCAGGCGCAAGGTGCGCTCGTCGATGCGCACCTGCGCCGAGGAGGCCGTGCCGGTGCGGCGCTGGCAGCGCGTGCAATGGCAGTACCCCGCCGCCCGCGCCGGCTCGCTGAGCTCAAAGCGCACGCCGCCGCAGAGGCAGCCGCCGGTGAGCGAGGGCGCGGGCATGGGGGCAGCGGGCACGGAGGCAGTTTGGCAGCTTGGTCGGGTCGCTACGCCCCCCGTACCCATCCAGTTGCTCAGCCCGAAAGGGGAAATCAGTTGTCGCGTCGCACGGCGGAGTTCAGGCCCGCGATGACAGCGATGCTCAGCGCCCAGCCGAATAGCGTATAGCTGAAAGCCCACCACTGTGCGGTTCCTTTCAGGGCGTAGGCTTCGCGTAGCCCAAAGTTCACGACGGGGATCAGTCGATCCAGCGTGTAGGTGATCGCGACGAACGGTGGATGAGCCGCTTTCAATGGGATGATCTCGTGAGCTGCATGGAAGTGCGAAAAGGCGAACGTCCCGACGGCTAGAAGCACTACAAGCAACACCAGCGCCCGTAGTGGTCGGTAGCCGTAGCCGACCGTCCACCGCAGAAACCCGTTCCACACCTTGCTGGCCCTCCCGAGCTGGTGCCGGCGCCGGCACTCGCGCTCGTAGGCGACGCGACGGGCGTCGCTATCGCGCCCCTCTTGTCTGTAGAAGGTCATCAGCTGTGTGTAAGGCTGCGGCATGTACCCGTCACCTGTTGAAGACTCATCGCCCGAACCCTCTTCGGCGCATCGAATCCACCTCAAACGATGCGCTACCTCTGGCGTCGTAGGCCCGAGACGCCATCTTGTTATCTCCGGCAAACGCCCCTCCAGCTGGTCGTGCGACTTGCCGTGATCCTGGTCCGCTACGGCACTGACAGCACCATAAACGAGACCTCCAAGTCGCAACCGCTGCGGACATATCCTCTCGTCGTCGAGCAGTCTGGCTACGCGCGCGTTCCTGAGATCAATCTCGTCCGCGAAGCCTTCGGTGGCGTACAAAACCAAGTCTTCATCAACGCGTGCGCCATGAAGGCCCAGCCTAAGCGCTCCCACGTCGTTCGGCTTCGCTCCACAAAACGCCAGCTGGCCGGTGATGTGCGCGCCGGTCAAACGCACCTCGCCCTGTGCACTGAAACCGTTCATGCAGAACATGCCCCCGTCGACCTTCAGCTGGTCGGCAGTCAGGCCCTGGCCGAGCGTCGCGCTGTTGAACCCCAGCTGGCCGGTGATGTGCGCGCCGAGGAGGCTGACCTCGCCCTGCGCGCTGAAATCGTCCCGGCAGAACATGCCCCCGTCGACCTTCAGCTGGTCGGCAGTCAGGCCCTGGCCGAGCGTCGCGCTGTCGAACCCCAGCTGGCCGGTGATGTGCGCACTGTGCAGGCGCACCTCGCCCTGTGCACTGAAACCGTCCTGGCAGGACATTCCCCCGTCGACCTTCAGCTCGTCAGCGTTGAGACCTCCTTCGAGCGTCGCTTTGTCGAACGACAGATGACCGGTGATGTGCGCGCCGAGCAGGCGCATCTCGCCCTGTGCACTGAAACCGTCCCGGCAGAACATGCCCCCGTCGACCTTCAGCTGGTCGGCAATCAGGCCCTGGCCGAGCGTCGCTTTGTCGAACCGCAGCTGGCCGATGATGTGCGCGCCGAGCAGGCGCATCTCGCCCTGTGCACTGAAACCGTTCATGCAGAACATGCCCCCGTCGACCTTCAGCTCGTCAGCGTTGAGACCTCCTTCGAGCGTCGCTTTGTCGAACGACAGATGACCGGTGATGTGCGCACTGTGCAGGCTGACCTTGCCGTGCGTGCTGAAACCGTCCTGGCAGAGCATTTCTCCGTCGACCTTCAGCCGGTCAGCGGTGAGGCCTCCATTGAGCGTCGCTTTGTCGAACCGCAGCTGGCCGGTGATGTGCGCGGCGAGGAGGCTGACCTCGCCCTGCGCGCTGAAACCGTCCTGGCAGGACATTCCTCCGTCGACCTTCAGCCGGGTGGCGGTGAGGCCTCGGTCGAGCGTCGCTTTGTCGAACCGCAGCTGACCGGTGATGTGCGCACTGTGCAGGCTGACTTCGCCCTGCGCTCTGAAACCGTCCCGGCAGGACACGCTCCCGTCAACCTTCAGCCGGTCGGCCACGAGCGAGACTTCCCTCACGACGCCGAGCGAGGCCGTTTGTGCGTGCAGGGAGCCGTCTCCCAGGTCAAGGGGAAAGCTGCCACTGCTCAATGTCGCGCCGCTGAGCAGGAGCCTGCCGAGATGAGCATCGGGTAGGCTCACGACCCCGAGTTTGCTCCTGGACAGGTCGAGGTCGCCGCGGGTGACGAGCTGCTCCGCTGCCAGACCCGGCAGATGGCAGGCGGTCAGTCTGATCTCGACTGCCGTTGCGGTCATCAGATTGACCGGCTTATCGAAGTAGCAGCCGTGGCAGATGAGGGGCACCTTCAGCTCGGCGGCGTGAAGGTTCAGTCGGCCGGTGATCCGCAGACCTTCTAGGACCGCCGCCCGAGGCGTTCTACCGCTCTCAGGCCGCGCCAGCAGCTCGTACAGCTCCGACGCTGGCAGAGACCGCTCCTCACCCCAGGTGTGCCCCTGCTCGGCGGGTTCGTTGTTGCCTCGCCTGACCGGCTCGCCGGTCAGGATGGCTTGCCTAAGCTCATTCGCAGGGCTCTCAGCGGTGTTCGTCATGCTCGACCTCGAAAGATACCCGCGCATTCTCGCGGTTACACCGAACCAATGGACTGAGCTGGCCTGCGTTTGCCTGATCTGGCCACTCAACGGGGTCCGGCCAACTGGTGACGACCAGCCGGATCGCGTCTCGGGCGATCACGACTGCCCCGAGTTGATCGGGCGAGGTGACTGGACGCAGGTTCACGAAGTCTGCTCGCCGCTGACGAGACGCTTGCCACCAATGCGATAGTTGCAATCGTTGCAGCGGGCTCCTTGCCCCGCTAGAGCCGACGTCGGGAATCGAACCCGAGACCTCATCCTTACCATGGATGTGGCCCGGAGAGGCGTCTTCCCTGCAAATCACCTTGTTTTTCTGATCGGCGTCTAATTTGTGGAGGGGTATTTCCGCGTCGATACCGCACGTTTTCGCGCGGTTTTGATCGGCACTCCACGGGGAGGCTGAGCTGAGCGGCGGTCAAGATCATGCTCATGCGCGTGCTGCGGGATCGCTCCCGGACGCCTCGGCGGGAAGGGGCGGCCGGTGGCTAGGCCGTGGCCCAAACGGGCGCTGTGGCCCCGCCGTGGCAAGCGCGGGCGCAAGTCCTACACGGTCGGCTTCTACGACCACGACAAGCGCGAGCGCTGCAAGACGTTCCCCTCGGTCCGTCACGCCCGCGCGTGGATGGACGACTACGTCACGGCGGAGCGCCGCGGCCGGGACAGCCTGCGGCGGTTCCTACTGGACCTCGACGCGAAGGAGGCCAACGAGCGCGAGGGGCGGAGCATCGGGGAGGTGCTCGAGCTCTACCTGCAGGTCAACGCCCACCCCCGCAACGAGGGCGGCCTAGCGCCCACAACGTATGAGCGCTACGAGGGAACGATCAACCGCCATCTCCTCGGCCGGCCGCGCCGCCGCGCCAACGCCGGGATGCCGGCACCCAAGCCGTATGCGCTGGCGGTCGCGGCGGTGCCCGCGGCGAGCTTCAACGGACCGCAGGCGCCACGGGCGTGGCGCGAGCAGATGCTCCACGAAGGCGCCTCCAAAGCCACCCGGGAGCATGCGTGGCGCGTACTCTCGGCCGCCCTGAGCTGGGCCTCCTCATCGCACCTCGTTCCCGAGATCGAGATCAACGGGTGCAGCCTCGCGAGCGAACCGCGCAGCAACAAGCGCCGCTCGCTTAGAAGCGGCGGCACCGGCTACGCACCAGCGCCTCGCCGTCACGGACCGGCCGTCGCCAGCTGGGCGCTCTCACCACAGGCCGTCGAGGCGATCCGCGCGCAACTGCTCCAGCGCGTGCAGGCTCGCCATCAGATCCTCGCGCGGCGCGACGCGATGATCGTGAGCCTGCAGTATGGGCTCGGCGCGCGCAACCAGGAGGTCTGGGCGCTGCGCTGGTCCTCACTCGCCGGCGAATTCGCGTGGGTGACCGAGGTCCTCTCCTGCGGGCGCCTTGACGAATGGGGCAAAACCGAGAACAGCACCCAGCGACGCACCGCCATCCCGGGCATCCTGCAAGAAGACCTCACCGTGTGGCGCGCGGCGCTGGAGCACGCCGGGAACGGCCCCAGCGAACGGGACTTCATCATCCCCGGCGACCTCGCCAGCCCACAGCATGGCGTGCGCGACCCCCGCACCGGCGCCCGCCACTTCAGCGAAAGCCAAGCACGCGCCTGGGGCTCAAGATACTTCACCCCGGCCGTCCAGCGAGCCGCGCGACGCCCCGAGCTGCTCCCAATCCTCGGCGCCACGCCCTACTCGCTGCGCCGCGGCGGCATCTCCCTGCGCCTGCGCGCCGAGGACCCCCAAACCGTCGCCAGCGAGTGCGGCACGAGCCTGAAGATACTCAGCGCACACTACGCCTACATCATCGAGGACCTACGCCACAACGGGCCACGACCCGCCGACACCGAGTGGCGCGCAGCACGCGCCGCACAAGCAGAGCACGAATCACGCGAGCGCAAAGCCCGACGCACCGCGACAGTCCGCGCAGCGATGCAACCCCGGCAGAAACTCCTCGCCTGGCTCGCCGCCCACAGACGAACAGCACGAACGTAGCGACCACCAGCGCCAGGGGAGCCCGTTGTGGCTACTCGCCGCCGGCTTTGAGATCACAGATTGCAACCTCAAGCGAGCAGTCCGCCACGTATGGCACCCTGAGCGCGATGCCTGATCGAGCCAAGGAGGAGAGTTCCCTGGAGCTATTTGTCGCCTTCGGGTAGCCTGAAGCCGACCGGGCGCTTGGGTCGGGGAGGTGGGGAGATCAGCTGCCGTAGTGCTTGGAAGATCTCCGCGAGCTGCTGGTCGTGCCAGCCGAGCTTCGATTTGGTCTCTCGCTCGAAATCTTCGAGGCGCCGCTCGATCGCGGTGTAAGAGGTCGCGACGCGCCGCAGCTCAACGAACGCCCGCATGATCGCGATGTTGACGGCGACTGCCGTCTGGCTTCGAAGAACGCCGGATAGCATCGCCACGCCCTGCTCCGTGAAGACGTAGGGGGCGTAGCGACGTCCGCCGCGACCGTCGTTTGAGGTCGCAGATTGCGATCTCAGAGCCGCGGCCTCGTCCTTCGTCAGTTGGAACATGAAGTCGGACGGGAATCGGTCGATGTTCCGCTTGACCTGCTGGATCAGACGACCTGTTTGCACCCCATAGAGTTCTGCGAGGTCCTCATCGACCATCACGTGGCGTTTGCGAACGACCACGATCCGCTTCTGAATCGCCGGAAGCGGGATCAGCCCTCGCGCTCGGCAGACGCTGCCAAAGAGCTCGGACCCCCTTGAAAGCTGCTTTCGGCAGCCATGCGAGCATGCGGAGAGCCTGGTCGGTGCTGTCGCCAGCTCGGAGACTGCGGTGAGGCGAACAATTCCGCTTCGCCCTTCGCGAGCGGGCGTGTGCTTGGAAGTCGTCCAAAGGAGGCGCCTCTGCGGGGCTGATCGACACGCCTGCTTTCCTTGCGCGAAGCAGCAGTGCCTACCTGTCCGAGATGCTTGTGCGGGACCGTCGCGACCGGACCGATCTGCTCAGGCTGAATAGCTTCCAAAAAAGCCCGGGCGGTTTATGCGCCGCTCGAACTCACGCGCCTAACCTGATCTCCTGGGTACGCCACCCTGAGGTGTACTATCACTACGTCCATGTCCACGGCACTAAAGCCCAAGCTTGTCGAGCGTCTGCTTATGTACGCGGATCCCCCGATGGGACCCGAGGATGAGACCATCACGGAGACCACCGGCGAGAGCGATTCGTGGACGCTTGAGTATCAGCCTGGTTCGGACACCATCACGAAGAACGATGGCGAGAGCGATACATGGAGGATGGCGAACGGTCAAGGCCCTGACGACACGATTACTCGGGCGGATGGAGAGACCGACTCATGGACGATGTGTGCCACGGTTGCCCCGAGACCCCAACCGCCTGATGACATCATCACCCTTGACGACGGCGAGGGAGATAACTGGTCGTAGTCGGTACGGTTCAGCGATACCGTGCTGCTGATCATTTCGAATAGTGGGGACGCCACGGCCGACCGCACGTGTCGCATCCTCCAAGAGGACGGCGTGGCCTACCGCCGACTCAACACAGACTCGTATCCCGAAAGCGTAGGACTAGTGCTAGGCGACGACCGGGCGCTTTTGTCCCTCGCTGACGGAGCGCTCGACCTGGAGTCAGTGACGGCAGTCTGGTGGCGTCGCCCAGTCCCACCCGTGCCGCTGGGCCGCGATCCCGCCGTCGCGGCATGGGCCGCTGCCGAGGCGCATGCAGCTCTGGACGCTGTCGTGCGAACTATCCCGCGCCATTGCTTTGTCAACCATCCTGATGCCAACCGCTCAGCGGAGCGTAAGCCGCTCGTCCTACGCTCAGCGGCGCGCGCGGGGCTCATGGTCCCCGCATGGCTGATCACCAACGATGTTCCCGAAGCCCAATCATTCGTTGCCGCACAAGGCGATGCGGTGGTCAAGGCGCTTGTGGCCGGTCGAATTGATCAGGCACGCAGTCTCTGGACCACACAGGTGGGTCCCGACGAGATCCTTAGCCTCGGACCAGAGCCATACCTCCTACAGCATTTCATCCCTAGGGCGTTCGACGTCCGAGTGACCGTGTTCGACGGAGATTGTGTTGCTGTGCGCATCGACGTTGATGATCCCGTAGCAGTTGCCGACTGGCGCCGAGCCGACCCCGACCGCGTCACGTACTCGGTCTGCGAGTTGCCTACGAGGGAGCGGTCTGGTTTGGAGTCCGTGGTTGAGGAGTACGGGCTACGCTTCGCAACCGCAGATATTGCAGTTGATACGCACGGCGAGTGGTGGTTTCTTGAGATCAATCCAAACGGCCAGTGGGCATGGCTTGAGGAACGGACCCCCGTTGATCTCACCGGGCGATTGGTCAGGACGCTCACCGGAGCCACATCAACATCGAGTGACATCGAGCCAGATGTTGCGGGTTGCGCTACGCGATGGCGGAACCGTGTGAAGATGGCGATCTTCGGAGCCGACGCCGACGAGATCAACGAGTTCCCATACGAGCGGGCGGAGCTTGAAAAGAAGCTGAACACCGACGATCCCGATCTCGCCGCCGAGATTCTCGACGAGGCCCGGGAGACGTGGGCCACGATGGTCGACGGGCGAGTCGAGAGTGTTGAGCGTCGAGCAGCGACCCTTCAAGGTGTCGTCGCGATAGCAGCCACATTCACCCTCACCGGCGGTACCTTGATCATCAGGGGAGTCCATGGGCGCGACTGGAGAGGCTTGGCGGGCGTTGCTCTGCTCGCTTGCGTGACGCTCCTGGCGCTTTGCGGCTGGCTTGCAACCCAGGCATCGAGCCAATACCGACGATGGGTCATCCACCCGCGCAAGGCGGTCTTTGAGCGGCCCAGGCAAGTCACGGCGCAAGCGCGGGTCGCTCGGGCTGCCAGCTTCCTCTACCAAGCCGGCAACAACTCAAAGCACGCACGCTGGAAGGTGACAAAGCTGAGGAAGGCTGTGTCGTACCTTCGATTGGCGCTTGCAGCCCTAGTTGTCTTTGCGGCGCTCATGCTCGTATATGCCGTAGCAGGTCCTCAGCCAACACCCTCCTCGTCGGGCGCTCATTTGCAGCCCACCACGAGTCAGACAAGCAAGACGCTGCCGCTCGGCGCACCCCCTCACGACCAGCATGGCTCGATCTGGGAGAAACGGGACCGTCGACTACCAATCCGACTCCCTCTGCCCAAACACTAGGGCGGACTGGCCCTCGGGTGAGCTCGCCTGGTTCGAGGTCGCACGCCTTGGCCTGCGCGCACCGAGCTGATCGGAGGCGACACCGCCGACCTGCTGCACATCCTCCTCGCTGACTCCCAGCGAGTACGCGAGCGTTGCGCTCTTGCCGCCCAGCAAGGCCTCCTGCGCCTGCTCCATGCGCTGCGCGAAGTCCTCGCGGTGACGCTCGACGTACTCGTCGACCGCGCGCTCGACAAGCTCAGCCTGTTTCAGTCCCGCCATCAGAGCGGCGTAGCGGACCTTCTCCTTGGTGGCCTCGTGAACCTTGATCGGGGACTGTGCTCGCAACATGGCCTCACTCGGTACTTCGGTCCCAGACGATACCATGCCATATCGGTGCCCAGCAACGGCCGCCCGGCCGCTGTACGATGGTGCAAGCACCCCCGCCGACGTAGCTCAGCTGGTAGAGCGCATCCATGGTAAGGATGAGGTCTCGGGTTCGATTCCCGACGTCGGCTCTGGCGGGCGGAGGGTACTTTAGTACCGCAAATTTGCCAGTCGGTTTGATGTACTTTTGTCCGCGTTTGTCCCCGTCTGTCCGATGGGGGCGACACCCAAAACACCAACATAGGAGCGAAAAATGGCGTCCCACATAGCGATGGGCGCCACTCCGCCCCTTCCTTACCATGGATGCGCTCTACCAGCTGAGCTACGTCGGCGGGGGCTGCCTGCACCATCGTACAGCGGCCGGGCCAGTGCCGCACGGTGCCGACACGGCATGGTACCGAAGTACCGAGTAATGCCATATTGCGCGCACAGTCCCCGATCAAGGTCCACGAGGCCACCAAGGAGAAGGTCCGCTACGCCGCGTTGATGGCGGGTCTGAAGCAGGCCGAGCTTGTCGAGCGCGCGGTCGACGAGTACGTCGAGCGTCACCGCGAGGACTTCACGCAGCGCATGGAGCATGAGCGACGGCGGCGGTGGAGTCGTCTACGGGCGCTCCTCTACGGACGCTCCGCTACGGGCAGACCTGGGCCACGATCGTACCCGTGCCCGCGTGCCCGGGGTTGGGCGCATATCCCGAGCCGGTCTTGACGATCAAGACCTTCGGTGCGTTGCCGGAGATCGTTTCCCCCGATTCGGTGATCGAGCTCGAAGCGATGACCGCCATGAGGCCCGGCACCGAGCTCGGAGGGTTGGAGCTGTTGCCCGTCGCGCTTGTCCACCGATCGCCGCAGTGGGGCGGGTTGTTGGGCGTGCTGTTGGCGAACCCCTTGAAGCTCGAGGGAGCAGTGCCGCCACTGAGCGAGTTCAGCTTCCACCACTGTGCGCCCCAGAAGGTCACGGCCGTGCCCACCTGCGCGCTCTGATCGCCGATCACGAACGAGCCGCTTGAAAGCAGCGTGATCGAAAGCACCTGCTCAGCGGCGGTCCCGCTGCTTGGCGTGTGCAGAGAATCCCCGCCGTAGGCGGCCGTAATGATGTCCGAGCGCACCGGCGTCGCCGGCGTCGCCGTAGGCGTGTAGGTCAGCGAGCAGGCTGCCACGCCGCTGGAGCTTTCGGTGAGGGTGCACTTGCTTGCGCCAGAGAAGCTCCCGGAGCCCGAGCTTGAGAGGCTGATCGTGCCAGTTGGCATGCTCTTCGCCACCCCGGCGGTGTCGGTGACCGTCGCTGTGCACGTGGTCTGCCTGCCGGCCACGACGTAGGTGCTCGGCGAGCAGGCGACGGTGATGGCGCTCGGGTGCGGCGTGAGCACCTGTACGCTCCCTGCCCGGCTGCTTTCGGTGTGCAGCGTATCCCCTCCATAGGTAGCCGTGATCGTGTCGGAGCGCACCTGGGTGGCGGGGGTTCCACCTGGCGTATAGGTGACGGAGCAGCTCCCGACGCCACCCGAGCTTTCGCCGAGCGTGCAGCGAGCGGAACCCGAGAAGCTTCCGGATCCTGAGCTTGAGAAGCTCACCTTGCCCGTGGGCGTGCTCTGGGCAACGCCGGCCGCGTCGCTGACCGTGACCTTGCAGGTGCTCTGCGACCCGGCCACGACCGATGAAGGCGTGCATTCCAGGACGGTGGCGGTGGGGTGCGGCGTGATCACTTCCGCAATCGTGGCTCCGCTGCTTTCGTTGTGCAGCGCATCCCCGCCGTAGATAGCCATGATGTTGTCGTGGCGCACCTGGGTAGCAGGGGTAGCGCTTGGCGTGTAGGTAAGCGAGCAGCTCGCTTCGCCCACTGCGAGCCCGCTCTGGCTGAGCACGCACTTGCCTGAGATGGAGAAGCTGCCCGATCCCGAGCTTGAGAAGCGCACCGTGCCGGTAGGCGGGCTCAGGCTGGAGGTGGCGCTATCCACAACCGTCGCGGTGCATGTGCTCTGGCCTTCGGCTACGAGCGAGCTCGGCACGCATTGGACGGTGGTGGCAGAAGAGTGCGGAGTGATCACTTCCACCGTCGTGGCACCGTTGCTTTCGGTGTGCAGCGCATCCCCGCTGTAGGCGGCCGTGAGCGTGTCGGAGCGCACCTGGGTGGCGGGGCTTGCGTTCGGCGTGTAGGTAACCGTGCAGCTCGCCACGCCGGCAGCGCTTTCGCTGAGCGTGCAGCTAGTGCTGCCCGCGAAGCTGCCTGAGCCCGAAGTCCTGAAGTTGACCGCTCCCGTTGGCGTGCTGTGTGCCACTGCGGCGGAGTCCGTCACCGTCGCCTTGCACGTGGTGCTCTGCGAGCCGGCCTCGAGCGAGCTTGGCGCGCATTCGAGGGCGCTGACGGAGGCGTGTTGAGTTGTGACCTGTACGCTTGTGGACCCATTGCTCCCGTTGTGCAACGGGTCGCCAGCGTAGGCGACCGTGACCGTGTCGGAGCGCACCTGGGTGGCGGGGCTTGCGTTCGGCGTGTAGGTGACCGTGCAGCTCGCCACGCCAGCAGCGCTTTCGCTGAGCGTGCAGCTGGCGCCGCCCGAGAAGCTGCCCGAGCCCGAGGTTGTAAAGCTGACCGTGCCCGTGGAGGTGCTCTGGCCGGAGCTCGCGGTGTCGCTCACCGTAGCCTTGCACGTGCTCTGCGACCCCGCCAGGAGCGAGCCAGGAGTGCATTCGACGGCGGTGGCGCTCGGATGCGGCGTGATGACTTCCATGCTCGTGCTTCCGTTGCTTTCCGTGTGCAACGGGTCACCGCCGTAGATGGCTGTCATGGTGTCGGTACGCACCGGAGTAGCGGGGGTCCCGCTCGGCGTGTAGATAAGTGAGCAGGCTGCCACGCCCGTCGTGGTCTGACTGAGCGTGCAGCTCGCACCGCCTGAGAAGCTGCCCGAGCCCGAGCTCGAGAAGCTCACAGTGCCGCTTGGAGTGCTCTGGCCGGAGCTCGCGGTGTCGCTCACCGTAGCCCTGCACGTGCTCGGCGCTTCCGCGAGGAGCGATGAAGGTGTGCATTCGACCGTGGTGGCTGTGGGGTCCAGGTAGGTGAACCGGTCGGCCGCGCTCGTGGCGCTAGTGCCGCCCGGGGTGGTCACCGTCACATCGACCGTGCCGCTGCCGGTCGGGGACGTGGCGGTGATGGAGGTTGCCGAGTTCACCGTGAAGCTGGTGGCGTTGGCCGAGCCGAACTTGACCGCGCTGGCGCCGCTAAAGCCCGTGCCGGTGATCGTCACCGAGGTCCCGCCGGCTGCCGGTCCGCTTGCGGGTTCGACCTTGGTGACAGTCGGGACCCTGACGGAGACCGACTGGAGCAGAAAGGCGACGGTGGTGTCGGTCGTGATCGAGAGATTTGACACCGTGGCGTGGCGCAGCTGTGTGTTTTCTGGAGGAGTGGCGGTGAGGGTAAGGTTTCCGGTGCTGTTGGGCGGGAGGTCGAATGTGTTGTTGCCGGTGCTGTCCGTCGTCGCGGCACCGCCAGCGCATTCACCACAGACGGAGTAGCTGGTGGTCGTCGGTCCGCCGGGCCACAGTGCGACGTTGTCCGGGGAATAGGAAGACGAGCTCTTGATTGAGGCTCCCGCGACAGGGCTGCCCGACGGATCGCGCACCTGGGCGGTGACCGCGGCGACGGGAACGGTCAGGTTCTGGGTGAGGTCGCCGGTGATCGTGATGGGGACGTAGAGAAACCAGTAGAACGGAATCGGCGCGCCGGCCGCGCTACCATTGCTCTGCACCGCCAGTTCGTAACTGCCAGGGGGGACCGCCAACGAGAACGCCCCCGTTGAGGACGTGCTCACATAGTAGCTAGTCGATCCCGAGATCAACCTGACGCTCGCTCCCGGTATCGCCTCTCCCCTAGAAGTCCGCAAAACACCCTGGAAGGTGACAGTGGCTGCGTTGGTGAGCACGACATCAAGAGCGGTTGCACCGCTGATCGCGAAGTCAGCGAAGATGGCCGGGTTGAAGCCGCTCGCGGCAGGCGGGGTGACGTGCACGTCGTAGGAGCCGGCTTCCACCGATACCGAGTAGCTGCCGTCCAAGGACGTCGTAGTCGCGGCGACCTGGCTGGTGGTCCCGGCCGTGTCGACCGCGATCGTCGAGCCCCCAAGCGGGTTGCCTACGCCGTCGGTTACTCGCCCCGAGAGTGTTGCCGTGGCCGCTGCAGCCGGGCCGGCCATCGCCAGAACCAAGATCAGAGTTGCCGCCGCCGCCACGCCGACCCACGCTGTCCGCCTGATCGCCGGGCTGCGACGGTCCTTCGCTACGAATCTGACTCTCATTGCACGTGCTCACTTGCAGCAACTATGCTGTTAATTGGGCTTTCTCTTGAGCCGGGCACTGTAGCACGACACGGCGGGCAGGAGTTCGGCGAGGATGAGTTGGGGAGCCACGCCGCGCAATTAGAGGTTGCCGTTCCGTGCTCTTAGCCATACCGCAGCTGGGGGAAGGCCCGCTCCGTTTTGCGCCCTTGCGGGGTCATGTCGAGCACGTTCCAGATCGGCCAGATGGAGTCGACGTGGCGGGGGTCCTCGCCTGGCTCGCGCGGCGCGAACATGAGCTCGGTGGCCCATGCGTGACGCAGCTCCTTGCCGTTGCGTACGAACACGTTCAGAATGGGGATCTGGGCGCCTTCCGCGTTTTCGGCTTGGTAGTCGCGGTTGTAGGCGTTGTTCTGCGAGGAAAGCAGGCGCAGGTTTCGCCACTTACGCTCGCGGGCGAAGGTGCGGACCCGCTGCGGATCTGACTTCGCGACCACGACGAGGTTGAGCTGTTGGTCGAGGTGATCGGCGGCGCCGTCGAGCGAGTCGAGGATCGACGTGCAGGAGGCACACGGGGTCTCTGCGAGCGGCAGCTTGCCCGTCTCGCCAGCCGGCCCCGGCCGGGTGTCGCCCGGCGAGCGCGGGAACATGAAGCTGTAAATGACGAGCGTATCCTTGCCCGCCTGCAAGAGCTCGGAGAACCTCACCTCGCCACCGCCCTCGGCGACCTCCTCGAAGCAGTAATCCTCCGGCACGGGCCCACCCAGGGGCAGGCTGCGCCGCATGGCTGCCACCGCCTCGCTGCGCCGGCGCAGGTCGATCTCGGCCTCAAGCAGCTCGTCGCGCGCCTGCCGGTACGCCTCGTTCTCGCCCGGAAACCGGACAGTGTGTAGCGGCTCAGTCATTTCCGTTACCTCCTTTTGTGGTGAGCAGCTCGGCGAGTGCTCCGAGCTTGTCCGTCCATCCGCCGGTGATGCCCCTGACCGTGCGCTCGTCGGACTCGGTCAGGGCGTGCCAGACACGCTCGATCGGTACTGGGAACAGCTCCTCCATTGAGATATCCAGCCTCATGGCTGCTCGCCGAGAAGATCGCCCAGTGCGTCGAGCCGGCTGCGCCAGAACTCGCGGTATCGACCCGACCAGTCGTAGACCTCTTGTAGTCCCGCGGGGCGAAGCCGATAGATGCGACGCCGTCCAGCGGCCTCGCTGCTCACAAGCCCGGCTCGTCGCAAGATCGCCAGATGCTGAGAAGTCGCTGAGTAGGACATCCCCGACGCGAGGACGAGCTCACCCACGGCGCGGGGGCCCGGCTCCATCAAGTCGATCAGCACACGGCGATTGCCGTCGGCGATCGCGTGAAAGACGTCTTGACCAGCTTGTCCTCGAGGCACAGTCATCATTTTAGCAAAACCTAACATATAGGCTCTGAATGGAAATGCTTCCTGATAGATCCGGAATGCCTTCCTGGCGTGGACTCCGGCTCGTGAGCATCGAGAACCCCGCCGTCGCTCCCCCGGCTAGGCTGGACGAGCCCCCAGGGAGTTCCCGCGTCGGCTTGTTCTCAGCGGATGCCCTTGAGCAGGTCTGCGAGCTCAGGGAGCTCGAGACCTCTGGAGAGGATGACGAGCGTCTCCAGGCGCGGTGAGCGCTTGCAGCGCTCGAGCAGGCTGATCTCGGTGCGGTGCAGGTCACAGGCTTCGGCCAGGGCCTCCTGCGAAAGGCCTGCTTTTTCGCGGTGGCCGCGCAGGTTGGCGGCGAATTGCTTCCGTACTGGTTCCACGGGATTACTCTCGCTTTCCGCAGACGAGATGTCTACAGACAAATGTCTCGTTGACAACTCAGCTGTGCGGTGGGCTTGATATAGAAACGTCATCCTATCCTATAAACAAGCCGCACGGTAGCAGGCGACAGCCACGGGGCATGGCGACGAGCTGATGGTGGGGTAGCGGAGGAGTAGAGGGGGCGCGGAGGATGACTCAGTGCGAGGCTGCCACCGGTTCGGCCGCCTCTTTGGGCGTGACCGTGGTGACGGGCAGGCCCATGCCTGCGACCTTGCTGGGGAGGTCAAGCTTGAGCCAGCGGGACACGCGGGGAGAGAGGGTGGAGACGATCACCTCATCGAAGCCCCGCAGGTTGAGGGCATCGTGCACCGCGGCGACGGGATCGGGATCGCCGACGATGCCCTCAACGGGCGCGCCGGCGGCAGCGCTCATCGCGGGCAGGGCGCGGTCGAGCACGACCTGTGCCTCACTGGCTCCCTGATCCTCGGGATCGACCACCTTGTGCAGGCCGTGGGTGGCGTTGGGGACAAGCAGCGTGAACACGCAGCTTCCGCGCTGGGCGCGCTCGCGCACGGCGTCGAGCAGCGGCGGGGTGGCGGCCGTCTTGTGGGCCACCACAAGCACGCGGGTGGGGGCGGAGGACTCCATGTTGGAACTCCTTTCGGGCTATGTGGTCAGGTGGATGATCCCACTTCCATACCCGCGTCTGCAACCCCGATATCCAATCCCTGGACCTACCTCCGTACACGCGCCTTGCAGGCTGGGATTCGTACTGCGGATGTTGGCAGGACACGGACGCTGTGATAGAAGTTAGGTGCACCTAATAAGGCATCCCTAAGCGAAGGCAGGTAGATGGGCTTCACCGAGACAGTTGTGCTGGGCGCGATAGCCGGGCTGACGATCTTCCTGGGCCTGCCCGTGGGCCGGATCGGTCGGGTGGGGGACCGCACGCGCGTGGGCCTTGCGATGTTCTCCGTGGGCATCCTCGCGTTCATCTTCATGGACGTCACCAGGCATGCGCAGAGCATCATTGCGAGCGTCCTCGACGAATACAAGGCGCATACGACCGGTTTCGGACACGTTCTGGGCTTATTCGCGCTGCTGGCGCTGGGCTTCACAGCGGGGACCGCCGGCATTGCGGCGATCGAGCGGCGCTTGCGACCCACCCCTTCTGCGCCGCCGCCGTTGGGGGGCGGCGAGGCAGCAGTGGAGCTGGAGAGCGAGGAGATCGCTCGCTATGCCCGGGAGGCCGATGCGGCCCGCCGCGTGGCGATGCAGCGAGGTATGACCATCGCCGTGGCCATCGGTCTGCACAACTTCGCCGAGGGTCTTGCGATCGGCGTCTCGGCGAAGGCCGGCGCCATCGGGCTCGCCACCGTGCTGATCATCGGCTTCAGCCTGCACAACGCCACCGAGGGCTTCGGCATCGTGGGTCCACTTGGGGGAGCGCGGCCCTCGTGGAAGTGGCTCGGTATCGCCGGTCTGGTCGGCGGCGGTCCCACCTTCGTGGGCACCATCGTTGGCTACCAGGTCAACTCGGCTCCTCTGGAGCTTGCTTTCTACGCGCTCGCCGGCGGCGCCATCCTCTACGTCATGGGCGAGATCTGGATGGGCATGCGCCGCTACGGCTACCACCAGCTCGGTCTCCTGCTGATGTCCGCCGGCTTCCTCGCCGGGGTTGCTACGGATCTGATCGTTTCCTACGGCGGCGGGTAAGCGGCGGCCGGTCCATGCGTGGGGGAATCGGATGCCGGTTCATGTGCGGGAGAATGGCGGGGGCGCGCATCGTCCCCACGTGCTGGCGACCGATTATGCCCTGGCAGCCTGACGCTGATCTACTCGGCGCTCCGCTGGTGCTCAAGCTCGCCCCGCAGTGTCTCGACAGTCCACGTGGGGCATCCGCATCCAAGGAAGTCGTTGTCGCCGGTCAGGATACCGGTGTCGAGGACCATCGCGAGGGCCACGGTAGGCCAGGCCCGCCGATCGCGTGGGACCCGCCCAACAGCCGCGTCCTCCAGCGACGCGTATATCTCGCGTGTGACTACCTCGATGGCCCGCGTCTCAACCAGGCCACTCACGGCCTGCTCCAGGGAGAGCCGCTGCTCGGCTGTGAGCCGTGCCTTCGATTCCAGGATGTCAAGCCGCCGGGATAGCTCGTGCTCTGTCTCGTCCCATTGGTGCTCTGCGACGAGGACGCGGAGGTCGGGGTGAAGGAGAAGCTCCCGGCCCCGCTTGCGCAGTAGCTCGCCAACGAGAACGCTGGCATCCGCGACGATGATCACTCAGGAAGCGCTCGCCGCAGATCGAACAGCCCAGCCAACTCCTCCTCGCTCATGCCGGTCTCCTGGAGCACATGCTCGACCGCCTCGCCGAGCCTGACGACGGCACGCCGAACCTCGCCCTCGTCGCGCTCAAGCGGAATGTAGAAGCCGATCACGTGCCCGTGCTTGCTCACCGCGACAGGATCGGACCCCGACAGATAAGTCGTGGCGTGGTCGCGGAACTCCCTGACTCCGATGCTCTTCATCTTGGGCATGTGGTCACTTTGTGGTCACACTATAGCACAGCCTGGAGTGGACCCCCATGCCTGTAAAGAACGGGTGCTCTTTTCACCGTCTATGCTGCTCAAATGGGCTTGACCTACATACTTCACAAGGGTGCCTCGCGGATAGCTTCTGCGAACGGCTGACCAACGCACTACCTGCCGACACGCTCGCCGTGCGGCTGCCGTACAAGGCCCAGCAGCGCGTCCAGATCAGCGTCACCGTGACCGAGGCGGTGGCCGAGGCGCTCAGGGGCGCGACGGATATCTCTCGGGCGGGCGAGTTCCGCACGGAGGGATATGGCGGGGGCAGGATTCGAACCTGCGTAGGCTGAGCCAACCGGTTTACAGCCGGTCTCCTTTAACCACTCGGACACCCCGCCGGGGGTGGGATGATGCAGTTTAGAGACGCCTCGGCGCGCGGGACCGCTGGCCGAGCGGTCCCTCCAGCGAGACCCTACGAAGCCTCGCGCAGCAGCTGCGCCTCGGGCAGCGTCTGCAGCTTCTTGAGCGTGCGGTTCTCGATCTGCCTGACCCGCTCACGCGTGATGTTGAAGGCGCGTCCGACCTCCTCCAAGGTGCGCGAGCGTCCGCCGGTGATGCCGTAGCGCATCTCGATGACCTCGCGCTCACGGCGCGGGAGCACCGCCAGCACACGGCCTACGCTCTCGCGGCGCAGCGTCTCGGAGGCGATCTCGAAGGGCGATTCGGCCGCGATGTCCTCGACGAAGTCGGCCAGCGCGGAATCCTCCTCCTCGCCGACTGGCTTCTCCAACGAGATGGGCTGCTGGGCCATGCGCTGGATTTCGCGGACCTCCGCGATCGGGCACTGCAGCTCGAGTGCGATCTCCGCGGGCGTGGGCTCACGACCAAGCGACTGGATCAGCTGGCGTTCGGCGTGAGAGACCTTGTTGAGCTTTTCCACCATATGCACCGGAATGCGGATCGTGCGGGCCTTGTCGGCGATAGCACGCGTGACTGCCTGGCGGATCCACCAGGTGGCGTAGGTGGAGAACTTGTAGCCGCGGCGGTAGTCGAACTTCTCCACCGCGCGGATCAGTCCCAGCGAGCCCTCCTGGATGAGGTCAAGAAAGGTGAGGCCGCGACCCATGTAGCCCTTGGCGATAGAGACGACGAGGCGCAGGTTGGCTTCGACCATGTGCTGCTTAGCGAACGTGTCACCGCGCTCGATGCGCTTGGCCAGCGCCACCTCCTCGGCTCCGTTCAAAAGCGGAACGCGTCCGATCGAGCGCAGGTAGAGGCGCAGCGAGTCAAGGCCCGGTTCCACATTCAGGTCCAGCTCAGTGGGGCTTTGTTCTATGCCCGGGGCATCGTTCGAGTCGTGCTGGTCGAGTTCGTGAAGCTCATGGACCTCCGCCTGCAGATGGACCTCGCTGTCTCCGTCTTCCTCCTCCGACGCGAATGTGATCGGCTCGGGAGTCTCATTGAGGGCGATGGGATGCTCCTCCTCGACGGGCTCCACGATGACGTTCATGCTGCTCTTGGCAACGTCGCCGGGCGTGACGACATCGATGCCGTGCTCCTCGAGGTAGCTGAGGAGATCGCGGGCCTGCTCGGTGCCCACTTCGGCCTCCTCGAGCGTCGCGGCGATGGCGTCGGAGCTCAGGAAGCCGTGCTCCTGGCCATCCACCAGCAGCGCCTGAATCTCCTCCATCTCCACCACAGCCGTGGCTGTGGGAACGGCCGCTGTTGCTGCGGCCAATAGAACCTCAACCTTGTTGCTCACTTCGGACCCCCAGGATCCATCCGACTCCCTGCCGGAGCGAGCACTGCTCGCCCGACCTCCCCTGCGCTACTACCTCCCGCTCTCCTCTCCCTGGTCCTCATCCCGTTCTCCAACCCTCAGGTCTCCCCGGGGGTTGACTGAAGTTACGTGCGGAGTGATACCAGAATCCGCGGCCGATGACGCCGGTTGCCTTCGCGGCGATGACGGCGGTTGCCTTCGCGGCGATGGCGGCGGTTGCTTCACGACGTGGCACTGGGTTGCTTCGCCGCGATGACGCCGGTTGTCTTCGCGGGCTTGCACGGGAGGACGCTAGGCTTGCGGGCAGTGCCGGGCACCACGAGCGCCAAACCCCCTCTCGTAGAACACCAGGATGATGTGCAGGCGCGCACGCCGGCGATCCCCGTCGGGCTCTCGCGCGTGGGCGTCACCGGCGTGGAGAAGGTCGTGCGGATCCGCGAGGAGCTGTTCTTCGCGCGCATGGAGTGCTTCGTGGACCTCGATCGTGAGCAGAAGGGGGCGCACATGTCACGCTTCGAGGAGGTCGTCAATGAGGCCATCGGCGAGGTCGTGCTGAGCGAGAGCGCCTTCGCGGCCGAGGCGCTGGCACAGCACGTGGCGGAGCTCGTGCGTGAGCGCCAGGGCGCGGCGCGGGCCGAGGTGACGATCGCCGCGCGCTACCCCGAGCACAAGCCCGCGCCCATATCGGGCGTGGTCACGCAGGAGATCTACACGCTCTATGGGCGCGCCGTAGCCTCCGCGCGTGGCACACGGAGGGTGGTCGGGGTCTCTGCGACCGGCATGACGGCCTGTCCCTGCGCGCAGGAGCTCGTGGCGGGGCGCGCGCGAGCGCGGCTCAGCGAGGACGGCTTCAGCCCCAAGCAGATCGAGCGCATCCTCGAGCGCGTGCCCGTGGCCACTCACAATCAGCGGGGATTGGGAACGCTGCACATCGGCTGCCTCGAGGATTGCGACGCGAAGATCGACGCGAAGGCGCTGCTAGAGATCGTGGAGGGCTCGATGTCCTCAGAGATCTACGAGCTGATGAAGCGCAGCGATGAGGTGGCTGTAGTGGAGAAGGCCCACCGCCGGCCGCGCTTCGTAGAGGACTGCGTGCGCGAGATGGTGGCAGGGGTGGTCAAAGCTTTTTCGTTGCTCGACGGCGCGAGCTTCGTGCTCGCACGCCAGGAGAACCTAGAGACGATCCACCAGCACAACGTCGTCGCCGAGCGTCACGGGCTGTTGGCGGAGCTGCGCAGCGAGATCACGTCGGGCGTGCCCGCAGGCAGGCAGACGACGCTCGAGGAGTGGCTTGACGGCCACGGCTGAGAATCAGTTCTGGGTCTGGGCTTCCGCCTCGTGGGCTTCCGCCTCGCGCATGCGCTGGCGCAGGCCGAAGAAGTAGTCCAGGCCGGAGAGCACAGTGACGAGCACCGCAAGGTAGACCAGTAGCGACACCCACAGCGGGTTCCCGTGGACGGCAATAACCGCGAGGATGGCCGCGATCTGCAGGCAGGTCTTGACCTTGCCGAACATCGACGCCGCCATCACAACGCCGGCCTGCGTCGCGCCGAGGCGCAGGACGGTTACTGCGAGCTCGCGCGTGATGATGACCATCGCCACCCATGCGGCGAGACGATTGAGCGAGACCAGCGAGATCAGGGCGGCGACGATCAGAAGCTTGTCGGCGAGGGGATCCATCAGCTTGCCGAAGGTGGTGATGGAGTCGCGGGCGCGCGCGAGGTAGCCATCGACGAAGTCCGTCAAGGAGGCCAGCGCGAACACGATCGCGGCAAGGACGTCGCCCGAGGGGGTGTTCCCCAAAAGGGCCACCACCAGCACCGGCACCAACATGATGCGGGCGACCGTAAGTAAGTTGGGAAGGTTGGGAGCAAACATGATGACTGGGGCATTATGTCCGTTGCTGGCAAAGAGCCCATCACGAGAGCGAGAGGACAGGAAGATGCACAAGCGCAAGCTGGGAGCCAAAGGCCCCGAGGTGTCAGAGATCGGTCTGGGCTGCATGGGGATGTCGGCCTTCTACGGGGCCACCGACGAAGGGGAGGCCGTCAGGACCATTCACCGTGCTTTGGAGCTCGGGTGCAACTTTCTGGACACCTCAGATATGTATGGGCCGCACACCAATGAGCGGCTGCTCGGGCGCGCTATCGAGGACCGGCGCGAGCAGGTGTTCCTCGCCACCAAGTTCGGGATCAAGCTGGAAATGACGGACCCGCCGCGGAGAGGCATCGACGGCAGCCCGGCCTACGTGCGCGAAGCCTGCGAGGGCTCATTGCAGCGTCTAGGGGTGGAGCACATCGACCTCTACTACCAGCACCGTGTCGATCCCAAAACGCCGATCGAGGAGACCGTGGGCGCGATGGCGGAGCTCGTGCAGGAGGGCAAGGTGCGCTATCTGGGGCTCTCGGAGGCCAGCGCGGCGACGATCCGCCGGGCGCACGCCGTGCATCCCATCACTGCGGTACAGAGCGAGTACTCGCTGTGGACCCGCGACGTGGAGGAGCAGGTGCTGCCCACACTCGCAGAGCTCGGCATCGCGCTCGTCGCCTACAGCCCCCTGGGCCGGGGCTTTCTCTCGGGTCGCTTCAGCTCGCCCGAGGAGCTCGATGAGGGCGACTTCCGCCGCTATGGCCCGCGCTTCAGCGGGGACAATCTGCAGCACAACCTGCAGCTCGCGCGGCGCGTGAGGGAGCTCGCTCAGGAGAAGAGCGTGACCCCGGGGCAGCTCGCGCTTGCCTGGGTGCTCAGCCGCGGTGAGCACATCGTGCCGATCCCAGGGACCAAACGCGTGCAATACCTCGAGGAGAACCTGCAGGCGGCTGAGATCGAGCTCAGCCCCGAGGAGAGCGAGCAGATCGCCGCGGCGATCCCAGCGGCGGCGGGCGATCGCTATGACCCGCAGGGGATGACCACGATCAATCGCTAGCGAGGGCGGCGACGGGGCGCAGGGGATAGCGACGATCAATCGCTCGCGGGGACGGCGACGGGGCGCAGGGGATGACCACGATCAATCGCCAGCAAGTGCGGTGACGGGGTCGGGAGGCGCAGCCCGATAGGGTGGCTGCCACATGCCGCTGATCCCAATGGTCATAGAGCGCACGGCGCGGGGAGAGCGCGAGTTCGACATCTACTCGCGTCTGCTCAACGAGCGCATCATCTTCCTCGGTACCCCCATCGACGATCAGGTCGCCAACCTGGTCGTCGCGCAGCTCCTGCACCTGGAGAGCCAGGATCCCGAGAAGGACATCTCGATCTACATCAACAGTCCCGGCGGCAGCGTCTACTCGGGGCTTGCCATCTACGACACCATGCACTTCGTCAAGCCCGACATCGCGACCATGTGCGTGGGCGTGGCGATGTCGATGGGCAGCCTGCTACTGGCCGGCGGCACCAAGGGCAAGCGCGCCGCGCTGCCCAACAGCCGCATCCTCATCCACCAGCCCTCAGCCGGCTTCGAAGGCCAGTCCACCGACATCGAGATCCACGCCCGCGAGATCCTCGCGATCCGCGCCCGTCTCGACGGGATCTACGCTGAACACACCGACAAGTCCGAGGAGCAGGTCCGCGAAGATATGGAGCGCGATCGCTTCTTCACTGCCGAGCAGGCTCAGGAGTACGGCCTGATCGACCGGGTTCTGGAGAGTCACTGAGCGCCAGTCAGATCATCCTTGGGGCCAGCCAGCTCATCCTGGGAGACAACCTGGAGGTGCTGCCGCGCTTCGGTGATTGTGCGTTCCAGCTGATCTACATCGACCCGCCCTTCAACACGGGCGGGTCGCAGACGCGCAGGACTCTCCAGACGCAGCCCGACGAAGACGGCGACCGCAGTGGCTTTCAGGGCCGGCGGTACAGGACGCGTCTGCTGGCTGAGTCCTCCTACCGCGACGAGTTCCAGGACTACCTGGCCTTCCTAGAGCCACGGCTGCGCGAAGCGCGCCGGGTGCTGGCTGACAGCGGCACGCTGTACTTCCATATCGACTACCGCGAGGCGCACTACTGCAAGCTGCTGCTGGATGAGATCTTCGGGCGCGAGAGCTTTCTCAACGAGATCATCTGGGCATACGACTACGGGGGGCGCACGCGGCGGCGCTGGCCGGCGAAGCACGACACGATCCTCGTGTACGTGAAGGACCCCTCGGGCTACCACTATGACTGCGAGGCCGTGGATCGCGAGCCCTACATGGCGCCGGGGCTCGTAACGCCCGAGAAAGCGGCGCGCGGCAAGCTGCCCACGGACGTGTGGTGGCACACGATCGTAGCGACGGGCGGAAGTGAGAAGACCGGCTATCCCACGCAAAAGCCCGAGGGGATCGTCAGACGCATGGTGCAGGCCTCCACGCAACCGGGGGATTGGTGCCTTGACTTCTTCTGCGGCAGCGGCACGTTGGGAGCGGTGGCGAAGCAGCTCGGTCGACGCTACATCCTGATCGACAGCAACCCCGAGGCCATCGCCATCGCGCGGCGGCGGCTTAGGATAGAGGACGACGACTAACGCTCAGGCCGCTATGTGCTCGATCGTGCGCTCAGGTCGCTGCGTGCTCGATCGCGGGCTCAGGCCACTGCGTGCTCGATCGTGCGCTCAGGTCGCTGCGTGCTCGATCGCGGGCTCAGGCCACTGCATGCTCGATCGTGCCCAGCCGCTCGATCTCGATGCGCACCACATCCCCGGAGTCGAGGAACTGGGGCGGCTGCAGGCCCATGCCCACGCCTGCGGGCGTGCCCGTGAGGATCAGGTCGCCTGCATACAGCGTGCACGTCTCGGAGATGAACGCAATCAGCTCGGGGATGCTGAAGATGAGGTTGGCGGTGTTGGACTCCTGGCGCAGCTCGCCATTGACCCACGTGCGCAGCGCGAGGGCGTGCGGATCGGGGATCTCATCGGGCGTCGTAATCCACGGGCCATAGGGGCAGAAGCCGTCGGCGCCCTTCGCGCGCGTCCACTGCGGCTCGCGGCCCTGCAAATCGCGTGCGCTCACATCGTCGGCCACCGCGTAGCCGGCCACCGCGCGGCCGGGACCCATGACGACGGCCAGCTCGCCCTCGTAGTCAAGGCGCCGCACCACCTGCGGGCAGCGCAGCGGGGCGTTGGGCGCGGCGGCCGAAGCGGGCAGCTTCATGAACACCACCGGGCGCTCCGGCGGCTCGCCGCCCATCTCGCGCACATGGTCGGCGTAGTTCAGGCCGATACCGAAGATCGCCCGCGGCGTCGGCACCGGCGCCAGCAGAGTTACCTCATCCAATGACCACGACTGCCCCTCCACAGGGACCGCCTCGGGGTCTACCAAGCGATCCAGCACCGTCAGCTCCTCTATGGCATAGCTAAAGACGCGCTCTGCGCGCACCTCGCCCGCGCGCGGGATGGTGGAGCCGGGGGGCAGGAAGGTGGCAAGTCGCATGGTCGGAGGCGTAGGGTAGCGCGAGTCAGCCCGATGACCCTTCGGGCCATAGATCGGATCGGTGGAACAGTTCGCTTCTCGCTCGAGCGCAAGCAATCCCACGTATCATCCACTGCCGACAACAGACGCGCAGCTTCGGGGGAGCCGTGGAGACACCATCGAGCACTACCAGCTGGCAGGCCGAGAAGGAGCAGCGCGAACGCACGCTCTATGTGCCGCGCTACGCCGACGGTGTGCTCGCGCACGCGCTGGCCGGTGGCGAGGACGGTGAGCGCAAGCTCGTCTTCGCGGTGGCGGGCGACGGCGGCCTGGGCAAGTCGACCCTGATCGGCCACTTTAAGCAGGTGGCGATCGACAGTGGCTGCCTCTGCGCCATCAGCGACCAGGAAGCGGCCCCCGGCGTGCCCGAATCGCTCGCCGACATTGCGGGACAACTGCGCGAGCAAGGCGCGCCGCTCGGGCGATTCGAGGAGCGCTACAAGCGCTACCAAGAGCAAATGCATCGGCTCAAGTCCGACCCCAGTGCCCCCCTAGGGGTAGCTGGATTGGTCGCGGGGACGGTTGCGCGGGTCGGGCTGAGCGCGATCGAAGAGGTCCCCGGCGGCAGCCTCGCGGTCAGTGCCGTCGACAAGCAGACAATGGCCGAGCAGGCGGCTGCGTGGGCTGACTTCGTGGCCACCAAGACCAAGCGCGCCGAGGATCGGCGGCTCGTGCTCGATCCCGAAGGGGAGCTGAGCCCGAACTTCCTCGACGATCTGCGGACCGTGGCGCGCGAGCGGCACGCGATTCTGTGCTTCGACACCTACGAGCAGACCGGCTCCTATCTCGACGCTTGGTTGCGAGCAGTGATCGACGGTAGCCACGGCGAGGTGCCGCTGTCCGTGCGCATCGTCGTTGCCGGACGCCGTGAACTGTCGCGCAACGACTGGGCGCCGTATGAGTGGCTGCTCGCGCGCATTCGACTGCAACCGTTTACGGTCGAGCAGAGTCGCGACTATCTCACGAGCGCTGGGATCACCGACCAACGCGTCGTCCACGACTATCACGCGAGCACAGGCGGGATGCCGCTACTGCTGGCGACGCTTGCCGCGGCGCCGATCGTCGAGGGCGCGCCGCCGCGCGCCGGCGCCGACGTCGCCGTCGAGCGCTTCCTCGATGCGATCCCCGGCGATGAGGACCGCGACGCGGTGATCGATGCGGCGCTGCCGCGTCTGCTCAATGAGGAGACGTTCGCCGTCGCGTGTGCGCAACATCAGCAGCCGCCGTCATTTGGCTGGCTCGTGCACCTGCCGTTCGTGGACGAGCATCCGCGCGGCTGGATCTATCACGACGTCGTGCGCACGCACATGCTTGCGCTGCACCAGCGTCTGAAGCCGCAGCGCTGGGCGGAGACGCACACGCGGCTCTCCGAGTACTACGAGCGCCGCCTTGAGCAGGGCAAGCAGCTACTCACCGCCGAGCGCCTGGCCATCTACGCCGAGTACGTGTATCACCTCTTGTGCGCCAGGCCGGAGCGGCTGGCGGAGATGCTCAGCGACGTCATCGTGCTCACCCGCAGAGCGGACGAAATCCCGTTCGTGTGCGCCGAGGCGATCGCCGAGGCAGGACGCGCCGCGGGCCTGCCCCACCTCGTGCGCTGGGGCGAGTCCACGCTCCAGGCACTGACTGCGCTACGCGACGAAGCATGGCCGGCGACGATGGGCTTTCTCGACGAGGTCATGACGCTTGAGTTGAGCGCAGAGGCCCGTGGCACAGCGCACATGCTCAAGGCTGTGGGAGCCTTTGACGAACGGGCATTCGACATTGCCGCTGCCGAGGCCACGAGCGCGATGCAGGCTCTACCGGACCCCGAGCAGTTGGCGTCAACCATCATCGCGACGGCGCGCGTAATCCACGGCGATGTGCTGGCAGCATTCGAGCTCGCGCCCGACATGCTCGCGGATAGCAGCCCAGTCACGCAGATAGCCGGTCTGGTCGGCTCTGGGCGCTTCGAAGAGGCGGCCGCTGCGGCCAAGGAGCTGCTCAGCGAGGATCCCGATAACGACGTCCTACTCTATCTGCGGGGTACCTCCTTATTGCGACTTGGCTACGGGGAGGAGGCGCTGCACGACCTAGAGCGCGCCGTCGAACTCGATCCGGACATGCCTGAGTACCGGGTGATTCTCGCCCGCGCCTATCTCGTACTCGACCGGCCCGACGATGCGCTCGCGCAGACCGACGACGCGATCGCCATGAGACCTCAGAGCCCCGTGTTCCGCAGCGTCCGCGCGGAGGTGCTGGCAGCGCTGGGGCGGCGCTCAGAGGCGCTCGAGGCCGCCGGCCATGCGATCGAGACCTGGCCCGGGATCTACTCCTACTGGTCCAAGCGCGCCGTGGTTTACGCACGTTTCGGGGATTACGCAGATGCGCTCGCGGACGTCAGGAAGACCCTTGAGCTAATCGAGACAGCCGGCTCGCCGATCCTCGCCGACCACGTGGAAACCCTCATGCAGCTCGGGGACACGCTCGAGCATCTCGGCGACAGCGCCGCCGCGAGCGCGAACCTCACCCGCGCCGTCGAGATCGCCAGGACGGGCGGCGACATGCTGCTGCTCACTGCGCTGGTCGGCCGTGCGAACGTCGCAGGCAGGCAGCGCCGCTATGCGGACGCGGCCCAGGACTGGCGCGAGGCACTTGCGCTCACCAGATCCATCTTCGGGCCGGCGCATCTCAAGAGCGCCACCGCACAGCTGTCTCTCGGCATGACGCTGATCCTGTCCGGCGACGACGCCGACGCTCTGGATGAGCTCGAGACGGCGGCTGAGTACTACGAAAAACAGGAGCTCAACGGACGGGATCTCGCAAACGCGCTCTACTGGCTCGGCCGCGCACGCTCTGCGCTCGACTCGTCGGCGGCAGAGGATCCGCTGCGGCGCGCCATCGCGCTGTATGAACAGCAGGGGCCCGAGCGGCACGACGCGTTGGCAGTGACCCTCGAACAACTCGTCTCGGTCTATCGAAAGCTGGCCCGCGATCCGCCAGCCCGCACCACGCTCGAACGACTGCTGCTGCTACGCCGCTCGCTCGACGGCGACTACAGCCAGAACCTCAGGTTCGCGCTGCACGAGCTCGGGATGACTCTCAAGGAGCAGGGCGAGAGCTCGGCGGCCATCGCCGCCCTCGAGTGGTCGCTCGACGTCAACGACGACACCGACCCGGACGCCGGGAACGTCGCCGAGACACTGAGAGCACTCGCCGAACTCGCGGCGGACCAGCCGCAGTCACCACCGCCGGTCCCGTCGGCCCTTTCGCACTCCCGCGCTGAACTCGCGCACCTGCGCTACCGTGCGCTTGCGGGCGCCGACCTGTCAGCTGACCTGCGCCGCGCCATCGCCGAGCACGCTGGTAGCTTGCAGGAGCTCGCCAGCTCCTGTACGTCCGCACCCGAGTCCACCGCCGCGGAGGTGCAGGTCGCTGCACAGCAGGCGATTGCACCGCCCCAATCCGCCGTCCAGCAGGCGCTCGCCGCCTACGCCGCACGCGAAGCTGCGCTCGGTCCCGAACTCATGCGTGCGCTGGAGCGTCACTTGGTCCTCACAGCCATCTCGGAGAGCATTGCGTCGGCACGGGCGGCAACGACTTCGCCCGAGGACTCCACCCAGACGCGCAAAACGCTGCTCTCGCGCGTATGGAAGCTCGCGGCCAGATACCTCTTCCTCGTCGAAGTCGAGGTTCAGGACACACCGCAGGAGAACACCGCGTAGAGGCGCAGCGTGGGCGCGGGGGCTATTCTCGCGGGCGCTGCTATGGCCGGGATCACACGCTTCGAGCGCCTCATGCTGCTGCTCGTCGCCACCATCGCGGTGCTGGCGGGGGTGGCCGACCGGCAGCAGTGGGCGGCGCTGCCGCGCTTTGCCATCGCCACGCTCGCGCTCGCCGGCCTCGCCTGGGTGGTCGCGCTGGCCACCGAGCACACCGGCGAACATCTCGGGGCGGGGGCCACCGGGGTGTTGCAGGCCACCCTCGCCAACCTGCCCGAGCTATTCGTCGTCATCTTCGCGCTCAATGCCGGCGAGCTCGTCGTCGCGCAGACTGCGCTCGTGGGCTCGCTGCTGGCCAACGCCCTGCTGCTGTTGGGCATCGTCATCGTCGTCGGCGCCCGTCAGGCCCCCGATGGCGTCATGCGCTTCTCCAAGCGCCTGCCCAACGACGTCACCACGCTGCTGCTCGTCACCGTCTTCGTGATTGTCCTCGTCGGTCTCTCGCTGCGCACGGGCGATCCCGCCAGCCATCATCCGCAGGCCATATCCGTCGCCGGCTCCTGCTGCCTGCTGTTCGTCTATGCCGCCTGGCTCGGGCCTTATCTGCGCGGATCCTCTGCTCCCAAGCCCGAGGGGGAGCGTGCTAAGGCAAGGGTCGAGCTCTTGCCGGCGCTTCTGCTCCTCGGCGTCAGCGGCGTCGGCGCGGCCTTCGTCTCAGACTGGTTCGTCAACGCGCTGGAGCCCGCCATCGTCGAGCTGAACATCTCCACCGCCTTCGCCGGTCTCGTGATCGTCGCCATCGCCGGCAACGCCGTCGAGCACACCGCTGCGATCGTGCTCGCCGCCAAGGGCCAATCCGACCTTGCCATCTCCGTCGTCAAGAACTCCGTCGCGCAGATCGCCGCCTTCCTCTTTCCCGCGCTCGTGCTGATCTCGCTCGCGCTCTCCACTTCGCTGACCTTTGCGCTCTCGCCCGTCTACATGGGCGCCCTCGCGCTGATGACCATCGCCGTCTGGCAGATCACCGGCGACGGCGAGGCCAGCGCCTTCGAGGGCTTCGCATTGGCTGCCATCTACGTGATCGTGGCCGTCGTTGCGGCCTACCAATAGCTCTGTGTACGCCCCCTGCGTGGCGGCGCCGGCGGGATCGCCGCACGCGAACCCATCCCCGCCCCCCTTGTGGGGGCTTTTTAAAGACTTTTGCCCCTGCTCTCAGCCGCGCGCCAGCCCGCTGATGAGCGCTCCTGCGATGCCGCCCGTCGCCGCTGCGCCCATATTCGTGTCGACGCCCTCCAGCGGCGCGATGAACATCGTCTGGATCGCCAGGCGACCCGGGCCCGTGAAGCGGTTCCACGTCAGCTTGCCGCCGCCGCCGAACATGCCCGTCTTCAGGCCCATCGTCACGGCTTCCAGCTTCACCGACGGGTCCTTGTAGAGCCATGCTCCTGCCTCCACGTCGAGTTGCTCGCCCGCGGTGAGCTCCACCAGGAAGACGTTGCCGTGGCCGTGCAGCCATACCAGCGCATCGCCCTCCGTGGCGCGGAACTTGTCCATGAAGAAGCCCGTGCCGCCCAGCAGCATGTTCTGCACGCCCTTGATGCGTTCGAAGCTGTAGTCGAGGTTGTCGGTTGCGGCGATGAACTGGTGCTCGCGCACGTCCAGACCTTCGCCCTGGCGCAGGTGCAGGGGGATGCACTGGCCCGGCGAGTCGCGCGAGAACGCGATGCGGCCGCTGCCTTTCGTGCGCGTCACGAAGAACTCCAGGCCCGCGATCTTGCGCTTGATCGCGCCCGGCAGCTTCTTCAGCTCGATCTCCAGCTGCGTCTGCTTCCACAGCAGCACGTGGTGCTCGAACATCACCGCGCGGTTGCTTATCTCGATCTGCAACTCCGGCACCAGCTCGCCGCGCACGTGGTACGTCACGCCCGCGAAGCTCTCATCGTGGATCGTGCTCTCTATCGGCTCCGGCAGCTGCATCTTGGCTCCTCTGCTGATTGGCTTTCCGCGGTCGGAGACATCGCGCCGCGCGCTTCGCACCCGTTGCGGTAGGGCCGCGCCAAGCTAGCGCTCCCGCAGGCGGAAAAGCGCGCTAGACTTGATCGCACCTCGCGCTTGGGCGGGGTTTTTCTTCGTCCCGGGCTGGCAGCGCCGGCCTTTCCACCATCCACGCAGGGATTTCGACATGGCTCGCGGAGACGTTCGCATCGCTATCACCCTCGCTTGCGAGGAGTGCAAGCATCGCAACTATCAGACCAACAAGAGCAAGCGCAACAGCCCCGATCGGGTCACGCTGCGCAAGTACTGTCGCTGGTGCCGTCACCACACCAGCCACCGGGAGACCCGCTAGCGCGGAGGCGCGCCTTGGCCCGTGACCGCAAACGTGCGAAGCAGCGAGCTCAGCGCCGCGGTGCCTCCAGGCCAGCGGGCGGCGGCTCCGGGAGCGAGCGAGGTTCACAGGGAGGCGAGCGCGGCTCACAGCTCACCCGTGCCGATCTGCCGGGCTCGCTCGAGCACGTCGGCGACGTCGACGAGTTCGACGCCGCGCTCGTACGTGGCGCCGACGGGGTGCCGATGCCCGATGTGCCTGCCGAGGGCCTTGCGCAGGAGGAGTCCCCGGAGCTGGGGGTCGGCGAGGAGCCTTTGGGAGTCGGCGAGGAGCCGATCTCCGCGGGCAACGGCAAGGGCAATGGCATCACCTCCGCGCCCGTGCGTGCCCCCGCGCGGCCCGCGCGTTCCAGTCAGTCGCTGCCCCGGCGCGCGATCGCCTTCCTGCGCGCCTCCTGGGCCGAGCTCCAGCGCGTGCAGTGGCCCAACCGCGCTCAGGTCACCCAGGCCACCGCTGTCGTGCTGGGCTTCGTCGCCGTCGCCGGCGTCTACTTCGGCCTCGCCGACTACGTGGCCAAGGAAATTGTCGAAGCCATCCTCTAGGCTTCCCCGCCCGCGCCCGCAGCGCGTCAACCCTTAGGAGTCACTTCTTTCATGTTTCGCTGGTACGTCGTCAACACCTACTCGGGCCACGAGAACAAGGTCAAGCAGAATCTCGAGCACCGCATCGTCTCGCTCGGGCAGCAGCGTGCCGTGCGCAACGTCGTCGTGCCCACTGAGTCCGTCTCGGAGATGAAAGACAACCAGAAGGTCACCGTCGAGAAGCGCACCATGCCCGGCTACGTCTTGGTGAACATGGAGCTCAACGAGGACTCCTGGGGCGTCGTCAAGGGGACCCCCGGCGTCACCGGCTTCGTCGGCGCTTCGCAGGAGCCCGTGCCTTTGACCCAGCCCGAGGTCGACCGGTTGCTGCACAAGGAGGTCGCCACCGCGCCCCGCACGCGCGCCCAGTTCACGATCGGCGAGACCGTCAAGGTCGTCAGCGGCCCTCTGTCAGACTTTTCCGGCGAGATCTCCGAGATCAACGACGACGCTGCCAAGCTCAAGGTGCTTGTGTCAATCTTCGGCCGCGAGACCCCCGTCGAGGTAGGCTTCGATCAGGTTAAGAAACTCTAGTCATGGCAAAGAAAGTCCTCACAACCATCAAGCTCCAGGCTCGTGCCGGGCAGGCTTCGCCTGCGCCGCCCGTCGGTCCTGCGCTGGGTCAGCACGGCATCAACATCATGGAGTTCTGCAAGGCCTTCAACGCGCAGACCCAGAGCGAAACGGGGACCATTATTCCCGTCGTCATCACGGTCTACGAGGATCGCTCCTTCACCTTCCTCACCAAGACGCCGCCTGCGGCGGTCCTCATTCGTGAAACGCTGCGCCTCGAGAAAGGTTCCGGCGAGCCGCATCGCAACAAAGTCGGCAAGCTCACGCAGGCGCAGTTGCGCGAGATCGCCGAGCGCAAGCTGCCCGATTTGAACGCCCATGACGTCGAGCAGGCCGCCAAGATCATCGCCGGCACCGCGCGCTCGATGGGCGTCGATGTGGAGGCCGCCTGATGGCTACGCATCACGGCAAGCGCCACAAGGAGTCCTTGGCGAAGGTCGATCGCGAGCGCGAGTACCAGCCCGCTGAGGCGATCGCGCTCGTCAGGGATCTATCGAGCTCCAAGTTCGATGAGTCGATCGAGGTGCACGTGCGCACCGGTCTCAACGTGCGCCACGCCGACGAGCAGCTGCGCGGCACCATCGCGCTGCCCAACGGGCTCGGCAAGGAGGTCAAGATCGCCGTCTTCGCGCAGGGCGATAAGGCCAAAGAGGCCGAAGCGGCTGGCGCCGATGTCGTCGGCGGCGAGGATCTTGCCAAGCAGATCCAGGAGGGCTTCGACGACTTCGACGTCGCCATCGCCACACCCGATCTGATGTCTGTCGTCGGGCGCCTCGGGCGTATCCTCGGGCCCTCCGGCAAGATGCCCAACCCCAAGGTCGGCACCGTCACGATGGATGTTGCCAAGGCCGTCGAGGAGTCCAAGTCCGGCAAGGTCGAGTACCGCACCGACCGCACCGCCATCGTGCACCTCGTCATCGGCAAGGCCAGCTTCGACGCTCGCCAGCTGCTTGAGAACTACGCGGCCGTGATCGAGGAGCTCATCCGCGCCAAGCCTTCCGTTGCCAAGGGGCGCTACCTGCGTACCGTCACGCTCGCCTCCACCATGGGGCCCGGCGTCAAAGTCGATCCCAGTCGTACCCGCGATATCGTTGAGGAGGGGGCTGTCGCCTGACTCCTTTCTTTCTTTTCCTCTTCCGGCGAGAAAAGAAAGAAAGGAGCAAAGCAAGAAAAGAGCCGGATCAAGAATCGGCAACCGAGACAGGATCGGCAACCAAAGACCCCCGGCGGTTCACGCGTAAGACCGGGCTAGGAGCCACATGAACCGAGAGCAGAAGGCTGAGGCGATCGCTGAGATCGCCGGGAACATCAACGAATCGCAGGCTATCTTCGCGGTCGACTACCGCGGCATCTCCGTGCCCCAGGTGGCTGAGCTGCGCGCCAAGCTGCGCGAGGCCGACGCTTCCTTTCGCGTCGTCAAGAACTCTCTGACCGAACGCGCCGCCGATGAGACCGGCGCCGCCGAGCTGAAGACCTATCTGCAGGGCCCCACCGCGCTGACCTTCGTGCGCGGCGACGCCGCTTTGGCCGCCAAGGCCGTCGCCGACTACGCCCGCGCCACGCAGCTGCTGCCTTTCAAGGGCGGTCTCATGGACGGCAGCGTCGTTGATGCCGAGCAGATTCGTGCCATCTCGCGCTTGCCTTCGCGTGAAGTGCTTTACGGGCAGCTCGTCGGCATCGTCGCCTCGCCCGTCAGCGGATTGGTACGCACTCTGAATGCGCTCATCAGTGGTCTTGCCGTGGCGCTTGGCCAGGTGCAGGAGCAGAAGGCAGCGGCCCCTCAGGCTGCGGCAGCGCCCGAAACCGAAACCCCAACCCCAACTTCAACTTCAACAACCCCGGAGGACTGAAAGACATGGCAACCAGCACACAGGATTGGATCGAGGAGCTGAAGGGCATCTCGGTGCTCGAACTCGCCGAGCGCATCAAAGCGCTCGAGGAGGAGTTCGGCGTCTCGGCCGCGGCTGTCGCCGCGCCGGTGGCCGCTCCCGCCGGCGGCGGCGAGGCCGGCGGCGATGAGGAAGAAAGCAGCACCGTCGACGTGCTCCTGACCGGCGCCGGCGACAAGAAGATTCAGGTCATCAAGGTCGTGCGTGCCGCCACGGGCCTGGGCCTGAAGGAGGCCAAGGCGCTTGTCGATGAGGCGCCCAAGCCCGTCAAGGAGGGCATCGAGCGTGAGGAGGCCGACAAGCTCAAGCAGGAACTCGAGGAGGCCGGCGCGAGCGTCGAGGTCAAGTAGGGCCGGGTCGCAGCGGCGGCGCCAGCGTCGAGGTCGAGTAGGGCCGGGTGGCAGCGGCGGCGCCAGCGTCAAGGTCAAGTAGGGCCGGGTGGCAGCGGCGGCGCCAGCGTCAAGGTCGAGTAAGGCCGGGTCGCAGCGGCGGCGCCAGGAGCCTCGGGATCCCCCGGGGCTCCTTCTTTATCTGCGCCTAACAAAATCGCTCGCCATCCGGTAGAATGCCGCTCGCCGGCCGATAGCCGCAGCCGCCCAACGACAGCGAAACCGCGCCACATACGCGGGATCGAGGGGGCGGGGTCCGTGAGCGCTGGCTGCCCCCTTGAGGGCGACGATAGCCTGTGCTATCTTTGGTGGCCGCGCTCTTTTGCGCCCCCTCGTGTTCTGTCTTCGTGCTGTTCGTCTCGCCTCGTCTGTCCTTTCTCTGCCCGTCTCTAGCCTTGAAGGAGTCGTCCCTTGGCTGCTGCTGATGCCCTCCGGACGCGCCGCACTTTCGCGCGTCTGTCCAAGACGGTCGACGTACCCAACCTGATCGACATCCAGCGCCGCTCGTTCGCGTGGCTCACCGACCCCAAGGGGGGAGGGCTGCGGGAGACGATCGACGATATCTCCCCCATCGAGGACTACACCGGCAACCTCGCGGTGCAGTTCGGCGAGTTCGTCTTTGACGAGCCTGTGGCCTCGCTCGAGCAGTGCCGTGAGAAGGATCTCACCTACGCCCGTCCGCTGACGGTCACCGTCGCCTTCATCAACCGCGAGACCGGCGAGATTCGTGAGCAGTCGGTGTTCATGGGCGACTTCCCCTGGATGACCGAGCGCGGCACCTTCGTCATCAATGGCACCGAGCGCGTCGTCGTCACCCAGCTCGTGCGTTCCCCCGGCGCCTACCTGATGGAGCCCAAGGACCGCGAGAAGCAGGTCTTCATCGCCAACCTCATGCCCGCCCGCGGCTCCTGGCTTGAGCTCGAGATCGACAAGAAGGGCAAGGTCTTCGTGCGCATCGACCGCAAGCGCAAGCTGCCCGTGACGGTGCTGCTGCGCGCGATGGGCTACGCCACCGATGAGGAGATCCTGCGCCTGTTCGAGAACTCGCTCTACATCCGCAACACGATCGAGAGCGACACCGAGGTCACGCGCACCGAAGAGGGCGCCCTGATCGAGCTCTTCAAGAAGCAGCGCCCCGGCGAGCCGCCCAGCGTTGATAACGCCAAGGCGCTCCTGAATCAGCTGTTCTTCGACCCCAAGCGCTACGACCTCACGCGGGTGGGTCGCTACAAGCTCAATTCGCGTCTCGGTCTCGACATCGACATCGACACGCGCACGCTCACCCACGACGACATCCTCGCGCTCGTGCGCGAGCTCGTCTCGCTGCCCAAGCGCCTGGGCATCCCCGAGGAGGAGAACCCCGAGGTCGAGATCAAGGACTACGCCGCCGAGGCCTCCTCGTTGCCGCGCGAGCCCGTCGCCGATCACCTTGACGAGTACGAGCACTTCGGCAACCGCCGCCTGCGCACGGTCGGCGAGCTGATCCAGGAGGCTTTCCGCATCGGCCTCTACCGCATGGAGCGCGTCGTGCGCGAGCGCCTGACGACCGAGGACGCCGACACGATCACGCCGCAGACGATCATCAACATCCGGCCCGTCGTCGCCGCGCTGAAGGAGTTCTTTGGCTCCTCGCAGCTCTCGCAGTTCATGGACCAGACCAACTCGCTCGCCGGGCTCACGCACCGGCGCCGGCTCTCGGCGCTGGGCGCGGGCGGTCTCACGCGCGAGCGCGCGCCGATCGAGGTGCGCGACGTGCACCCCACCCACTACGGGCGCATGTGCCCAATCGAGACCCCCGAGGGTCCCAACATCGGTCTCATCGGCTCGCTCTCCTCGTTCGCCGAGGTCAGCGAGTACGGCTTCGTCACGACGCCCTACCGCGTCGTCACCGACGGCACCGTCGGCGAGGAGGTCGTGCGCCTCGATGCCACACAGGAGGAGGAGCGGCTGATCGCCCAGGCCAACACGCCCGTCGATCCCAAGACCGGCAAGCTCAAGGGCACCGAAATCCTCTGCCGCACGCAGGCCGGGCAGTATCTGACGGTCGGCCCCAAGGACGTCGATCTGATGGACGTCTCGCCCGAGCAGATCTGGTCGGTCGCCACCGCCATGATCCCCTTCCTCGAGCACGACGACGCCAACCGCGCGCTGATGGGCTCGAACATGCAGCGCCAGGCCGTGCCTTTGCTGAAGGCCGACGCGCCTTTGGTGGGCACCGGCATGGAGCGTCGTGCCGCGCTCGACACCGGCGACGTGCTCCTCGCGCGCAACGCCGGCACCGTCGATCACGTCGACGCTACGCAGATCGTGCTCGAGCTGAGCGACGGTCAGAAGGACGAGTACGAGTTGCAGAAGTTCATGCGCTCAAACCAGGGCACGCTGATCCACCAGAAGCCGCGCGTGCGCACCGGCCAGAAGGTCAAAGCGGGCGATGTGCTCGCCGACGGCTCCTCCACCGATCGCGGCGAGATGGCGCTCGGCAAGAACCTGATGGTCGCCTTCATGTCCTGGGAGGGCTACAACTTCGAGGACGCCATCATTCTGTCCAAGCGCCTCGTCAAGGACGACGAGCTCACCTCGATCCACATCGAGGAGTACGAGATCGACGCGCGCACGACCAAGCTCGGCGAGGAGGAGATCACGCGCGACATTCCCAACCGCTCCGAGGAGTCCCTGCGCAACCTTGACGATCGCGGCATCGTGCGTGTCGGCGCCGAGGTCGCCTCCGGCGACCTGCTCGTCGGCAAGGTCACGCCCAAGGGCGAGACCGAGCTAACCGCGGAGGAGAAGCTGATCCGCGCGATCTTCAAGGAGAAGGCGCGCGAGGTGCGCGACACCTCATTGAAGGTCCCTCACGGCGAGGGCGGCGTCGTGATCGACGTCAAGACCTTCTCGCGCGACGCCGGCGATGACCTGCCACCGGGCGTCAACGATTTGGTGCGCGTGTTCGTGGCGAAGAAGCGCAAGATCTCCGAGGGCGACAAGCTCGCTGGGCGCCACGGCAACAAGGGCGTCATCTCCAAGATCGTTGACGAGCAGGACATGCCCTTCCTTGAGGACGGCACCCCTGTGGACGTCATCCTCAACCCGCTCGGCGTGCCGAGTCGCATGAACGTCGGCCAGATCCTCGAGACGCATCTGGGTTGGGCCGCCGCGCAGGGCTGGTACGACGATGGCACCGACGCCTATAAGGAAGCCCATGCCAATGGCGGCAACGGGCGCGTGTACGTGTCCACGCCCGTCTTCGACGGCGCCACCGTGCAGGACGTCGACCAGGCGCTCGTCGCCTGGCAGGACGCGCACGAGGGTCGCATCCGCATGGACATCGACAAGTCCCGCCGCGCCGGCGAGCAGGCCTCGGGCAAGATGACGCTCTTCAACGGCCGCACCGGCGAGCCCTTCGAGGAGCAGGTCACCGTCGGCTATATGTACATCCTCAAGCTTCTGCACCTCGTGGATGACAAGATCCACGCGCGCTCCACCGGTCCCTACTCGCTTGTCACCCAGCAGCCGCTGGGCGGCAAGGCGCAGTTCGGTGGCCAGCGCTTTGGCGAGATGGAGGTGTGGGCGTTGGAGGCCTTCGGCGCGGCCTACACCTTGCAGGAGATGCTCACGATCAAGTCCGATGACACCGTTGGGCGCGTCAAGGCGTATGAGGCGATCGTCAAGGGCGAGAACATCGCTGAGCCCTCGATCCCCGAGTCCTTCAAGGTGCTGCTCAAGGAGATGCAGTCGCTCGCGCTCGACGTCAACGTCGTCAGCGAGGAAGGCCAGCACACCGAGATGCGCGACGAAGACGACGACCTCCTGCGCGCCGCCGAGGAGCTCGGCATCGATCTGTCGGGTGTACGCGCGCCCACGGGTGAGGTCAACGAGGACGTCGTGGAGGGGGAGGGTGAGGGGGCCGCGCTCGCCGATGCCGACGGTGGCGATGAGGATGCCGGGCGCGCTTCGACCAATGGCAGTGGGCCCGCGGGCGAGGAGCACGTGGATGACGTAGACGAGGAGGACCCGCTTGGCGTCGGTCACGACGACGTGGACGATCTCGGCGTAGCGGACATGCTGGACGAGACCCTCGCGGACCACGAGGCCCTGTCGGACGACGAGGCTCTGCCGGAGATCGAGGGGCTCGAGGACGAGGAGCCCGAGGGCGCGCTGCCCGAGGGGGGCTTCGATGAGGAGCCGCTGATTGAGGACAACGAGACTGGAGCAAGCGCATGATCGACATCAATAACTTCGACGCCATCGAGATCTCACTCGCGTCCTCCAAGCAGATCCGCAGCTGGAGCTCGGGCGAGGTGACCAAGCCCGAGACGATCAACTACCGCACGCTCAAGCCCGAGAAGGACGGTCTTTTCTGCGAGCGCATCTTCGGTCCCACCAAGGACTGGGAGTGCTACTGCGGCAAGTACAAGCGCGTGCGCTACAAGGGCATCGTGTGTGAGCGCTGCGGCGTGGAGGTCACGCGCTCGAAGGTCCGCCGCGAGCGCATGGGCCACGTCGATCTTGCCGCCCCCGTCAGCCACATCTGGTTCTTCAAGGGCGTCCCTTCGCGCATCGGCTACCTGCTCGACATGGCGCCCAAGGAGCTCGAGAAGGTCCTCTATTTCGCCGCCTCCATCGTCACCTGGGTCGATGATGAGGCGCGCACGCGGGACCTCGACACGCTCGAGCTCGAGGTCAACAAGGTGCTCGACTCCTACGCCGCCGAGCGCGAGGAGCGCGTGCTCGAACTGCGCGAGTCGCTCGCGCGGCGCGAGAAGTACCTCACGACCGGCAAGCAGACGAACTTCAACGACGAAGACCACCTGTGGGCCGACTCGCTCGACCTCAACCTCTCAAAGCTCCCCGACGACGAGCGCGAGAAGCTCGTCAAGGAGCTCAATAAGGCCTTCGACGCCGACATCGCCGATACCGAGGCCTACATCGAGGACGCCGCCGAGCGCATGCGCCACGTGTGGGAGCTCTTCAAGACGATGGAGCCCAAGCAGATCGAGCACGACGAGACCACCTTCCGCGAGCTCAAAGAGCGCTTCGGCAGCTCTTACGGCTTCGGTGAGTACTTCCGCGGCGGCATGGGCGCCGAGGCCGTACGTGATCTCTTGCAGCAGGTCGATCTCGAGGCCGAAAGGGTCGACCTCGAGGACCAGGTCAAGACCGGCAAGGGACAGAAGCAGGCGCGCGCCGTCAAGCGCCTGAAGGTCGTCTCCGCGTTCATCTCCTCCGGCAACAAGCCCGAACAGATGGTGCTCGACGCCGTGCCCGTGATCCCGCCCGAGCTGCGCCCGATGGTGCAGCTCGACGGTGGGCGCTTCGCCACCTCCGACCTCAACGATCTGTATCGGCGGGTCATCAACCGCAACAACCGCTTGAAGCGGCTGCTCGACCTCGGTGCGCCCGAGATCATCGTCAACAACGAGAAGCGCATGCTGCAGGAGGCCGTCGACGCGCTGTTCGACAACGGCCGCCGCGGGCGTCCCGTGACCGGGCCCGGCAACCGTCCGCTGAAGTCGCTGAGCGACATGCTCAAGGGCAAGCAGGGGCGCTTCCGCCAGAACCTGCTGGGTAAGCGCGTGGACTACTCCGGGCGCTCCGTGATCGTCGCGGGCCCGTATTTGAAGCTGCACCAGTGCGGGCTGCCGAAGATCATGGCGCTTGAGCTCTTCAAGCCGTTCATCATGGCTCGTTTGGTGGAGCGCAAGAGCGCGCAGAACATCAAGGCCGCCAAGAAGATGGTCGACTCGATGATCGGCGAGGTCTGGGACGTGCTCGAGGAGGTCATCCACGAGCACCCCGTGCTGCTCAACCGCGCGCCCACGCTGCACCGCCTCGGCATCCAGGCCTTCGAGCCGCTGTTGGTCGAGGGCAAGGCGATCCAGGTGCACCCCTTGGTGTGCCATGCCTTCAATGCCGACTTTGATGGCGATCAGATGGCTGTGCACCTGCCCTTGTCCGCAGAGGCGCAGGCGGAGGCACGGATCCTGATGCTGTCCTCCAACAACATCCTCTCGCCCGCGCATGGCGCGCCGCTGGCGACGCCCACGCAGGACATGATCCTGGGGGCCTATTACCTGACGTATGGACCCGAGGCCGAGGAGCTGGCGGGCAAGCGCGAGCTCCTGACGGGTGGCAAGTGGCCCTCTGGCGAGCCGCGCCCGCATGTCTTTCGCACCGCGCAGGAGTCAGAGCTCTCCTACGAGGCCGGCGTCGTGAAGCTGCACGACATCGCCGAGTTCCGCCCCTTCGGGCGCGAGGGCGGTCATGTGCTCACGACAGTCGGGCGCATCATCTACAACGACCGCATCGAGCGGGCTTTGGCGGAGGCGCTGGGCGACGGCTTCGACGCCAGCAAGTACGTGTTCGTCAACCAGTCGATGAAGAAGCGCGACACCACGCGGCTGATCGACGCGCTCGTGCAGGCCTACGGCGCGACGACCATCTCTTTGGTGCTCGACGCCTTCAAGGACCTCGGCTTCAAGTACGCCACGCAGGCCGGCATCACGATCTCCAAGAACGACGTCGTGATCCCCCCGCGCAAGGGCGAGATCATCAAGAAGTACGAGGACATCGTCGCCGAGATCTCCGATCAGTACGACATGGGTCTGATTACGCAGGAGGAGCGCCACGAGGCGGTCGTTGAGAAGTGGAACGCCGCCACCGACGAGGTCGCGGATGCGATGATCGAGAACCTCGACACGCTCAACCCCATCTTCATGATGGCCAACTCGGGCGCGCGCGGCTCCTTCAAGCAGATCCGCCAGCTCGCGGGGATGCGCGGGCTGATGGCCAACCCCAAGGGCGAGATCATCGAGCGGCCGATCAAGGCCAACTTCATGGAGGGCCTGTCGGTGCTCGAGTACTTCATCTCCACCCACGGCGCGCGTAAGGGGCTAGCCGATACGGCATTGCGTACCGCCGACTCCGGGTACTTGACGCGCCGGCTGGTCGATGTCGCTCAGGACGTGATCATCCGCGAGGTCGACTGCGGCGCGCCCGAGCACATCGAGATGCCCGTATGGGCGGCCGGCGGCGATCCCAACGAAGACCTCGTCGGCCGCGTCGCGGCCGAGCCGATCAAGACCAAGCGCGGACGCATGCTCGCCGAGCAGGGCCTCGAGATTGGGCGCGCTGAGTTCGCCGAGATTGTCGCCGCCTTCCAGGAGGACCACGACAAGGGCAACGACGTGGTCGTGCCCGTGCGCTCCGTGCTCAAGTGCCAGGCGCCCAGCGGGGTCTGCCAGGCGTGCTACGGGCGCGCGATGGCGACCGGGCAGACCGCGCAGATCGGAGATGCCGTCGGCATCATCGCCGCGCAGTCGATCGGCGAGCCCGGCACGCAGCTGACGATGCGCACGTTCCACACCGGCGGCGTCGCCGGCGCCGATATCACGCACGGTCTGCCGCGCGTGGTCGAGCTGTTCGAGGCGCGCAAGCCCAAGGGTCTTGCGCAGATCGCCGAGCAGGACGGGGTGGTGTCGATCGAGGAGTCCGAGAAGGCTTTGACCGTCGTCGTCACCGATGAGGCGGGCGAAGAGCATCGCCACGCCTTCCCGCGCCGCACGCGTCTGTTTGTCGCGCAGGGCGAGAAGGTGACTGCGGGCAAGCAGCTCAACGAGGGGTCGCTGTATCCGCACGACCTGCTCAAACTGCGCGGGCGCACCGAGACCGAGCGCTACCTCGTCAAGGAGGTGCAGGAGGTCTACAAGTCCCAGGGCGTCGACATCAACGACAAGCACATCGAGCTGATCGTGCGCCAGATGCTCAAGAAGGTACGCGTCGATCAGAAGGGCGATACGGACTACCTGCCCGGGCAGTTCGTCGATCGCTTCGAGTTCGCGCGCGTCAACGGGGATCTGCTCAAGAAGAAGGGCGAGCAGGCTCAGTACGAGGACATCATTCTTGGGATTACCAAGGCGTCTTTGAATACGGATTCGTTTTTGTCGGCGGCTTCATTCCAGGAGACGACTAAGGTGCTCACCGATGCTGCGCTTGAGGGCAAGATCGATCGCTTGAACGGGCTCAAGGAGAACGTCATCATCGGCAAGCTCATTCCGGCGGCGACGGGGCTCAAGCGCTACCGGCGGATTGAGATCGAGCCGTCAGAACCGCTGCCGCGGGCGATTGACGATGTCGGGCTCTTGGATCAGGAGGAGATCGCGGCCGAGCTGGGCATCTCCGGCGAGGACGCCTTTGGCGCCTACGGGCAGGAGTACGCCGCGGATCTCGCTTCGCTTGAGAAGATCGGGGCCGGGGACTCGGACCCCGGGTTTGTCGAGGAGCTCGCGGAGTTGGAGATGGCCGAGGACGTCCCGGCGGCGAGCGAGGAGTAGGGGCGCCGGGCAGGGGAGGCGCAGACGCTGGCGCCTCCCCAGAGAAACGTCGCAGTCGGCGCGTACATTTGGTCTCGTGCAGCTAGCGCGAGATCCTTCATGACCGTCCTGGCGTCTGGCATCATGAGCCCTGTGGGTGAGCAGGCGCACGTGACCCTCAGTGGCGACATCAGCGGTCGCTACGTGGTCACGCACGAGCAGCCAGACGGCGAGCTTACGCTTGTTCCCGACACATCCGCGGCGGCGATTCTGAACCGGCTCGGCCACGAGCAGGCCACCCTCGAGGAGTTCGAGGCCGAGTACGGATCACTTCGCCCGCCCGACGACGAGGGCTGAGTCGTGGCCGGGCAGCGTCGAGGCTTCGCGCGCGTCGCGTTCGACGAGGTCGCCTGGCGGGAGGATCTGCGAAGTACCACCAGCGCCGGGGGTTGCCTGTTCGCACGGTCATTGTTTGAGTTTGTGGGTTGGGGGTTGACGTCATGTGTGTTTTATGGTTACAATGCCTGGGCATGGCGTCGGCTGGTTGTGGTTGGCGCTGTGAGATATCGATTGGGTAGGGTCTGGTTTCTTCGGGCCGGTTGTTTGCGCAGCTGAAGTTTGTTTGGGAGAGGGCTTGGGTCAGAACGATGAAGGGGTTGTTTTCGCGTGACTGCTAGGGAGACAGACGTGGTGGGAGTGGTTGTGGCCTCGGTTGGGGGTCCTTCTAGATGCTTCAGCATCGCTGAGGCATCTCTCTCTCTCTCTCTCTCTCTTGGCCGGGGTGGCTAGCTTCTAGGCTTCATCGTTCGGCGTCTTTGCGCTGTCTCCGCTCCTGTTGGGGGGTGGTGTAGGTGGCTGCCCTGCTTGTTGCCCAGGCTGCGCGTCCGCGGGTGTCGCGCTCGGCGGCGGGTCCGCGGCAGCGGGTGGGTGCCGTGCAGGTCACTGAAGTGCAGCGTTCGCGGATGCTCGCGGCGACGGTGCAGGTTGTGGGGGAGTTGGGGTATGAGAAGATGTCGGTCGCGCGGGTGACGGCGCGTGCTGGTGTTTCGCGGCGCACGTTTTATGACTTATTCGTTGATCGCGAAGCGTGCTTCCTCGCGGCGTTCAGCGAGACTGTAGAGCGCGCTCGTGTGCTTGCGTGGGAGGCCGCTGCGGGTGAGCGGGATTGGCGTTCGCGGGTGCGGGGCGGTCTCGCCGCGCTGCTGCAGTTGTTCGCGGACGAGCCGCTGGCGGGTCGCATCCTCGTAGTTGATGCTTTGAAGGCCGGCCCCGCGGTGCTCGAGCGCCGCGCGAGTGTCGTTGCCGAGTTGATCGGGGTGGTCGAGGGTGGCAGCGCGCAGGTGCGTGGTGGGCGCATCCAGTCTCGGCGTGTGCGTGAGGTCGCGCCGCTTACCGCGGAGGGCGTCGTCGGGGCTGTGCTCGCTGTCGTCCATGCTCGCCTGTCGGGGTCCGGTGGTGGTTCGCTCGCGGAGTTGCTGAACCCGTTGATGGCGATGATCGTGCGTCCCTATCTCGGGGCTGCCGCGGCCGAGAAGGAGCTCGAGCGTCCGCTGCCCGCTGGGCCGCGCGCGCGGCGCACGGCTCCCGCCGATCCTCTGGGCGGCCTCGATATGCGCCTGACGTATCGCACCTTGCGCGTCCTCGCGGCTATCGCCGCGACACCGGGGGCGAGCAACAGGGAGGTCGCCGAGGAGGCAGGCGTCTCCGACCAGGGGCAGATATCCAAGCTGCTCGCGCGCCTGGAGAACCTTGGGCTTATCCACAACGCCGGTGTTGGGCACCTCAAAGGGGAGCCCAACGCCTGGCGGCTCACGGGCAGGGGCAGGGAAGTCGAGCAGGCAGTCCGCGGCGAGAACGCGATCGCAAACCACGAGGAGGGAGCAGTTCAATGAGGGCTTTCAGGACCAATCGCAGCGGGCACACCCACGCCACGCCGGCGCTCGTCGTGCTGGCTGCCCTTGTCGTGATGCTCGGCGCACTCGCGGCCCTGAGCACCCCGGCGCCAGCCGCCGGAGGAGCAACCTCCAATGCGGCGTCCGCCGGCGAAGCTGCCTCAACAGCTCTACCTGATCAGCGCGCCTACGAGCTGGTCTCACCGCCCGGGGAAGGCGAACCGTACGTGCCCGCCGCAGCGCAGTACGGCCTCTATGGCGGCGTCACCAATAGCTTCCCGGCCAATCTGCCTTTCAGGGCCGCCGCGGACGGTGACGCGGTGGCGTGGGTCGGAGAACCGACGACATCGTCGTCGTCGGGGGCTGGCGTAACCGGCGCGGGTCTCGGCGATCAGTGGCTTTCGGCACGGACTCCTGATGAAGGCTGGAAGTCGAGCGACATCACACCAATTGGGACGGCAGCCTTTGCGTTAGCTCAGTTCCAGGATTTCTCGGGCGATCTGAAGAACGCCGTTGTCTGGAGCGATTATCCGTTGACCGGCGAAGTGTCGACGGGTTGCTGGGCTCTTTACTCGCGTGCGAGCGAAGGTGGCGCGTTCGGTGCGCTGTTCTCGACGCAGAACTGCGGCAGTCCTCTATTTGCCGGCGCCTCCGTGGATAGATCGCAGATCATCTTCCAGGACGAAGCGGCGTTGACGCCGAATGCCCAAGAAGCAATTGAAGTACCGCCCGCTGCACAGGAAGGCCATGCAGCACCGGGGTTGACGCAGGCTTGTATGTTTGGCTGCAACCTCTATGACGTGGTCGGCGGTCAGCTGCGTCTGGTGAACGTCATTGCAGGCGTGACTGTCCCGAACGCGACGTTCGGAGGTTATTCTCCAGCCAGAGGAGAACGTACAACCTTCAGCCATGCGATCTCAAATGACGGCTCTCGCATCTTTTGGACCGACACGCAGACTGGGCCAGACATGGAACATCTCTTCGTGTTGGAGAACGGGACGAGCACCGTCCCGGTCTCCGGTGCGGGGGCGGCTGAGTATTGGACTGCGACGCCGGACGGCCGCTATGCCTTCTACATCGAAGGCGGGAGGCTATGGCGGTTTGACACGAGCAGCAACACGCGCGAAGCGCTCACGGGCGAAGGCGCGGAAGTGCAGGGGGTTGTCGGCGTCAACGAAACAGGCGCAGACGGCGCCTATCTGTACTTTGTTGCCGACAGTGTTCTTACTGTCAACCACAACGCGCACGGTGATAGCGCGACCCCGGGAGCTCCGAATCTCTATCTGCTTCATGAAGGAGTGTCGACCTTTGTTGCCACGCTCATGCCCCAAGACAACAGTTTCCTGACGAGTTCTGAAGGAATCGATCGCTCTGGTGACTGGGTGGCGAATATCGCCAGGCATGCCTCTCAGGTAACTTCCGATGGCCGACATCTCGTGTTTCAGTCATACGGGTCGCTGACTGGCTATGACAATAAATATAAAGGGGTGTCTGAGCCAGAGGTATTTGTCTACTCCGCTGAAGATGCTCGGCTTGCGTGCGCGTCTTGTGATCCCACTGGGGCGCCACCCGCAAACCCTGAACCACCACCAGGAGCGTCGAAGTTGCCGGCCAGCACCATTAATGTTGAGACGTATGCGCCGCGTCTGATCTCTGAAAACGGCAGTCGGGTTTTCTTTGTGTCGGCACAGGCGTTGGCGTCCCGCGACACGAACGGGGCACCGGATGTGTATGAGTGGGAGCGTGAAGGCGAAGGCTCGTGCACGCCACGTACGCCGGCACGAGCTAATGCGGGTTGTGTGTTTTTGTTGTCGGGCGGCAGTAGTCTGTACAGCTCGTATCTGGTCGACTCCGATGCGAGGGGTGAAAATGTGTTCTTCGAGCACGTCGGACGACTGGGGCAGGTGCAGGCGCCCAGCGACCACAATCTGCTCTATGACGCGCGCGTGGATGGTGGTTTTACCCCGGCCTCGCAGGCATGTGAGGGGAGCTGCCAGGTCATTACACCCTCGTCTCCGTCCTTTGGGAATCCCCCGAGCATGACGTTCAGCGGCAACGGGAACCTTCCTGCGGCGTCCGCGCCGGTCGGGGCTGATGTCAGATCGTTGACGCGCTCGCGACGCCTTGCGAATGCGCTGAAAGCGTGTAGACGGGAGAGGAAGAAGGGCAGGCGTGAGCGTTGTGAAAGGCAAGCGCGTTCGCGATATGGCGGGAAGCGGGTACGGAAAGCTACGGCCGTGAGGGCCGGTAACGAGCGGAGGGCGAAATAATGAGGATTTGTCGAGTCATGATGTTCATCCTTGCCGCGCTCGCCGCGTTCGTCACGTCCATCTCCTCGGCGCTGGCCGTGGAAGGGCCCGGCTGGCAGCTGTTCGCCGACACCTACCCCACGAATCTGGTGGCGCCGGTGAACGAGGTCCAGGAAGTGACGGCGGCTGGGGAAATGGGAACGTTCACGCTCTCCTACAAGGAAGCAGAAACCAAGGCTATCCCGGACCATGCCACCGACACCGAAGTGCAGCAGGCGCTTGAAGGACTGCCGGACATCGGCGCCGGCAACGTGACCGTGGGCGGAACCACTCCCGGCAAGTTTGTCGTCACGTTCGTTGGCGAACTGGGCAACATGGAAACGGCCGAACTGCAGGCAAGCGAAGCAAGCGTATCTGTAGCGGTCAAAGGATCGACGAGCGGCACGATCGGGATCGAGGTCTTCAACGTGGGCGCGGGCGCGAGCGAAGGTGCGATCACGGTGACGGATACGCTACCTCCAGGAGTGAAAGCCAGAGAAGCAGGGCAGCTGCGCAATCAGGAGGTAATGGAAGGCGGGGATCGTTTCGGAATCGATCCCAGGATCGGACCGGAAGCGTGGCGGTGCACGGGCAACGGTCCGGGCGCGTCGCCGAGCGTCGCTGGTGCGACTGTGATCACCTGCACCGACACAGAAGTATTCCAAGGGGGCGGAGGACTGCCGACCTTTGGGGAAAATGCTAATTTCCACAATCCTGTTCCTACCGTTGGTATCTCGGTGGAAGCTGGGGCGGAAGCATCGGGCCTGACGAATCGTGTGTCGATCTCGGGCGGCGGTGCGCTGGAAGCGGTGGCAACCGAAGATCCGGTGACGATCAGCTCGAAGCCTGCCCTCGGAGGTTTGACGCATGCCGATGCGTGGTTCTCCAGAGCGGACGGAACAGTTGACCGTCAAGCGGGCTCGCATCCTTACACCGCCACGTTCGTGTTCGACACAGCAACGGCACTGAACTCCAAAAAGAAGGCATATCTCCCGAGTGAACCCAGAAATTTGGAAACCCGTGTTCCACCCGGATTCATCGGCGATCTGCACGACACGCCGCAGTGCACGAGGCAGCAGCTGTTTCTTGAACATTGCCCGCCAGCGAGTATGGTGGGAAAATTCAAGTCGCTGAAGCTGGGGTACCTTTCAGCGCAGTCAAATGTCTTCAATATGGCTCCGGCACCAGGCGTGCCGGCGGAATTGGGGTTCGAATACGGGCTTCCGGTGTTCATCACGTTCGGTGTGGCCAGCGGAGGAGACAACTCGATTGTTGCCAAGGTCAGCAATGTTCCAGAGCAGGAACTGTTCCAGACCATTCTCACGCTCTGGGGTGTGCCACAGGAAAGCAGCCACAACCGCTGGCGCTGGCGAGATGGCGGCTGCAGCCAGGAAGAAATGGAACGCTCTCTGGGAGGGGGAGGAGTTGACTACTGCCTCGCACCTAATAGTCCAGTTGTGACGCCGTTCTTGACGTTGCCTGTATCGTGTGGTGAACCGCAGTCGTTCGCGTTCCGTGAACTGGACGGTTGGAAGGACCCTACGGCGAGGTCGGAAACAGCGTTTGTCTTGCATGATTCCGCTGACAGACCCGCAGGGCTTACGGGGTGTGATTCGCTTGGGTTCGAACCGTCGATCAGCGTGGCGCCCGATACGGCGAGGTCGGACTCCGCAGCGGGTATGACGGTGGAAGTCCGTCCGCCGTTGGGTGGTTTGGAGGAAGTGAGCGGCCTCGGTAGCGCTGATATCAAGAACGCGGTCGTCGCGTTGCCACCTGGCTTGGTGGTCAATCCGGGGCAGGCTGCGGGCTTGCAGGCGTGCGGTCCCGCGCAAGACGCATTGACGACGGATGCGGAACGAGCACGGGGTGAAGAGAACAATGGTCCCGCTCATTGTCCGAACGCGTCGAGAGTGGGGAGTGCGCTCGTCAAGACACCGCTGGTGGAAGGTGCCGAAGAAAAGCAGTTGGAAGGCGGTGTGTATGTGTTGCAGTCAAATCCACCGGAAATACGGTTGCTCGCGACGGTATCCGGGGATGGTGTGGACCTGAAGCTCGTGGGGAAGGCCTCGCTTTGTGAAGCGGTGGGTGAGATGCTGGACGGGAAGCGCTGTGAAGCGCCGGGTCAGATCGTCGCCGTGTTCGAAAACACGCCGCAAGCGCCGTTCACGTTGTTCAAGCTGTCGTTCAACGGGGGGCCGCGGGCGGCGGTGGATACGCCTGTGCGGTGTGGGAGCTTCGCCTCGAGCGCGGACTTCACGCCGTGGAGCACGCCCTCCACACCGGATTTCCTCACGAGCGCCGGGTTCTCGTTGAGCGAAGGCTCCGGTGGTGCGAGGTGTCCGTCGGGTGCGTTGCCCTTCAGCCCTGCGTTCGCGGCGGGCACGACGGGTGGGCAGGCCGGTGGGTTCACCGGCTTCTCGATGCTGTTGCAGCGTGGCGATGGGCAGCAGCGAGTGGAAAAGCTGCGGTTCACGATGCCCCAGGGGGTCGCCGGGATACTCGCCGGTGTCCCGCGGTGTCCCGAACCGCAGGCCGCGCAGGGCTCCTGTCCGGCGTCCTCGCAGATCGGGCACGCGGTTGTGCAGTCCGGGGCGGGCGCCTACCCGTTGACGATCCCGCAGCCGGGGGGGCCGGAAGTGCCGGTCTACCTGACTGGCCCCTATGGGGGTGCGCCGTTCGGCCTGTCGATCGTTGCGCCTGTGGTCGCGGGTCCGTTCGATCTTGGGACGGTCGTGACCAGGGCGAGGATCGAAGTCGATCCCCATACCGCGCAGGTCACGGTCGCCACGGACCCCGTGCCGCAGATCGTCAAGGGCGTCCCCACCGACCTGCGGTCGATAAGCGCAGTCATCGACCGCACCAACTTCCTGTTCAACCCGACCAGCTGCGCGCCGATGCAGATCACGGGGAGCGTCACCTCGGTTGAAGGCGCCAGCAGCAACGTTGCCTCGCCCTTCCAGGTCGGTGGGTGCAGGGAACTCGCGTTCAAACCGTCGTTCAAGGTCTCCACGCAGTCCAAGACGAGCAAGCGCAACGGTGCGAGTCTCGATGTGAAAGTCGCCTACCCCAAGGAAACGCAGGCGAACATCCGCAGCGTCGCGGTGACTCTGCCCAAGCAACTGCCCTCGCGGCTGACGACGATCCAGCAGGCCTGTCCGCAGGCGACATTCGACGCGAACCCCGCAGGGTGCCCGGCCGGCTCGGTGATCGGGACGGCTACCGCCAACACCCCGGTCCTCGCGAACCCCGTGACCGGCCCGGCGTATCTCGTGTCTCACGGTGGCGCGGCTTTCCCGGACCTCGTGCTGATCCTCCAGGGCGAAGGCGTCAAGCTCGAACTGATCGGCAGCATCGACATCAAGCACGGCGTCACGAGCAGCGCGTTCAACAATGTGCCTGACGCGCCGATCAGCTCCTTCGAGCTCATGCTCCCCGAGGGACCGCACTCCGGGCTCGCCGCCGTGCTGCCCGCCAAGGCCAAGGGCAACCTTTGCGGCACCACCCTCACGATGCCCACCACCCTCACCGCCCAGAACGGAGCGCAGATCAAGCAGAACACCAAGATCGCCGTCACCGCCTGCGGCAAAGCCAAGAGGAAGCCCAAGAAGCACCACAAGGCCAAGAAGAAGTAGGCGGCACTCCCTCGCCGCCCTCAGCCCGCGAGCGCGGTGACGGCAGCGGCATCGGTGGGGTCGATGCGGCGCAGTCCTGGCAGCCCGTCGAAGTCGGCGTCGGCGGAGAGGATGGTCTGCAGGCCGTGGCGGCTGGCGATGGCGGCGAAGATTGCATCGCGGGCGGAGAGGCGGGGGGAGTCGGCGAACAGCCTCGCGGCCTCGCGGGCGTCCTGGGGTTCGACTACATGCAGGCGGCAGAGGGTGGCGGCGGCGAGGGCGTCGGCTGTGGCCTGCGCGCGGTCGCCGAGGCGGCGGTTGCGGTGGTGGAGGATCTCCTGGACGATGTCCACGGGGGCCTCGGGGCGCAGGCTGCCCTCGCCCGCGAGCTCGAGGATGCGCCGGCACGGCTCGGCCTGGGCATGGGGGCCACCGAGGGCGTAGAGGATCACGTTGGTGTCGAGCAGGACGCGCTTCACGGGGCGCCTGCCGGCGATGCGTCGAGCAGCTCGCGCTCGACCTCGCTCCAGTCCGGCTCGGGGTCGCTGGGGCGTGGTGCGCCGAGCAGCGCACCGGCTGCTTCATGCCGCCGCTCGGCCTGCTCCTCCAGCTCGAAGCGCACGTCGATCGCCTCGCGCACCAGTGCCCCAATCGAGCGGCCTGTGCGCGATGCCTCCTCTGCCAGGCGACGGTGACGCTCCTCGTCAAGCAGCAGCTGTGTGCGACGGGAGAGGGTAGACATGTGCATAGGGTAGCATGTGCAGGTACTAGAGTCGCCGTCTTGCTGAGGTAGCTCCGGCCATATCCGCGATCCGCGCTGACCATGGGTTGTTTGTTCGCGCGATGTTTGTTTGAGTTTGTGGGTTGGGGGTTGACGTCATATATGTTTATGGTTACAATGCCTGGGCATGGCGTCGGCTGGTTGTGGTTGGCGCTCTGAGATATCGATTGGGTTGGGTCTGGTTTCTTCGGGCCGGTTGTTTGCGCAGCTGAAGTTTGTTTGGGAGAGGGCTTGGGTCAGAACGATGAAGGGGTTGTTTTCGCGTGGCTGTTAGGGAGACAGACGTGGTGGGAGTGGTTGTGACCCCTGTTGGGGGTTCTTGTAGATGCTTCAGCATCGCTGAGGCATCTCTCTCTCTCTCTCTCTCTCTCTCTTGGCCGGGGTGGCTGACTTCTAGCCCCAGTCGTTCGGCGCTTCGGTGCTCTTCTTGCTCCTGTTGGGGGGTGGTGTAGGTGGCTGCCCTGCTTGTTGCCCAGGCTTCGCGGGCGCGTGTGTCTCGCTCGGCGGCGGGTTCGCGGCAGCGTGTCGGTGCTGCGCAGGTCACTGAAGTGCAGCGTTCGCGGATGCTCGCCGCGAGCGTGCAGGTCGTGGGGGAGTTGGGGTACGAGAAGATG